>DATDPU010000179.1:0-25553 GCA_035292585.1 Anaerolineae bacterium | reverse complement strand
ATGTCAATAGCCGATCGGCCCTGAAAATAGGCCACTGCTCTCGGCCCGCGTCCGCGCGGGCCGCGCGAAGCGGACGGGGACGCGGACGGTGAGCCATCCCGTCTGTATTTGCGCTGTGCGAGAATTTAGATGCGATTGCCCAACGGGTATCGGCTTACGGCTTCAGCCATAGCCGATGCTGCGCTTCACGCTCGACGGCGGCGCGGCTCCACAACATCGGCCTGGCTTCACCCTTCAACCATAACGGGAACTGATCGAAATAGTGCGGGCTGGCCGGATGTCCCGATTGTCCGCCGGGCAGCACAGCCACCGACCGATCCCACTCTCCCACGTCGTACACGGCTCGATGCGACGGCGCAACGCTGATCGATTCGATCGGCCAGACCGGGCGGAAGTTGGCCTGCTGCGGTGTATCGCCGTCGCCGCCAAGCGGGTATGAACCTCGGTTGAAAAAGCGTCTGAAGAATCTGACTTGCGCGAGGGTATGCGCCGGCTCGATCTGGTGCAGTCGCCCCCAACGCCAGGTCGCCAGGTTCGAGCCAAAACGCGCGTTGAGCCGATCGAGCGCGGCGGCGAAGGCGGCGTATATAAACCCGGTTTTTTCCGAAAAACCGGGTTTCTCGCGTAGCATCTCCCGCACCTTCTGCAGCGCGATGTTGCTGAATGTGACGTTCTCGAACAGCGTCGTCTGCCCGCCGCCGGTGAATCCATAAAACGCCGACCCCAACTGCTCGGCGAAGGACAGGCGGGCAAGTTCGATCTGTGTCACTTCATAAATGGAGGCGGCAATGCTGTCGACGGACAGCAGTCCATGCCAATCATGCAATGCCGCGAGGGCAGCCGCTTCGCGCTGGTTGCGCGGCTCCAATTTGAGTAGATGTTTCACCAGCTCCGGCGCATCAAGCGACTGCACGTCCATCTGGATTGCCAGCGAATCTTCGATCGAGACGCGCTCGCAGGCGTCGAGCAACTGGCGAATGCGCACGGCGCGGTGGCCGTTCAGCCATTCGTGACTGATGAAGTAGGGATAGCCCGGCCCGACGATGCGGTTGTTGGCGGTGACGAGGGTTTCGTTAGTGAGTTGGTTGGTTGGGTGGTTGGTGAGCGTGGGCAGCTCGTCGAAGGGGATTTCGCCGATCCACTCGGAGTCATTCGTCCAGCCGGCGGCGGGCATCAGGCCGTGTCCGCTTTTGCGAATCGGGATACGCCCGGCGAGTTGGTAAGCGATACGACCTTCGACGTCGGCGTAGACCATGTTGATGGCCGGGGCGTGCCAGCCGCGCAGCGCCTCCCGAAACGTAGCCCAATCACTCGCGCGGTTGATCGCGAAGATCGAACGCAGCCATTGGCCGGGTTGATGCGCCGTCCATTTGAGAGCGAGGTGAGTGTGGGAGTGTGGGAGTGTCGAGGTGAGAACTGGGCCGTGGCGCGTAAGGCGCACCACGTGCTCGATCGCTTTACGGCGACCACGAACCCGGATCGATTCGCGAAGCGTTTGAGCCTGCATCCAGCCAGCGGGTGTTTGATAGCGGGTTGGATCGTTCGGGTCGAAGCGTTCGAGGTAGACGTCCTGCGTGTCGGCCATCGTCGCCGTCGCGCCCCAGGCGATGCGCTCGTTGTGGCCGAGGATCACACCCGGCACGCCGGGCATGGTGATGCCGGTGACGTGCAGACGCGCATCGACGTGTAGATGATTCTCGTACCAGATCGAAGGCAGCGTCAGCCGCAAATGTGGATCGGCCGCCAGCATCGGGCGGCCGGTGTTCGTTCGACTTGGCCCCAGCGCCCAGTTATTACTGCCGATCCCCGCGCCCGCTTGCGGGATCCATTCACTCAGCCGGCGATAGGCTTCGAGCAAGTGAACGCAGACGTCTTCGCAGCTGGCAGTCCCCGCCAGGATCGTCGCCTGAGAGTCAGGGTAATCCGATTCCATGTCGGCGGCCCGATCCGGCCCCAGGCGCTGCCAGAGCGCCAGCCGTTCGAGTTCGGACTCCCAATTCCACGAAAGTCCCCACGCCAGCAGAATTCCCCACGACGCCGAATCCAGGCGAGTCCACGGCTCGACTTTGACACGTAACAACCCGTGCTCAACCGGGCGTTGGTTGCGCTCGATCCAGGCATTCACGCCGGCCACGTAAGCATCGACCAGGGCGAGCGCATCGGGATCGGTTGCGTCGAGTTCGGCCTGCGCCGCGCGTCCGAAGCCGACCGTGCGCGAGAAGCGATCGATGTCGAGCGTGAGCTTGCCGAAAATCTCGCTCAGGCGACCTTGACCGGCGCGCCGGTTCACATCCATTTGCCACAAGCGATCCTGCGCGTGGACGAAGCCTTGCGCGAACAGCGCATCCTCGATCGATGCCGCGTAGATGTGCGGCACGCCCCAGCGGTCGCGGATCACCTCGACGGGCGCGTGGAGACCAGAGACGGCGAGCGTCCCATCGACCGGTGGGAATGAGCGTTTGGCAAATATCAAAGCGATGCCAGCCACAACATGGCGTACTGTTGATACGTGAGCGCGCCGCTGCTCCCGGCGCCGTTCCGGCTTTGGCTGATCAAGTAGACGATGAGGCCGATGATGATCAGCGCGATGACGACGGCGATCGCGACCTTGATCCAGGAGATCGGCTTCTGGCCTTGCACCTCGCCGCTCTGGCCGTTGATCATGAAGCGATACACCTTGTTGTTGTAGCGATACGAGGCGAGCCAGACGGGTAGTAAGACGTGTTTGTATTTGAGAGCAGAGAGTCGGGTGTTGACGTGCAGGCTGCGATGCGTGTCGCCCGGCACCAGCCGATCGCACGCGCTGTACTCTTCGCGCTGCATGATCGACTGGCCCGTGTTCCAGGCCTGGCTCAACGCGATGCGATACGATTCAGCGCCCCAGCCCGACAGGTAACTCGGATTGTACGGCGCCAGTTTCTTGGTGTCGAACGGGTAGATGCGTTCGAGGATTTTCACGTCGATCGAGTTGGTGGCGTACACGAGCACGTCATCGTAGTCGCCGCCATGATGCCCGCTGCTGGGATACCAGCGCACCTTCTGCACGCGGCGCGTTTCCTGCACACGTTTCCCGTCGCGCGTCACCCAGGCGGTCTCGTTGACGTAGTAGTAATCGCCGGATTCGGCCCGCCAGTCGCTTTCGGCGTGCGCGTCGAAGGTCCAGAAGGGCAGGTACACGCCGTTGAGCTTCTGGCCGCCGCCGAACTTCTTCAAGTCGTTCGGGTGAAACAACCCCCGCCCCAGCCACTCGCGGAACAGGGTGTTCGCGCGCGACTCGTCCACGCCGAAGGGAATGACCGATTCGGGCTGGATCAGGTTGGGGTCGGGCGGTTGCTCGATCACCTGGTTCGATCCGCAGAACGGGCAGGCGGTCGAGGTGACGTGCGGATCGACGTTGGTCGTCGCGCCGCACGCCTGGCACTTGAACGCTTTGATCGCCGTCCCGAAGCCGTGCGCTTTACCCGCCGTATCGCGCAGCGCCTCGATCAGGTCGTGTTCTTGCACGACTTCGGACGTTTCGGGCGTGGGCATCGTGTGGCCGCAGAACGGGCAGCCCAGCATCCCTTTGGCCGCATCGAACTTCATATCGCCGCCGCACTGCGGACAGGTGTATTTTTTCGCTGCGGTCTGAACGGGTTCGGGTTGGGTGCTCACAGAAGCCTCCGGGGTGAGAATAGAGCTGAGTTGATGAAACAAAAGATGAATTCTGCGCTATTCGTCCTTCGTCGTCCGTTTTTCGTCGATAAGTATATTCAAACGCCCCTAAACCGCAAAACAATCACGGCGCGACCTGCAGCGTCGTTAAGCGCAGCGCATCGCTGCCTGCAGAAAGCGGCAAGCGCGCACCCGATTCCAGTTGATACAGCCCGATCTCAAGCGTGTACTCACCCGGCGGCGCATCGGCGTTGAGCGGGATCACGAGCGTATCGGCGATCACTTCGTCGGCGATCCACAGCGAGGTGGGGTAAGCGCCGTTCACCGGCGGACTGTCTTTTCCGCCGCGCTGCACGCCCGCTGCGTCAAGCAGGTGGGTGAACACCGTGTAGTCGGTATCGGGCGATTTGACTGCGCGCCAAACCAAAGTGAGCGTGATCGCTCCACCCGGCTGTAGCGTGTTGCGGTCGAGGTCATATCCCAGCAGCTCGATCTGAGCGCCGAATGTTGCGTGCAGCGGATGTTCGATCGGCGGCACGCCGAAGTGTCGTTGTGTCGCTTCGACGCGCACCGATCCGAACCCGATCCATTCACCCGGCCCCACCCGAACTTCGAGCGTGTAGGCGCCGGCTGGCGCATCGGCCGGAACGCGCAGCCCATAGCGATCCGCCACTACTTCACCCGGTAACCATTGGTCGAACGGATAGGTGTTGTTCACCGGCGCAGTCGTCGTCAATGTGTAGGAGGCGACTCCCGTCGCCGACCCTCCCGTCGTCAACCCTCCCGTCGCCGTCTCTCCGATCCCCAATAACCGAATCTCGACCGGGACATCATCCAGCGCCTTCTCCGCGCGCCAGAACAACGTGAAGAACAACGGTGCACCCTGCGACACTTTGGGCGTTTCGAGCGACGCGCCGAGCAGCATCAAGCCTTCGTGCGCGAACGCATCGAGCTGTGTCCCAATGACGAGTGCGCCTGGGTCGGGCGGCTGTGCGGCGCGTGCAATGGCGATCGCATCGAGCCGCGCCGTCGTTCCGCCGAAGCTGCCGTCGGCTGCCACCCGTGGCAAGCGTTGGTTCGCGCCCGCTGCGTACCAGCCAATCTGCAAATGATAATCGCCGCGCGGCGCACCGGCGGCGATCGGCGCGCGCAGCCGTTGGACGATCACTTCGCCCGGCGTCCATTGCTCGGAGGGATAATCGAACGAGTCGGTTTGACCCCACTGAAAGCCCCAGGCGTCGCGCAGCTCGACGAAGGCGGCGTAGTCGCCTCGATCGGGTTGAGCGCCCACGCGCCACATCAGCGTCACGTCAACCGCGCCGCCCGAGGCCGGCGCTGCCTCAAGGTTATAGCCGAGCAGCTCGATCGCGTTGCCGAAGTTCGCCGCCTGTTCAACCTGCGGTTGGAGCGACGGCGGCGCGTCGAGACGAACTACGGCGTAACTGGGTTGCCCATCTGGCCCGTCGATCATCTCGACGTGCGCGGAGTCGGGCAGGTACTGCTCCAGCCAGGTTCGATCGGGTAGGGCGAGATGAGCGAAGATATGCAGCGAGCCGCCCGGCGGGAAAACGATCGTGTCCGCACCTGTGATCGAACGAATAGTGTGGAAGTCGCGCGCCAGCGCGGCAAGCGTCGGGTGGCGATAGTGCAGGGCATGAACGTAGGTCGGTGTGTGCTGCGTATCGAGACGATTGAGGAGATCGGCGATTTCGACCAGGTCGCCATCGCTGTCGTAGTACAACTGGGGCAGGCGAGTGTAGTGGCCGAAGTAAGTCGCGCTGATATCGAGGCCGGTAAGAGCGATGAGAAGCACCAGGATAAGGATGAGGGAGGAGGGATGAAGGATGAAGACTGAGGATACTTTCATCCCTCCGCCTTCCGCCTTCATCCTTTGCCAAATGCGTGTCCATCCCTTGAGCAGCATCCATGCTCCCAATGCCGGAAAGACAAAGGCCATCGGCATCATTCCGATCGCGCGCAGGTTGCTGGGGGTGATCTCGTTGACGGCGAGCGCGGTCGGCAGCAGCATGATCAGCGTCGAAGTCGCGGCGAAGAAGTAGGCCGCGCGCCGCAAGGATCGACGGCTGCGCCACACGCCGATCACTGCTGTGATGAATCCAACGCCGAACAGAATGCCGAGCAGGACGGGGAACAGTGGTCGCCCCGGCAAGTTGAAGCGCACATAGGGATCGCCTTCGACGAAGAACATGCCGAGCGCGCGGCCAATGTTTGTCAATAGCTCAGCCGATTGTCCGGCGCGCGGCGCGACCTGGCTGATGCGGGTGAGGAACGCGGCGGGGTGTTGCAGGAAGTACAGGCCCAGCGGCGCGAAGACGATGATCGCCGCCAGCGCGACCAGCGCGAACTGGATCAGCCGCTCGCGTCTGTGGTCAGCATCGGCTGCGATGAGGTAAATGAACAGCAACGCGATCGCCATCGGGAATAACCGCGCCGCGAGGTAAGTGTACAGGTTCAAGCCGACCAGCGCGCCGCCGAGGATCAACCAGCCGCGTCGATTCAGGCGCAGCCCGCGCCAGAGCGCGGCGAGCGCGAGCGCTTGCACACACGGCTCGGCGATCGAGCGAAATCCGAGCCGGCTCATCAAGACGTGCCAGAATGAGGTGGCGAGGAAGACAGTGGCGAACAGGGCAATACCCTCACCCTGCACCCCTCTCCCTATCAGGGGGAGGGGCCGGGGGCGAGGGTGGAACATCTCCCGCACCGCCCAATACGTTGCGGCGACGGTCAATACGCCCAGCAGCGCCGCCGCCAGGCGCATCGCAAACGGCGTCGCGCCGATCAACTTCATCCAGGCAGCTGCCCAGTAGAAGAACAGAACTTCCTTGCCGGTGTACGCTTCCACGAAGATCGGTGCGCCCCGGCCTTCGGCGATCTCGCGCGCGATGATGGTATCGGCGGCTTCGTCGTAGTGCAGACCGGGCGGTAGATCGCCCACCTGCGCAAGTCGTAGCAACGCCGCCAGCAACAGGATCGGCGTGGCGAGGAAGAGGGCGGACTTTCGAGAAGGGAAAGACATGGTAAGATAAGCGGCGTTGCTCATGCGCGTCTTAAAACTGCTTGTAGCCCGCGTTCTGAGATAGTCTCTCACCTGTGACGAGGCCGATTCACCGTGAAACCAGATCGCCGAGAACGTGTTGCGTGGGCCGGGCTAATCGTCTGGTCGGGGCTGATCACGGCCGTGACCTACGGCGCAGCGGTGCAACTCCCCTTTTTCTTCGACGACTTCGCGCACATCCCCGTCGTCGAGGCACACAGTTTAACCGAGCTGTGGCAAACGGCGGGCGGGCTGGCGTATTATCGGCCGCTGGCCTTTACGCTGTGGAAGATCATGCAGCTGGTGTTAGGCTATCACAGTCCCGTCGCCCAGCACACGCTCAACCTGTTGCTTCACACGTGCAACGGATTGCTGGTCGCCTGGCTGGCCGGTCAGCTGTGGTCGGCTCGTTCACCCGATTGGCGTCGGCGCTATTTGAGCGCCACGCTGTTCCTGCTGTATCCGTTCAGCTATCAGGCGATCCCGTGGGTCGGCTCGCTTGCGCATCCGCTGGTCACTGCGCTGATTCTACTCGCTCTAGCGAGTTATTTGAAATGGCGGGCGACCGGTGTTAGGGCCTGGGCTGCGCTCGGTTTGGTCGCGGCAGTGCTGGCCCCGTTCGCGCACGAGAACGGCGCGCTCGTCGGCCCGTTCATCGCCGCCATCGAGCTGACGCGATCACAGCGCATCGAACCTGTTTGGCGCGCGCTCCGTCGCGCTGTCGTATGGATGATCCCGGCGGTGCTGTGGTTGCCGATCTGGTGGCTCGTTCCCAAGGGTGTAAGCGACGCGGTTGCGCTCAACACCGGCGAACCTTTGCTGCAAAACACGATTTACTTTGCGCAAGGACTGGGCTATCCCTTTACCTGGCTGGGCGGCTGGCTGCGCGATAGCCTGGGCGCGAACGATCTGCTCGCCGCCGCCGGGCTGAGTGCGCTGGCTCTCGCAGGTGCAGCCGCGATGCAATGGCGAACCAGGTCGGATCGGCGTGCGCTGTTGCCCTGGTTGTGGTACGCACTGGCCGCGCTGCCGGCGATCCTGTTCTTGCGCTTCGACTATGTGATTAACGGCCCGCGCTTGCTGCTGCTCGGCGCGGTCGGCGCGGCCTGGCTGTGGACGGACGTGCTCATTCGATTATTCGATTGGAGCGGCGCTGCTATTGCGAGCCGTGCAAGAATCGCTTTGGCCGTCGGCCTGGGTTTCATCTTGATTACACAAAACTTTAGCTTCGTCCGCACTCGCATGGATTTGCACACGCTCGGCGGATCGGTCATTCGCCAGACGGTTTCCAGGACAATGGCGGCAAACGCGGTCGGGCGATCGGCCATCTTCATCAATCTGCCAGCCTGGCTTGCCCCGTTGCAGTCGACTTATGCTATCGGCCATGAAGGCGTTCAATTCTTGCCGGGCTACACGTCGCCTGCGACACTGGTCAGCGTCAACACGGGAGAACCTGCCGAACTGAATGTGTTCCGCTTCGAAGCGATTCGCCCATCGATGCCCTACTTGTTTGGCTTACGCGGCCAGGCGCCCGATTGGCCCGCTTTGACTCAGCGTGGTGGGCAGGTCTTCGTCACTCAGTATAGCCCAAGTACAATCGCGCTCCAGCCGGCGGGCGAATTGACCCTGACGATGGCCAATGCTGATCCGCTCGCCCGCTTCGGGGATGCCGTTACCTTGCTGGAAGCCCGCGCGACGATCAGCGCGACACACTTACAGCTTGATCTCGTCTGGCAGGTGCACGAGCCGCCCTCGCCGGACGTCACGCTCTTTGTGCATGTGCTCGATGCGCGCGGCCAGCTGATCGCTCAGGCCGATGGCGATCCGCTCGCGGGCAGTTATCCTTTTTGGCAGTGGGCGCCGGAAACGGTTATCCGCGATCAGCGTTCGATCGACGTGAGCGGCCTGGGGCTTGCGTTGCGGGTCGGATTGTACGATCGGGCGACGGGCGAGCGGCTGCCGGCGGTATCCGATGCGGGTGAAGCCTGGGTCGATGACGCAGTAGCGATCTCGGTTCAACCGTTGCGCGATGCTGCGGCAGGGTCCAACTAATCAACACGCAGCCAATGCCCGATCCAGATCGGCGATGATATCGGCCGCATCCTCGATTCCCACGGACAAGCGCACCACGCCATCGGTAATTCCCAGCCGATAACGTTCCTCGCGCGTCAGGCCTCGATGGCTGGCGATGGCCGGATACAGGATCAGGCTTTCGACATTGCCCAGGCTGGGTCCGGTCTGGATCAACTGCAAGGCTTCCATGAAGCGGAAAACTTCTGCCTGGCCCGAGTCGCGCAGCTCAAAAGCGACCATGCCCCCGAAGCAATCCTCCCGGAAGAGCCGCCGCGCGAGCTGATGTTGCGGATGATCGGGCCGGCCCGGATACCACACCTGCGCTACACGCGCATGACCGCTTAACCATTCGGCCACTATCGAAGCGTTGGCGCAATGCGCGCGCATGCGCAGCGGCAGCGTCTTGATCCCGCGCAACACCGTCCACGCTTCAAATGGGCCGAGGTTGCCGCCATAGATTTTGAGCAACTGGCGTAACTCGCGCGCGCGGTTCGTGGTGGCAGCGATCATGCCGGCCAACACATCGCCGTGACCGCCGAGGTACTTGGTGGCCGAATGCACCACGATGTCGGCGCCGTGTTTTAACGGCTGAATGAGGAACGGCGTCGTGAAGGTGCTATCGACGATCACCGTGGCGCCGGCCTGTTGCGCCGCTGCGGCAATGGCGGGCAGCTCGGCGATCTTGAGCAGCGGGTTGGACATGATCTCCAGCAGCACCGCGCGCGGTCGGACTTCGGCGATGGCCGCCCGCGCCGCGCCGAGATCGGCCATATCGACGTAGCGCAGCGGCGACGGATCGAGGTTGGGATAGAACTGCGCCAACAACGTGTGAGTCGCGCCGTATAAATCGTTTGCGGCGACGATCGGTGTATCGGACTTGACTCCGGCCTGAATCAGCGCCAGGTGCAGCGCGGCCATCCCCGAAGCGAAGGCCACCGCCTCCTCCGCGCCTTCCAGTGTCGCTACCGCTTTTTCCACGGCGCTGATGGTTGCGCTGCCGTAGCGCGCATAGACGTACCCGCTGCGCTCGCCGCCTAACACAGCTGATAAATCTTGCATGTCAGGATAAGTGTAGGTGACGGCAGGATAGATCGGGGTCGCGCTGGGCCGGCCTTCCGGCGGCGGCTGGCCCTCGCCGGCATGAACGGCTTGAGTGAAAATGTGATCGTCAGGCATAGTTGTTTGGGAGGCCCTTCACGTTTACGGTAGAATCGTTCGGAAGAACGAGCTGCGTACGCGCGCGATTATAACATCGGATCACAAAACGCTTTGCCCCAGCATGGATCGGCGTTGAAGCGCTGGTTCACTAGGACTTTATACCTAGTGCTTCAACAATCTGAAGTTGCATAGTTCCCGCCGCAGTTGAACTGCGGCGGACGGCAGTGCAACTGCCGTCCGAACCCCGCAAAATTAAGTGGTCGGGGTACTAGTTCGCTTCCGCCCAAATCTGTAGACTTGTGCAGCATCCAACAATCTTCCTGTGATCCACATTGACGGCGATTGCCGCTGCAACGAATTTGTAAAGAATGGTTAATTTCCGCGTAGGGCAAGCGTAGGCTGCTCGACATGCCGGTTTAGGTGACCCGAGGTATAGTAACCATCGAAGAGTAGCGGGCGGAAAACCTCTTCTTCTCCTCCTTTAGCCGAGAGTCAAAGGACAGCGACCTTTGACTCTTTTGGCATCTATAGACCGATGTGGTCTGGCAGACCTCGCCGGTCTTTTCAAATGGTATAATCCCGCCGTGACCTCCCCCACGCGCCAGATCACCCGAGCCGCCGGCACCGTGATGCTGGCGTTTGTCGCCTCCCGTATCCTGGGATTGTTGCGTGAGATTGTGATTGGCGCGCGCTTCGGCACTTCCGCCGAGCTCGATGCTTATCTCGCGGCCTTCCGCTTGACCGATCTGCTCTATCAACTCGTTGCCGGCGGCGCGCTCGGCTCGGCCTTCATCCCGACCTTCGCGCGCTATCTCGCCGCGCAGAATCAGTCGGGCGCGTGGCGTTTAGCCAGCGCGGTCATCAACATCGTGACGCTGATCCTGATCGTGGCGGCCGCGCTCGCCGCGCTTTTCGCCCCGCTGCTGGTCGCCACGCTGATCGCGCCCGGCTTCGATGCGGCGACGCAGGCGCTCACTGTCTCCCTGATGCGCGTGATGTTGCTCGCGCCGGTGATCTTCGGGGCGAGCGGTATCCTGATGGGCGCGCTCAACGCGCAGCAGCACTTTCTGCTGCCCGCCCTTGCGCCGATCATGTACAATCTGGCGATCATCGGCGGGACACTTTTCCTGGCGCCAACGCTGGGGACGGGCGGTTTGGCGATTGGGGTTGTGGCCGGCGCAGCCGGTCATCTGTTGATCCAGCTGCTGGGACTGGCCCGCTTCGGCGCGCGCTACTTCCCGGTGTTCGACGTGCGCGATCCGGGCGTGCGACAGATCGCGCGCTTGATGGGCCCGCGCGTGCTGGGACTGGCGGTCGTCCAAATCAATTTCTTGATCAATACGAACCTGGCCTCACGTTTGGGCGAAGGCGCGGTATCGGCGTTGAACTATGCCTGGCTGTTGATGTTGCTGCCGCAAGGCGTGTTTGCCCAATCGATCGCGACAGCCGCTTTCCCGACCTTTGCCGCGCAGGCTGCGCGCAGCCAGATCGACGCGATGCGCCGCACCCTGTCCGGCGCGCTGCGTGCGACGCTGTTCCTCAGCCTGCCCGCTGCCGTGGGATTGATTGTATTGCGCCTACCGTTAGTGCAGGTGCTGCTCCAGCGCGCTGAGTTCACCGCCGATTCGACACAGGCGGTTGCCTACACGCTGCAATTCTTCGCGCTCGGGCTGGCCGCGCACTCGGTGCTGGAGATCGTGACGCGCGCCTTCTACGCGCTGCACGACACACGCACGCCGGTGTTCGTCGGCGTCGCGGCGATGGGGTTGAACGTTGTTCTGTCACTCTTGTTGATCGATTCGTTGGCGCAAGGCGGGCTGGCGCTGGCGAACTCGATCGCCACCACGCTCGAGACGCTGGCGCTGGTCTGGCTGCTTCGACCCCGGCTCCACGGCATCGAAGGGGGGCGGGTGTGGAATGCATTTTTGCGATCGGGTCTCTCCGCCGCGGCGATGGGGCTTACGCTGTTCGGGCTGCTGCAATTGCCGATCGATAGCGCGCTGCTCCTGGGCCTGGGAGGAATGATCGTGGGCGGGCTGGTGTACGGCGGAGTTGCGTTGCTGCTGCGTGTCGAAGAATTAAACCGCGTGATTCAAATCGTTCGGAAGCGGAAAACGTGATACGTGATACGTGATACGTGATACGTGATACGTGATACGTATTACGAATCACTCATCTCGGTCGCGGCTTCAATATCTCCCGAATCGCCGGCAGCTGCTCGCGCGCGGCGAACTCCCCGATCTCGATCAACTCCTCGGCCCGGTCGTAATCGAGCGCGTTGAAACCATCGACCTTGGGGTGGATGAACACGTCCACTTCGGGCAGGCGCATCTTGAGGATCTCGCCTTCCATCGCGCCCATCATCGCCGTCATCAACTCGATGAAGTTGGGCCGGCGCACGTTCGGCGGGATCAGGCCGCGCTCTTCCGGCGTGCGCACCACGCTCGAAGTGAGGATCAAGTCTGCGCCGCGCTCCTGCAACACGCTGATCGGCACCGGGTTGACCACGCCGCCGTCGACCAGGTAACGCCCGTTCCAGGCCCACGGCGCGAAAATGCCGGGGATGCCGATCGACGCGCGCACCGCCTCGGCGACCGAACCCCAGTTGAACACCACCTGCTCGCCGACGGTGATGTCGGCGGCGACGACGTACAGCGGGATGCGCAGATCGTCGAAGGTCTTGCCGCCCAGCGCCTTGTCGATAAAGCGCGCCGTCTTGATCCCGTGGATCAGGCCGGCGGTCGGCGGCAACATGAAGTCCCACAAGCCGCCGCGCAGTCGAATGATCCGCCGGAGCTCTCTGGCGAAAGCGATGATCTCCTCGATCGACTTGCCGGCGCAGAACAGCGCCCCAAACAACGCGCCCGCGCTCGACCCCGCGACCAGATCGATCGGCACGTCGGCGCCCATCAACGCTTTCAACACGCCGACGTGCGCGATGCCCTTCGCGCCGCCGCTCGACAACGCCAGCCCCACCACGCGCCGCCCGATGAGGCGGGCCAGCCGATCGATCTCGTGCTGCTCGTTGATCAGCGACCAATAGCGGCGCGCGCCCTGCGCCCAGGGCGGCGCCTTGCCCGATCCGATCACGGCGACGCCGTCTGCCAGTTCGACGATCTTCTCGTGGAACTCGCCGCCGCCGTAAGGCAGCGCCACCACCAACCGCTCGTAGAACCCGACCAGCTCGCCGACGACCTGCGGCAGGGTTTCCACGTTCAGGTCGAGCGGCGGGTCGATGATCGTCACGCCGCGTCCACGTTCGGGTGGAAGCGGCGAGGCGAGGTTGAACAAGCCGATCCGCCCGCCCGTCTGGATCAGCAAGCTGGTCGCCAATGCCAGCGCCGGGCCTTCGACCGCGATCAAGCTGATCTCTTCCCGGCGGGTGGGCATGCGCGTGGTCTCGACCAGCCGCCGCCCCAGTTCGCGACCGAGATGGATCGCGATCGCGGGATGCTCGCGGAGCAGGTCTTCCAGATCGGCTTTGGACAGCAGCGCCACTTCGGCGTCGATGGTGACCGAGACCGTGGCCGAACGCGGTTGTTCCAACAGGAGCGCCAGCTCGCCGACGAACCCACCGGGGCCGACGTAGGCGAAGATGCGCTCGTCGCCGCCCTGGTCTGAATACACTTTTAGCTGGCCGGATTGAACCAGATACAGAGTGTCGCCCCAGTCGCCTTCGCGGAAGAGCAGCGCGCCGCGCAGATGGCGTTCGACCCGTAAGCGCCGCCGAATCGCGCCGAGTGCGTCGTCGGGGAGATCGGTGAAGAAGGGAATGCGCCGGAGGTTGAGTTCCATGTTCGAACTAGCCTCACCTCTGCACCCCCTCTCCCTCGCGAGGGAGAGGGGACGGGGTGAGGGTCTTTATGCATCTTGCGTGAGTTGCGTCACCTTCAGTTCGGCCTGCTCCAACAATCGGCTGCAATGACCGCTCAACTGTCGTCCGCGCTCGAACAGCGCCAACGCGGCTTCCAGCGACAGTTCGCCATCTTCGAGTTGGACGACCGTTTCTTCAAGTTCCTTGAACGCCTCTTCGAACGTCAGGTCTGCGATGTTTTTAACGGCTGTCTTCTTAGGCATAGTTGTCTCGTGAGAGGTGGAGTCGAACTCCTCCAACTCCAAACTCTACCTCTAACCCTAACTCCGCTGATACGTCCCCAGCAACTGCCCTTCGGCCAGGATGTGCCCCTGCATGGCCTCGACCACCTCGTTCTTCGTCGCGCGGGGCTTGAGAGTGAGTTCGGTATCGAGCGCGTAGAGCTTGAAGTAGTAGCGATGCGGCTTGCCGCGGGGTGGGCACGGGCCGCCATAGCCGATGCGTCGGGAATCGTTGACGCCTTGCCGCGCTCCACCTAAAACGCTTTCGGTCGTTGCGACGCCTTCGGCAAGATGGCTGATCGTCGGTGGAAGATTATAGAGCACCCAGTGTACCCAAATGCCGGCGGGTGCGTCGGGGTCGTCGCAGATCAGCGCGAGGCTCCGGGCTGTTTGCGGCGCGCCGCTCCAGGCCAACGGCGGCGAAATGTCGTCGCCGTCACACGTGTATTTGGCTGGGATAGACGATCCTTCGGTGAAGGCGGGGCTGCTCAACTGAATCGTCACATCGATCTCCTCATCCGAACAATCATCGGCGGCTGGAGTCATCGGCGACTGGAGTCATCGGCGACTGAAGTCATCGGCGACTGGAGTCATCGGGGACTGGAGTCATCGGCGACTGAAGTCATCGGCGACTGAAGTCATCGGCGACTGGAGTCATCGGGGACTGGAGTCATCGGCGACTGAAGTCATCGGCGGCTGGAATCATCGGCGACTGGAGTCATCGGCGGCTGAAGTCATCGGCGACTGGAGTCATCGGCGACTGGAGTCGCCTCCTACAAACTCCCAACTCCAAACTCTAACTCTCACTCCTCACCTCAAACTCGCCATCCTTCACTCTCACGCTCAACGGGTCGCCGGCTTTGACTTGTTTTACGCTGCGCACGATCGCGCCGGTCTTCGCGTGGCGGACGACGGCGTAACCGCGCTCCAAAACGGCCAGCGGGTTCAGCGCATTCAGGCGCGCCGCTGCGCTGTCCATACGCTCGCGCCACAAGGCGCTCCGATGGCCGAGCGCCGCGGCCAGCGCTCCGTTCGCATCGCGCAGCTGTTGTCGCAGGCCGGCCAGGCGCGTCTGCGGCGAGAGCAGCTGCAGCTCGCGCGCATTCATGTCCAGCGCCGATCGCGCCTCGGCCAGGCGAAGTTCCATGATCTCATTCAATCGAGCCGCGTGCGCATCGATCGTCAGCCGGTAATCGTCGCGATTGGGCGTGATCAGCTCGGCCGCGGCGGAAGGCGTCGGGGCGCGCACGTCGGCGCAAAAGTCTGCGATGGTGAAATCGATCTCGTGCCCGACGCCCGAGACCACCGGAACCGGCGACTCGCAGATCGCGCGGGCAACCGTCTCGTCGTTGAACGCCCACAAGTCTTCGATCGAGCCGCCGCCGCGAGCCAGAATAATCACATCGACCCCGGCGCGCCGATACACCTGCCGGAGCGCGGCGCAAATTTGGGCGGGGGCCTCCGCGCCCTGCACCTGGGTCGGGGCCAGGCTCACTTCCAACAGCGGCCAGCGGCGCGCCAGCACGTTCAGCACATCGCGCAGCGCCGCGCCGGTCGGCGAAGTCACGATGCCGATGCGCTTGGGCAGCGCCGGTAAGGGGCGCTTGCGCTCGACGTCGAATAAGCCCTCGGCTTGCAGGCGCGCCTTGAGCAGCTCGAACTGCCGATACAGATCGCCCACACCGCCGGCCGAGCGGATCGCGTCGACGTACAGCTGGTAGTTTCCCTGCACCTCGTAGACGCCGATGCGGCCGTGCGCGCGGATCGCATCGCCCTCTTTGCAGAGGAAGTCCTGCTGCTGCACCGCGCTGCGCCACATCACGCAACGCACCTGCGCCCCGGCATCCTTCAACGAAAAATACAGATGCCCGCTGCCCGGCCGGCTAAGGTTGCTGACCTCGCCCTGCACCCACACATCCTGCAAATGGTAATCGACCTCGAACATCTCGCGGATGTAGCGCGTGAGGTCGGAAACGGTGTACGCCTCGGGTTGGCCGAACAGGTCGATCTGCACGGCGGGAATGTTAGTGCAGATGAGAAGCACTGTCAAATGCGAAGGACACTTGCACCTGCGCTAACGCGCTTGCCCCCAGCCGCAGGCGTCGGGGGCAGCGCAAGTGCAGGTGTGAAGGCGGAGGGATGAAGGTGTCCGCAGTCTTCATCCTTCATCCTTACTGTGGCGTTGCGCATGCCCTATCATCCGTTTATCCGTTTTCATCCGTTGCCTGAGCTGTGCTATAATCGCGGCAGATGACCGGGTGGGGGATACCCGGTCGCATTGTTTCTGCGATTTTGCTCACGCGATTGATGCTCCGTTCACGTCTGTCCACTCTCCTGTTAAGTCTCAGCGCGACACTGCTGGCGGCCTGCGCCGGCACGGCGGTATCGCCCGCGCCGCCCGCCGTCGTTCCACCCGATGCGACCCCGACTCCGATCACCGAACCTACACCCACCGAGAGCGTCGTGCGCCTCAGCCTGTGGCTGCCGGAGTCGCTGTCGCCGTTGGGAGAAGACGCCGGCGCGCGCGTGCTCAAGGCGCAACTGGCCGAGTTCGATGCGCGCCATCCTGAGATCGTCTTGAGCGTTTCGTCCAAAAAAGATGACGGCCCAGGCGGCCTGCTCGATTTGTTGCGCGCCGCCAGCCCGGTTGCGCCCCGGGCGCTGCCCGATGCGCTTGTGCTCACCGATACCGATCTGGCGATTGCCGCGCGCGAGGGCCTGATCCAGCCGCTCGACGATCTGCTGGACGAGCAAAGCGAAGCGGAGCTGTTCACCTTTGCGCGCCGCGCGGCGCGCATCGACGACAAACGCATGGGGCAGCCGCTCACAGCCGATTTCGATCACCTGGTCTTCAGGTCTGACCGGCTGGAGGCGCCGCCCATCGACTGGACGGAACTGCTCTCCGTCACGTTACCGCTCCCTTTCGCGTTCGCCGAGAACACCCACGTCAGCGATGTGGTGCTGGCTTATTATGAACAGCTGGGCGGCCAGCTCATCGACGCCGAAGGCCAGCCCGTGCTTACGCTGGAGGCCCTGACGCAACTGCTGACGCTGTATCGCGATGCCCGCGCTTCGGGTGTGATCACCGCGTCGAGCCTGAATTGGGCAAACCATACGGATGCCTGGGCCGCTTTCCGCGCCTCGGGGGCGCCGTTCACGATCGCGCGCGCCTCGCGTTATTTATCGGCGCGCCGCAATATCGTCGCGCTCGGTTATGCGCGCCTACCGGCGTTGGACAGCGGGTCTGTGCCGCCGATCGGCCGATCGTGGAACCTGGCGCTCGTCGCGCGCGACCCGCGCCAACAGGCTTTAGTCGCCGAGTTGATCGAGTATCTTGCCGATGCTGCGGGATTGGCCGCCTGGACACAAGCGGCGCACGTCTTGCCGGCAAGCAGCGAGGCGCTGAACCGTTGGGATCAGAGCGATGGGTATGCTGCCTTTGCGCGCGACGAGTTGAGCCGGGCGACGCCCGCCCCTTCGCCGGCCGTGCTCGAAGCGATCAGCCCGGCCTTTTTGGGCGCGATCCGCGAGGCGCTGGCCGGCCGTATCACGCCGCAGGCCGCCGCCTCCAGCGCCATTGAGGCCGTCCCACATTGAAAGAACGACGTGGCGCCGGCAAGCATGTTAAACCATACCCGGCGCGGGAATAATCTGCGGTTGTGCTCACCGTCCGCGTCCCCGCGGTCGGCCAGGATAGACGCCCGCGCGGACGCGGGCTTGGAGCAGCAAAAAGCGCAAGTTGTGACCGCACGCAGTATATCGACACGGCATCGTCAACCAGTTGATGCCCTTAACTTTCAATATCCGCCTGCCTAGAAAAAGCGCCGGAGAGTTCCATGTTGCCTATTCTCAACGACTACCTCGATCGATTACAGGCTCTTCACGCCGACATTCGACGGGCCATCACCGGATTACCCCAGGCTGCGCTGGATTGGTCGCCCGGCCCGGAGATGAACTCGTTGGCCGTGCTGGCGGCGCACATTGCCGGTTCGGAGCGTTACTGGATCGGGGACGTGGCGGGGGGCGAACCGTCGGGCCGGGATCGCGCCGCCGAGTTTCAGACGAAGGCTGCCGACGCCGACTCGCTCTTGGCGCGCCTGGACGCGGCGCTGGCGCACAGCCAGACCGTGCTCGAACGGCTGACCTTGCCCGAACTCGAAGAGCCGCGCCGCATGCCGCCGGGCAGCGCGCGGGGTGAGCGCGTGGTGACCGGCGCCTGGGCGCTCGCCCACGCGCTGGAACATGTTGCCATCCATGTAGGGCACACGCAGATCGTCCGGCAGCTGTGGGATCAAGCGCACGCGGATAAGTAAATGCTTGGAGTCTCACGACGCGAGGACGACGAAAGACAGGCTGGGTCTTTCGCTTGACGATGTCTCCGTCACCCGACCTCGACGTTTTACACGGCGATCCACTCGCCCAACGCCGGTTGATCGACGACCTGATCCGCGTCGCACTGAACGCCGCCGATCCGCGTGAGGCCGTCTTTCGCCGCGTGCAGCGCATCGGTCACGTGTTGACCGTGGCCGGCGAGGCAATCGACCTGCGCGCGATTGAGCGCGTCTTCCTCGTCTCGATCGGTAAAGCCGCCGCGCCCATGGCGGACGCGCTGATCGATCTGCTCGACGAGCGGCTCACGGCGGGTGTACTGATCACCGGCTACGGTCAGACGGCCAGCTTTCAAGCGCCGCCTCAGCTGCGCGTCGTTGAGTCCGGCCATCCGATCCCGGATCACAACTCGATCGCCGGCGCGCGCGCGATCGAGCGCCTGCTGCGCGACGCAACCGAGCGCGATTTGCTGTTGTGCGCGATTTCCGGCGGTGGATCGGCGCTGGCTACGCTGCCCGTCGATGGCGTAGCGTTGAGCGCTTTGCAGACGACAACCGATCTGCTGCTCCGCTCCGGCGCGACGATTCACCAGTTGAACACGGTCCGCAAGCATCTCGATCGTTTGAAGGGCGGTGGACTGGTCCGCCTCAGTCACGGCGCGCGCATACTCACCTTCCTGCTCAGCGACGTTATCGGCGACGATCTCTCGATCATCGCCTCCGGCCCAACCGTGCCCGATCCTTCAACCTTCGCCGAGGCGTGGGAAGTCTGCGAGCGTTTCGGATTGACCGATCGGTTACCGGCGCCAGTCAGCGCGCACATCGCCGCCGGTGTGCGCGGCGACCGGCCCGATACACTCAAGCCGGGCGATCCACGGTTCGAGCGCGTGCTCAATGTCGTGATCGGCAGCAATCGCGTGGCCGCCGAGGCGGTTGAACGTTACGCGCGCACGCTTGGCCTCCACACCCTGTTGCTTTCGACGTTCATCCAGGGCGAAGCGCGCGAAGCGGGCAAAGTGGCGGCAGCCATCGCCCGCGAGATCGATGCGCATGGCCGGCCGATCGCGCGACCGGCGTGCCTGCTCTGGGGCGGCGAGACGACGGTCACGGTGCGCGGCAGCGGCCGGGGTGGTCGAAACCAGGAGCTGGCGCTGGCAGCTGCGTTCGGCATCGCGGGCCTGGCCGACACGTGGGTCGTCGCGCTGGCAACCGACGGTACGGACGGGCCAACGGACGCGGCGGGCGCGATCGTCACCGGCCACACGCTCGCGCGTGCGAAGGAAAAGAACCTCAGCGCCGAGAAGGACCTGGCCGACAATAATTCGCACGGCTTCTTCACCGAACTGGAAGCGGTAGGATCGCTAGCGGGCCTCATCAAAACTGGGCCTACCGGAACCAATGTCAACGACCTGCTGTACCTGTTGTTGTTTTAAGCGGCAAGGGGAGGCTGGCATCGGCGCCGGGAAGCGCCTCCTACATCACTCCGAACTCTAAACTCCAACTCTAGCTCAAGGAGCTCGACATGCCCATTCGATTCGGCACCGACGGCTGGCGCGCGGTCATCAGCGAAGAGTTCACGTTCGACAACGTCCGCCGTGTGGCCCAGGCCATCGCGCATTTTCTGCGCAACGTGACCGACAGCTCTGATCCGGGCGGAATAGCCCGCGACCCCATCGCCGTGGTTGGCTTCGATACACGCTTCCTCAGCGATCGGTATGCCATCGAGGTGTCGCGCGTGCTGGCCGGTAACGGCATCACCGTCTACCTGGCTCGCAGCGATGCGCCCACGCCGGCCCTGTCGCTGGCCGTGAAGCACTTGAAGGCGGATGGCGGCGTGATGATTACGGCCAGTCACAACCCGCCCCGCTACAGCGGGATCAAGCTGAAAGCGGCCTACGGCGGCAGCGCTTCGCTCGAAGATTGCCGCCGCGTGGAGACGTATACCGAGTCGATGCACGAGCTGAACATGATGGACTTTGAGGCGGCGCATTCGCGCGGGCTGATCCGGCGCTTCGATGCGGAACAGCCCTACCTGGCGCATCTCGACACGCTGCTCGATCGCGCGATCGTTGCCGCCCGCCCCGGCCGCCTCGTCATCGACCCGATGTACGGCGCGGGCCGGGGTTACGTGGCCCGCTGGCTGGCCGGGACCGGCTGGGAGACGATCGAGATTCGGAGCGACTTGAATCCGGGCTTCGGCGGCGTTCACCCGGAGCCTATTCGCAAAAACCTGGATGTCACGGTGGAAGCGTTGGCGGCCGCCAATGCCGCCTCGCCCGGTAACCCGGCCTTTGCGGTGGTGACGGACGGTGACGCCGATCGTGTCGGCGCGATCGACGAGCACGGCGCGTTCATCGACCCGCATCGCATCTTTGCGCTGGCCTTGCTCTATCTGGTGGAGAAGCGCGGCTGGCGCGGTAGCGTGGTCAAAACTGTTTCGACGACCTTGATGATCGATCGCATCTGCCGCAAATACGACCTGACGGTGCATGAAACGCCGGTTGGCTTCAACTACATCGCCGATCGGATGATGAGCGAAGACGTGCTGATCGGCGGCGAGGAGTCGGGCGGGATCAGCATCAAAGGGCACATCCCGGAGGGGGACGGCATCCTGTTCGGCGCGCTGCTGGCGGAGATCGTCGCCTGGCGCGGCGCTACGCTGCACGATCTGGTGACTGACTTGCAAGCGACCTACGGCCCGGCGCACTACGCGCGGCGCGATCTGCGCCTGAAACGCCCGGTATCCAAGAAAGACATGGCGGCGAAGCTGGCGTCTAGCGCGCCCGCCTCGATCGCTGGAACGGGAGTGCGCCTGGTCAGCGACCTTGACGGGGTGAAGTATTTGCTGGCGGATGACTCGTGGTTGTTGATCCGGCCCAGCGGCACCGAGCCGGTGCTACGGGTGTATGCCGAGTCGTCGGATGCCGGCATGGTCGACGCGCTGTTAAGCTACGGCGAGGCTATCGCGCAAGCGACGTAACTCTGCCTGCCCCTACGCTCCGGGGCGCTGCGCTAAGACCTTCGGCCAGTTTCGCGCCAGCGTAGAACGTTTGTCCGCTTGTCGAATTGCGATACTTTGTCGCCATGCTATAATCCCCCCGCGCGGGGAAGGAGTCTATCCCCGCGTTACCGCGATCGAGGAGCATTCAGGAGAGGACATGCTCGCACCCCCCGACCTTCAGGTCACGCGCTCACTCAACGTGATGCGGCGCGCGCTATTCTTCTCTTCGTTCCCCATCGGCATGTTAACGTTCGCCATCCCGATCTTTGGAAAGCAGGCGCTGGGACTCAACGCGGTGCAGATTGGCGAACTGTTCAGTATTTACGCGCTGATGACGGTGATTATGCGCCCGGTCTCGGGTTGGGCAATGGATCGCTACGGGCGGCGGCGTTTCTTCCTGGCCGGGTTGACCGTACAGCTCTTCTCCAGCCTGTTCTTTGCCATCGGCAGCTCATTCGATTGGTTGTTTTGGGGACGTGTGTTGCAGGGCATCGCCGCCGGAATGATCTGGCTATCGGCCTACGCGATGACGGCTGATCTGGCTGTGCGCGGCGGGCGCGGCAATATGTTCGGCGCCGTCGAAGAGATGCTGGCGCGCGGCGGCCTGTACGGGATACTGGTCGCCGTGCCCTTTTTTGTCCGGCTCGGCTTCAATCCTTTCAGCTTCGCGCTGCAGATCGACCCCATCGGCTGGACGCTAGCCTTCATCGGCTATGCCGTGCTGAACGGCATCGCCTTATGGCGGGCGTATCGCAACCTGCCCGAGACGTACACACCTTATGCGCTGGTGAAGGGCAACGGCTCGGCCATCTCCCAGCAGCTATTCATCCTGGCCGGTATCGTGCTGGCCACCTCTACCGCGCTGCGCGGCCTTGAACCCATTCTGCCCACCTACATCCAAGACCACTTCACACAAAACGTGCTGATCATTGCGCTGGCCTACCTGCCCTCAGCGCTGATCTTCGGCTTTCTCCAGTCACGGCTGGGCAAGCTGGCGGATAAGGTCGGGCGCAAACTTCCGATTGCCATTGGCCTGATTGTCAGCGGCGCGTCGAGCCTGTTATTGCCCAGTCTATCCGGGCTGGTGCCGCTCATCGGGCTATGGGCGATGCTGCCGCTGATCGCGCTGTGGATGGGCGAGGCCGTCGGCTTTTCGGCTGCCACGCCGGCCGAACAGGCGCTTGTGGCCGATATCAGCGGTGGGCGTCGGGGGACAGCCTTCGGCGTGTACACTTTTGCACTCAGTATGGGCCAAGTGCTTGGCCCGCTCATCGGGGGTCAACTGTATGAACGAGTCGCGCCGAGCACGCCGTTCTATGTCAACACGGCCGTGTTGTGGCTGGGCGCGCTGATGATGGCGCTGCTGATCCGTGACCCGCATAGACGCCAGCCGGTTGCTGCGACCCAGGCCCAGCCGCACGAACCTGCGCCGCCGCAATGGCCGGCAGCCGGTGGAAGGTAGTAAGCGGGTTAGTCACTGCGCTTGAGCCTGATACGCTTGACAACTGTTGGATATAGAGAGCGTTGCGCTTTACGCCAGACCACCCTATTTGATGCAATTCATCTCAGGACAACCCAAACCAAACACGAACTCACCTTACACCCAACGTCGGTTATACTTTAATCGCGTTAATCTTCAGGCAGCGTTGAATCGGATAGGCTGAAACGGGTTAGCAAGTCATACCGGATTGAGACCGCCGATGAAACCCTGGTGTCTTATAGTCGAAGTGGTGAGCTGTTTACTGCCGCTCCAGCTAGAAGGATGCAGATTTAGAATGGTAACTTTCGTTAGCACCCGTACGGGCTTTAAGGATGAGAGCAACTTTTACCGGACTCACTTGAATCTGGATGAGCTGCGCCGAGTGATCGCCGAGCGTGAACAAGCTGTGGTCAGCGCCCACCAGACCGGCGAGCGCCAAGCCGAACGCCAAGCGCTGGAGCGCCTGGGGACGGATTACTGGGCGCTGGGTGAACCGGAGCGTGCAATCGAGTGTTATGAGCGAGTGTTGAACATTGCCCATGCCAGCGGCGACCGCCGGAGTGAGGCGAGCGCGCTGAATAGCCTGGGCGCCATCTACTGGGCATTGGATCGACCCCGCCTCGCCGTCGATCGCCATAAACGGGCTTTAGCTATCGCTCGCCGGATCGGCGATCGACGCGAAGAGAGCCGCGCGTTGAGCAATCTCGGCAATGCCTGCACGGCGTTGAACGAGATGCAGCGCGCGGTGAAGTTGTACGAGGAAGCGTTGCCGATCGCCCGCAAAGTAGCCGATGAGCACGGTGAAGCCGAGCTGCTCGGCAATTTGGGCGCCGCATACTATTCGGTCGGTGAGCCCCAGCGCGCCGTCGAGTATTGTGAGCAGGCGCTGGCTGCCTTTGAGAAGATCGGCGACAGGCCGAAGGTGGGCATGGCGTTGTGGAACTTCAGCCTGGCGCTGGATGAATTGGGTGAGCACGCGCAGGCCATCGCCCGCATGGAAGTGGCGCTGGCAATCTTTGAGCAAACCGATCATCCCCACCGGGTCAAGGCGCAGCAGCTCCTGGCGCGCTGGCGTCAGCCCTCTCCCAAGTGGTGGCGGTTTTGGGCGTAAGCAGATAGAGAAACCGGGTCTCACAGAGACTGAGGTAGCCGAAGGTCTCCTGACCGAGGTCTAATCCGGCTCGGTCGGGCCCACTACACTGCGCTCCGGGGTGCTACGCTAAGACCTTCGCCGAACCCAGAAACCGGGTCTCTCACAGAGACCCGGTTTCTGTTCTGGCTCACAGTTGGAGATCGTACATCCGATACGTCTTATACACCCGACCGCCCACGCCTTCGATGCCCCGCCGCATGAGATCGTTCGTCTCTAACACCCAACCGCACTCGGCTTTGTGAATCCCTTTGGGCAGCGCGTATTTCGCAACCTCGAAGTACAGCATTGCCTCGATGCCTTGCAGCCGATATTTCTCCAGCACGCCCAGCAGCACCACCCGCAACGTGTCGATCTCCTTGCGCACTTTCCAGTGGTAGACCAGTTTGAGCAGCGTCCACCACTCCGGCGTGCGCGGGTTAGGGTAAGCTTTGCGCAGCGGGATATTCAGGTCGGGCAGGCACAACGCCAGCCCCACCGGCTCGCCGCCGGTTTCGGCGATGAGCACCAGGTCGGGATCGACGAACTGCCGGAGGTTGTGGCCCAGGTAGTCGATCTCGGCGTCCGTCATCGGAATAGCGCCCCAGTTCTTCTCCCAGGCCTGTTCATATAGCGACTTGATGATCTCGACCTCTCGATCGAAGTTCTTCAAGTCGACGCGCCGGATCGTAATTCGGTTGCGCTGCTGGAGTTTCTTGGTCAGGCGCACCAGGCGCGGGTCCATCGCTTTTTCGGCATCTTTCAGCAGGCCCACGTCGATGAACAGCGCGTGCATGTCCATTGCCTTGACGAACCCGAAGCGCTCGATGAAGTCTTTATAGTAAGGCGGGTTGTAGGTCATCAGGGCGCAGGGCGGCTTATCGAACGGGTCGACGAGCAACCCCACTTCCTCGTTGACCGAGAAGTTGGCCGGCCCACGGATCGCCGTCTTGCCGCGCGCCTTCACCCAGTCGCGCGCGGTCGCCAGCAGCCGCTCGGCCACGGCGTAATCCTCGATGCACTCGAACAGCCCGAAGAAGCCGAGGTTCTCGTTGTGGACCTGGTTGTGGCGATTGTTGAGGATGGCCGCGATCGTGCCAACGGTCTGCCCGCCGCGCTGCGCCATGAATAGCGCCACTTCGCTGTGCTGGTGGAACGGGTGTTGGGTTTTGTCCAGGAACACCTGGCGCTCGCTGATCAACGGCGGCACCCAGTAGGGGTTGCCCTGGTAAGGTACCCACTGGAAGTGAATGAACTCCGTGCGTTGCTGCGGCGTGACGACTTCGACGATTTCGATCGGATCGGCTGGCATGGCTGTCTCTCGGGAAGGGATGCGCCGATTATAAGTCTGGCGCGGGTAGAAGGCAAAAAAACGCCCCGATCGACTCGATCGGGGCGTTGAGCGATGTACTGAAGAAAAGTGACTCTGGCGATAGCTCTAGCGTAACTTTTGTGCAACCACGCGCCAACTCGTTCTCTGGCACTGAAAACTGGAACTTTCTCGGCAGCCAGAATCGGGCTAGAAGCCTGTGAAGGCATAGCAATGTGGCGTCACGCTCCAAGGTGGGCGGAAGAGTTAA
>DATDPU010000178.1:0-31032 GCA_035292585.1 Anaerolineae bacterium | reverse complement strand
CACGCTTCAATGGCGCAGGCATGCGCTGGAGCCGCCCCAGTCTCCAGAGGCTGATACCCATTCGAGCGGCTATCATGAGCCGCCGCTTCGATCAGACCTGGCAGACGGCGTACAAGTCGCCCCGAAATTGAAATGCTCCCTCAATTGCGCCACAAGTCTAATAAACGAATCCTGGCTGGGCAGGCCCGTGCGCGGGTCGTATTCGTTTATTCGTTGCCTATCCGCTGCAGCGGTTGCTCACCTCCTTGAAATCTGAGGAAGAGCGTTGCGCTTGTGCTCGCTGACCGCGTCCGCGCGGACGCGGTCAGCGAGCATCAGGGCTGGCGCCAGCATAACACGGATTGAAGATACGTGGCAATAGGGCTATTGGGCTGCAACTACTTTCGCCCGCCTCGTGCGTAAGAGAAACCCGGTTTCTCACCCTACGCCGCGCTTGGGGGCCTTCGAGAAACCGGGTTTCTACCTTCGTCCGAACTCCTTCGCCAGTTGGTCCGCGCTGAGGTGGATCATCGTCGGGCGGCCGTGCGGGCAGGTGCGGGGCGAGCGGCAGGCTTCGAGTTGGCGAATCAGCTCCTGCATCTCGTGGTGCGAGAGCACCTGCCCGGCCTTGATCGCCGCGCGCTTGCACACGCGCGTAATCAACTTGGCCTCTTCGTCGGCGGCGAAAGGCACTTCGCCCGCGAGCAGGTCGGCGATGAGATCGGCCAATGCGGCGCGAATGTCGTCGTTCGCCAGCAGCGCGGGCACACTCCGCACCAGCCACGTGCTCCCGCCGAACGGCTCCAGGCTCAAGCCGATCGCCGCCAGCGTATCGCGGTTCTCTTCGATCAGCGCGCTGTCCTCCGGCGTGAACTCGACCGTCAGCGGATCGAGCAAATGTTGGACGGCAACCTGCTGACCCGCTTTATCGGCGATGAACTTCTCGAACAACACGCGCTCGTGCGCCGCGTGCTGATCGACCAGGTACATGCCGTCGGGTCCCTCGGTGATGATGTACGTCGCGCCGATTTGACCGATGACCCGCAGGAGGGGGAGGTTGGTAGATTGGTAGTTGGGCGGGGGTGGGGTCGGCTGGGAAGTAGACAGGTAGACAGGTGGTTGAGTAATGGGTTGATCGGGGATCGAGGGCGCGGATCGAGGGAACGGCATCTCGTGCTGATCGACGATCGGTTGCCAGGGCGCTTCGGGGCGCGTGGTCACCGTCGGGATCGGCGCGCGATCGACCAGCGTGCGCCGGACGAGACGCTGCACGGCGCGGAACACGGCATCGTTATCGCGGAAGCGCACCTCGGTCTTGGCCGGATGCACGTTCACATCGACCTCTTCCGGCGGCAGATCGACGCGCACAATACACAGCGGGAATCGCCCAACCATCAGCAGCGTGTGATACGCCTGAATGATCGCCGCGCTCAGACCGCGATCCTGCACCCATCGCCCGTTGACGAAGATCGTCAGATCGTTGCGATTGGATCGCGAGAGGGTCGGGGCGCTGATAAAGCCAGTGACCCTCACCCCTTGCCCCTCTCCCTCGGGGAGAGGGGGTTGGGGGGAGAGGGCGATCATCTGCTCCGCGACTTCCACGCCGTACACTGCGACGAGCACATCTTTCGGCGAGCCGCTGCCGGTGGTCTGGAACGAAGCCCGGCCATCGTGCGCCAGGTGGAAGCGGATCGCCGGGTACGCCAGTGCGTACCGCGTGACGAACGCATCGATGTGGCGGCGCTCGGTCGTGTCGGACTTGAGAAACTTCAGTCGAGCCGGGACGGTGTGGAACAGGTTCTCGACGGTGATGACGCTGCCCGCCGGTGCGCCAACTTGAGTATGATCAATCAGCGTGCCGCCCTCGATCCGAATGCGCGCCCCAACCGTTTCATTTTTTGCGCGCGAGATGCAGGTCACCTGCGCCACCGATGCGATCGAGGCGAGCGCCTCGCCGCGAAAGCCCAGCGTCTGGATGCGCGCTAACTCCTCCGCGCTCGACAGCTTGCTCGTCGCGTGCCGGGTGAAGGCCAGCTGAATTTCGTCGGCGGGGATGCCCGCGCCGTCGTCGGAGATACGGATCAGCCGCCGACCGCCTTCGTGCGTCTCGATCCGGATGTCGGTCGCCCCGGCATCGATCGCGTTTTCGACCAATTCCTTCACCACCGAGGCCGGCCGCTCGACAACCTCACCGGCGGCGATTTGCGAGGCGAGCTCTGGCGATAGAATTTGGATAGGCATGCGCGGATTTTACCATGAAACGCTTGACACACACCGAAAACCTCTCTATACTGACTGACAGTCAGCAATTGACCGCAAGTTCGATACCGGGGTGGGCATGGTGTTGAAGCGGGCGAAGAACGGTCGTTCAGAGGTCACGGCCTCTCGGCGCGAGCGTGAGAAGGCGCAGCGCCGCGAGGTCATTTTGCAGGCGGCGCGCGAGGTGTTCTTCGAGCGGGGTATCCACCACGCCACCGTCGACGAAGTGGCCGAACAGGCTGAAGTGAGCAAGGGCACGGTCTACTTGTATTTCAATACGAAGGAGACCATCCTGGCTCATTTGCTTTTGGAAGGATTGGAACGGCTGGTGGGCGATCTCGAAACCGCGTTTGCCCCGGCCGAATCGATCTCCGCGCCCGATCGCATCCGCCGTTTGGCGACGGCCTACCTGAAGTTCTACCAGACCTATCCCGCGCATTTTCAACTCATGTCGGCGTTTGACCGAGGCCGCTTTCAGGAAGCCATCGCGCCCGATCTGTATAGCCAGGTCCTCACCCGCAGCTTGCGCGGCCTGGAGTGGCTGGTGCGCGCGGTGGAGCAGGGGCGTGCTGAGAATACGCTGCGTGCCGGCGACACGCGCCAGGGCGCCAGCCTGCTCTGGGCCGGGCTTAACGGCGTGCTGGTGCTGTTGAATCACCCGCTGCGACGCGAGATCGTCGCCTCGGACCTCGAATCGTTGTATGTGGCGATGACCGAGACGCTGCTGAAGGGTATGAGTGTCGAGAGATAGGCAACGCATAGGCAACCCTGGCGTTGCACGCAGCGCGGCGCAAGTGTAAACGAATCAACAACTGTAGGAGTCAGTTGTAGGAGTCAGTTGTAGGAGTCAGCTGTAGGAGTCATCTCCAGATGACGACCCCGAGAGAGATTCGACATTCCTTCAAAGTGATGACGTACGAGATCGATTTCGCGGGTGTGGTGAGCAACATCGTTTACATCCGCTGGTTGGAAGACCTGCGCAATCTGTTTGCCGAGCAGGCATTGCCGTTGGGCGATCTGCTCCACCGCGGACTCGCTCCCACACTCGTGCGCACTGAGATCGATTACCTCGCCCCCGTGCGCTATGCCGACGTGGTCGATGCGCGCATGTGGATGGAGAAGACCGGTCGGGCGAAGTTTGTATTGGGCGCCGAATTCGCGAGTCGGGCCAGCGGGCAGGTGACGGCCCGCGCCAAGCAGATCGGCGTATTCGTCTCGCTGGAGACATTGCGTCCGGTTCCATTGCCGGATGAATATCGAATCGCTGTCTGATGAAAGGAGAAAGCATGGACAAGCAGCATCTGATCGATCGGTTGAATGAGGATTTGGCCGGTGAGCTGGGTGCGATCATTCAGTATCTCACCTACGCGGCCAAAGCCAGCGGCCCGTTCCGGCCCCAACTCGTTCAGTTTTTCATGGCCGAGGTGCCGGACGAGCAGGGCCACGCGCAGTTTTTAGCGAACAAGGTTGTCGCGCTGGGCGGCGAGCCGGTGACGCAGCCGCGCCCGGTGCCGATGGCGCACGGCAACCACGCGATGCTGGAAGCGGTGTTGCAGGCCGAGCAGAAAGCGGTGCAGGATTACACCCAGCGCGCGCGCGAGGCCGAGGCGTTTGGCGACAAGGGGTTGCAAGTGCAACTTGAGAATATCATCGCGGACGAGACCGGCCATCGCGAGGAGACCGAGCGCATCTTGCGCGAGTGGTCGCTGTGAACTGACGAAAGACGGAGGACGAACCCCCTGCGCTACGCTTCGGGGGGCAGGTGACGAACGACGAATTCGTCATGTATCCAGACAGCAGGAGAACCGCTATGAAAGATGTCGTCATCGTCGATGCCGTGCGCACGCCGGTCGGCAATCACGGCGGCGCGCTGCGCGATGTCACCGCGCCGGTGCTGGCGCAAACGGTCATCAAAGGCATCCTCGATCGGACGCAGATTGATCCAGCCGCGATCGACGAAGTGATCTTCGGGTGCATCGCCCAGCCCTCGGAAGCGCCCAACATCGCGCGCGTGGCCGCGCTGATGGCGGGCATCCCGAAAGAAGTGCCGGGGTACACCGTCGCGCGCAACTGCGACAGCGGGATGGACGCGATCGTGAATGCCTACAAGAACATCGTCATCGGCGATGGCGCCAGCTACCTGGTCGGCGGCGTCGAGTCGATGAGCAACATCCCGTACATCCTCAAGGGCGCGCGCTGGGGCTTGAAGATTCGCCACGCGCAGTTGACCGATGCGCTGTGGGAGGGCCTGACCGATCCGATCTGCGGCCAGCTGATGGGCCGCACCGCCGAGAACCTCGTCGACGAGTTCGAGTTGACGCGCCAGGAACAGGATGAGTACGCCGTGCAATCGCATAAGAAAGCGTTCATGGCGACGCGCACGGGCAAGTTCAAGGACGAGATCGTGCCGGTCGAGGTGGTGAAGCGGGTCGCCGGTCAGGAAGTCGCGCGCGAACAGATCACGCAGGATGAGACGATCAATCCCGCGCTCAGCGTTCAGAAGGCGGCGCTGTACCCGACCGTGTTCAAGGAAGGCGGCTCGGTCACGCCGGCCAACGCCTGCGGCATCAGCGATGGAGCGAGTGCGATGCTGATCATGTCGGCGGAGAAGGCGCGCGAACTGGGATTTGCGCCCATGGCCCGCATCGTGGCGTACGGCTACGCCGGGGTCGAGCCGCACCGCATGGGTATCGCGCCGGCGCATGCCGTGCCCAAGGCGTTGAAGAAAGCCGATCTGACACTGAAAGATATGGACCTGATCGAGATCAACGAGGCTTTCGCGGCGCAGGTGTTGGCGGTGGGTCGCGCGCTGGTCAACGACGGCTGGGATTGGAGCAAGGTCAACGTCAACGGCGGCGCGATCGCGTTGGGCCATCCGGTGGGGTCGAGCGGCTGCCGCATCACGGTGACGTTGGCGCACGAGCTGAAGCGGCGGGGCGCGCACTTCGGTCTGGCGACGCTGTGCGCAGCCGGCGGGCAGGGTTCGGCCTTGATCATCGAGCGGACGAATGGGGGCAACGGACTTGGCAACGGATAAGCGGATGAAAACGGATAGATGAATCGGTGAATCAGCGTCAGCTATCTGCCCTCTGCAATAGGCGATAGGCGATAGGCGGTGCAGTATGAGCGGTGTAGACCCCAACGAAGTCCGATTCTTCAGCGGCAGTTCCAACCCGCAGCTGGCGGCCGATATCGCCGACTACCTGGGCGTGTCGTTGGAAGAAACGCGCATCACCCGTTTCAGCAACGATAATCTCTACATCCAGTTGATGGCCAGCATGCGTTCGCGTTCCGTGTTTCTCGTGCAGTCGCTCGCGCCGCCGGTGAATGATCATCTGGTCGAACTGTTGATGATGCTGGACATCGCGCGCAGCGCCGCCGCCAAAGAAATCCACGCGCTGATCCCGTATTATTCCTTCGCCCGATCCGACAAGAAGGATGCCCCGCGCATCTCGATCACGGCGCGGCTGGTGGCCGATCTGCTGCAGACGGCCGGCGCGACGCACGTGATGAGCATGATGTTGCACTCGCCGCAGGTGCATGGCTTCTTCGGCGTGCCGACCGATCCCCTCACGCCGCGCCCGGTCTTCGACGAGTATTTTCGCACGCGCGACCTGTCCAGCACGATCGTCGTCGCGCCGGACGTGGGGCACATGAAGTCGGCGGCGCGCTTCGCGCACGGGTTGGGGTTGCCGGTTGCGGCCGGCAATAAAGAGCGGCTCTCCGATACCAAGGTGGCGATCAGCGGGCTGATCGGGCATCAGGTGAAGGGTCACCGCAAGGCGCTGATCTACGACGACGAAATCGCCACCGGCAGTTCGGTGATCGAGTTGAGCGAGTTGCTAGTCGAGCACGGGGTCGAAGAAATTTGGGCGGTGTGCACGCACGGCGTATTCGTGGGCCGCGCGCTGGAAAAGCTGGCGGCAGTGCCGCAGATCACGGACATCGTTACGACCGACACCGTCTACCTGCCGCCGGAGAAACGGCCATCCAACTTGCACATTCTTTCCGTCGCCTGGGTCTTCGGGGAGGCAATTCGCTGCAACTACGAGCGCCGCTCGATCGGCGAGTTGTTCGTGTTCGGCGATGAAGCGCAACACGACAACTGATCACTGCTAACTGTTTACTGCCCGGTGATCAGTTATCAGTAATCAGTGAACAGTGAACAGTGAACAGTGAACAGTGAACAGTGAACAGTGAACAGTGAACAGTGAACAGTGGGCTGTGAGCTTTCAAGGAGCAGACCATGTACATTTTCAAAGCGGCCGTCGTCGGGGCCGGCGCGATGGGCGCGGGCATCGCGCAGGTCATTTCGTATTCCGGCCTGCCGGTAGTCCTGAAAGATGTCGATCCGGCGCTGCTGGATAAGGGCCTGGCGCACATCCGCAAGATTTATCAGAGCCGCGTCGGCAAGGGCAAGATGAGCGCGAGCGAACTGGATTCAAAGCTGGCGCTCGTCACGCCCGCGCTCGACTACGCCGAATTTGGCGACGTCGATCTCGTGATCGAGGCCGTGCCGGAGCGCATGGGGCTGAAACAGAAAGTCTTCGCTGAGCTCGATGCGATTTGCCCGGAAGGCGCGATCTTCGCCAGCAACACCTCGGCGCTGTCGATCACCGAAATGGGCCGGGCGACGCGGCGGCCGCACAAGATGATCGGCCTGCACTTCTTCAACCCGGCGCACGTGATGAAGCTGGTCGAGATCATTCGCGGCGAAGCGACGGACGACGAGACCGTGCAGGATGTCGTCGCGTTCACCGAATCGCTGCGCAAGATTCCCGTCGTCGTCAAGGAGTGCCCCGGTTTCCTGGTCAACCGCTTGTTGATGCCGTATCTCAACGAAGCGACGCTGGCCTTGCAGGAAGGCACGGCGCCGGCGCCGGCGATCGATAGCGCGATGGTCGAGTACGGCTGGCCGATGGGGCCGTTCACGCTCATGGACTTCCTCGGCCTGGACGTGTGCTACGAGGTCGGACAATATCTGACCGCCCAGTACGGCGAGCGCATGCAGGGCGCGATTCTATTTGAGAAGCTGGTCAAGATCGGGCGGCTGGGGGAGAAGAGCGGCGCGGGTTTCTACGGTTACGGTGAGGCAACCGATGAACCGGTGAAGCAAATGATCGCCGAGATCAGCGGCGGCCAACCGTTGAGCGCGTTCAGCCCGGAACGGCTGATGTACCCGATGCTCAACGAAGCCGCCCGCGCGGTCGAAGAAGACATCGCCGACGTGCGCGACATCGATATGGCGCTGATCGCAGGAACCGGCATGAGGGTCAAAGGCGCGCGCATGGGGCCGCTGGCGTTGGCCGACAAGATCGGAATCGATACGCTGGTCGCCGGGCTGGAGGAGTTCGAGCAGAAGTATGGCAAGCGCTTTCATCCCGCGCACAAGCTGTATGCGCTGATCGAAGAGGGTCGGATAGGGCAGAAGGCCAGGGCCGGATTCCTGGAATACGTGTGACGAGCGATGATTCTCCAACCTTCAATCTCTAACCAGGAGTATTATGGCTGACTTCATTCGATATTCGATCGAGGAGCGCGTGGCGACGCTGGTGATCGATCACCCGCCGGTCAATGCGCTGAACGGGCAAACGTTACGAGAACTGAACGCGGCGCTGGATGAGCTGTTGGCGAATCCCGAAGTGAAGGTGATCGTGATCACCGGCGGTGGGCATCTGGTGTTTGTCGCCGGGGCCGATATCGGCGAGATCAACGCCATCGTGACAGCGGAGGATGCCGTTGTTCAGCTGGAAGCCGCTTCCCAAGCGGGGCAGGATTTGTTCAACCAGATCGAGCAGGCGCGCAAGCCGGTCATCGCCGCGATCAACGGCGTGTGTCTCGGCGGCGGGCTGGAACTGGCGCTGGCGTGCCACATCCGCATCGCCGGCGATCGCGCCCGGCTCGGCCAGCCCGAAATCAACCTCGGCATCATCCCCGGTTGGGGCGGCACGCAGCGGCTGGCGCGCATCGTCGGACCGAGCAAGGCGACTGAGCTGATCCTCACCGGCGATCCGATCACGGCGCAGCAGGCTATGCAGTTGCGGCTGGTCAACCTGATCGTGCCGGGCGACCAGGTGATCCGGCAGGCCAAGGGGCTGGCGGCGAAAATCGCGAGCAAGAGCGCGGTGGCCGTGTCGGCGGCGCTGGCGGCGATTGGCGCCGGGCTAGACGCCGATCTGCCAGCAGGGCTGATGCAGGAACGGAAGCAGTTCGCTCAACTTGCCGCGAGCGAGGACGTTCGCGAAGGCGTCGGCGCATTTTTGGAAAAGCGACCGCCGCAGTTCAAGGACCGATGACGAAAGACGAGGGATGGAAGCATTCGTCGTTGGTCGCTCGCCCTTCGTCTATTGTGTTAAGGGAGTTCGCGATGGATTTCTCGCTGAGCGAAGAGCAACAGATGTTCCGTGATCTGTTCAACGATTTCGCGCGCAAGGAAGTGGCGAAGATCGCGGCGCACACCGATCAGGCCGAAGCGCCGCCGCTCGATCTGCTGCGCACGGCCGCCGCACAAGGCTTCCTGGGCGCGCCGATCCCCGAAGCGTATGGCGGCGCGGGCCTCGATCATGTTTCGTACACACTGCTTATCGAAGCCATCGCCCGCGAGTGCCTGTCCACGGCGATGATCATCGGCATGCACACCAGCCTGGTGAGCGAGACGCTCCTGGATCACGCGACGGAGGCGCAAAAGGAACGCTGGCTGCCGTCGCTGGCCTCGGGCGAGACCATCGGCGCATTTGCCATGACCGAACCGGATGCCGGTTCCGATCCATCCGGTATTTCGACTCATGCGGTGAAGGCTGGCGCGAGCTACGTCCTGAACGGCGTGAAGACGTGGGTCGGCAACGGCGCGAGCGCCGGCTTGCTGCTGGTGATTGCGGCGACGAACCCCCACGCGAACGGCACAGGTTTATCGGCATTCGTGGTCGATCCGAAAGCGCCGGGCGTGAAGCTGGGGCACCGCGAGCCGACGCTGGGGTTGCGCGGCCTGCCGGTGAACACGTTCTACTTTGACGGCGCGCGCGTGCCCGAAGCCGATCGGTTAGGCGAAGAAGGGCAAGGGCTGTCGATCGGGCTGCACGCGGTCAACCGCATGCGGCTGGCGCTCGGTGCGGCGGCGTTAGGCTGCGCCGAGGGCGCGTTGGAGCTGGGCAAGAAGTTCGCCGTCGAGCGCAAACAGTTCGGCGCGCCGATCGCGACCAAGCAGGCGATCGGCAACTATTTCGCCGATTCGGCGGCCGAGATCGAGGCGTTGCGCTGGCTGGTGCTGCATGCGGCCTGGCTGGCCGATCGGGGACCGGATCAGCGCGATGCGGCGGCGACGGCCAAATTGATCGGCGCGCGCGTGGCGCGTGACGTGGCGAATCGCATGTTGCAGGTTCATGGCGGTTATGGCTTCAGCGATGAGTACACCATCTCACGCGTGTACCGCGATGCACGGGCGCTGGATCTGCTGGGCGGGACGGGCCAGGTGCAGCGCGTCGTGTTGGCGCAGAGCGTTTTCGAGAATACCGGAGTTCAGATTACGCCATGACGCAAACAATCGAACGCACCCGTCGAATCGTCGGACTGGCGATCTCGCAAATTGTGAACGCGCCGTTCGTGGCCGGCGCGGCGATCACGCTGCTGCTGTTCAGCTTGCGACCGGATGTGCCGCAGCGGCTGATCGGATGGGGCGTGTCGCTGGTGTTCTTGACGGTCATCCCGGCGCTCAGCCTGTTGTTCTACATTCCGCGCCGCAACGAACCGTGGGCCTCGACCGAACGCCGCCAGCGCGCGATGAGTTTTGTGTTCATGGCCGTCAGCTATCCGATTGGCTTCGTCGTGTTGAACCTGGTCCAGGCGCCCGCGATCTTCGAAGCGATCGCACTGACGTATGTCGTCGTCGTACTGGCGTTAATCGCCGTCAACCTGTTCTTCAAGGCCAGCGGGCACGCCGCCGGCGTGGCCGGCCCGGTGAGCGCCATGATTTATCTCTACGGGCTGATCGCCGTTCCGCTGCTCGCGCTGATCCCATTGACGATGTGGGCGCGCGTCAAGGCCAGGGGCCATACGCTGGCGCAGACGCTCGCGGGCGCGCTGCTATCGGCCGGTGTGACGCTATTGGTCTTGTTCCTGTACGGCTTCAGACCCGGCGCATTCTGAGGTCGGGAAACCGAGAAAGAAGCGGACGATGGACTTTGAACTATCGCGTGAGCACAAAGCGTTGCGCCGGCTGGTGCGCGAGTTCGCCGAAGAAGCGATCAGGCCGATCGTGAAGCGGGCCGATCGCGCCAGCCAGCCGCCGCTGGAGGTGATCAAGAAGGCGGCGGAGATCGGGTTGCTCGGCGTGCCGTTCCCGCGCGAGTACGGCGGGCTGGGCGCCGGTGAGATCGGTTACTGCGTGTTGATGGAGGAACTCGGCCGGGTCGACACCAGCGTGGCGACGATCATCGGCGCGCACATCGGCATCGGCACGATGGCGATTTATCTCAGCGGCAATCGACAGTTGAAGGAGAAATATCTGCCCGATTTGTGCGCCGGCAAGAGGATTGCCGCCTTCGCGCTGACCGAGCCGCAAGCCGGTTCCGATGCGGCCTCGATCCGTTTGCGCGCCACCCGCGAGGGCAATTCGTACATGCTCGACGGATCGAAAATGTGGATCACCAACGGCCCGATCGCAGACGTGATGAGCGTGCTGGCCGTGACCGACCCGGCGCTCGGCGCGCGCGGCGGGGCCACGGCCTTCGTCGTCGAGACGGCCTGGGACGGTTTCAGCGCCGGCAAGTACGAACACAAAATGGGGCTGCACGGCTCGCCGACCTCGGCCATCTCGTTCGACAACTTCCGGGTGCCGCAGGAGAACGTGTTGGGTCAGGTAGGGCTGGGTTTTGTCGTGTTCATGCAGACGCTCGACATCGGGCGGGTATCGCTCGGCGCGGCGACGCTGGGCGGCGCGCAGGCCGCCTTGCAGGCGTGCCTGGAGTGGGCCAAGCTGCGCGAGCAATTCGGGCGCTCGATCGCGCAAATGCAGAGCGTTCAATTCATGATCGCCGATATGGCCGCCGAGATCGAGGCGCTGCGCTCGCTGGTGTATCGCACGGCCTGGCTGGTGGACAACGGCAAGCCGTTCATCAAGGAAGCCGGCATGTGCAAGCTGCTCGGCTCGGAGATCGGGTCGCGCTGCGTCGATCGCGCGGTGCAAATTCACGGCGCGCTGGGCTACAGCCGCGACTTCGACATCGAACGCGGCTTCCGCGACGCGCGTATCGCGGAAATCTTCGAGGGCACGAACGAAATCCAACGCATCCTGATCGCCGAGCAGCTGTTCCGCGAGGTGGGGGTGAGGATCAGACCGTGAAGCGTGAAACGTAAACCTCACGTTTCACGCTTCACGTTTCACGCGTGTGGGAAGAGGTTGATCTATGAAAATAGTTGCCTGTGTTAAGCAAGTGCTCGATCCGCGCGGGATCACGGTGAATCGTAAGGCGGAAAAGGTCTTTGTGAACCGTGAAGAGTATAGGCTCGATCCGGCGAGCCGGGCGGCGTTGCAGGTTGCGGCAGAGGTGAAGGCGGCCGCGGCTGCGTCGAATGGGGCTGAGCCGCCGGAGATTATCGCCATCTCGCTTGGGCCGGATCGAGTTGACGATGCGCTGCGCGAAGCCATGGCTTTTGGCGCAGATCGCGCCATTCACTTGAAGGACGCGGCGTTCGATCAAGCCGATGCGTGGGTGGCGGCGAGCGCGCTGGCGGCGGCGATTCGCAAGATCGGCGAAGTGGATGTGATCTTGCTCGGTGCGCGCTCGCGCGATTCGGGTTCGGGTGAACTGGCCCCTCGGCTGGCGGAGGCGCTCGATCTGCCGGCGCTGACCGACGTCGCGTCGATTCAGATGAATGGGGATGTGGCGAAAATCGTCCATAAGTATGGTGATGCGTTCGTCCGCGTGGAGGTAAAAGCACCAGCGGTCGTAGCCGTCTCAGAAGTCGGCGACCAGAGCTGCCTCTCACAATATCCTAGCGGCTGGCGCTTGATGGATGCGTATCGCAAATGGCCGGTGGATGCCTGGTGCGCTTCCGATTTGGCTTTGAGCGCTGGCGAGCTGCGCCCGATGACGATGAAGAAAGAGGACGCTTTCCCGCCGGAGCGACAGCTGGGCGCGCGGGTGAAAGATGCCGACGAGCTGGCAACGCTGCTCAAACGCGAGCGCGTGATCTAAGCGACAAGGATCGATTATGGCAAAGCTAGCTGTATCCGAAACGCCGCACGATATCTGGGTGGTGGCCGAACTTGCGGACGGCGCGCTTACGCCGCTGACGTTGGAGCTGACCTATGGCGCGCGGATGGCTGCGGATATGATGGGCTTCTACGTGAAAGTAGCCGTGCTGGGGAACGATCTGCGCAATGTGTCGGATGAGCTAATCAAAGCGGGCGCCGATCGGGTATACCTCCTCGATCATCCGGCGCTATCGGCGACGGGAGCATCAGCGGCTGGAGCCGCTTCGCACTTGAAAGCCTTGAGCGATCTGTTTGTCGCGCAAGCGCCGGAGTTCGTGTTGTTCGGCGCGACACCGCTGGGCGAGGCGTTGGCCTCGCGTATGGCGCAGCGCTTCGGCGGCGGGCTGATCGCGCGCTGCATGGCCTTGCGCGTAGATGATTTCGAGCGCGCGTTTGTCGGCCAGCGCGCGGTGTATGGCGGCGAGTATTACGAGGTCGTCGCCAGCCGTGGCCCAGCTCCGCAGTTCGCTACGGTCTTGCCCGATTGCTTCGGGCCGCCGTATGTGGACGCGACGAGGTTGGGGGAGACCGAAAGAGTGGCAGTAGAGGTTGGCGACCACGGCCCCCGGAGCGCAGCGAAGTGGGGTTGGAAATTGGAAGAGGCAGAGGCGGTTCAGTTCGAAATGCCCCGGCCGCAATTGAAGCGAGCGAAACGGATCGTATCGGTAGGTCGGCAGGTGGGCGACGTGGAAGCGGCGAGGCAGCTGGCCTGCGTGTTGGGCGCAGAGTTCGCCGGCGCGCGCGAGGCGCTCGACGAGGGCTACATCGACGAGTCGCAGGTGGTCGGTATCACCGGCGCGCGCGTCGCGCCTGATCTGTACCTCGCGCTCGGCATTCGCGGCGATACGCAGCACCTCTTCGGAATGCAGGACGCGCGTTTCGTCGTCGCCGTACACCCCGATCCCGATGCGCCGATCTTCAAGCAGGCGGATGCCGGGATCGTAGGCGATCCGGCGCAGGTGGCGAGCGAGCTGCGGCGGGTTTTGATCGGCTCGTGACGAATCGGCCGGCACACAAGCCCCGCCAGTATTGGGCAAAAACAACCGGCTGCAAGAGAAACCCTTGCAGCCGGAAATTGTGTTGGAATAAGATCGAGTTGCGACGGCGCTCTCACGCGTACCCGATCACGAATTCGCCGTTGCGTCCCAGCTTCACCTGGTCCGGTCCCAGACCAGCCGGCAACAGCTTGACCGCCTGCACGGCCCGGTTGAACGCCTCGTTATCTTCCAACCCCAGCGATTTGAGAATCGGGTTATGGATAAACTTCAAGTGGCGCTCGGCGGTATGCAGCCGCGTCTTGGCGACCGCGCGAATGAAGTCGCGCGCATTGGGGATCAACCGCAGCGACGGCATCTGGAAGCCTCTGAACACTTTCTCCATCAGGTCGAGCGTTTTCTCAGGCAGGTACTTCAGATGAGTCAGCACGATCTGGAGGAAGATGCCATGATGCGCGATTTCGTCGACGCCGACGACGCGGAAGGCTTCGGCTGCGCCGACTTCGTAGCCGCGCTCGCGTTCTTCCGGCGTCGGATTTTTAGGCAGGCCATACTCTTGGCGAATGCGCGCTTTGACTTCCTGATAGTTGAAAAAGGTTGCCCGCTCCTGGACCATCGCGTAAATCGTCACGCCTAGCGGGTCGTCCGCCCCGGCGTGATTTTTGTGCGACCAGCGATGTTCCTGAACTCTCCGGCAATAGGTTTCGATCTGCTCTTCGGTGCGGGCGCCGGAATGCAGCAACACCATTTCCCAGCTGACGCCGTGTTTGAGCTCTTCCGAACCCCACTGCAATTGCAAGTTGCGGCGCGTGCGACTGTTGCGAAACATCTCCAGGCCGTCCAGCACATAATCGCCGACGTACTCCTCGATGCCGAGAAAGCCTTCGATGAGATTGATCGTTTCAGGACTGAGCCGGCTGCCGTGCTCTTTCATCTCGGCGAATGGTAGATCGTGCCAGGGCGACCAACGCCGGGTGTGCATGGCCTTGCCAAAGTAATCCACGAAGTGCTGCTGGCATTCTTTGTCGATCGTACGCTGCCGGGCGGCCAGCGTCCAGGGGCCGGGCACGACCCGCGGCATTTGGATTTTGCGAGCTGAAGATTCGTTAATCGATGTGGTCATAGAGTCATATTCCCCTCGGCTGGATGAAGACGGGCGACTGAGGATATTGCTTGAGGCCCCCGCCTCGCCGTCATTATAGCACACGGCGCGGCGCGGGCTGAGCGTTGATAAGGTGTTTGCGCCCGGCGCTCTATCGCGGTACACTTTCGGTCAGACCGACGCCGCCTTCGAATGCACGCGCCGCCTTGTATAAATATATCCTATTTGATCTCGACGAGACGCTCTATCCACGCAGCGCCGGGCTGATGCAAGAAATCGGCGCGCGGATCACGCGCTACCTGATCGAGCGGGTGGGCTTTTCACCTGAAACCGCTCAACTGAAACGGCGTCACTACTACACGACGTATGGCACCGCGCTGCGCGGATTGATGCTGGAGGAGAGCGTCGATCGCGAAGACTACCTGACGTTCGTGCACGATTGCGATCTGGCGGCTTATATTCGCGCGGACGCCGATCTGGAGGCGATGCTGGGGCGCATCCCGCTGACGAAAACCATATTTACCAATGCCACTCAGGAACACGCCCGGCGCGTGCTGGAAATGCTGGGCGTCGCGCATCACTTTGCGCGCATCGTCGATATCCGCGCTACCGATTTCATCTGCAAACCCGATCCGGCGGCCTATCGGCGTAGCCTCGATCTGCTCGGCGCGCAGGCCGGTGAATGCATCCTGGTCGAAGACAATCCGCGCAACTTGCTGCCGGCCGGGGCGTTAGGCATGACGACGATCCTGGTCGATCACGCCGATTGCGCCGAGGTGGATCACTGCGTGAGCAGCATCTTGGAGGTCGGCGACGTGGTGACGCGCGCCCTGAAAAGATTGGATCCACGAATGCACACGAATAATCGGGAGGACTGAAGATGGAAATCACGCTGAGGCCGGGGCAGGACGCGGTAGCCAATATCCCGCTGGCCGACGGTTACCTGTATTTCGCGCTGAAGGCGATCGAGGAAGTGGCCGGCGAGAAGGGCTTGAACATCGTCCTGCGCAACGCCGGGCTGGAACGTTTCATCGGCAATTATCCCTCGCGCGATTTGAAATTCAGCGATTTGACCTACCGCGATTATGCGCTGCTCAACAAAGCTATCGCCGATTTTTACGGGCGCGCGGCGAAGGGCTTTGCGGTGCGCATCGGGCGGGCTTCGGCCAGGTATTCCATCGAGGATCAGGATCGGTTGTTCGGCATGGCGTCATTGGCGTTGAAGCTGCTGCCCACGGCCACCCAACAGCGCCTGGGCTTCCAGCAGATCGTCAACGGGTTCAAGACGCTCTACCGCGAGATTAATTACGATATCCAGGTGCGCTTCGAGGAGACGCCGGTCAAGTTTGTGTACGCGGCGCGCGATTGTCCCAGCTGCGCGGGCTTGCAAGCCGATCGGCCGATCTGCCACGTGTTCGAAGGGGCGCTGATCGAAGGCGGGCATTACGTCACCGGCGGCAAAGATTTTCAAATCGCGGAGGTAGCCTGCCGTGCGCTGGGCGCGCCGGAATGTATCTGGGAAGTGAGCAAAACGCCGATTGAGAAGTGAACAGTGACAACTGATCACTAATTATTGGCAAGGGGTGAGTGGTGAGTGAAGATGCGGCGGTATGGCGTGAAGCGCTGGTCGATCAACTGAGAAGCGAGGGTCTCTTTCGCACGCCGCAGGTCGAGGCCGCTTTCCGCGCCGTCCCGCGCCATCTGTTTGTGCCGGGCGTGCCGTTAGAGGAAGCGTATCGCGATCAGTCGATTCCCACCAAGCACCTGAACGGGGAAGCGGTCAGCTCCTCTTCGCAGCCGGCGATCATGGCGATCATGCTGGAGCAGCTGGCGTTGCAGCCGGGCCAGCGGGTGTTGGAGATCGGCGCGGGCACGGGCTACAATGCCGCGCTGATGGCTCACCTGGTGGGCGAGGCCGGCCAAATCGTTACGGTCGATATTGACGAGGACATCGCGGTGGCTGCGCGCGAGCACTTGGCGGCGGCGGGCTTCGATCGCGTGCAGGTGGTGTGCGGCGAGGGCGGTCTGGGCTACGCCGCTGCAGCGCCCTACGACCGAATCATTCTCACCGTTGGCGCATGGGACATTCTGCCCGCCTGGCCGGAACAGTTGAAACCCGGCGGACGGCTGGTACTGCCCTTATCGATCAAAGGCGGTGTGCAAGCCTCGGTTGCGTTCGAGCGCGCCGACGACCAGCTGGTGAGCCGATCGATTGTTGGGTGCGGCTTTATGATGCTGCGCGGCGTGTTTGCCGCGCCCGATATCCGCGTCGCACTTGGCTCCGAGCCTGGCCTCGCCGTGATCGTCGATCACTCCGGTCTGGTTGATGCCGGCGGACTCTACCAGTCGATCAGGGGTGACTATCGCGACCAGCCGACATCGGTGCAGATCAACTCGGGTCAAGAGTTATGGGGCGGGTTGAGCCTATGGCTGGCGCTGCACGAGCCGGGCTTTTGTTGGTTGGAAGCGGTCGATGCGGCAGCCGAGCACGGGATCGTGCCCGAACTATTCAGCGTGGCGGCGCTGAAGAAGTTCAGCAGCACGATCGGCTTGCTCGACGGCGCAAATATCTGCGTACTGATGCGCACGCCTGATGATTCTTCTAAACTGTCTGTGCGCAGTTTCGGCTCCGCCGATTCCGCTGCGCTGGCCCGGCGTTTGATCGCGCAAGTTGTCGCCTGGGCTGCTGCGCGCCGGCCGCTGGCGGAAGCGCTCCAGGTGCGAGTCTACCCCGTTGAAAACGCGCCCATCTTCGCCGCGACTCAAACGGTGATTGACAAGCGCTGGACGCGACTTGTGCTCGATTGGCAATCCGCGCGTTGATCGACGACGACCCGCACGACCTGAAAAGAAACGAGTACCCCCCGGCGCGCCTGTTGCTCTTGCATGCGTCGACCGGCGCCGGCCATCGGCGCGCGGCCGAGGCGTTGAAGAGCGCGCTGCAGGCGCGCAACGCAACCGTCGAGTTGCTCGACAGCGTGCGCTACATCCACCCGCTGTTCAAACTGGTGTACGTCGACGGCGGGCTGGGCATGATCACCCGCTGGCCGCGTATCTTCGGCACGCTGTACAGCCTGTCCGACCGGCAAACAGTCGATCGCTTGATGCGCCTGCCGCGTTATGGCGCGCAGCGTATCAGCGCGCGGCCGCTGTTGCGCGCCGTGCGCCGCTTCGCGCCCGACGCCGTGATCTGCACCCACTTTCTGCCGGCCGAGCTGCTAGCCGCCTGGCGGCGCGCGGGCAAGTTGGCCGTTCCGCTCTACGTCGTCATCACCGATTTCGAGCCGCACCGCATCTGGGAGCACGCCGGGATCGACGTTTACTGCGTGGCAAGCGAATACGCCGCGCAACGCCTGATCGCTGACGGTATTCCACGCCAGGCGATCCACGTCACCGGCATTCCCATTTCGCCCGATTTCACCCGCCGCTTCGATCAGCGGGCGCTCAAGCTGCGCCTGGGCCTTGATCCGGGACGGCCGCTGATTCTGGTAACAGGTGGGGGGTTGGGCGCCGGTTCGATCGAGGCGATTGCGCACGCCGCGCGGGAACGCGAGGCGCAGGCGCAATTCGCCTTCGTCAGCGGCAACAATGCCGAGCTGCGGTCGCGGCTTCAACGCGAATCGACCGACAGCGGCTGGCGCGTGTTGGGGTACGTCAGCAATATGCACGAGTGGCTGGCGGCGGCCGCGGTGGCGATCGGCAAGGCCGGGGGGATGACGGCATCGGAGATGCTGGCAGCGGGTGTGCCGTTCGTCGTGCCGCCCGGCGTGAAAGGCCATGAAGACCGTAACGCCGCATATTTGCAGGTGTGCGGCGCGGCGTTCGTCGCCGAATCGGCGGGTGAGGCCGTCGAAGCAGCCTTGTCGATCGCGCAGGCGCCGGATCGGCGCGCGCGGATGCAGACCGCGGCTCGGCTGGCGGCGCGGCCGCGCGCCGCGCACAGCATCGCCACCATTGTGCTGCGCGAGCTGGAGCGGCGCAGCTGAAGCCTCCTCGAATCGCGAATTTTGTGGTAAACTTAGCCGCGATATTTGCTTAGACCTGAGGTGAACTGATGGCCAAGACGGGTGAGAAGACGACCCAAGATCGAACCAAGTTCGATGCTGAGAAGCTGACCAAGCATGTGTGCGCGATCACGGGCCAGCGCATTAAGCTGGGCGATCTATATCCCGTCAAAGACGGGTTGACCGGTCGCATGATCTATTACAGCAAGAAGGCTTTCGACGCAGCGCAGAAAGCCTGATCACGTACCGCGCGCCGCTGTATCGAGACGCTCATCCAATCGGGTGGCGTCTCGATGCATTTTGGAGTGGCATTCGCTGGCAACCTGCACTATAATCGGGCCGTGGTGCGACCAGTCGTCATCCCTATCACCACTCGTCGCCAGCGGGCTGGGCGGCGGCAAGGCCATGCTTGATGTCCACCACTGCGCCGGAAGGCCGGTTCCACTATCCCAACAAGATGGGGCGCATCATCCTGATTGCGATTGAAGAAGTGATGGGTCGCAATGGGGTGAATGCGGTGCTCAACCTGGCCGGCCTTAAACACCTGATCAACAACTACCCCCCCAATAATTTTGACCGTGCCTTCTCGTTTGAAGAAGTCTCGGCGCTGCTCAAAGCGCTGGAAGACCTCTACGGTCCGCGCGGCGGCCGCGCGCTGGCGATTCGCGCCGGGCGGGCCGTGTTCCGCTTCGGGCTGAAAGACTTCGGGCCGATCCTCGGCATCGCCGATCTGGCTTTTCGTATCATGCCCTTGAGCATGAAGATGAAGGTCGGTTTTGAAGTGTTCGCCGAGATGTTCAACAAGTTCACCGACCAGATCGTGCGGCTGGGCGAGGACGAGAAGGCGTACTACTGGATCATCGAGCGCTGCCCGATGTGTTGGGCGCGCAAGGCCGATTCGCCGGTGGGGGCGCTGGCCGCCGGCATTCTGCAGGAAGGTCTGTACTGGCTCACCGGGGGCAAGAATTTCCAGGTCGAAGAGACGGAGTGCATCGCGTGCGGAGTGCAGCAGGGGTTGTTTGTTATCGACAAGCGGCCGTTGGACTGATCCTGATTCACCCCAGAGGGCGCGGATGCTCTTTTTATCCGTGTCATCCGTGGTGAACTCCTCATCTTGGCCAAGCGCAGTGCGAATACGGGGGAAACGCGATGGACGATCGACCGATGCCCAACGCCAACTTGCGCCTGTTGCTCATGGCGTTGCAGGAAGTGATGGGGGAGAATGGGCTGAAGGCCGTTCTCAAGCAGGGACGGCTCGAGCGCTACATCGATCACTTCCCGCCCGACGATACCCGGCGCGATTCCAAATTTAGCGAGTACGGCCAGATCCAGCAGGCGGTTGAGAACTTCTATGGCGGACCGCGCGGCGCGCGCGCGATGATGCGCCGCGCCGGCCACGCCACGTTTCAGCACACGCTCAAGTCGCGCCCGGCGATCCTGGGCCTGGTCGGGGTGGCGATCAAGGTGCTGCCTGAGGGCACGCGCATGAAGTTCATCCTCGACCGGATCGCCAAGGCTTCGACCGACGAAGTGAATCTGCCGGCGCACGTCGAAGATCGTGACGATCATTTCTTGTTCGTCGCCGAAGCATGCGCCTGCGTGTTTCGCGAGCGCGATCCTCAACTTGGCCCATGCTGCTTCGTCACAGCGGGTGTGCTCGAAGCCGCCGTCGAGTGGGCCACCGGCAAGCGTCACGTCGTCAAAGAACTGGCCTGCCTCCAGAATGGCGATGAGGCGTGCCGTTATCGCATCGAGAAAGCCGCCGATTGAGAGCCACCATTCCCACCTAGTGCTCCAACAATCTGAAGTTGCGTAGTTCCCGCCGCAGTTCAACTGCCGTCCGAACCCCGCAGAATTAGGCGGTCGGGGTACTACTAGTGCTTCAACAATCTGAAGTTGCGTAGTTCCCGCCGCAGTTGAACTGCGGCGGACGGCAGTTCAACTGCCGTCCGAACCCCGCAAAATTAAGCGGTCGGGGTACTAGTGGTCAGTCCAGTTGATTTTGATGTGTAGCCTAGGGCCTTGTGCCCGCCAAAGGCGCCCACAACCCCACACGAGGGCGCAAGCAGGGGGCTAGGCTACGACCTATCAATTTCAGATGGACTGACTACTAGCCAAAACCCCACCCTCAACCTGAGGGTGGGGTTTTTCGCTAGCGGAACTCTTCAAAAACGTGCGACGTTTATCGGCTAGAAACTCGCAGCACGGGGGAGGCCGACGTGGGACTGGTACTGCTGATGTTTTTGGGTTTCTTCCTGTTGTCCGCTCGTTCCAACCGGGACAAGCGCGCCGACGTGAAGCTGGTCGAGGTGTTGTTGGCGGCGATGTTCCTGCTATTCGCTTTTGGCCAGGCAACGAGTTAAATAGATCTGGCGAAGTCATTCGATCGCGTTGACGCCGATCACGGCAGCGGCCCGCACATCGATCGCGCCGGTCAAGTCGTAGGCCAGCGCGCCGGTGATCTTCACCGGCACAAACTCGCCGATGGGCGCTTCGTCTTCGAGGAGCACCAGCCCGTCGATTTCGGGCGCGTCCCGATAGGTGCGGCCCAGCGTCAACCCATCGCCCTGGCCCTCGATCAGCACGTCGAGCGTGCGCCCCACCTGCGCCTGGTTGCGCGCCAGCGAGATGCGCTGCTGGGTCTCCATCAGCTGCTCGTAGCGTTCCTGTTTCAGCTCTTCCGGCACGTGCCCCTCGAGCTGGGCCGAATCGGTCATCGGCTCGTACGAATACTTGAAGCACCCGACCCGATCGAAGCGCAGGTCCTCGACGAATTTGAGCAGACCCTTAAATTCCTCTTCGGTTTCGCCGGGATAGCCGACGATGAACGTCGTGCGAATGGCGATATCGGGCAGCGCCGCGCGCAACTTGCCGAGCGTGCGATACACCCAGTCGATGTTGGCCGGCCGGCGCATGCGCCGCAGCGTGGCCGGATGGCCGTGCTGCAAAGGGATATCGAGGTAGTGGCAGATCTGCGGTTGCGTCGCCATCACTTCGATCAGCCGCGCGCTCACCGCGCCGGGATAAGCGTACATCAACCGAATCCACTTCAGCTCAGGCGCAGCCGCGCAGATCGATTCGAGCAGCGTGGGCAAGCCGTCTTTGAGGCCAAGATCGTGGCCGTAGTCGGTAAGGTCTTGCGCGATGAGGCTGATTTCGCGCACGCCGCTTTGGGCCAGCGCGCGGGCCTCGGCAATGATCGACTCGGGCGGGCGGCTGACCGCTGTGCCCTTGATGAGAGGGATCGAGCAGAACGCGCACGGCCGGCGGCAGCCGTCGGCGATCTTGAGGTAGGCGCTGGCGCCAGCCACCGCCGCGCGGAGCACGCCCGGTGCGTCGGCCCCGACGACCCACGCCTCGTCCGGCAGATGATACAACGGTTCGGGATGCTTATGCTCCCGCAGGCGATCCACGAACTCCACGATGTCCATCCAGCGCCGGGTGCCGATGACGCCGTCGAGTCCGGGCACTTCCTCCGCCAGCTGCGGTCCCCAAATTTGTGAGAGGCAGCCCGCCGCGATCAGCGTCTGCTGTTTCGACTTACCCTCGGCCAGCTCGCGCAACGATTGCAGCGATTCTTCACGCGCCGGACCGATGAAGCCGCAAGTGTTGACGATCAGAATGGATGCCGCGCTCGGGTCCGACACAGCCCGGTAGCCCGATCGATTGAGCAACTGCGCCATGCTCTCGGAATCGACGGTGTTCTTGCTGCAACCTAAGGAGAGGAGGTAATACTGGGTGGGCTTCATCGCGTATCGCGTATTGCGTATGACATATCGCCAGATACCTTTATTCCCACACGCTACGTCGTTGGCGTTGCCGTCGATTCCAGTGCCGGCTCGGGTGTATGCGGTATCGCCGTCGGCGCGGGTGTGACTTCCCCTTCGATACCCCACGCGCGCACGACCACGCGGTTGCGCGGCCCCAACACACCCAGGTCCTCACCGTTCACGGCGACATTGAGCGCCGCGCCATTGCCGGTCTCGACGATCACTTGCTGCTCGGCCTGCCAGGTCTGCGCTTCACCCGGTTGGAGCATGCCTTCGAATGCGGTGAAGCCATCTTGCGAAACGCGCACCCACACGTGCTCACTTGAGGTCAACGTGAGCGCGACCTCGCCGGTCGGCGGTAGGGTCGCCGTTCGCTCAGGTATCCGGTTAGCGGATGCCGGCACGCTGGGCGGTAGCGTCTGCGTTGGCGCCGGCGCCTCGCCGCCGAAGGCGCGAATAATCAGAAATCCGCCGAGCGCGAACAAAATGAGCGCGCCGACGATCAAAATCGGCAGCGGTATAGGCAGGGACGATTCAGGCGGGCTAGGCTTCGCCGAGGCGGAGCGGTAGGCGGTAGGGGCGCGCGGCGTCTCGGACTTGGGCCGGCCATTCGTCACCGTTTGCCGGCTCAAGGGTGTACTGACCTCACGCCCCAGCGCGCTGTCGAACTGCACGAGCAGGGTATCGGGGTCGAGGCCGAGATGATTGGCATACGAACGGACGAAACCACGGGCCTGAACCAGGCCGGGCAGCTCCTCGAACCGGTTGTCTTCGATCGCTTCGAGGAACACCCGCTTGATACGAGTGGCTTTCTGGACCTGTTCCAGGCTCAAACCGCGCGCTTCGCGCGTTTGGCGCAGCTGACTACCGATGTCCATCATAGGTATAGTTTAGCCAAGCTTGCCTTACCACTTCATGCGTGTTCGGGCGATAGTTAGCCTGTCGCCCGTAGGGCCATCGCATCTAACACGGGCTATTCAACCAGGAGTGCTCATCGTCCGCGTCCTCGTGGGCGGCCCGCGAGACGCGGGCTTGGAGCAACCGCGCCTGCTTACCGTGAACCAGGCATTGACCTATTCGCTGCGATGGCCCTGCTGTCACGCGTGCTCCGCAGTACAAGTGGAGCCAACTCCTATAAAGCCATTAACCTGAAACGGGCTGCGTCTCTGTAAAACAAAGCCATCGGCCTACTCGGCGGGCCGATGGCTCTCGCGTCTTATCGCGCAGGTGCTCACGCTCCCAGCAAGTCGCGCATGTCGCCCCGGAACTGTCGCAAGAAGTGACGCCATTCTTCGACCTCGCCGCGCTCGATTGGCCCCGAGGCTGGATTCTCGATCTCGGCCAACACCAACCCGCGTGATTCGCATGAATGGCACACCACATCGAGCAGCCATTCGTCCGGCCGGTGATCGAGCACGGCCACGTCTTCGGCGTGAAAAGCTTGGCCGCATAACGGGCAGCGCACCGTAGTGATCAACCGATGGACGGCAGCGGCTTCCAGAGCATTCACCGGCAACCTCACGCTTCAACTTCGGCGGTGTCCGCTTCAGGCGCGGGCGCCTCTTCGGCGCGCGCCGCAAAAGTGGTGGTATCGCGCTCGACGATGACCTCGAAGCCGGGATTCAGATCGGTCGCGAGATGCACATGAACCGTATGCGTTCCCAGGCTGCGAATCGGCTCACGCAGATCCAGCTTGCGTTTGTCGACGCTTTGGCCGATGGCTTGTTCCAGCGCATCGACCACCTGCTTGGTGGTGATCGAGCCGTAGAGCTTGCCGGCTTCGCTGGCGCGCGCCTGGAAACGGAGCGCCACTCCGGCCAGTTTTTCGGCGACCGTCGATGCTTCGGACGTCAGCCTGGCCTGTCGCTTCTCCTCGGCCTTGCGAATGGTCTCCGCCTGCTTGAGCGCGCCGGGTGAGGCAAATACCGCCAGTCCCTGCGGGATCAAGTAATTGCGTCCATAACCGTCGGCTACTGTTTTGACCGTGCCAGCTTTGCCCAGTTTCTCGACGTCGCGCGTGAGCAACACCTTCATGTAGGCTTCACTCCCTAAACGGATTCTAAGCGGGCGTTATGATACCTCAGATCGGCCCGGATCGTCAAATCGGTTTTGGCGCGACACCTTTGGCAGTTTAATCTGATTGCGGTATACTGCAAGCCGATCTCCAGGGGCCGAGGTAAACCACATGGCAGTGAATTCCACTGCATCGACCGTCGATATGACTGAAGTGAGAAAGCGCCGGGATAAGAAAGTTTCGGTCGTCGCGCGCCGAGCGCGCCCGGCGTGGCTCATCGACGTAAAGGAATATCCGGAATCCAGCATCGTCTTCTTCGATCTGATCTTCCGCCCCGCTCCCGGCGGGGGCTGGTATCGGCGGCGTTACGAGTACGACGGCGAGGCCGACGTGCTGCATCATCGCGGCGAGGTGGTTTTTCCTGAATCCGAGCTGCACAACCTTCCCGACGCGGCCGAGTTCAAAGCGTGAGTTAGAGTTGGGAGTTTGGGGTGTGTCTCGACTCGATACTCTAACTCTGACTCTCACCGAAACGCCCGCGCCAACAGAACCTGTTTCTCGTACTCCGCTACCTCGCGCTGCATCCGCGCATCGTCCCAACCCAGCAGAGCGCCCATTTGGGCGGCGAGCATGCCCGCGTGCAGCAGCGCGCCATCGCCGGCCTCGTATGCGATGTGGGTGCGCCGCATCAAGAAATCACACAGCGTCAGCGCCATCTCGTTCTCGACGGCGTACAGCGCTTCGACGCGCAGGTAGGGCAGCTCCAGGACGATCGGTTCAGCCAGCCCCGCCCCACTCGCCGCCAGGCGCAGCACTTCGATTACGTCCGCGCCATACGCCTCGATCAAGTGGCGCGCGGTCGGCTCCGCTAGATCGGGCAGCGCGATCTCGCCAGAGACGGCCAGCGGCGCAGTGGTGGTGAGGCTGGGCGACTTGACGGCGAGACCGAAATCGCGCAGCAGCTTGGCCTGCACCTGATCGATGAGCTGTTCGGCCATAGCGCGATGCGTCGTCAGCTTGCCGCCGGCAATCGTGATCAACCCCGATTTCGTCTCAACGATTGCGTGCTCGCGCGAGATCGCTGACGGATTGGTCGTATCGGAGGCGATCAGCGGGCGCAATCCGGCGTAGGCGCTGATCACGTCGGCGATCTCCAGGGTCACCCCCGGCATCAAGGCACGGACGGTCTCCAGCAGATAGGCGGCGTCGTCGCGATCGGCAATGGCCTCTTCCGGCCGGCCGGTGTAGTCGGTGTCGGTCGTGCCGATGAGGGTGAAATCGCCCCAAGGGATGGTGAACATGACGCGGTTGTCGCGCGGTGAGCGCAGCAGGATGGCGTCGCAAAGCGGGAGCCTGGCGCGCGGCACGATCAGGTGCGCGCCTTTGGTCGGGCGCAGCAGCGCGCGCGCACCCGGCGCATCCAGCTCGCGCACACGATCGACCCACGGTCCGGCTGCGTTGACGACGACGCGCGCCTTCACTTCCAGTTCGCGGCCGGTGAGCGCATCGCGCACCTGCGCGCCCATCGTCTGGCTGCCGGCTTTAAGCAGCCCGACGACCTCGGCGTAGTTGGCGACGACCGCGCCCTGGTGATGGGCCGCTTTCGCGGTGAGCAGCGTCAAGCGCGCATCGTCGACGGCGGCATCGTAGTAACGCGCCGCGCCGACGACATCGGGTGTGACGATCAGCGGTTCGATTTCGGTCAGGCGTTCGGGCCGCAGCATGCGGTGGAAGGGTGTCCCGCGCCCGCCGCGAATGGACATCAGATCATAAAGCCACAGGCCGATCGAAAGTAGAAAATAGGGCGGGTAGCGCCGTCGATACACCGGGTAGATGAAGGCGAGTGGCTTGACGATACGCGCGGCGTTGTGCAACAGCCGCGCCCGTTCGATGACCGATTCCCTGACCAGCCCGAATTCGTAGCGCTCCAGGTAGCGCAGGCCGCCGTGAGCCAGGCGCGAAGAACGCGACGAGGCGCCGGAGGCGAAATCCTCTTTCTCGACGAGCGCGACGGTGTAACCGCGCAGGGCCGCATCGCGTGCGGCGGCGGTTCCAGTGATCCCACCGCCGATGATCAGGATGTCAAACTGTTCGCGCGCCAGCCGCGCTAGATTCTCGGTGCGGGTTGCGGCGGAAAAGGGTCGAGAGGAAGGAGGCATGGGAAGTTGGATAGTTGGATAGTTTGTTAGTTGGATGGTTTGCCGGTTGGGTGCATGCCAGCCTGGTCTTCCCGGCGCATCCACAGCGCGAAGACGATCGAGAGCGCGACGAAATAGATCGCCCAGCCGGGAACCCACATAATCCCGCCAGCCAGCGCCTGATCGTCGAGCGGCGTCAGGCCCCACAAGCGCGGCGCCTGCGTGTAGTAGGCGTAGATCGGTTGCTGGGCAAAGGCGAACACCGCGCCGAGCACGCCGCTGGGCAAGACAAAGGCGAACAGGTACACGATCTGCGCCAGCGGGTGAAAGCGCGCGTGCTGGCCCGCCGGATCGATGACCGAATACCACGATTGAAAACCGGTCCCGATGAAGATGACGTGCTCCAAGATGTGGATGAGGGGATTGCGTAACGCCGCTTCGTAGAGCGCGGGCACGTGCCAGGCGATCAGCGCCGTGTTGAAAGCGATGAAGGCGAGCAGCGGGTGCGTGACAAACTTGACCAGCCAGCCGATGCGCAGAAAGTCGAGGGCGCGCTGCGCCATCGGGCGCGGGAGGCCCAGCAGGATCAGCGGCGGCGCGACCATCGCCAGCAGGATGTGCTGCACCATGTGGATCGAGAACAGGTACTGCTCGCCGATGTGATCGATCGGCGACATCAGCGCGAACGCCAACACCAACACGCCGGACGTGAAAAAGGTCACGTGGCGGTTGGTGATCGCTTTACCCCACAGCCCGCGCCGGCGCAGCGAGATCGCGCCAAAGGTATAGGCGCCCACGAGTGCGCTGATCCCCAATACGATACTTGGGTCGAAGCGCCAGATGTTCACAGTTGATTCAATGGGCATTCAATCTCCAACCCCGCTCCGCTTTGCTTCGGGGACTATCGCCTCCAACCTCTAACCCCAACACCCCGCGATTCAGCACTCCATTCGGATCGAACGTCGCCTTTAGCGCGCGGAGCGCCTGCACGCCCAATTCGCCGTGTTCATGCGCCAGCCATTCGGCGTGATCGCGCCCGATACCGTGATGGTGGCTGAGCGCGCCGCCGTGCGCCAGGATCGCCTCGGTGGCGGCGCGCTTGATCGACCACCACTGCGCGACCGGATCGGTCTGCTGTGCGCCGAGGAAGGTGCTGTAGAGCGACGCGCCGTCACGATAGGCGTGCGAGACGTGCGTCATGACGAACGGCTTCGACCCGGTCGCGGCGATCGCATCTTCCAGCGCGCAGTGCAACGCGCCGTGCAAGTTCAGCAAGTTGCTCCAGGTTGTCGCCGTTTCCAGTGTGTCGATCATGATACCACGATCGAGCAGGTCGTCCCGTAGATACGGCAGGGCATAGCGCTCGCCCCGCCACGATCGACCCACGCTGCGCCCCAGGTTTGTCCCGCCGTGCGCTTTGCACACCTCAAGCGCGGCCTTCTTGGTCTTCTCGACGCGATCCGCTTCACCCTCGATACCGAGAATCAGCAAGCAGCTCGACGCCAGGTCGTAACCGCGCCGCCGGATGAGCCACTGGCCGGCGCGCTGGCGCAGGCGCGAACGGCGGGTGCTCGGCGCGCGGGCCAGGGCGAGCGAAGCGCCGGTTTCGTTGGCATCCGATAGGCGCGCCATGACCACGGCGATGTCCTGCTGCATCAATTCGCGGATCACGGCGACGCCATCCTCGAACGCGCGGAACAGCACGCCGCGATAATCGCGCGCCTGGGGCAGCGGCTTGATGCGCACGGTGGCCTCGACGATCACGCCGAAGGCGCCTTCCGAACCGATGAGCAACTGCAACATATCGGGGCCGGTCGCCGCAGCCGGCAGCAGCTTGGTCTCGACGATGCCGCGCGGCGTGACCATCCGCACGCGCTCGACCATCGCTTCGATTTTACCGTAGCCGATCGACGTCTGCCCGGCCGAGCGCGTGGCAAGCCAGCCGCCGAGCGTGGAGAACTCAAACGATTGTGGAAAGTGACCCAGCGTGAAACCCTCGGCGTTGAGCGCCGCTTCGAGGTCAGGCCCGCAGATGCCGCATTGGGCCGTGGCCGTGTGCGAGATTCGATCGATGGCCAGGATGCGGTTGAGGCGAGTGAGGTTAAGGGTGAGGGTTGGCTGGCTGGCTGGTTCGACGCCGCCGGTGACGCTGCTGCCGCCGCCGAAGGGGATGATCTGCCAGCCTTTCTTCGTCGCCCGGATGAAGAGTTCGGCGATTTGCGCTTCGTCCGAGGCGAAGACCACCGCATCGGGTGGGTGCGAGATGTCGCCGCGCCGGATGCGGACGAGATCGCGATACGCTTTGCCGTAGGCGTGTAACACGCGCGATAATCGATCCACGCATACGGCATCCTCGCCGAAAATGCGGCTGAGATCGGATAGGTCTTGGGGCGACAGGCGTGAGTCGGGCAGGGCGATGGCGCGCAGATCGACCGGCGGCGAGATCGCCTTGCTGCTCACCCCGAGTCGATCTTTAAGCAGCGGCCAAAAGTTAGGGCGCTGGCTCAAGTCATACGACTGATCGAGCCTGCCCCAGCCCCACCAACGCAATGCGGAATGTGGACTGCGGAATGCAGAATGAAGAAAAGCAGTGTCATTCGCCATAGCATGCGTCTGATGCGCAATCCGTGAAGCGTAACGCAGTAAACGATGGGCGATATGCGATACGCCATGTCCAACAAAACGCGGATGCCCGCACCCCGCGTCATCCGCCCTCAAGCTATACGCTCACTTGGCCGCTACGATTATACCAGCAATGTATAGCCGCCGTCCACGACGATCGTCTGCCCGCGAATCATCTCGGCGGCGGGCGTGCACAGGAAGCCGACGACGTTGGCGATATCCTGCGGCGTGACAATGCGGCCGGCCGGCGTGCGATCGGCGGCCTGCACCAGCTTGTTGTCGTCGCGCAGCGAACGGAAGTGCTTGAGCGCATCGGTCTCGACGATGCCGGCCGAGACACAATTGACGACGATGTTCTTGGGCGCGAGCTCCACTGCCAGATAACGGGTGACGGCTTCGAGCGCGGCCTTGCTCGCGCCGACGACGACGTAATCGGGCAATACGCGCGTCGAGCCTAGACTGCTGAGGCTCACGATGTATCCGCCCCCGCGCCGCTCCATGATCGGCGCAGCTTTCTGCGCCAGGAACAGCGCCGCGCGCGCGTTGATGCTGAGCGTCCAATCCCAGCCCTTGATCTTCTGCTCCATCACGGGCCGGTTGTAGCCTGAGGCGGCATTGCAGATCAAGATGTCCAGACCGCCGAAGGCTTTTTCCGTCTCGTCGATGAGCGCCTCGATGCCCTCCGGCTCGCCTACATCGGCCTTGACCACGATCGCGCGGCGGCCGAGTTTCTCGATCTCGGCTGCGGTGTCTTCGGCGGGGGCGCGATTGCGGAAGAAGTTGACGACGATATCGGCGCCGTTTTGCGCCATGCCCAGCGCGATGGCGCGCCCGATGCCTCGACCCGATCCGGTGATGACGGCGATCTTGTTGGCGAAGTCCAAGCGCGGCTCCTATTCACTGACCACTGCTACTGATGACTGATTACTTTTCAGTAACCCGTGATCAGTCATCAGTAGGTTCAAGCAAGTGAACCCGTGGAAACATCGACCGATCGATTTCAGGGATGCGCGCCGGGCCGAGCCGCTTCACCTCAGCGTACACGGCGCGGGCCTCGCGCACCAGCCGCTCGACGTCGACGCCCTGGCAGACCGGCTGGAACGGCGCCAGCCAGCGGAAGCCGCGCTCGAACATCTTGAGCGCGCCGCGCGCATTGCCGCGCTCGATTTGCAGCAGGGCGATGCCGATCTGCAAGATGCCGCGATAGAGCTCGCGCACCCGGCGCGTCTCGGCGCGCCACACCAGCTCGAGCGTTTCGTGCTGCTCGAAGTACTGGCCCGCGTCGAACTCCTCGATGCCGCGCCGCGCGCCTTCGGGCAGCGGTTCACCGCACGGATCGCCGGTAACGATGCGGGCGGCGCGAGCGATGATTTCGGGCAGCCCGGCGACGAAGTTGGAACGCGCCAGATAACGATCGACGCCGGCCGCCAGCGCCTGTTTACGCCTGGCCTGATCGATGTGCGAGCCGAACGCGATGATCGGGACGGAGCGGGTTGCCGGGTCGGATTTGGCAGCGCTCACCCACTCGGCCCAGGGCACGTCTTGCGCGCCCGAATCGACCAGCGCGAGCGCGGCCTCGGTCAGCGCCGACAGGAAGCTCGGCAAATCGGTCGGGTAGACCCATGCGAGGCCATGTTGCCGGGCGAGGTCTTCGATCTTCACCGCGAAGAACAGGTCGGGCACGATGCCGACAATCGAATGTGGCGCAGTCATCGAAAGCGATTGTACTCAATGCCTGCCCTAGCGTCAAACGCCAGGGCAATCGCATCTAAATTCTCGCACAGCGCAAATACAGACGGGATGGCTCACCGTCCGCGTCCCCGTCCGCTTCGCGCGGCCCGCGCGGACGCGGGCCGAGAGCAGTGGCCTATTTTCAGGGCCGATCGGCTATTGACAT
>DATDPU010000177.1:0-51866 GCA_035292585.1 Anaerolineae bacterium | reverse complement strand
CGCTGGAGCTGGAAGCCGGCGGTTACGACGGCATCCGCAGGCGCCTGGGTTTGCCGGTGGCGGGTTAGGGCTAGCGAGGAGAAGCATGTCGACACAGCAGCAGGACCTTCAGAACCTGAAAGAATATAAATACGGCTTCGTCGATCCGGCGACGCACGTGTTCAAGTCGGGCAAGGGCTTCACGCGCGAGGTCGTCGAGGAGATCTCGCACATGAAGGGCGAGCCGGAATGGATGCGCAAGTTTCGGCTGAAGGCCTACGAGCATGCCATCAAGCGCCCGACGCCGACGTGGGGTGGTGATCTGTCCGGTCTGAACCTGGACGAGATTTACTTCTACATTCGCCCGTCCGAAAAGACCGAGGCCAGTTGGGATGAGGTTCCTGAGACCATCAAGAACACCTTCGACAAGCTGGGCATTCCTGAAGCCGAGCGCAAGTTCCTGGCCGGCGTCGGCGCGCAGTACGAATCGGAAATGGTGTATCACAGCATTCAGGAGAACCTCGCCAAGCAGGGTGTGATCTTCCTAAGCAGCGACGACGGCCTGAAGCAGTATCCTGACCTGTACAAGGAGCACTTCGGCACGGTCATTCCGATCCAGGATAACAAGTTTGCCGCGATCAATAGCGCGGTGTGGTCGGGCGGTTCGTTCGTGTACGTGCCGAAGGGCGTCAAGGTGGAGATGCCTCTGCAAGCGTACTTCCGCCTCAACGCCGAGAGCGTCGGCCAGTTCGAGCGCACCTTGATCATCGTGGATGAAGGCGCGCAAGTGCACTACGTCGAGGGCTGCACCGCGCCGACTTATTCGCGCGACTCGTTCCACTCCGGCGTGATCGAGATCATCGTCAAGAAGGGCGCGCGCTGCCGGTACACCACGATTCAAAACTGGTCCGCGAATGTTTACAACCTCGTCACGCAGCGGGCGCTGGTCGCAGAAGACGCGACGATGGAGTGGACGGACGCTAACCTGGGCAGCAAGGTGACGATGAAGTACCCATCGTGCTACCTGATGGGCAAGGGCGCTAAAGGCGAGATTCTGTCGATGGCGTTCGCCGGCAACGGCCAGCATCAGGATACCGGCGGCAAGGTGGTGCACGTTGCGCCGCATACGCGCAGCAAGATCACGTCGAAGTCGATCAGCATGGGCACGGGACGCGCATCGTATCGGGGTTTGTTGAAGGTGTACAAGGGCGCGGAAGCCTCGCAGTCGCACGTGCAATGCGATGCGCTGCTGCTCAACGAGGAAAGCCGCACCGATACGTACCCGTACATTGAGATCGACGAAGATCGGGTGACGATCGGTCACGAGGCGACCGTCAGCAAGATCGGCGATGAGCAGCTGTTCTACCTGATGAGCCGGGGCCTGGATGAAGTGATGGCGCGCTCGATGGTGGTCTCGGGCTTCATCGAGCCGTTGGTCAAAGAGCTGCCGATGGAGTACGCAGTCGAGATGAACCGCCTGATCCAACTCCAGATGGAAGGCAGCGTCGGGTAGAGAGCTGGTTTATTGGTTGGATAGTTGGTTTGGGGCGCGCCTGACCAGGACGGGCCCCGCATCTTGAATCGAATACGCTTGGCCACCGCGTCCACGCGGCAGCGTGATTAACCCACCTTACGCAGCCGCCGTTCAACTTCGCTCGAAGCCCGCGTCCTCGCGGGCGTTTCCGGCCATTCACCCGACCGCGAGGACGCGGTCGGAGAGCAGACTGCGTAAGGTGAGTGATTAAGTGTCCGCGCGGACGCGGACGATGAGCAATATCAGGAGAGTGGCTTTGTCCTCCGTTACTAAGCAGAATATCGAATCGGTTGAGACGACTGCGCCAGCCGAGCAGGAAGCCTTAATCAAGGAGACGGGCCGCACGCCAACGCCGAAGGCGCCAGCGCTCGCGCACGGTTTCAGTCGTGAGGCGCTCGATGCCTTGATCGCGGCCCGCCCGTTCGAGCCGGATTGGATGCGGGATGTGCGCCTGGAAAGCTGGCGTGTGCTGCAAGATACGCCAGTGCCCGCTCGAACGGACGAACCGTGGCGGCGCACCGATTTCTCTGCCCTGAAGTTCGACGAACTGGCCAGTATGAGTGAGAGCGTCGATCCGGCGCGGGCATTGAAGAAGACACCCCTGCTGGTGCGAAACGTGCTGAAAGACAAACATGCCGCGGGCGCGTTGTTGCGCGCGGATAATACGCCGGCCGGGCATACCTTCGACGAGGCGTTGGCGCAGCGCGGCGTGATCTTCGCCGACCTGGATACCGCGCTGCAACAGCACGGCGATTTGCTCAAGCGCACGTTCATGACGGAAGTTATCAGGCCGACCGACGGCTACTTCGCGGCGCTGCACGGCGCATTCTGGCGGGGCGGGACATTCCTGTACGTGCCGGCCGGCGTCGATGTGTCGTTGCCGTTGCGCGCCGCAACCTGGCTGTCTGAGCAGTCCACGTCGTTCACGCATACGCTGATCATTTTGGAGCAAGGCGCGCGGGCCGTGCTGATCGACGAGTACGCCTCGCGCACGAAAGAAGAGCCGGTGTTGGCGTGCAGTGCGGTGGAGATGCGGGTCGGGCCGGGTGCGCAGCTGGATTACGTGCATTGGCAAGATTGGGGTCGCAACGTCTTCAACTTTACGCACGAGCGTGCGCTGATCGATCGCGATGCGACGCTGCACTGGATCCTGGCCGGGCTGGGCGGCCGGCTGACCAAGTCGTTCCTCGATTCGCGTCTGGTCGGGCCGGGCGCGACGGCGCTGATGTCGGGCGTGTATTTTGTCGACGGCGCCCAGCACATGGATTACGATACCGAGCAGAACCACGTCATGGGGCACACCAAGAGCGATCTCTTGTACAAGGGCGCTTTGAAGGACAAGAGCCGCGCCGTGTGGCAGGGGAACATCCACGTTTATCCGAAGGCGCAGCGCAGCGATGCGTATCAGGCGAATCGAAATCTGGCGCTCAGCCACGAGGCGCGCACCGATTCGATCCCCGGCCTGGAGATCGAAGCCGACGATGTGCGTTGCACCCACGGCTCGACCGTCAGCCAGATCGATCGCGAGGAAGTGTTTTACTTGATGTCGCGCGGTATCCCGGAGCGCGTGGCCGAACAATTGATCGTCAATGCGTTCTTCCAGCCGGTGCTCGATCGCATCCCGCACGATAGCGTGCGGCATCGACTGGAAGCGTCGTTCGCGGCCAAGATGGGACTGGCGTAAACAAAGGATGAATTATGAAAGCGGAAGGATGAATTTTCATCCCTCATCCTTCCACCTTCATCCTTATAGGTCACAGTAATAAACAATGAACCGACAAGAGCAGATCGAATTCATTCTCGATCACTTTGAGAATCCGCGCCGCAAAGGCGCGCTGCCCGACGCCGATGCCCACGTCGAAGGCGGCAACCCCGGCTGCGGCGATATCGTGACGATGTACCTGAAAGTCGATCCGGGGACCGGCAAAGCCGAAGTGACATTTGAAGGAACGGGTTGTACAATCAGCCAGGCGTCCGCATCTTATCTGAGCGAAGAAGTGACCGGCAAGACGCTCGCAGAAATCCTGGCGATCGACTACAACGATTTGATGGATGCGCTGGGCAAGGAAATTGTGGAGCAGCGCACACGCTGCGCGACGCTCTCGCTCGACACGCTGCGCGCGGCGATCCGCAAGTACGAACGCGAGCGCTTGCTTCAACCAGAGAGATGATCGTGGCTACCGCATCGGTTCCGCAGCAAGTCAAACCCTTCGATGTGCGCGCCGTCCGCGCCGATTTCCCGATCCTGAATCAAACAGTCCACGGCAAAACGGTCGCCTTCCTCGATAGCGCGGCGTCATCGCAAAAGCCGTCGGCCGTGATCGAGGCCATGAGCGCGTATTACCGCACGACGCACGCCAACGTGCATCGCGGCGTGTACACCTTCAGCGAGCGCGCGACGGAGCTGTACGAGGGCGCGCGCAAAAAGGTCGCCCGCTTCATCGGCGCGAAGTCTAGCCGGGAGATCATCTTCACGCGCAACACGACCGAGTCGATCAACTTGGTGACGCAGGCGTGGGGCCGGGCGAATCTCAAGCCGGGCGACGAGATTCTGTTGACCGAGCTGGAGCACCACAGCAACCTGGTGCCGTGGCAGCTGATCGCTAAAGAAACCGGCGCACGCTTGCGCTATATCCCGGTGGATGAGCACGGGGTTCTACAGCTCGATGCGCTGGATACACTGCTGACCGAACGCACCAAGATCGCGGCGTTCACGCAGATGAGCAATATGCTGGGCACGATCACGCCCGCGACGGAAATCGTGCGCCGGGTGAAAGCGGCCGGGGCGCTGACGCTGATCGACGGCGCGCAGGGCATCCCGCACCTGCCGACGAATGTGCAGGAGTTGGGCTGCGACTTCCTGGCCTTTTCCGGTCACAAGATGTGCGGCCCCACCGGCATCGGCGTGTTGTACGGCCGGCGCGAGCTGCTGGAAGCGATGCCGCCCTTCATGGGCGGCGGCGATATGATTCGCCGCGTGACCTACGAAGACGCGGAGTGGAACGAGCTGCCGTGGAAGTTCGAGGCCGGCACGCCCGCCATCGCAGAAGGCATCGGACTGGGCGCGGCGGTCGATTACCTGTCGGGCTTGGGGATGGAGGCGATCCGGGCGCACGAACGCGAACTGATCGCCTATGCGCTCGATCGCTTGGCCGAGGTGCCGACTGTCACGCTGTACGGCCCAACCGATCCCGATGTGCGCGGCGGCGTGGCGACCTTCAACCTGGGCGAGATACACCCGCACGATGTGGCGGCGGTGCTCGATACGGAAGGCGTGGCGATCCGCGCCGGGCATCACTGCGCCATGCCACTGCATCAGAAGTTCGGGTTGACGGCTTCCTCACGCGCGTCGTTTTACGTTTATTCATTGCCTGAAGAAGTCGATCGGTTGGTCGAGGCGCTCTACAAAGCGAAATCGATCTACGCCAGAAAGTGAAGTGGAGAAACCCGGTTCTGAGGACAGTTGTGCAAGACTTATACATGGAAAATATCCTGGATCATTACGAGAACCCCCGCAACAAGGGCGTTCTGGATCATCCGGATATTTCGCACGAAGAGGATAACCCCGTCTGCGGCGATCGCATCCGCATGGATTTGAAGGTAGCCGATGGCATCATCACGGACGTGCGCTTCTCCGGCCGGGGCTGCTCGATCAGCCAGGCGTCGGCCTCGATGTTGACTGAGGAAGTGCTGGGTAAACCGCTGGAAGAAGTGAAGCGCTACGGCAAGGAGAAAGTGCTGGAGATGCTCGGCATCCCCATTGGGCCGGTGCGCTTGAAATGCGCGCTGCTGTCGCTCAAAGTATTGAAGGCGGGCGCGTACGGCGTTCACGGCTGGCCGGGCGAGGATGAAGAGGCGAGCTAGAGTTGGGAGTGTAGGAGGCGACTCCAGTCGCCGATATAGGAGGCGACTCCAGTCGCCGATAGACAATCGGCATCTGGAGATGCCTCCTACAAACGATTGATGTCAGAATTCACGATGGCTGAATTCGTAACTGTTGCAAAGACCGCCGAGATTGCGCCGGGAACCGTCAAAGTGATCAGCGTCGATGGCGTGCCGATGGGCATCGCGAACGTCGACGGCGAGTTCTATGCCTTTGGCGACGTGTGCACGCATGACGACGGCCCGGTCGCCGAGGGCGAACTGGACGAATACCAAATCGAGTGTCCGCGCCACGGCGCGCGTTTCGATATTCGCACCGGCGCGGTGAAACGCCTGCCCGCGCCTGCGCCGATTCCAGTGTTCCCGTTGCGCGTCGAGGGAGATGAAATCCAGGTCAGCCCTCAGCCGAAGAAATAAGGATCCGTAATCTGCGCTGTCGGGGCGACTGATGAAGTCGCCCCGACTTGTCTATCCGGTTTCCGCTGCTATAATCAGTGCGCCATCATGCGCACACACCTCTCAGCTCACTCAGCCCTCGCTCATTCACCCGCGCATCCTCCTGCAGGAGGTTCCCACGGCGATGTGTAAAGCCGAACTGATCATTCACGCGAAGGTCGGTTTACACGCGCGGCCGGCGGCCTCGTTCGTCAAAACGGCCAACTCGTTCAAGAGCACCATCAACGCGCGCAACCTCACGGCCCGGCGCGGGCCGGCCAATGCCAAGAGTATCCTCAGCCTGCTGACTTTAGGCGTCGAGCAAAACCACGCCGTCGAAGTAATGGCCGAAGGCGTGGATGAAGCGGAAGCCGTCGCCGCCTTGTGTCGTCTGGTTGAGTCGAACTTTGGCGAAATGGAGTGAAGGCGCCATGCGCCAATTGCAGGGGATACCCGCATCGCCCGGCGTGGCGCTTGGCCCGGCCTTTCGGTTTGAGCGCCGGACGCTGGAATTCCCGCGCCTCACCGACCAGCCTGCCGAAGCGGAGTGGACGCGCTTTGAGACGGCGATTGCCCAGGTGCGCGAAGCGCTGACGCAGATTCGTGACCGCGCCGAGCGCGAGATCGGCGCGGCCGAGGCAGAAATTTTCGAGGCGCATTTGATGTTCCTCGACGATCCCGCGCTGCTCGATGCGATCCGATCCGCCATCGAAGCGAATGGCCTCAACGCCGAAGCGGCGGTCCACGATGCGACGCATTACTACGCGGCCATCCTGGAAGGCTTGCCCGATCCCACGCTGAGCGCGCGCGCCGTCGACGTGCACGACGTGGGGCATCGCCTCAAGCGCGCGCTGCTGAACATCGCCGAAGACGGCGCGTCGCTGACCGCGCCTTCCGTCGTGATCGCGCACGAGCTCACGCCGTCCGATACCGTGATGATGGATCGCCGGCTGGTGCTGGCGATGATTACTGAAGTGGGCGGGCCGACCTCGCATGCGGCGATCCTGGCGCGCAGTTACGGCATCCCCGCCATCGTCGGCGTCGGCGGGTTGATTGATATCGCCTCGGCCACACTGCTCGCGGTCGACGGCAGCGCCGGAACGCTGGTCGTCGACCCGGACGAAGCGACCCAACTTGCCGTTGCCACACGCCGCGCCGATCAACAGGTACACCAGGCGCAGGCGCGGGTGCGGGCGATCGAGCCGGCCATCAGCCGCGATGGTAAACGAGTCGAAGTGGTCGCGAACGTCGGCGCGGTATCGGGTGCGCGTATCGCGCTCGAGCAAGGCGCGGAAGGCATCGGGTTGTTCCGCACCGAGTTCTTATACATCAAACGCGAGACGGCGCCGGATGAAGACGAGCAGACGGAGCAGTATCGCGCCGTCATCGAGGTGATGGGCGAGCGGCCGGTGATCGTCCGCACGCTCGACATCGGCGGCGACAAGCCGCTGCCTTATCTTGACCTGGGTCACGAGGATAACCCGTTCCTCGGCCTGCGCGCGCTGCGGATCGGATTCGAGTACCCCGACATCTTGTTGGCGCAGCTGCGGGCGATCCTGCGCGCCGGGGCGGGTCATTGTGTCAAGGTCATGTTCCCGATGGTGGCCACCGTGGGCGAAGCGCGCGCCGCGCGAGCGATGCTCGAACAAGCGCGCGCTGAATTGATCGCGCGCAGTGCGCCAATTGCCGAGCAGGTCGAGGTGGGTGTGATGATCGAGATCCCGTCAGCCGCGTTGAGCGCTGATCGCCTGGCGCGCGTGGTTGACTTTTTCAGCATCGGCACGAACGATCTGGCGCAGTATGCGCTCGCCGCCGATCGGACGAATGCGCGCGTCGCGCACATCGCCGATGCCTTTCATCCCAGCGTGTTGCGCCTGATCCGGCAGGTGATCGAGGCGTCACACGCGGCGGGCACGTGGACGGGCTTGTGCGGCGAACTCGCGGGCGAGCCGCTGGCCGTGCCGATCTTGTTCGGCCTGGGTCTCGACGAGTTCAGCATGAACCCGCCCGCCATTCCCATCGCCAAGGAGATCGTGCGCGGGCTGACGTTGGACGAGGCCCGGCCGGTCGCGTTAGCTGCGCTCGATCTGGACGATGGTCAGGCGGTGCGCGCCCTGGTGCGCGCGACGTGGCCGTGGGTGGAGAGTTGAGATTGTTGATTGCGAATTGTTGATTGCGGATTGCCGACTGCGGATTGCCGGCTGCTCGTTGTTCACTACTGCTTACTGTTCACTGTTTACGGATTTCGGGGTCAGCTGGGAGACTGGCTGGCCTTTCTTTTTGTATGGTTGTATGGAGGCGTGGAGTATGGAAGTAAGCCCTGACGACATGCTGGAGGCAGCGATTGTCATCGCGCGGCGCGCGGGCGCGTTGTTGCGCACGTATTGGGAGCGCGGCGTCGTCGCCGAGTATAAGGGCGACATCGATCTGATCACCGAAGCCGATCGCGCCTCGGAAGCGTTGATCGTTCAGTCGCTGTTGGAGCAATTTCCCCATCACGCGCTGTATGCCGAGGAGGGTGGAAGCGGCGGCTCGCCCTCGTCGCACGTCTGGATCATCGATCCGCTCGACGGCACGACCAATTTTGCCCACGGCTTCCCGGCCTTTTCGGTGACGCTCGCATTACAGGTGGAGGGACGGACCGAGTTGGGCGTGACGTTCGATCCGTTGCGCAATGAGTTGTTCACCGCGCAACGCGGGCGCGGCGCATTTCTCAACGGCCAGCCGATTCACGTTTCGGGCGTGCCCGACCTGGCGCATAGCCTGTTGGCGACCGGCTTTCCCTACGATCGGCAGACGAGCGCGCACAACAATGTGCGCCAGCACAACGCGTTCCTTATGCGCTCGCAAGGCGTGCTGCGCGTGGGCAGCGCGGCGCTCGATCTGGCGAGCGTCGCCTGCGGCCGATTGGATGGTTTTTGGGAATTCAAACTATCGCCGTGGGATTTTGCAGCCGGCGCGCTGCTGGTCGAACTCGCGGGCGGCGTCGTGACCGATGCAGATGGCGGGCCGATCGATCTGCTTTCGCCGGGCCTCGTGGCGAGCAATGAGTCGATTCACGCGGAGATGCTGAGGGTATTGCGCGCAACGGCCAGGGTCGCTTCAGCTGTTTGAATCAAGTTGGGGATAATGTGCTAAAATCGAGGAGTCAATCCGGCCCAGGCTGGTGATTACACGCATGTTTGGGCGACATGCGAATAACCACCATAGCCCAGGAGACAAGCCATGCTCGACGAAGCCTCCCTCCGCGATCAGCTGTCCCTCCAAAATCGACGCATCGATCTGATTCTGGCAATCGATCATATTCGTGATGCCGCCGAGGACGAGCGCGACCTTGTCACGTCGGCCGTCTCGGCGGTGTGCGACGCGATCGGGGCCGACCTGTGCCTGATGAGCTTGATCGACCGCGAGACGAACGCGCTGGAACTGCGCGCGCTGACCGATCGAACCGGCGCGTTGGATCAGGCCGGCGAGGAGGCGTTGCGACGCATGGCTCAACGCGCGCTCGACCTGCCCGGCGTGCAACTGTTGGAAGCCGACGAGACGCTCAGCGCGCTGGGACTGGCGCACTGGTTAGGCACGCCGCTGCGCGTCGACCACGCGCCCTTGGGCGCGCTGCTGCTGATGAACCGCAAGCGCCCCTTCGCGACAGGCGATCACGAACTGCTGGCGTCCGCCGAATCGCAGCTCGACTCGGCGGTGGTGCACGCCCGCGCCGTGTACGATCTGCGCCGCCAACGGCAGGAACTTGAGACGCTGTATAAGGTCGATCGTATCCGCGATCAAGGTCTCCCGTTCGATGAGATGCTGAACGGGGTCCTGGCCGAGTTGTGCCGGGCGATATCGTCCGAAGCCGGTTTCATCCTGCTGTTGGATAACATCGGCAACCAGCTCGAACTCAAAGCCGTCACCGACCGCGACCTGTTGACCGTCGTGGATCATTATCAAATCGTCTACACGGCCGCGCTGGAGGCCGTGCAGAGCGCGCAAGCCGTCGCCCGCCGCCTCGAAGGGGGGCGCATCCAATCGTTGATCTGTATCCCACTCATGTTGAATGACCGCATCATCGGCGTGTTCGGCGTGATCAACCGCCGCGGCCGGACAGATTTCAATTCCTCTGATCGAAGACTGCTGGCGGCGATCGCCAGCCAGATGGACACTGCCATCTTCGAGGGCTTGCAGACCAAGAAGTATCGCGAGGTGTTCGGCCGCAGCGTCGGCGCGCATGTGATGGAGCGGCTGCTCAACGCCTCCGATCGCGACTTGCTCAAGGGTGAGCGCGTCGTCGTTACCTCGCTCTTCTCCGATATTCGCGGCTTCACCAGCATCGCCGAACGCATCGAGCCGGAAGCGCTGGTGCAGATGCTCAACGAGCACTTGAGCGCGATGACCGAGATCGTGCTGACGTACGAGGGGACGGTGGATAAGTTTGTCGGCGATTGTGTGATGGCGTTGTACAACGCGCCGGAGCGCCAGCCCGATCACGCCTTGCGCGCCGTGAAGACCGCGCTCGACATGATGAAGGCGCATCGGCGCTTGATGCAGCGCTGGGAAGCGCTCGGCTGGGAAGCGGCGCCGATCGGCATCGGCCTCGACACGGGCGAAACGATCGTGGGCAACTTCGGCTCGGCGCAGCGCAACGAGTACACGGCCATCAGCCATCACGTGAACCTGGCGTCACGGTTATGCGGCGTGGCCGAAGGCGATCAAATCCTGATCAGCTCCGATACGTATGACTTGATTCGCGACGAGATCGCGGCCCAGCCGGTGCGCGAATTGCACCTGAAGGGTGTGGCGGAGGTGATGGAAGCGTATCAGGTGCTTGGGCTGAAATGATGAATGATGAATTCATCGTTCAACGTTCAGCATTCAGCATTTTCCTCACCGCTTCGGCGCTTTCAAGACCGAGTGCCGCCTCCGCCAGCTGGCGCGCCTCGCCGTAATCCACCGCGCGAATGATCTGTTTGGCCTGCGGGATAGCCGGCGCGTTCATGCTGAGTTCGTCGACGCCCAGCCCGACCAGCAACGGCACGGCCAACGGCTCGCCGCCCATTTCCCCGCAGACACCCACCCACTTGCCCTGCGCGTGGGCCGCCTCCACTACGCTTTGAATGAGTTGCAGCACAGCGGGTTGAAACGCATCGGCTAAAGCCGCTACGCGCGCATTGCCGCGCTCGGCGGCGAGCGTGTACTGCGTGAGATCGTTGGTGCCGATGCTGAAGAAATCGACCTCGGCGGCGAAGCGCCGCGCGCGCAAAGCGGCCGCTGGAATCTCGACCATGATCCCCGTCTCGATCCGATCCGGCACGGCCTGACCCCGCTGCTGCACTTCTGCGCGCGCCTCGGCCAGCAATGCGCGCGCCGCGCGCCATTCGTCGAGTGTGGCGATCATCGGGAACATCACTTTCACCGGGAACTCGGCCGCCACGCGCACGATCGCCCGCAACTGCGTCTTGAAGAAACCCGGCCGCGCCAGACACACGCGCACCGCGCGAAAGCCCAAGAAGGGGTTGGCTTCTGCCCCCAGGTCGAGATAGGGCAGGGGCTTGTCGCCGCCCGCGTCGAGTGTGCGCACGATGATCGGGCGCTCGCCCATGATCTGAGCCACGGCGCGATACGCGGTGTATTGCTCTTCTTCGTCGGGCGCAGTCTGCCGATCGAGGAACAGGAACTCGGTGCGGAACAACCCCACGCCCTCGGCGCCGGCTGCAACAGCGGCGCGGGCATCCGCCGGCGAGCCGATGTTAGCGACCACTTCGATGCGCCGCCCGTCGCGGGTGATAGCCGGGGTTGCGCTCAACGCGCGCGCCTGCTCGCGCGCCCGGCGGGCGGCATCGGCCCGGCGGGTATATTCGGCGACGAGCGCGGGATCGGGATCGGGGTAAACTTCGCCGGCCTCGCCGTCGACGACGAGCGGCGTGCCCTCGGCTAACGCCAGCAGGCTTTCGCCTAAGCCCACGACGGCCGGGATACCGAAGTTGCGCGCCAGGATAGCGCTGTGCGAGGTCGAGCCGCCGAATGCCGTGCAAATTCCCAGCACGAGCGCCGGATCGAGCCGAGCGGTATCGGCCGGTGTCAGGTCGGGCGCGACGAGAATGCCGGCCTGAGTCAGCGCGGGCGTGGTTGCGCCTTGGCCCAATACGTTGCCGATGACTTGCTGTCCCACGCTGGTGACATCGGCCGCGCGAGCGCGCAGGTATTCATCATCGAGCGCGCGGTATTCGGCGGCCACCTGCTCGGTCGCGCGCTGCCAGGCGGCCGCGGCGTTCAAGTGATCGTCGAAGATCGCCCGGCGCGCCGGTTCGCGCAGCGCCTCGTCGTCGAGGAACAACAGGTGGGCGTCGAAGATTTCCGCCGAGTACCGATCGGCGCGGCGGGCGACGGCAGCGCGCAAGGCGCGAATCTGGACGCGCGTCTGCTCGATGGCCTTCAGCAGCGCATCCCACTCTTTCTGCGGATTGGCAATCGTGTGCGCCGGGATGTTCGCGGCGGTCGGTCGGAAGAGCCGAGCGGGGCCGATGGCGATGCCGGGCGAGGCGGGTAAACCCTTAAGGAAGGATGAGGGATGAAGGCGGAGGGATGAGTCGGGTTGAAGTTTGTCTGACCTTCGTCGCTTGCCACCTGCCCTCGACGTTTCGGGTTGAGGGCCGTGGCGCAGCGGCGGGGGTTCGTCCTTCGTCGCCAGTCCTTCGTCGTCTTTGTCGCCAAAGTTGTCATCGGCCAGCTGACGCAGGGCAGCCAGCGCTGCTTCCGCATCCGGCCCGGCAGCGATCAGCTCGATCTGGTGACCCTGCCGCACGCCAAGGGTTGCCACGGCGTTGATGCTCTTCGCGTTCGCGGGGCCGCGTCCCGTGGTGAGATCGCGCAGGCGAACATCGGCCTGGTATTGGTTGGCGGTCTGCACAAAGCGAGCGGCGGGGCGCGCGTGCAGGCCGAGGCGGTTGGGGATGGTTAATTGCACGCTCAGCTCCGGCCCGTCTTCCAGCGAAGGGAGAGGGGAGGAAGGCGTGAGGGTCGTCGGCGCTCCCAGTTGGGCCGCTTTTGCCGCTAATGCGCCGCGCGCCTCGGCGGCGACTTGCTCCAACGGTGAGCCGAGGCGCGCCTGCACCGCCGCGGCCAGCGCACCCTCGACCAGCGGCGCTTCGCACAGCAGCACGTGCGCCCGTTGTTCGGGTGGAAACAAATCGAGCGCCATCTCGGCGCTCAACACGGCGCTGCCCAGGTCCATCAACACCAGCACGCCATCCTCGGAGTACACTTGCGCAATGGCTTGCTGCACGAGCGCGGCATCGGTGCCGAGCGGCCGATCGGGCAAATCGAGTCCGCCGGTCGCGGCCAAGGGGACATGCGGCCCGGCCATGCCGCGCGCCAGCTCGGCTACCCCTGCGGCCAGTTTGGCGCTATGCGAGACGATGACGAGGCCGACCATTCAGTATCCTCTAAATGACGAAGGACGAAACATAGGTGATTCTTCCTCGGTCATCAGCCTCCGCACACGCGGGGCAAGATTCCACTTGAGCAACGGTATTGAGCGCGGCGTCGTCTAGCTGCTCGGGGACGTTCGGCTTGAAGCCGACGGCGCCGCACAGACAGGCGTACCAGCCTGTCGCCGCCGAGTCGAACGGAGGCTGCGGGGCGAGCGCTACCGCTTCCACATCCATCCCCCAACGCGCGTTTGTCACCAGGCGCCGGCAGCCCACGGCGCGCAACTTGCGCGCATACATCGCGAAGTGTTGGCAGTGCCGCATCAGGAGCACACCCACCGTGATACCCCGTGGGAACGGCGTGCGACGCGCGTCGCCGCAGAGGGCGAGCAGGTTGGGCGGGTAGGGGGATGTCAGAAGATCGAGGCGCTGCTCAATGGCGATAACTTGACGCGCCCGCTGGGCGGCCCGGCGGGCGAAACGCAGATCGCCGGCGCCGATGTCTAACACCACATCATCGGGCTGGATGAACAGGAGCGCCGCGCGATACGTCGCGTCATCGTAGGGCGCCCAGGCTCCTTCCCATTCGCGATCGCTTAACGGACGCTCAGGCACTTTGAGTGATGATCCAGGTCAGCCAGATGCCGTAGCCAACGGTCAACACGCCCGCGACAGTCAGCGCGCTATCCACGATCCGCTCGGCGCGGTTGCTCAACCCCAAATCGAAGAGGATGGCGCGCACGCCGAGCAGCGCATGACTCGTCACGGTAATCAGGAACGCCAGCTCGAGCGCGACAATGATCGGGTTGCGTAGATACTCGACGATTCCGGCATAGTCGCGGATACCCTCCGGTACGACGAAGTGATGAGCGATCATGTGCAGCGCCAGCAATACCACCAACCCGATCCCGCTGATCGCCTGCCAGAACCATCCCCAACTGGGAACCGGCCTTCGCTCAAACGGGCGTGAAGTCTCCATGTTCATCCTCCAAACACCAGCGCCGCCATGACCGCCAACCCGAGGACGGCCACGACCATCAGCCCGACGAACAGCGCCTTCTGGGCGCGAACGGCGATGCCGAAGCCGGTGAGCGTGACGCGCAAGCCGTTCAGGCCGTGAATGAGCCAACCCGCGATCAAGATCACGTCTAAAACCAGGAACGCCGGTGAGCGCGCGAGCGTGATGAAGGGGTCCCAAGCGCCGGGGCCGCCGGCCAGCAGGCCGAGGACAGCCAGGTGCAGATACAGGTAGACGACCAGCCCGATGCCGGTGATGCGGTTGAGCGCGTACGCGGCCATGCCTAACCCGCGCCCGCGCACATCGCCCCAGCGGGCAGCCCGGCGCAACTTGGAAGGTTGAGAGTGAGTCGCCATAGCGCCCTCCAGAATTCTATACCCGACACTGGCGTGATTTGCGCTTATGCTCACCGACCGCGTCCTCGCGGTCGGCCAGGAAATGCTTGTAAGGAGGTGACGGTGTCACCGTCCGAAGACTCGCTTGAAGCGCCGTTTCATGAGATCGCGGCGCAGATACATGATCGACTCGGCTGGTTGAACGTTCTGCGGGCATACCTCGGTGCATTCCCACGCGCTATGGCAGCGCCACACGCCGTGTTCCCCGTCGGCGAGCTCCAGCAGCCGGATGGATTCGGCGGGATCGGCGGTTTCCCGGCGCGCGCGATCGATGGCAGCCAGCCCGGCCGGCCCGAAAAACTTATCATCGGCGGCCAGCGTCGGGCAGGCGCTCAGGCAGATCGCGCACTCGATGCAGTTCTCGAAGCGGTTAAAGCGCGACAGCCCATCGGGCAGATCCACCGGTTGCTCGTCCAGCTCGGCGTTGGCATCGACCGATAGCGGCAGCACCGGCTCCGCCGTGCGCGTGATCGCCATCCCCGATGCTTCCATGCGACGATAGAAATCCGAGGCATCGACGACGAGATCGCTCACGATGCGGAAGTTGCGCAGCGGATCGATTTGCAGCGCGCTGTGCCCGTCCCAGACATCGCGCACCAGCGTGATGCACGGCAGCTTTTCGCGCCCGTTGACGCGCACGGCGCACGAGCCGCACGAGGCGTGGTGGCAGGCGTGGCGAAAGGTGAGCGTCCGATCGTGCTGCGCCCAGGCGGCCTCAATTGCATCGAGGACGTAAGCCGTGTCGGCTATCTGCACGCGGAAAAGATCGTAGTGAGGCGCCTGGCCCGGTTTATAGCGGAAGATTTTGAGCGGGAGTTCGAACATGATTGCCATGAGTCTACCGACAAAGATTAGGAGGAATGCGGGCTTCAGCCCGTCGATCGGGCTGACTCCGCAGCCTGAAGGCTGCACTCCCACACGCCAAAGTAATTCACAGCGAAGGCTGAAGTCGCTAGTACCCCACCACAGGGAAAATGACGGGTAGCTTAGCCCCTTGTGGGCGCCTTCGGCGGGCACGAGGCCCTACGCTACGCCCATCAAAATCACTGTGGCGGAGCACTAGTACAGGCCGAACTTGCGACAGCAGTTTAACTGCTGTCGCAATGGGTGCATCATTGATAGAACAATCGATAGGAGGCCAGGCGCGTCTCGCGGGTGCGGCACTCCGCTCTGATGCCCAGCTTGGCGCACACGATATCGGAGACCTTCTCGGCCATCGCCCGCGCCGTCGTCGTTTTGCCGCCGGAGATCGTGACGAAACCCTCGACGCCATCGTGTGTGTGATCGAAACACTCGAAGGTGCGGCTGACCTCGCGTTCGTCCGCGCCGGGTTTGCTGATCAACGGGCGGGCGACGGCCATCACGCCGCGCAACGGGATGCGACGAATTGCCGGCAGCAGCTGCGCACCCTGATCGATCATTTTGTCCACGTGTTCCTGCGGGATCGGGATCAGATCGGGGTCGCTCACGGCCCAGGATGTCGTGCCGATGATCGAGGACGCGCGCTGCGGGACGACGATGTCGCCGTCGGACGGCTTATTCAGCCGGTTGACGACCATGTTGTTCAAGCGCCGGCGCACCGTCACCATCACGCCGGCGGTCGGCGAGACGGGCACATCCACGCCCGCCAGGGCGGCAATGTTCCCGGCCCACGGGCCGGCCGCGTTCACAACGGCATCGGCTCCAATCGTTTCGGTTTTGCTCGTCCGGTGATTCACGACCTGTACCCCGGTTACACTGCGGCCCACACCGATCACCTCTTTCACTTCGGTGTAGGTGCGGACCGCTGCGCCGTTTTGGCGCGCGGTGGCGAGGAAGGCCAGGCAGAAACGGAAGGGTTCGAAAACGCCGTCGGGCACCTGCACGGCGGCGAGTAGGTTTGGGTTCAAGAACGGCTCGATCGCCAAAGCACGTTTGAGCGGCAGATCGCGGGCGGGGATGTGGCAGGCCGCGCACCCTTCCAGGAATTTTTCCTTGAAGGCGAGATCGCTTTCGTTGACGGCGACGAATAAGCCGTCGTTGAGTTCCAACACGTCGGGCATGATCCGGCGCAGGATCAGATTCTCGTCGATGCACTCGATGGCCGATTCTTGATCCTTGACGCAGTAGCGGCCGCCCGAATGCAGCAGGCAATGATTGCGGCCGGTGGTGCCCGAAGCGACTTCGCCGCGCTCGATCAGCGTGACCCGCAACCCACGCAAGGCGAGATCATGCGCGGTGGCTGCGCCCGTCGAGCCGGCGCCGATGATGATAACGTGGGGAGCCGCCATGCGGGTGTCTCCAGCAAAAAAGGTACACAGGCATACAGGTACTTGCTACCTGTGTACCACTAACGTTGCCGACCGAGTTGACGCTATTCCACCCAGTCGAACGTGCGGGTGACGGCTTTCTTCCAGCCCGTATACAGCTGCTCGCGATGCTCTACGTTCATCTTGGGCCGCCACTCGTGGTCCTTGCCCCAGTTGACGCGCAGGTCTTCGACTTCCTTCCAGAAACCTACCGCCAGACCGGCGGCATAGGCGGCGCCCAGTGCGGTGGTCTCGGCGACCGTCGGGCGGATGACGGGCACGCCCAGGATGTCGGCCTGGAATTGCATGAGCAGGTCGTTGAAGACCATGCCGCCATCGACCTTGAGCGCGGTCAGGTTGACGCCCGAGTCCTTGTTCATTGCATCCAGCACTTCGCGGGTCTGGAAGGCGGTCGCCTCCAGCGCGGCGCGGGCGATGTGGCCCTTGTTGACGTAGCGGGTCAGGCCGACGATCACGCCGCGCGCATCGCTGCGCCAATAAGGCGCGAACAGGCCGGAGAAGGCCGGTACGAAGTAGATGCCGCCGCTGTCCTCGACGGTCTTAGCCAGCGCCTCGACGTCGGGCGATTTCTGGATCAGGCCGAGGTTGTCGCGCAGCCATTGCACCAGCGCGCCGGTGATCGCGATCGAACCTTCAAGGCAGTATACGGCAGGTTGATCGCCGATCTTATAGCCGAGCGTGGTGAGCAGGCCGCTGTTTGAGGGCACGGGCTTCGTGCCGGTGTTGAGCAGCATGAAGCAGCCGGTGCCGTAGGTGTTCTTCGCTTCGCCGGGGCTGAAGCAGGTCTGGCCGAACAGCGCCGCCTGCTGGTCGCCCAGGTCGCCGGCAACCGGGATGCCGGCCAGATCGCCGGTGGCTTTGCCGTACACTTCGGCGGAAGGCCGGACGGCCGGCAGCATCGCGCGGGGAACCCCCATGATCTTGAGGATTTCAGCGTCCCAGTCGAGCGTCTCCAGGTTCATCAGCATCGTGCGCGACGCGTTGGAGACGTCGGTGATGTGCACACCGCCGTTGGGGCCGCCGGTCAGGTTCCAGATCACCCAGGTGTCGATGTTGCCGAAGAGGATTTCGCCGCGCTCGGCCCTTTCACGCGCGCCGCCGACGTTATCGAGAATCCACTTGATCTTGGGGCCGGAAAAGTAGGTGGCCAGCGGCAGGCCCACCTTGGCGCGGAAGCGATCCTGCCCGCCGTTCTTGGCCAGGTCATTGCAGATCGTATCGGTGCGGGTGTCTTGCCAGACGATGGCGTTGTAGATCGGCTTGCCGGTGGCTTTCTCCCACACGACGGCGGTCTCGCGCTGGTTGGTCACGCCGACGGCGGCGATGTCCCTGGGATCGACGTTCGCCTTGGCCAGCCCGCCCTTGATCACTTCTTGCGTGCGCTCCCAAATTTCTAGCGCGTCGTGTTCGACCCAACCGGGCTTGGGGTAAATCTGTTCGTGTTCTTTTTGATCGACGGCCACTACCTTACCGCTGTGATCGAAGATCATGAAGCGCGTGCTGGTCGTGCCCTGATCGACAGCAGCTGCGTATTTAGCCATTCTTGCCTCCGGGTAGGATTGGCCCGCCGCCCTCACTCAGCCTGGGCTAAGGTCTCGGCCGCGGTCTTGAGCAGCAGGTGTGAAGAGGTCGCGCCGGGGTCTTGATGCCCGGCGCTGCGTTCACCGAGATAGCTGGCGCGTCCTTTGCGCGCGACGAGCGGGATCGTGTCGCGCATCCCTTGTTCGGCCGCAACGGCGGATTGGTCAAGCGCCTCGCCGAGTGACTTGCCGTCAGCCTGCGCCGCCTTCAGCGCATCGAGCGCGGGCGCGAGTGCATCGACCATCGTCTTGTCGCCGAGGTTGGCCTTGCCGCGCATGATAACGCCATCGACGCCGGCCTGCACGGCGGCCAGCAGGTCGGGGAGCGTCAGCTCCAGCTTGCCGGCGGTCGCTGTGCCCATTTGCATGAACAGGGTGCCGTACAACGGACCGCCGGCCCCGCCGACGGTGGAGACCAGCGTCATCCCCACGGTTTTGAGGATGGCGCCGATATCCTTATCGGCCACGCCGGGCAACTTGGTCAGCACGGCTTGGAAGCCGCGATCCATGTTGGCCCCATGGTCGCCGTCGCCGATATCGGAGTCAAGTTGAGTGAGATAGTCCTTGTTGGCGTTGATGGCGGCGGCGTAGGTCTTGATCCAGTCCAGCACGGCGTCACGTGAGATACCCATAGTCCCCTTAGTCTCGTCGTCGATGGGTCTTGGAGTATGCGACTACATGCCCCAGCGTAAGCCGGCCGTCTTAACCGGCGCGTCCCACAGCTGGGTCAGATCGCCGTCCAGCTTCAACAGCGTGATCGAACAACCGGCCATTTCGAGCGAGGTGATGTACGAACCGATGAGGTTGCGGGCGATCTTGATGTTGCGCCCCTTCAAGATCTGCGCGAGTTCATGATACACTACGTACAACTCGATGAGCGGCGTGCCCCCCATGCCGTTCACAAAGGCGAGCACCTCGTCGCCAGCCTTGAACGGCAAGTCTTCGAGGATAGGTACGGCCAACATCTCGGTGATCTCGGCTGCCGTCTTGAGCTTCATGCGTGTGCGGCCCGGTTCGCCGTGAATGCCGATGCCGATTTCCATCTCGTCCTCGGGCAGATCGAAAGTCGGTTTGCCGGCGTGCGGCACGGTGCACGAGGTGAGAGCCATGCCCATGCTGCGTCCCCAGCCGTTGACCTTGCGACAGACGTCGGCCACTTCCTTGAGCGAGCGTTTCTGCTCGGCTGCCGCGCCGCTGATTTTCTCGGTCAGCACGGTGACGCCGACGCCGCGCCGGCCGGCGGTATACAGGCTGTCCTGCACGGCCACGTCATCATTGGTGACGACCGCCTCGACTTCGATGTTCTCGCCTCGAGCCAGCTCGGCGGCCATCTCGAAGTTCATGATGTCGCCGGTGTAATTCTTGACGATATGCAGGACGCCGGCTCCCCCGTTGACGGCCTTCGTCGCTTCGAGCATCTGGTCGGGTGTGGGCGAGGTGAACACGGCGCCGGGGCAGGCCGCGTCGAGCATGCCGTGGCCGACGAAGCCGCCGTGCATCGGTTCGTGGCCGGAACCGCCGCCGGAGACGAGCGCCACTTTGCCTCGCACCGGCGCGTCGGCGCGCACGATGTAATTCGGATCGAAATGCACTTTGACCAGATCGGAATGGGCCGCCACGATGCCCTGCAATTCCTCGGTGACCACATCTTCGGGTTTGTTGATCAGCTTCTTCATTGCTCCACTCCTTCTAGTTCCTCCCAATCTCAAATGGCACATGCCACTGAGCGCCGGATGCGGGTCACTCACAAGATCATAGAGCGGTCAGCAGTAAGCCGGCAAGGACCCCACCGACCACTGGGCCGATGACCGGGATCCAGGAGTAGCCCCAATCGCTGCTGCCTTTGCCGGAAATCGGCAGGATAGCATGGGCAATGCGCGGGCCGAGGTCGCGCGCGGGGTTGATGGCGTAGCCGGTTGGGCCGCCGAGTGACAAGCCGATGCCCCACACCAAAGCGGCGACGAGGAATGGGCCAAGCCCGGCGGCGGGGGCGCTGCCCGTAACGGGGGTCGCAAGTTGGAAGATGGCAGCGACACCCATCACCAGCACAAACGTGCCGATGATTTCGCTGAGCAAGTTGGCGCCAACGTTGCGGATGGCCGGGCCGGTTGAATATACGGCCAGCTTCAAGCCGGGGTCTTGTGTCTGAGCCCAATGCGGCAGGTAGTGCAACCAGACAATGACCCCGCCGATGAACGCGCCAATGAATTGCCCGATAATGTTGGTCACAGCCTCATTGATTGTCTCGGCGCCGATCACGACTTTGCCGAGGCTGACCGCCGGATTGATGTCGGCTTGTGCGCTGCCGAAAGCGATCGCCGTGAAGACGCCGATCAATACGGCGAAGGCCCAGCCGGTAGTGATGACGATCCAGCCGGAGTTCTGCGCTTTCGACTTGCTGAGCAGTACACCGGCGACGACGCCATCGCCCAAGATGATGAGCATCATCGTGCCGAGAAGTTCACCCAGGAACGGTGACATGGAAGTGTCCTCCTTGAGATGGAAATGATGAGTGAGACGACTAGGGTTGATTCGATAAACGCTGGGTCGGGGGTTGCGAGGTTGTTAGGCTCACCTCCTTCTATTTTCAGTCGCAGGGGTTAGCGTGCCCGCCGTTTCCGCCGGGGGCTATGCAGCTGGCCGCTCGCATCGATTCTGTGTTGAAATGCATGCGTGGCGCGAAAAAAACACCGCCCACAAGCAAATGCTCGTCAGACGGTGCGCTGTGTCCAGTCCCAGCAGACTCTGCTGTACGCTGCCAGCCAGCACGTGTTCATTACGCGTAGACTGCAAGCGGACCGACAACATGAAATTGGTATACAACAAGTTAGAGTCGTTTGTCTATTGACTGGTCATTTTCGTTTCATGGCGAAACAGTTTAGGACATGGGTACCATTCCATATTGGAACACCATCTGTTTGATGAGCTAATTGCGCTCATCGGTTCGAAAGTCGGCAGTGATTATGCCAAGTTCCTTCATCTTTCGCCACAAGGTTGTCCGCCCAATGCCCAAGAGGCGGGCGGCCTCGCTCAAGTTGCCGCTGGCAGCGCGACCCGCCGACAGAATAGCCAATCTTTCAGCCTCAACCAGGCTGTGAACAGGCTCGGTCGAGGCTTTACCGGGAATCATCGCTCTGCGTTGGCGGATAGCCGCCGGCAAATTGTCGAAATCGATCGGCTTCCGATCGCACATCAGGGCTGCCCGCTCCATCACCGATTCCAACTCGCGGATGTTACCCGGCCAGGGATACGCGGATAATGCCTCGCACACCTGCGGCGTGAGTGTCAGTTGATACCCAACCTGGACGCTGAGCTTCTCCAGGATGCGGTCGATGATCAGCGGGATGTCTTCCGGCCGCTCGCGCAGCGGCGTGGTGGTGATCACAAACGACCTCAGCCGGAACAGGAGATCCGATCGGAAGGCGCCCTCGGCCACACACGCTTCCAGGCTGGCGGTGGAGGAGGCGATCACCCGCACCTCGACCGGAATGACGCGGGTGCCTCCTAGCCGGATCACGTCGCCACCCTCGATGACCCGTAGCAGGGCCGCCTGCGTCTCAAGCGGCAGCGACTCGATTTCTTCAAGGAAGAGGGTGCCCCCGTGCGCCAATTCGAACTTGCTGGGTCGCCCGGCCGAGGGCGCTCCAAACGCACCGGCTTCGTAACCTAGAAACTCACTCAGCGCCAGGTCGCGCGGAATGGCGCGACAGTTGATAGCGAGGAACGGCCCGCCGGATCGGCGGCTGCCATTGTGAATGGCGCGCGCCAAAACGTTTTTGCTGGTGCCGCCCTCGCCGCGTAACAAGACGCACGCCCGCGCTTCTGCCGCTGAAAGCGCTTGCCGTCGCATCTGCTGCGCCGCCGGACTATGGCCCACGATACTATCCAGCGTCAAACGCGCCTGCGCGCCGACCAAGCGGTGAACCAATTGGCGCACCTGCTCAATCTGGCGCAAGGTGGCGATATAGACCACAGGTTCGCCTTCCGGGTTGCGAATCGCGCGCAGACTGACCAGGCATTCTCGCTGCAGATGGCCCTGACCCAAACTGGTTTCCACGTCACTCAGGTCTTCGCCGCGCGAAACCGCTTGCGCCAACACCTCGGGCAGCGTCACGTGCTCGATCAAGGGGCGGCCTACGACCAGGGTCGGATTCAGCCCTAACAATTCGCTGGCCTGGGGATTGAGATGGGTGATGATGCCTTGCGCCGACCAGGCCAGGATGCCCTCGGAGATCGCTTTCATGATCGCGTTCAACTCGGTGGCGCGCGTGTTCGCCTCGCGGATGTACAGATCGGCTTGCAGCTGGTTCTCGATCGCGCGGGCGGCGGCCGTAGCGATGCCCAACGCTTCGGGACAATAGGAGTCTGTCAGGCCGATCGTGCCGACTGCGCCGACCAGGCGCCCATCCAATCCAAAGATGGGCGCAGCGGTGGAGCCGATCGAGTGGAAGGCGCGGGCGAAATGCTCCGGACCGACCACTTGCGCCGGGCTGCCTTCGATCAGGGCGATCGCAAAGGCATTCGTCCCGACGCGTTTTTCGTCCAGAAAAGCACCCTGGCGTATCCCTAAATTAAGGACGTAGTCTCGGACGGCTATATCGCCGACGATTTCCAGCACACAGGTTGTGCTGTCTAGCAGCAGGAGGAGTGTCTGTGTCCCCTCGATGAATTGATGGATGTCCTCCATGATGGGGCGGGCGATCGCCCGCAGGGTGGCGTGCTGGCTCAACGTCAAGGGTAACACTTCGCTGCTGACGTAGGTCCATTGGGGCGGGGCGTTGGGGTTCAAGAGCGGCGCGCACCGATGCCAGGACGCCATAACGAGCGGGTCGAGGTCGAGGTTGGGCTGGGCGTCTAAGGTAAAGCGTTGCCATACCTGGCGCAGGTGCGCTAAGTCAAGGTGTCCACTGGATGGTTGCATGCCCGGATCATAGTTTCGCTCAAGTCGAAAGTCAAATAGGGCAATCGCATTCGCATTTCACCAGGATGCTCACGCTGGGTCTGAGACCCGGCGGTTGGAAGTCGGCGGTCGGTGCGAAGCCTCCCTGTGGGACAGACCGCCGACGAGCACACAGTGGGCCAGTTGCATCCCGATGCGATTGCCGTGAAAGTCAAACGGCGCAGCGCCTGGCAGCCGTCTGCGTGCAGTCCTAACTTGGGATTAGCTTTCCGCACACTGGCTTATCACTTTACGACCGATTTCTAACCGCGCGGGTCTCATCTCAGTTGTCATTGCCGGCGAAAGTGTGTTACACTGAGTGCGCCATCCCTTGATAGAGTGAGTGTACGTTCTATGACTGAGTCCCCGAAGACAGGCTCCCCAAAGCTGCTCATTGTCGACGACTTGGTGGACATCCGGCGCTTGCTGCGCGCCTGGGCCGAGATGGAAGGTTATCAGCCGCTTGAAGCGGGCAACGGCAACCAGGCCGTCGAAATCGCGCTGAGTGAGAAACCCGAAGTCATTATCATGGATATCATGATGCCCGGCAAGGATGGCCTGACGGCGATCAAAGAGATTCGCCAGGCCGATCCGATCACCGGCATCGTGGTGCTGACCGCCTATGGCACCGAACAGCGCGCCGTGCAAGCGATGCGCGTCGGCGCCGACGACTATATGCACAAGCCGTTCGATGCGACCGAGCTGCGCGTGAAACTCGCTTCGGTCTTGCAGAAACAGCACCTCCGGATTGAAAACCAACGGCTCCAGTCGCGCTTGAACAACATCCTCGAGCACTTCATGCCGCGCTCGGTGATCGATCAGTTGATGAGCGCGCCGGACATGCCGCAACTGGGCGGGGTGCGGCAGTCGGTTTCGGTCCTGTTTGCCGACATCCGGGGTTTTAGCATTTATGCTGAACAGACCGATCCCGAAACGCTGGTGGCCACGGTCAACCGTTACCTGGGCGTGGCGACAGACGCCATCCTGAAGCATTCCGGCACGATCGACAAGTATTTGGGCGATGGGTTGTTGGCGATCTTTAACTCGCCGATCCGATACGAGGATCATGCTCTGCGCGCGGTGCGCGCGGCCTGTGATATCCGGCGTAACGTCGAGGTGTTGAACGCCAGCCCCGAGGGGCGCGGTTTACAATACGGCGTCGGCGTACACACCGGCGAAGCCGTGATCGGGAACATTGGAACCCCGGAGCTGATGAATTTCACGGCGGTGGGCGAGAGTGTCAACCTGTGCAAGCAGATCGAGGAGATCACCGGGCCGGGGCAAATTGCCGTCAGCCGGGCGACGGTGACTGAAATCGGCCCGGATCGACTGCTGCTGAGAGCGATGCCGCCGATGACGGTCAAAGGCCGCAGCGAACCGGCCGAAGTGTTTGAAGTGCTGGGAGTGAAATGAATCAGAAACCCGGTTTCTTGGGGAACCGGGTTTCTTTTTACATCGGCTTGAACTGCTCGAACGACTGCCGACAGGTATGACAGTAGTACAGCGAACGGCAGGGCGTGGGGCCAAACAGGTTGTCGAGCACGGTGTCGCTCCCGCCGCAGCGCGGACAGGTCGCTGGTTCGAGCAACACGAGGTCGATCGCGCCCGTGTGATGGGGCGGGGGGGCAAAGCCGATCGATTGGAGCTTGGCGCGCGCCGATGCGCTCATCCATTCGGTGGTCCACGGTGGGTTGAGCGACGTTTTCACTTCAACCTCGTGTACGCCCAGCAGCTTCACGCGCTCGACAATGGCTTCGCGCATCGGGATGAGCGCCGGGCAGCCGACAAACGTGGGAGCGATCGTGACGACCGCACGATCGCCGATGAGCTCGACCTCGCGCACGATACCCAGCTCGACGAGCGACACGACCGGAATCTCCGGGTCCTTCACATCTTCCAGCGCTTCCCAAATTTGTTGTGTCGTGATCTGAATCTGTAGCGTCATCTGGACACACTTGTGCTTGCATTGATTGCAAGTGCAGATGCGACTCCTACCATGTCGCTTCCGGTTCTATGCGGGCGACTTTTTGCATCTCGTTCAACAACTCGGTCAAGTGCTCAGTGTGCCGTCCGCTTCGACCTCCGGTCACCGCCTCCACCTGGGTCGGGATAACCAGCGTCGCCGCTTCGAGCACGGGCCTGACTTGAGCCCACCACTCTTCACGCAACGATTCTTCCGCCGGCTTGATGCCTCCGTCGACCAGCCCGCGCTCGCCATCGGTCGGCTCGAATAAGCCGAGCGCGTGCGGCCATGCCCCAGCGAGCGCCGCCTGCATACGCCGGTGACTTTCTTCGGTCGCATCGCCCAACCGCTGCACCCAGCCGCGACTGTGCAGCAGGTGATAGCGTTCCTCGCCGCGTAGTTTGGCAACGGCATCGGCAATCGGGCGATAGGAGCTGCCCGCCAGCGCGGCGTAGCGCACCTGCTCGGCCGCATCGAAGAGATACTGGCGCATGACCGTGAAAGCCCAATCGCCTTTGGGCAGCTCGACCAATATGGCGTTGCGAAACGCGCGGGGCTCGCGGAAGAACGCGGCGCGATCGGGAGGGGGCGCGCCCCGCTCGTGCGCCAGCGTATACCACGTCAGCGCGTGGCCCATCTCGTCTTGCGCGAGGTTGGAAAAGGCGATGTCCTCTTCGAGAATCGGCGCGTGACCCGTCCACTCCGCATCGCGGTGACCGAGGATCAATTCGTCGTCGGCCAAGGCGATCAGGTAAGCGCGCAATGGAGCCGAATCAGCCGTCACGCTCGCCCCCGGATTTCCGAAGCATGTCGCCGAGGCGGAAACCGGCGGCCTCGCGATAGGATTTGTCGGTGGCCGGCTCGAACCACGCTGCGGCATCGTCGTATGACGTCGCCGTGATGCAGTCAGCTCGAACGACCCACAAGCTCACACAATCCAACCGGCGGGCAAACTGGTCGCGCGCGAGCATCAGCGCCATTTCCGGATCGGGCGCGTGCACCGCCCCGACGTGGACGTGCGGCTCGCCGCGTTTACTTTGATGAAATACCTCGTAGACGGGCCATTGCGTGTCGGACATCAAAACCCCAATGGAGAATGCAGAAGGAAGAATTTAGAAAAGTGCGACGGCGCTTTCTACATTCTACATTCTCAATTCTTCATTGCCTTTGCTGCCAATGCTTCGCGCACCCACCGACCTTCCTCATGCGCCTTACGCCGCACCGCCATTCGTTCGGCGTTCAGCGGCCCGTGGCCGGAGATGACGCGCTTGAACTCCTCCCAATCCGGCTCACCGAAATACCAGTGCTCTTCCTGTTCGTCGTAGCGCAGTTCAGCGTCGGGGATATTGAGACCCAGCTTCAAGAGCGGCGGTGCGTACTGCTTCACGAAGTCGTACCGCAGCTCATCGTTGGTTTTGGTCTTGATCCGCCAGCGCATCAGCTTTTGGAGGTGGATCGAGTCTTTATCCGATGGCCCGAACATCATCAGCGTCGGCCACCACCAGCGATTCAGCGCCGCTTGCGCCATCTCGCGCTGCCGGCGTGTGCCGCTGGCGAGTGTCGTCACCAGGTGCTGCCCCTGCTTGAGATGGAACGATTCTTCGTAGCAGATGCGCTTCATCGCGCGGGCATACGGCCCGTACGAACCTTCCGCCAGCATCAATTGATTGACGATCGCGGCTGCATCGACCAACCAGCCGATCATCCCGACGTCGGCCCAGGTCTCGGCGGGATAGTTGAAGATGTTGGCGTACTTCGCGCGACCCGATAACAGATCATCGATCATCTCCTCGCGCGAGCGGCCGAGCGTCTCGGCGGCCCGATACAACAGCTGCGCATGACCGGCCTCGTCCTGCACCTTGGCCGTGAGCGCCAACTTGCGCCGGAAGGTCGGCGCGTTCGGGATCCAGCCGCCCTCCGGCAGCGTCCCGACGATCTCACTGTGGGCATGTTGCGAGATCATGCGGATCAACTGTTTGCGGTATTCGTCGGGCATCCAGTCGGTCGGCTCGATCTTTTCGCCGCGCGCGATGCGCGCCTCAAAGGCGGCCAGCCTTGCCTCGAACTCGGGCCCCGCTTGCGGCTCGCCCGACCCGATGTTCCTGGGCGTTTCGACTTCCAGAACGCTCATCATGCTCATCCGCGTGCCCTCCCTGTGACTATCGAAATTGTACCACGGACACGGATGATTAACCGATAACTAAAGAACCCCGGTATCTTCAAGATACCGGGGTTCTCTGCCGGTCAGAGACCTATGCCGAACCTGGCGAGGCAAAGATACGCTCTCAGTGGGCTTTAGAAGCGCCCTCGGGCCGCCGAGATAATATCGGCCAGCACGCCAAAAGCTGTTTGCGTTGGCGTCGGCGCGGTTTCCGTGAGTGTGAGTTGATTCAGCGTGTCGGTGCGAAGGCCGATCATACCGGTCGTGCCGTATAAGCGATAAGCCGGATCGTTGGCGGCCACTTCTTCGGGCGCGACGCGCGCGACCAATTGATCGTCGCGCCATTCCGCCGAACAGATCAGTCGAATCTTGCGGCGTTGACCGAGCACCTGCTTCACCTGTTCGGGTGTGATGTCGCGAATCCCAATTCGCTCGACCTGTTGCGGCCGAACGTCGGCGTCCAGCATCACGTTGCACAACACCGCTACTTTCACCGCCGAATCCCAACCATCGACATCGTTGCTGGGGTCGGTCTCGGCGATGCCGATAGCCTGGGCGTGCCGCACCGCATCGTCGAACGACATGCCTTCTTCCATCTTCGTCAAGATCAGGTTGGTCGTGCTGTTCAGCACGCCGCGAAATCCCAACACTTTCGTTACGGGTAAGCACTCGCGGTATAGGTTGAAGATGGGGAAGCCGTCCATGACAGTTGCTTCGAAGAGGAGGGCGCGTTGCCTGCTCCGCGCCAGATCGCGCAACCGGCGATAAGCGTGCGCCAGCGGGCCTTTGTTCGCGGTGATCGCGTGCTGGTTGGCGTTCAGCGCTGTCTCGATGTGCTCGATCGCGGGTTGGCCGGTATCCCGATCGGTCGGCGTCATTTCGACCATCGCATTCGCTCCACATTCGCGAATCAGCGCGAGTGAATCGGGCAGGGAAGTAGACGTCTGTAGGAGGCGACTCCAGTCGCCGACTGCTGTGCCGCCATCGATCCCCTCTCGATTCAGGATGACGCCGTGTTTGCCGGTGGCGATCCCCACGATGCGGAGGTGGAGATCGTATTGTGAAGCCAGCTCGTCGCGTTTGCGATCGATGAGTGTGATCAGTTCGCGCCCGACGTTGCCGAAGCCGAGCAGACAGAGATCGAAAACCATGCGCCTCCTTCGCGTAGCCATGATGCTATCGGCGCCACGCTTTTGGTTTGTTTTTTCTTGAAGAATAGAAGACGCTACGCGAACTCACGCCTCTCGCGCAGCACCTCGACGGCAAGCGCCATGTAGGCTTCAGTCCCATGCACTAACTGCTCAATCTCGATATACTCGTCGACAACGTGCGCCAGGGCAGGGGTGGACGGGCCAAAAATCAAGGTAGGGATATTCATCTCGCCGGCGCTGGCCGAGCCGTTCGCGCAGTAGCGCGCCGTGAAGTAATCAACCGGTAGATTGACCGATGCCAATGCGCGCTCCGCACGCTTCACCAGATCGCTTTCACGTGGCGTCACCCACGCCGGGTGAAAATCATCCATCACGATCGTCGCACCCGTATAACAGGGGAGGGTGACTTGCAAATAACGCACCTCGGCTCCGTCGATAGCGCGCAGCGCATCCTGAAACCACGCCAACACGCTCTCGCGCGTTTCGCCTCGCACCAGACGCCGATCGATACGGGCACGGCAGCCATCAGGCACGATTGATGTGCCAGGGTAGGGGGCTGAAACGATCTCCACCAGCTCTGATATGCCGGGCGTGAGCACCGGGTCAATGGGCGGCGGAAGCGCACGCAGGCGATTGACCGCTTCGATCATCTTGTACACGGCGTTGACGCCTTCCTCTGGTCGAGAAGAGTGCGCCGGGACGCCATGTGTCTCGATCTGAATACCGGCGCGGCCCTTCTGCCCGATGCCGATCTTCAATTCGGACGACTCACCAATAATCACAACATCCGCCGGATGCTCCTGAAGGATAGCTGCCAACGCCGGCCCTTCCAGTTCTTCTTCGCCCACACTCGCCGACACGGTGATCGTGCCCCTAAACTGATCGCGTGGCACAAACGCGCCGGCGCACATCATCGCCGCAACCGGGCCTTTCATGTCCGACGAACCACGCCCCCAGATTTTACCATCCGATAATTCCCCTCCAAATGGATCGTGCTGCCATTCCTCAGGGCTGGTCGCCGGCACAACATCGAGGTGGCCGTCGAAGTGAACCGCCTTACCCGGCCCGACACCGTGCCGCTGCCCAACCACGCTGCCGTACCGATCGACCCAGACTTCGTCGTAGCCGAGCTGCCGCATCCAGCGCTCGCAGATCAACGCAGCCTCACGTTCCTGCCCCGCCAAGCTCTTGGCTCGCACCAGTTCACGTGTCAAAGCCACGACCTGCTCATACTCTGTCTGCGCCAATCGCATCGATTGCTCCTCGGGATGTTGCATCACTTCGGCGCGCCGCCACGTTCGCGCTTGCGCGCCAGCGAAGCCCGCTTGAGCGCATCGTCGCCGTACTTCACCCTGATCTTATCGACCGTTTCGGTCAGCCGTTCGCGCCGGTCGTCGTGCGCTCGAGACGAAAAAGGCATCCAGGTCGATGTGCAGAATCGAGCGATGGGGCAGGGGGGTCATTAGCGATGAACGCCGATCAGCGTTTAGCATTCGCGACAGCGCGCAACTTTTGATACGCGCCCTCCCACAGGGAGGCCGGCTTGGTCATCTGGTTGACCTTGACATCGGAGAAGCGCGCAGCCAGCCCGGCCAATTCGGTGGGCAGCAGCGACCACTCCTCAGTGACAAGGAGATCTTCGAGACGAGCAGCAGTGGGAGCGAGCCAGGTCCACTCGCGGCGAAACTGATCGGCCTTCAGGAAATAATCGCGCTTCTCCCAGGCCTCACAGGATTTCTCGATCGACTCGTCGATCGCGCGCAGCGCGATGATGACAAAAGAGATCATATCTTTCGTCTCGGCGTCAATCGCAGTCTTGGCGCTCAAGCGGCGTAAGATTTCGGCGATGGTTCGTCTCAGCCGGTTGCGTTGCGAAGCAGGGGTTCCGTCAACATTCGTGATTCGGGTCATGCGATCTCCCTTAGCGTGTGGTGAACGATAGCCATGATAGCACAATCGTTCTAGCGAGGCAAATAGGGCTGATCTCCATGCTATCACGTCAGCTGCCAATCATGAAGATTTTGGTTCATTGGGAACTGCCGTGATCGCAGGCTTGACAGGGCATCTGTGCTGCCACATACGGTGGGTTGCTCGCTCGACAATGCACATATACGGCGACGAACATCAGTTCGCCACGGCAACTCCCAGAGAGCCAAGATTTTTCTATCCACGAATGGACACGAATGAACACGAACAAAAAGTATTCGTATAGATGGCTGGGTTTGAGTGTAACGTAATTAATGACTCGTGTGGCAACTGGACTCTGCTCGTGTATCCAAGCTGGTCCAGCCGGTTCCTCTTGTGCCAAATTCGGCCTAGCCGTGGGGCCTGCCCAGTGTTTATTCGGAACACACGCTCTTGACTTCAGTAGGAATTGTATTAAACTCAAGGTACATTTTGTTCAAAACTATTAAGGAGCAGAAAGTGGCAAATCGGACAGGGCGCTTAGGCACGAAAACAACGACCCCCCCATCAAACCATACCGCTTCGGAAATCGAATTTGGCAATGCCTTCATTTCAACCATCGCCTCTAGCCCCAAAACGGCAAGTGCATATCGCTATGGATTGGGACGCCTGGTGGAGTTCATCGCTAACACGAGATATGCACAGCGTCAAACGACGCCCCCTGCCCCACAGTATGCAATCCGTGATTTGCGTGACGATATCCTGCTCAGATTCCACGAGTGGATGGTTGATCGCAAATATGCGCCCCAGACACGGGATAACTATATCGCCGCGGTCAAACGCTTCCTGATCTGGCTCGACGCCAACGATCGGTTGCCGGCGGGTTTTCAGGTCGGGAAAGCGGTGAATCGATTGCGGGCCGCGCGCGGCACACGCCGCTCGGCGAAAGCTGGCCGCGAACCCGATCCCGGCATCCCGCGCATCGTCACCTACTACGACTCGACCCCCCTACCCTCTCCCGACTCGCCGCGTGATCGACTTGAGCGACTCAAACTGCTGCGCGCTCGGGCTGTCGTTCACACGTTGTATGCCTCGGCTGGCCGCGTCAGCGAAGTGGCATCGTTGACGCGCGAGATGGTGTTGGATGGTCGCTTGAGCGAAGTGCGGATCACGGGCAAAGGCGGCAAGGACCGGATGATGTTGCTCACCAAAGACGCGCAGAACGCCATCGCCGCTTATTGCCGCGAGCGGGACGATCATTTTCCCGGCCTGTTCATTTCGCACGGACGTGGCTCCGGCAAAGCATTGGGACGTGGTACACTGTGGGCCGTGGTCAAGCATGCCGCAAAAGCGCTGGGACTGTACCAGGGAACCTCGCCCCACGCCTTCCGGCACTACCGCGCGCAGCAGCTCCTGCACGAAGGGATGGACCTCGACGTGCTGCAAGCCTATCTCGGTCACGCCGATATCAGCACCACCCGGCGCATCTATGCGCCGTACACCGCGCTGGAGAAAGTGCGCGATCAACTGGAAACTTTTGGACGGAGTGCGAAAGAAGCAGCGAAAGACGAGGATCAAAATGCACAAACGCCTGGCCGCTTTTCTCGGTAAGTTTTCACCAAAGCACAACCGCGTGTATGGGGTGCATGACAAACGTCATCCTCGAAATCCGTCGCCTTAGCCTTGACGCCTTCTAGTGGATACCTTAAAGTACTCGCGCCTGTATTCGGCTACAATGCGGCGAAATCACCAGGAGAGAGTTATGAGCGTCAGCCACCTTGCCAAATCGATCGCCGAATCGCCGACGCTTGCTCTCAACGAGCAAGCCCGCCTGCTGCGCGAGCGCGGCGCAGCGGTGATCCATCTGGGCATCGGCGAGCCTAAGAACAAAGCCCCGTTCACCGCGATCCTGAACTCGGCGTCGCGCTTGGCCGGCGGCGATATCAAGTATTCCCCCACCGACGGCATTCCCTCTTTGAAGAAGGCTGTCATCCGCTATACCGAAGAGAACTACGGCCGGCGCGTCGCGCCGGAGAACGTGATCGTCTCGTCGGGCGCGAAACAGTCGATCTTCAACGTGTTGTACACCCTCCTCAATCCGCAGGACGAAGTCATCCTGCTGGCGCCCTATTGGGTGAGTTACCCGGAGATGGTCAAGATGGTGTACGGCGTGCCGGTGGTGGTCACGCCGGAAGACGGCACTTGCTACCCACGCCTGAGCGAGATCGAGCGCGCCGTGAGTCCCGCGACTCGCGCGCTCATCGTCAACAGCCCGAACAACCCCTCGGGCGTGATGTACTCGGAAGACTTCATCGCCTCCATCGTCGAGTACTGCGAGCGCAAAGGCATCTATCTCATCATGGACGACATTTACCACAAGCTCGTCTTCGATGGGAAACGCCCGATATCCGCTTACCAGTTCACGGACAAAGATATCGAAGACTCGAGGCTCATCGTCATCAACGGCATCTCGAAGCTGTATGGGATGACGGGTTTCCGCATCGGTTGGGCGATCGCGCCGAAGCCGCTGGTGCAGATCATGACCAACGTGCAGGCCCAGACCACCTCGTGCGCCTCGGTCGTGCTGCAAGCGGCAGCGGAAGGCGCGCTGCTCGGGCCGCAGAACCTGGTCGAAAGCCTGCGCCTGACGATCGAAAACAATCGCAACGTGATGCTGCAGGAGTTGAACGCCTTCACCGGGGTCAAGGTCGCCAAGCCCGACGGCACGTTCTACTGCCTGCCCGATTTTCGAGCGTATGTGAAAGACTCGGTGGCGCTGTCTAAGTTCTTGTTGGAGCGCGCGTTGGTCGTCACCGTGCCCGGCAAAGAGTTCGGCATGGAGGGTCATCTGCGACTGAGTTACGCCGGAACGATCAAGGACGTGACCGAAGGCATCGCCCGCATCCGTTGGGCGCTGGATCCAAACGCGCCCAACGAGATTTACGTCGGCGACAAAAAACTGATCCGGGATTGGCAATAACCGAGGGGGATCGAGCCATGAACAATTTACTCGACATCAAAACACCCGCCGAGGCGCAAGCCCAGGCATTCAAGAGCGATTACGGACTGGAGACCCTCGGCCTGACGAATCTGCGCCAGGTGTATTGGAATCTGCCCAACGAGGCGCTGTACGAGGAGATCATCTTCCGAGGCGAAGCCAAGCTCACTCAGTTCGGGCCGATCGTCGCCAACACCGGCAAGCACACCGGTCGCTCGGCCAACGATAAATTCATCGTGCGCGAGCCGACGACCGAAGGCAATATCTGGTGGGGTCAATACAACCGCCCGTTCGAGATCGAGCAGTTCAATGGGTTGCTCGGACGGATGCAGGGCTTTCTGCAAGGCCGCGACCTGTTTGTGCAGGACTGCTACGCCGGGGCCGACCCCGCGTATCGCTTACCGGTGCGCATCATCACCGAGCTGGCCTGGCACAGCCTGTTCACGCGCAACATGTTTATGCCGCCGAGGACGCGCGAAGCGTATCGGCAACACGTGCCTGAATTCACGGTGCTGTGCGCGCCATCGTTCAAAGGCACTCCGCAGATCGATGGCACGAACTCGAATACCTTCATCATCCTCAATTTCGATCAGCGCCTGTGCATCATTGGCAATACGGCCTATGCGGGCGAGATCAAGAAATCGATTTTCACCGTGCTGAACTACCTGCTGCCGCTGCAGGGGGTGCTGCCGATGCATTGCTCGGCGAACGTTGGCCCGGCCGGCGATTCCGCGCTGTTCTTCGGGCTATCGGGCACGGGCAAGACCACCCTCTCCGCCGATCCGGGACGCGGGCTGATCGGCGATGACGAGCACGGCTGGAGCGACGCGGGCGTGTTCAACTTCGAAGGCGGCTGCTACGCCAAAGTCATCGCGCTCTCGCCCACGGCCGAGCCGCAAATCTACGCCTGCACGCGGCGCTACGGCGCCATCCTCGAAAACGTGGTGTTCGATCCGGTTACGCGCCTGATCGATCTCGACGACGACTCGATTACCGAAAACACACGCGCCTCGTACCCGCTGGAATATATTGGCAACGCGGTTTCCGAGAAACGCGCCGGGCATCCGAAGAATATTATCTTGCTGACCTGCGATGCTTCGGGCGTGATGCCGCCCATCGCCAAACTCACACCTGACCAGGCCCTGTACCAATTCGTTTCCGGCTATACGGCCAAGCTGGCCGGGACGGAAGCCGGCTTGGGCAAGGACCCGGAGATCACTTTCAGCACCTGCTTCGGCGGGCCGTTCATGGTGCACCACCCCTCGTTCTACGCCGACCTGCTCAAGCGCAAGATCGAGCGCTACGGCGCGAGTTGCTGGCTGGTCAATACCGGCTGGATCGGTGGGCCGTATGGCGTGGGCAAACGGATCAGCATCGCTTATACCCGCGCGTTGCTCAACACCGCGCTCAACGGCCAGCTCAACAGTGTAGAATATGCCGCCGATCCAGTCTTCGGCTTCCGGGTGCCGACAACTTGCGACGGTGTGCCGGCCAGCGTACTCAATCCGGCCAGTGCGTGGCCCAGCAACGACGTGTACATGCAGCGTTATCGGGAGCTGGCGCACCGCTTCGTTGAGAACTTCAAGAAGTTCGCTGGGCCGTCGACCCGCGACATCGAGCGGGCTGGCCCTAAAGTTTGAGAGGCTCTGGCAGGTCGTGGTGCTGCAGCGCTGGATGCCAGAGTGAACTGAAAGGCCGAGAGCGTCGATTAACGCTGACCAGTAATGAGACGCCGCAAAGCATGGCGCACGGCTGGAAGCCGCAACACGAATAGCCCACCGATCACCACGGCATACACCACCGGCGTGGTGATAATGTCGCGTTCAAGCCAGAGATAGTGCAATACACTGAGCGGCATCGCCACGTAGATCAGTCGGTGCAAGGTACGCCAACGCCTGCCCAGGCGTCGCTGCCAGCCGCGCGTCGACGTGAGCGCCAGCGGGATCAACGCCAATAAAGCGAGCAAGCCTATGCTCATCGCCCGCCGCTCTTCGAGGTCCCGGGCGATGAGCGCCACGTCCAACCCACTTTCCCACACGGCGTAGTTCCACACGTGCAAGACACTATAGAGGAACCCATACAACCCCAGTGCCCGCCGCACTTGGATAAGGCGCTGCCAGCCGAACAGCCGGCTCACCGGTGTACAGGCGAAGGAAGCGACCAGCAACATCAATCCAGCCGATCCGGTGCGGAGCATCACCGTGCGGTTGAAGGTGAAGATATCCGTCTGGCTGGCATAGTCCAGCGCCAGCCAGGTCAGCGTGAACAGTCCCGCAGCGTGAGCCAGCACGCGGCGCCAGTTGTCGCGCAGCCAGGCTTGCCACCTGGACCGAGGCAGGGATGACTCTGTTTGCATCACCGGCTATCGTTGTTTGCGCACTCGCGTCACGTCCCTATGCCAGGTGCTGGCCGAAGTCTTCACTGAAATCGCGCCACACGCTATGAATGTGCGTGCCCCCATTGCGCGAGTTGTCGTGCTCCAGCAAAAAGGTCGGGCCTTGCAAACGATAGTAGTGCGGCCGGCGCGGCTCCAAGGGACCGGCCCACCCGAATCGGACATTTTCAAAACCCGCCTCCGCCACGCGTTCGAGCTGCGTCTGTGCCAGTTCGTCTGGCAAGGTGTTGAGGTAGGTATGGACGATTTCGTCGACCAGCGTCTGTTGATCGGGACCGAGGTCGCCGACTAAAACGCCGACCGGGTTGAGCGGCGTGACCGTCGGCTGATTCTGAGTCTCGTGCCGGGTGAGCGTATTGGGTTGGAAGATCGCCGTTGTCCGCAGGTCACCTTCCAACGCAGTGATGAGCTCACGCGCCGCCCACTCTTCGCGCTCCATCGCCTTCAGCCCGGACGTGCTCACCGTGGGCCAGGCGCCCAGGAAGAACGGCATCAGGGTTACCCGGTCGCCAGCGATCGTGAAGTGGCGCGACAGATGATGGCCTTCATAACGCCAGCCCCACGGTTCCGCGCCGGTCGGCTCACCGAACACGGTGACATAGTACAACTCCGGGTCGTTGCCCAGGTCATTTTGCAAGGACATGATGTCCAGCGCCTTCTGAAAGCCGAAGGGTGAGAGTCCGGTCTGTAACAAAGCGAGCGCCTGGTCGCGTTGCTCAGGCGTCATCTCACGCAGGGGCAGGCCGTTCCGGGGGAAATTGCTCGGCGTCGTCCAATGCCAGCGAGTGCGTTCCGGGTCGGTGAAAGCGTACGTGGCTTTAGCGCGCTGATTATCGTCGAGCCGGCCGAGAAACCCTGCGGCGAGACGCGCCATGTTCGCAGCCAGCGTCTCGCTGGGAGTCTCGGCCATCGCCGCAGCCGTTGGGGCGGCGGTGGTCGCCACGGGCACACCGGTAGGCTCCAGGCTGGGGACGGATGTGGGCATGGGTTGCATGCGGGTAGGCGCTGCGGTCGGCGTAGTTGAGGCGCTGCAGGCGGCTACACTGCTCAGGCCGCCCAACACGGCCAGTTTCAATACTCGACGACGAGTAAGTGGGTATGCCATAATAGGTCTCCTTGTCTGTCCAAAACGGATTGCGCCGATAAGGTCTTGCGGCGAGGCTGGGCTGCCTTAATTCTATCCCACGCGCCTTAGAGATGCCTGAGAACAAAGATAACCCGGTGGAGGGTGTGCTACACCCGCAGCCAGTACGCCGTTTTACTTTTTGTGCTAAGATTCACCACGGGCGCAGTGACATACTACAGAGAAGCGCGCTATGGGCGACGAACAAATCTCCTACCACCTCCTGCTGGTCGATGACCAACCTATCATCACTTCGAATTTAGCCCCTTATCTGGAACGCTCCGGTTTTAGGGTGACCGTTGCTTCTGACGGCGAAGCGGCGCTGCGCGCGATCGAAGGTTCTTCCCCCGATCTGATTGTCTTGGATATTCTTATGCCTCGTCTGGATGGCCGAGAGGTCTTGCGCCGCATTCGCACCGCCGGAAACTGGACGCCGGTGATCCTGCTCACCCAGGTCGGCGACCCTGCCGAGCGGGCTGGCGCTTTGGACGAAGGCGCTGACGACTACCTAAACAAACCGTTCGAGCCGTATGAATTGCTCGCCCGCATTCGCGCGGTCTTGCGCCGCAGCCGCTCAGGCAAACCCTTGGCGGCGTGTCGCCGGCTTCGCTCCGGGCCGCTCGAGTTGGATCGGCTGACCCGACGCGCTCTTTTGCGGGGTAAGGAGATTGTCTTAACGGCCAAAGCTCTATCCGTTTTGGAATACTTCATGCTCCATCCCAACGAAGTATTGAGTCGCGAGCGACTGTTGGACGCCGTGTGGGGCTGGAACTACCCGGCGGCGACCCGCGCGGTCGATGTTCGAATCGCGGAACTGCGCCGCGCCCTCAACGACGATACCGATTCACCGTGCTTTCTCGAGACACTCATTGGCCAGGGGTATTCGTTTATTGGGCGCGTCGAGGCGGACTGATGAAACGGTGGGGTCTGGTGCTGCTGCCTGCGGGGTTGGGGCTGGTCGCGGCGGGCCTGTGGCAGCAAGGCTGGTGGCCCAACCCGATCCTCTTCGCGCGCGCAGACTTCGGCTCGTGGATCGCCCTGTCGGGTATCGTGGTCAGCCTTACCTGGGGCGTCGGTTGGGCGCTGTGGAACCGAGCCGGGATCCGCCGCGAGCGCAGCCTGACCCAGGCGGGGCAGGAACAGGTTGCCTTGCGCCGCCGCTTCATGCGCCGCCTGGATCACGAGCTAAAGAATCGCCTCACGGCTCTCCACGCGGCATTGATCAATTTGCCCGAAGAGAGCAATACTCAGGTCATTCGCGGAATGCGCACGGAGGTAGACAGTCTCGTTCGGTTAAGCACCGATCTCCGCAAGCTCGCCGAACTGGAGACACAGCCGATCGAGCAAGACGCGGTGGATCTAGCCCAGCTCCTCACCGAGGTGTTGGAGCAGACGCGCCAGCGACCAGAAGCGTCTTCCCGCCAGCTCGAACTGAAGCTGCCCCATGTCCCCTGGCCTCTGTCGCCCGTGGTGGGCGACCGCGATTTGCTCTTTCTGGCGCTGCACAACCTGATCGATAACTCGCTCAAGTTCTCTCGCCCCGGCGATGCCATTGAAGTCCGCACCTTCGAGGATGGGCCGTCTGTCGCCGTCGAAGTGGCCGATAACGGCCCAGGTATCCATCCTGAGGATTTGCCGCACCTGGGCGAAGACCTTTTTCGGGGAAGAACAACTCAGGCGACCCCAGGCAGCGGCCTGGGCCTGGCTCTGGTTCGGACCATCGTGGAACGCCACGCGGGAACGCTGCACATTCGTAGCCGCCTGGGTCAAGGCACGATCGTTGCGCTCAGGTTTCCGGCGGCCCGGCAGGATCACACCTGATGGATGAACTGATCAAACGCGCACTATGGATACTGGTCAGTCTGGCGCTGCTCGTGGGCTGCAGGGGGACTGTGCAAATCGGCATCGAGCGTACCCCTACCCCCGACCGTGCAGTGGCGGCGACGCTGGACGCATTGCTAGATGAAAATCACCGCCTCGCGACACAAGTCGCCGCACAGGTTGCCGCCATCCCCTCATCGCTCAACCTGGGGCAACTGGCCTATGTCCAGGGGGGCGATATCTGGATCATGACTTTGCTGGATGAGACCTCTCGCCCAAAACGCTTGACCACGGATGGCCGTAATCGCGAACCGCGTTGGTCCCCTTCAGGCCAATGGCTGGCCTTCCGCAAGGAAAGACCCGTATCCTCTACCGGGCTGCCCGCCACCGTACCCGATAGCGCTTCCGCGGCGCAAGAACAGGTCTGGCTGATACAGGCCGATGGCGCTGGCGAACACTCTTTGGAGCAGGAAGCAGCCGTGGAATCTTTTGCGTGGTCTCCCCAGAATGATCGACTGGCTTATGCGACCACGATAGGCGGGCTAAGGGTCGTCAACGCCGATGGGACTAACCTCGTCACGTTAATTCCTGAAAGCCCCCTCCCCCCCTTCGGCGAAAAGCAGGTGGGGCGTATCCGTTGGAGCCCCGCCGGGGACTGGATTGCCTATGAGTGGCAGCTCTATGAGTGGGGGCCTCAAGTGGCCAGCCCGTTTCTCACCTATCAAGGCTTGCGGATAGTGCCCTCAACTGGCGGAACGTCGATAGAACTTCATGACTCGGGAATTTCGAGAACGTCGGTAGACCTAAGCGATTCCGATATTCCGGCCAGCAGTGAATCGGTTCTGGTCGGCTGGTCTGCGCTGGGCGCCGAAGTCCTGTTTCTGCAGAATCGATCCTCGAGTTCATCCCTGATCGAGGGAGAACTACTCTATGCGGCGCCGGTACAGGCTAATGGCGCTCAAAGTGCATCGCCAGTCTCCATCACGAATCAAACGCTGTTGACCTATCCTGATTTCGTCGCGCCGGCTCCGCTCAACGCGAGCGGGGAAAATCCGATCGCCGTGGCCTTTGTGGCGGGAGAGGGCAGAAAGACTTGGGGCAACGCGCGCATCATTGCATTCGGCCGACGGATTACCGGCCAGGATATGGCCGCCATTTCGCCGGCGTGGTCGCCCGACGGCCAGCGCCTGGCTTTTACCGCCATGCCGGATCGGAATGAGTTGGAATCTGTGGAACTCGCCGGGCTGATGCAGCGCCGCATTTGGGTGGCGAACGCGGAAGGCAATCCGCAGCCCCGCCGTTTGACCGATGCCAGCGGCTATCGTGACGAGCGCCCCCTGTGGTCAGCCGACGGCAGTTATCTCCTGTTTGCCCGCATGGATGATCGAGGCAGAACCTCGTTGTGGATCATCTCATCCAGTGGGGGGTTTCCTCGCCAGGTCGTAGACGAACTGACGCCTGCGCCGGACCCGCTCGATTCCTACGGCTATGTGGACTGGGAGGCTTACTTTGACTGGTGGCGCGGCCCATAAGTGGGTTGACGCCGGATTAGCAATCTGGCCCTGGCGAAGGTCTATCGGAACCTTCGCCAGGGTTTTGTTTGTAGAACCTGTTTCGACTCTGTTACACGTTGTTCACACAGCGTTACGCCGTAGCCATATCGGCATTACACCGGTATGTTATTTTGGCGATATGGCATATCCTGGAAATCACCCCCAAGTGTCCCGATCCACGGTGCTCCACTTCATCAACGACGATCCCGTCCTCAGTCAGGCCGCGCGCAAAAACGTCCTGCGGGTGATCCCGAACGGTGCGGCGCAGGATTGGGCTGCGGCGCCGGCTCCCGTGATTGCCGTGGTGGTCGCGCTAAATGTGTCAGCCTTGTTCAGCGACCCCTACGTTTCCAGCCTGGTTCAAGGTATCGCAGCGGCCTGCAGCGCGTGCGGTCAAACGGTGATGCTGTGGCTGGTTGATCCGGAAGATGTTTGCCGCCAGCTCCGCCCGATCCTGCACAGCGGCGCGATCGAGGGGGCGATCATCGCGCCCATGTTGCCCGATGACACGTTGGCGCGGGTTTTGCTCAAAAGCCGCTTGCCGTCCCTCTTTGTCGGTCACCGACCGACCGCCGCGCGCGCGAGCTACATCGATGTCGACAACAGCCGTGGCGCGCGCGAGGCGGTGCGGCATCTATTGCGCCTGGGGTGTACGCGGATCGGGATGATCGCCGGGCCGCAGAATACGATCACCGGGGTCGATCGGTTGCTGGGCTACGTCGATGCCCTGCGTGAGCATGGCCGGCGCGCCGATCTGGATTTAATCGTTGACGGCGAGTTCACTGAAACCGGCGGCTACCGCGCGCTGCAGCAATTGTTACCTCGGTGCCCCGATGCCGTTTTCATCGCCAACGACGCGATGGCGTTGGGCGCGCTGCGCGCGATCCGCGAGACCGGGCGGCGCGTTCCTCAGGACATTGCCTTAGTCGGTTTCGACGACGCCCCCTGGGCTGCACATGCCGAACCCCCGCTGACGACGGTGCGCCAACCGCTGCAGCGCCTGGGCGGGATGGCCGTCGAGGTGCTGACCGAGCTGATCGAAGACCCTGATTCAGCGCCATATCGCGTGGCGCTCCCCACGGAGTTGGTCATCCGTTCCTCATGCGGCGCAGCCCTGAACTGACTGGCATCAGGCGTGTAGTTACCTGTGTGCAGCTGTCCTGACGCCTACCCTCGCAACCAAAGCCAAACGCCGCCTCATCTCAACGGTTCACCGTCCGCGAGGACGCGAGTCTAGTACCTCGACCACTTAATTATGCGGGGTTCGGACGGCAGTTGCACTGCCGTCCGCCGCAGTTCAACTGCGGCGGGAACTACGCAACTTCAAACTGTCGGAGTACTAGTGGTCAGTCCAGTTGATTTTGATGGGTAGCCTAGGGCCTTGTGCCCGCCGAAGGCGCCCACAACCCCACACGGGGGGCGCAAGCAGAGGGCTATGCTACGGCCTGTCGCTTTCAAGTGGACTGACCACTAGCGCACTTGTGTGCAATCACCAAAGCCTCTCACTTGACCGGCTCTCGCGCTAATGTTAGAATTCGGCCATGCCCTCATTGATCGATCGCCTGCGTAGGCTGCAGAACAAGCCGGCGTTGTCCAAGACGACGCCGGCCCCACCGGCCCCACCGCCCCTGCCCGCCGCGCCGCCCGTAACTGATCCGAAGCCGGGTACGGCGGAATCAACCCCGGTCGGTTCGATGCGCGAGGCGAAGGACTATCTCCAGAATGTCTCGGATAAGATGATGCGGCTGGCGGAAGACTTTGCCCTCGGGCGAGTGAATCGCGCCCAGTTCGAACAGCTCTATCGGCACTACGTCGAGGAACGCACGACGATCGCGCGGTTTCTCGACGCACAACCGGCGTCGCCGGCGTGGAAAGGCGCAGTGACTGAAGGCGAGAGCGTGCTGATCAAGCGCAAGCATGCAGCCCAGCCGTTGGGTTACGCGATTTATCTCAACGCCAATAGCTTGCCGATCCGCAGCATTGGCGATTTCCGGGTAGATAGCGCCTTGCTGGTGCCGATGCTCTCGTCCTTCCGTTCGGCGACGGCGGAGATGTTCGGGTCAGGGCTGAAGAGCAGCGAAATCGAGGGCGGTCGCTGGCTGTGTTTCGTGCCCGGCGTATACACCACGCTGATCGTGCTGTTCTCGGTCGAGCCGGCGCGGCTACAAATGGAAATGCTGGAGCAGCTTCACAAGCATTTTGAGCGGGCGAACCAGCCGGCCTTTGAAGCGGGCCTGCCCGACTCGACGCGGCTGGTTTATCCGCACGCGGCGGCGTTCGAGTAGATACACCAGCCGCCAGGTCTCTTTCGAGAACCCGGCGGCTGATTTAGCGGCCCAGCGCATCCCCCAGTAGAATCCCTAACAGGCCCACGATCACGCCCACGTGTAAGAGCAGCTGTGAAGTCGCCAGCCATGCGCCGGGTGAGAACAGCACGACGGCGAAGTTGACGCTCACCAGCAGTACGCCGATCAGCACCGGTACACCTTTGTGCTCGGCAATGTAACCCGACACGCGATCAAGCATCGTCCGGCTCCTCGTCTGCGTGGTAACCTCTGCGGTTGTAAGGTAGCTGACTCGCCACAACCTCCCGGCTCTGTACCACAAATGGCCTGAATGGCGCCAGTAGCCGCGCCGGCAGGCGGCCGGCCAGGAAGACCGAGTTCTCGCCGTACTCTTCGCGCTCGACCACGCCGTTCTTGTGGAACAACGCGATCAGATCGCTGCGCCGGTTAGGAATGCGCGTGCGCACGGGCACGGCCGACTCAAACAGCTCGTGCTGAACGAGGCTCAACAGCGCATCCAGCCCGATCCGCTTCTCGGCCGAGATGGCCGCCGCGTGCGGAAACTCATCGAGCATGCTGGGCACGGCGTGTGGGTCGGGCAGCCGGTCGATCTTGTTGAGCGCGATCACGATCGGAATGTCATGCACCCCGATCTCCGCCAGCGTCTCTTCGACCGCGGCGGCTTGCTCGCGGGCATTGGGGTGCGCGATATCGATCACGTGCAGCAACAGATCGGCTTCATCGATCTCCTCGAGCGTGGCGCGGAAGGCGGCCACCAGCTGCGTAGGCAGTTTCTGGATGAAGCCGACCGTATCGGTGAACAGCGCCAGCTTGTTGCCTGGCAGCCGGACGCGCCGCGTGGTCGGGTCGAGCGTGGCGAACAGCTTGTCTTCGGCCACTACCTTCGAGCCGGACAGCGCGTTGAGCAGCGTCGACTTGCCGGCGTTGGTGTAGCCGACAATCGATACGACCGGGAGTTGGGCGCGCCGGCGCTGGACGCGATATTGCCGGCGATGCTTGCGCACGTCTTCCAGCTGGCGCTTGAGAAAGGCGATGCGCTCGCGGATGGTGCGGCGATCGACCTCGAGCTGTGTCTCGCCGGGACCGCGCAAGCCTACACCGGTGGTGCCGCCGCGCCCGGCCGCGCCGCCCGCCTGGCGCGCCAGGTGAGTCCATTGCCGTGTCAGGCGCGGCAGCCGGTATTCATACTGCGCCAGCTCGACTTGCAGCGCGCCTTCGCGGGTATGCGCGTGCTGGGCGAAAATGTCGAGGATCAACGCCGTGCGGTCGAGCACGCGCACCGTATCGCCCAACAGTTTTTCGAGATTACGCTGGTGGCGCGGCGACAGCTCGTCGTCGAATAGGATGATGTCGAGTTGCAGCTCGTCACGCCACGTTTTCAGCTCTTCGACCTTGCCCGGCCCGAGCAGCGTCGCCGGCTCGATCTGATTAAGGCGCTGGGTCATTTCGCCGACGACCGCGATGCCGGCCGTTTGCGCCAGCGCTTGCAGCTCGTCCAGGGAGTCTTCTAGCGGCAACAGATCGGGTTGCCCTTTCAGTTCGATGCCCACCATAAACGCGCGCGCTTGGGGCAATTCGGTTGAAATCGTTTTTTGACGTGCGATGGTAATTACTCCCCTTTTCCACGCGCAGCCTAGCGCCCTGCCTGCGCCCCCTTGCGGGGTTGTGCGCGTTCGGCTTCGATCCAACGCCCACGAGGGGCTAAACTACCAAGTACGCTGGCTCAAACTAGCACCAATCGTTACGACTCTTTCTCGTAACGAATATCCATCTCTTCTCGATTGCCCAGCGCCTGCTTGAGCACGTCGATCAGTGTGGGGTCAATGCCGTCTTCGGCCATTAACTCCAATTCTTCAGCGCTCACAAAGTAATCCCGGTCATCTTCCGATTCTTCTTCCATCCAACCCATTAACGCCTGCAGCTGATCTTCAGTAATGCGGCCAACTTTCGCGCCGGTCTGGGAATCGTATAGCGTGATCATGGTTAACCTCCTCGCTCTCAATTCAAACGTTGCAAGTCTGCGCGGGATTCTACAACCCGCACGCCGATCAGGGGCGCGCGGGGTTGAGGTCCAGGCGCAGGCGGTCGTGGGTGCTGGGCGATGTGGTACGCATCGGGAGCAGGATGTGGAAAGTCGTGCCGGGCCGTTTGACTTCGTCGTAGCCCGGACTTTCGACCCAAATCTTGCCGCCGTGCGCCTCGACGATGCCTTTGGCCACCACCAGCCCCAGGCCCGGCCCGCCGCCTTTGAACTTGGTCCGGCCGCTGGAGTGGCGCATGACATCGGTTGTGCCATAGAATTTCTCGAAGATGCGTTCGCGGTGTTCCGGCGCGATGCCGATGCCGTCGTCGGCAATCGTGATCTCGATGACAGGCTCTTCGTCCTGGCCGGGACTGAGAAGTCGCGCAGCGATCTTGATGTGTCCGCTGTCGGGCGTGTACTTGACGCTGTTGCCGATGACGTGCGTGAACATGTCGTACAAGCGCTGGGGATCGGCAAAAATCGGTCGGATGGTCGGGTCGAAGGGCGCGATCTCCAGCGCCACCTGGTGATCGGTCATCTCGGTTTTGAGATCGTTGACGACGATGTGCACGACGTGGCTGAGCGAGGTGGGTTGCAGGTGCAATGCCAGCATCTCGTTGTCGATCATCGATACGGCGATCATATCGTTGACAATCTGCTGTAAGCGTTTAGCGCCGGCGGCCAGTCCCTTGGCGACGAACACCGCGCGCTCGTTATTCGGGTCGATCAGGTCGCTGATCAGGATGTCTGAATAGCCCTGGATCAGTGTGAGCGGCGTTTTCAACTCGTGTGCGGCGATGCTGATGAAGCTGCTCTTAGCCCGATCGAGTTGCGCCAGCCGCCATTGCGCTCGCTCCAAATCGACGGCGACGCCGGCCTGGACTTCCTCGTTGTATACCCGCGCTACGTGTGTCAGCGCGCTGCTCAGTGTGCTATTCAATGCATGCATATACGCTAAAGCTTGCTCTGGCAGGAACTCTGCGGTGCTCGCTTGCCAGACCTGATCGGTCAACGCGATCAAGATATACAGCAAATCGCTCAACCGGTAACTGTTACGATAACTCTCGCGCGTGATCGTCGTTAAGCTCTCATCGAATGCGGCAAAACGCCCTGTTTCCAGGCTGGCGCACAGGTCGGTATAAATGCGACGCAGGTCTGCCTCGGCGAGTGGCGCCAGCACACGTCCCGATGCGGACGGCGGGTAGGCATGGACTCGGGCCAGCCAGGAATCGTATACTGTTTTGGTGCGTGATTGCAGCCAGAGCGCGAGTTCTGGCTGGCGTACACGGGGTGGCCGCAAGGGGCTGGTGGTGGTGTTGGTCAAGAGGCTCCTCGCTCAAGCCAGGTCTGCAACGTGTGCCCTACCCGTTTCGAGACTGTCTGCACTTAACTTGATAAGCGACGGCGCGTGACTTCGCATAGCGTTTTTCTTTTCAAAAGTTAATCTAAAACGGGCAGTTTGTAGATAGCGCCCTCGCTACGCGAAGCAGCCGCGGCCTCGATGAAACTCCCCAGCAACCGGAGCGAACGCTCGACGTACCGCTCATACCGCGCCCGCTTGTTATGGACCGGCGGATCGAGTTCGGGCACAATCCCAAAGTTCGCTTTCATCGGCTGAAAATCCTGCGGATCGGCATGCGCAACATAGTAACACAGCGCGCCGATCATCGTCTCGCGCGGCAGCGTCACGGGGTCTTCGCCCTGCCATAAGCGCGCCGCATTCACGCCCGCGACCCAACCGCTCGCCGCGTTACCCACGTAGCCCTCCACACCGACGATCTGCCCGGCGAAGAGCAAATCGGAGCGCGAACGGAGCTGCATGGTTGGCGCCAGCACCGTGGGCGAATTAATGAACGTGTTGCGGTGCATCATCCCATATCGCATGAACTCGGCATTCGCCAATCCAGGGATCAGACGCAAGACACGCTTCTGTTCAGGCCACTTCAGGTTGGTCTGAAAGCCGACGAGGTTATACAGCGTGCCGGCCAGGTTATCCTGGCGCAGCTGCACCACGGCGTACGGCCGCTTCCCGCTGCGGGGATCGCGCAGGCCGACAGGCCGCAACGGGCCAAAGGCCAATGTCTCGCGTCCCCGCGCCGCCATCACCTCGATCGGCAAACACCCCTCGAAGAATTTGGGGTCTTCTTGCTCGAACTGGCGCAACGCAATACGCTCAGCGCCCAACAGCGCATCGATGAAGGTTTCATACTCTTCGCGCGTCATCGGGCAGTTGATGTAATCGCCTGCGACAGCCTCGGCCGAGCTCTCAGCATAGCGCGACGCGCGAAAGGCGATCGCCAGATCGATCGAATCGGCTGCGACGATCGGCGCGATGGCGTCGTAGAAATAGAGATACGCCTGGCCCGTCAGCCGCGCGATATCCGCCGCCAACGCGCTGGACGTGAGCGGCCCACTGGCGACGATCGCCGGCGCGTCGGGCACGCGCGTCGCCTCTTCGCGGCGCACGCTGATACGCGGGTGTTGCATGATGCGCTCGGTCACGAGCGCGGCGAATCGTTCGCGATCAACTCCCAGCGCGCCGCCCGCCGGCACAGCTGTGGCATCGGCGCAAGCCAGGATCAACGAACCGAGCCGCCGCAGCTCCGTCTTGAGCAGGCCCGGCGCGGTCGTCGGCTTGTCACTGCCCAGTGAGTTCGAGCAGATCAACTCGGCCAGGTATTCCGTGACGTGGGCCGGGGTATTTCGGACCGGCCGCATCTCGAACAGGACTACCTTGAGGCCACGCTCGGCTGCTTGCCAGGCCGCTTCAGCGCCGGCCAGGCCCCCGCCGATAACAACTACCGTGTCGGTATGCATGCGGATTATTCTACCACAAGGAACCGAGGGTTGTTAACAGCCGCAATCGTAATCCACCCGTAACCCGGCCGATACACTACCGGCCCGGGTGGTGTAATACAATCAACTTGGGCTACTTCGGCCCGACGCGGCCCCATGGGAGGCGCAATGGCCAATCGTGCGCAGATATTGCTCATCGACGATGAACTGTTCATGCAAGACCTGCTTCAAATCAGCCTCGCCCCGCTGGACTGCGAGCTCACCGCTACAGACAATGGCGCCCATGGACTGGAGTTGCTCGAAACCGGTCAGTTCAACGTGGTGCTGCTTGACCTGATGCTGCCGGGCATCAAGGGCATGGATGTCCTTAGACGTATCCGCGAACGACATCTCCCGACGCAAGTCGTGATTCTCACCGCGCACGCTTCCGTGCAGACCGCCATCGAGGCGCTGCGCCTGGAAGCCTACGACTACATCACCAAACCGTTCAACGCCGACGCGCTCCGCTCCACCCTCCACAAAGCGCTCGACAAACAGCGCACCGCAACCAAGCTGGCGGCCCTCTACGATTTGAGCCAGGAGATGGCGCTGGCCCAAAACGTCGACCAGGTGGCGCAGGCCGTGACCGACATCGCGCGCCGGCTGCTGGAGTTTGAGGTGTGCGATCTATGGATGATCGATGAGGCGCGCGCCGAGCTGTACGCGCTGCGCACGCCCGCCGACGAGCCAGCTTCGCCGCCACGGCTGCAATTGAACAGCGATAAGGGGATCATCGCCCGCGCAGCGCGCAGCGGGCAGGCGGTGTATGTATCCGATACGCAAGCAGAGCCTGGCTATCTGGCGCTCAACAGGCCGAATCGTTCGGAGATCGCCGCGCCGCTGAAAGTCAAAGAGCACGTGATCGGCGTGTTGAACGTGGAGAGCGCGGACGCGAATGCCGTCAAATCGGACGAAGTTCAGTTGCTGTCCATCCTGGCCGCGCAAGCCGCCGTGGCGATGGAAAACGCGCGGTTACATCAGGCGGCCCAACACGAGATCGCCGAGCGCAAGCAGGCCGAAGCTGCCCTACAACAGCGCAACCGTGAACTAGCGCTGCTGAACAGCGCCATCCAGACACTCAACTCGACGCTCGAACTCGACCGCGTGTTGGCGGCGATGTTGGAAGTCGTGCGCCAGGTGTTCGGCGCCGACTCGTCCTCGATCTGGCTGCTCGACCCCGAAAGCGGCGACCTGGTGTGTCAGCAGAGTCTTGGTCCCCAAAGCGCCGCCGTGCGCGGTTGGCGGCTGAGTCCTGGTCAGGGACTTGTCGGCTGGGTGGCGCACACCGGCAAGAGCCTGGTTGTGCCAGATACGCGCGTCGAGCCGAGATACTTCAAAGGCATCGAACAACAGACCGGCCTGGCCCTGTTGTCGATTCTCAGTGTGCCGCTGTGGGTCAAGCAGGGTGTGATCGGCGTGCTGCAGGTAGCCGACACCGCAGTAAACCGATTTCAACCAACCGATCTACGGTTGGCGGAACCCCTGGCGGCGGCTGCCGCCAGCGCCATCGTGAATGCGCGGCTGTACGCGCGGGCGCAGCAGGAAATCGCAGAACGCAAGCGGGCCGAAGAAGCGGCCCAGGAGGCCAGTCAGGCTAAAAGCGAATTCCTCGCGCGCATGAGCCACGAGATCCGTACGCCCCTGCACAACATCATCGGGATGACGGCGCTCGCGCTCGACACGCCGCTGAATCCCGACCAACGCCAGGCGCTGAACATGGTCAGCGCGGCGGCCGATTCCTTGCTGGAAATCATCAACGATATTTTGGACTTCTCCAAGATCGAGGCCAGGCAACTGGAACTCGAAGAGATCGATTTCGATCTGCGCGCCGTCGTCGAGCAGGCCGTCGACACCCTGGCGCTGCGCGCGCATCGCAAGGACCTCGAACTGGTTTGCCGCCTCCCGCCGGACGCGCCGACGGCGCTCGTGGGCGATCCCGGCCGGTTGCAGCAAGTGCTGGTCAACCTGATCAGTAACGCCGTCAAGTTCACGGAGCAGGGTGAAGTCGTCGTCCGGGTACAGGTTGAGGACCAGGACGACGAAAAGGCGTGGCTGCACTTCGCCGTGGCCGACACCGGGATCGGGATTGGCAACGAGAAGCGCGCCTTGATCTTCGAGGCTTTCCGCCAGGCGGATGGTTCGACGACGCGCCGTTATGGCGGGACCGGCTTGGGGCTGACTATCGCGAAGCAGCTCGTGGAATTGATGCGCGGCAGCCTGTGGGCCGAGAGCGAACGCGACGCCGGCAGTACCTTTCATTTCACGCTTGAGTTGAAGAAGCAGCCGAGAATCCAGCCAGATGCGGAGCGGGCCGCGGAACTAAACGGGCGCCGGGTATTAGTGATCGACGACAATGCGACAAGCCGGCGCATGCTGCGGGAGATGCTAGAGGAATGGGGATCGGCGGTGAGCGAAGCCGTTAGCGCCGAGGCGGGCCAGCAGGCCATCGAACGGGCTGCCGCGATCGCGCAGCCTTTCCAGCTCATTCTATTGGACGCCACCCTGCCCGGACGCGACGGTTTTGCGCTGGCCGAGTGGCTGCGCGATCGGCAGACTTCGCCGACAACGCTGGCGATGCTGCTGTTATCCGATCGCGCTCCGGACGATGCCCTGCGTTGCCGCGAGCTGGGCGTTGCGCTACACTTGATCAAGCCGATCAAACGATCCGAGCTATGGAACCTTCTCGTCCAAACGTTCGGACACGGGCAGAGGATCGAAGAGAGCCGCCAGGCGTCCGACACGATCCCCCACACCGGCTCGAATTTGACCGTTCTCTTGGCGGAAGATAATCTCTCTTCGCAGCTCGTCGGCCAAAGACTGCTTGAGCGAATGGGGCACACCGTCCAGCTGGCCAGTAACGGGCTGGAGGCGCTCCAAACCCTGGAAGCACAGCCGGTCGACGTGGTGTTGATGGATATCGAGATGCCGCAAATGGATGGACTTGAAGCGACGCGCACGATTCGGCGCCAGGAGGCGCAGACCGGACGGCATGTGCCGATACTCGCTCTGACCGCGTATGCCGTCGAAGAAGATCGCGAGAAGTGCCTGGCGGCGGGCGTGGATGGCTATGTGTCAAAGCCGATTAGCCCGCACAAGCTAGCGGCTGCGCTGCAGCAGCTGGCAGCGCAGCCGCAAAAACATTCCCCTACCCCACCGGTAGATTTAGCCGCTGCATTGGAGGCATCGGGCGAGGATGCGCAGCTGTTGCGAGAAGCGGTACGGTTGTTTATACAACAGGATTATCCCCGGCAGACCGAGTTACTGCGCGAGGCGCTCGCGCGACAGGATGCCCGTGCAGCCTGCAAAGCGGCGCACGGTCTCAAAGGCGCATTGGACAGCTTCGGAGGCGCGCCGGCGCGCGACGCCGCACTCCGGCTCGAAACCCTGAGCCGCGCCGGGAATTTGGCCGATGGACAACGAATTCTGGAAGAACTGGAGAGCGAGGTCGCGCGCTTTGCAGCCTTCTACGCTCAACTCGAAGGGGGGTAAACTATGGATGCTCAACCCCGGATTCTCGTGATCGACGACAACCGTTCGCTCGTGCGCCTGATCGAAGGTATCCTGCGCAAGGAAGGATATCAGGTCCGCACCGCGTTCGACGGACTCGACGGGCTTGAAAAGGCGCAGAAAGAGAAACCCGATCTGCTGATCCTCGACATCGTCATGCCGCTGATGGACGGGTACGAGGTGTGCCGCCTGCTCCAGCAAAACCCCGATACGGCATCGATCCCCGTACTCATGCTCACGGTCAAAGGGCAAGTCGATGATCCGCATCTGAGCGAGGACACCCTCGGCTCCCACATCCAGGAGCGGATGGCGGGGTACGAAGTTGGCGCAGCGGAATTTTTGAGCAAACCCGTCAAGGCAAAAGAACTGGTCGATCGGGTCAAAAAATTGCTCTGGCTTTCACAGGTGTAGTGTAGGGCCTTGTGCCCGCCCGCCCGCACTTCGTTTCCGACTACTTGATTTCCCCTCAAACAGCCAAAATTGAGCCTGAGTGTGCACGCAAAGGTTGTCAGACGGCCAACGGCCGGGCCGCCCGTCGAGCGCACAGGATGTCCCAGTCGCCGCTGAGCCACGCCGCACGGGCTTTGGCCGTGTGGACGGCGCCTTCCACATTCCACTGGGCACCGGGGC
>DATDPU010000176.1:0-14643 GCA_035292585.1 Anaerolineae bacterium | reverse complement strand
GGCCCGCGGCGGGTGGCTCGACAGTCCTTTATCTTGCCCTGTATGCTCCAATTCCTGCGTCGGGCTGTCGAAGCAATCTACGGCGTTATCTCAATCATTGACCCGCCCCATGTCAAACCGGCGAATCTGTGATCTACTGAGACTCCATGTCGATGGATCATTCGGCTCGTTTCGACCAGCATGCCGGGTGCGATAAGAAAATCCATCCTCAGCGCGGCGCCGTTTTAACATTCGGCAAATTTCATTTAGTGTCCGACTATTTACGTCCTCGATATTCATGGTCTCTCTTCTCCTGCACTCTCAGAACGCCTTGCTGTTCAACATTTTTCGTCCTTCAGATCAACACTTCCATCCATAGGAAACGCAAGTATCATTATACTCAACACCTTGGAGTACGCACCCACAGATTCGACCTTGACATGATGAACCTCTTTCTTACCAGCAACGCGTTTCGATGGTTCACTGATCCCATGTTTATTCGTTGATACCGCTCTGACCTGTTCATAGGCTCAATGCCTTCAGTTGCTCGCCGCCTCCCCACTCCCCTGCTCGCCTTTGCCTTCGCACTGGGCGTTTACAGCTTCGCTGCCGGGCCGACGCTCGCGCGCCAGTCTATCGCGCCCCACTACGTCTATCTCGCCGAGGCCATGTTGCACGGCCGGCTCGATCTCGTGCAACCGCCCAGCTCTTACGATCTCCTGATCGTCGAGGGTCGCGCCTACGTTGCCGGATCGCCGATGCCGGCGATGCTGCTGCTGCCGTTCGTCGCCCTCTTCGGCGCCGGCCTCAGCGACATCCTGTTCAGCGTGATCGTCGGCGCGCTCAACGTGGCGCTGGTGCAGGGCCTGTTCAAACAGTGGCGGCTGACACTGCTGTTCGCCTTCGGCGCGCCCCAGCTATACCTGGCCGCGCTGGGAACATCGTGGTTTAACGCGCACGTCGTCGCGATCTTATTCGCGTTGCTCGCACTACGCGCGGCATTGGGCCGGCGCCGCTGGTTCCTGGCCGGCCTCTGGTTGGCCTGCGCGGGGTTCGCGCGCCCGACCGTGCTCTTCGGCGCGCCCTTCTTTCTCATCTGCATCTGGCTCACCCAGGCGCAACGCGATCGGCTTCGCGCGCTTGCGGCGTTCGGCGCAGCAGTGGCGCTGGGCGTCGCTGCACATGGATTGTACAACGCCGCCCGCTTCGGCTCGCCGGCCGACTTCGGCTATCAATACACTGCCGGCGCGCCGAACATCACCACGGCGTATGCGCGCTACGGCGGGTTCAACCCGCGTTTCATGCCCTGCAACCTGTTCATATCGATCCTCGGCCCGCCGGAGTTCAACGGCTACGTGCCGCCGCTCACTTACACCCTCTGCGCTTATTTAGTGCAAGGCGTGAATCTATCCGATCCGTCGGCCCCGATCGCGCCCAACCCGTTGGGGATGAGTGTCTTCGTCGCTACACCGGCCCTCGTTTTGCTGTTTGCCGCGCGCCGGCGCGAAGGCTGGACGCTGGCTGCCTGGATCGGCCTGCTGTCTACGCTGTTTCCGCTGTGGATGTATCACAATACCGGCTCGATCCAGTTTGGGTATCGCTATTGGATGGATGCTGCACCGCTGTGGTTGCTGTTGCTCTCGCTCGCGCTCTCCGCTCGCCCAGGGTCTTTGCGTAGCACCCCCGCAGCGGAGCGTAGGGGGCCGACCGAGGCGCAAGGAGCACAGAGACTCGCTCGAAGTTCTTTGCCTATCGTTGAGTTCCTGATCGCCATCTCAATCGCGATCAATATCTGGGGCTTCTTGTGGATGTTTGAGAAGCTGAACGGTGTAACGTGGTTTAGCGTGGTTTTGGGCGGCGCATAAGCCGTTGCTTCACGTCTCACGTTTCACGTTTCACGCATCACTCTCCTCGCCAGCGCCAATGCTTCCTCGCGCGTGTGTACCTCACCGGCGGCCTGCGCCTCGCGGATCGCTTCCAGGACTCGACCAACCTCCGGCCCCGGCCTTAGTTCCAAAGCGTCCATGATGTCATGCCCCGTGATCAGCGGCTGCGGGTCGATCGTCTCCTTGCGCCGGTTGAAGTAATCGGCCAGCATCTCCCGCGTCAACTCAAGCCGATGCGTCCAATCCGCTGCCGCTAAGTCGGGGCCGTTCGTCGCCAGATCGTCGGCCAGCGCGTGCAGCAACACCGCGACGCCGGCCCCGGCCGTATCGCGGAAGAAGCGATACACCGCGCGACGGCTGGCGCCGTTGTTCGCCAGGTGGTGCGGCCGCATGTGATGCCGCACGATCGCCGTCGCGTACGCCGCTTCATCGCCGCTGAAGCGCAAGGCCCGCAGCCGTCCGGCGATCATTTCTGCGCCGACCTCCTCGTGTCCAAAGTTGCGAATGCGTCCGTCCGAATCGAGGCTACGGGTGGACGGTTTGCCCGCGTCGTGATACAACGCCGCCCACTTCAGCATTAACCACACCGGCCGTTCATCCGAGAGGATTCTATTCAAATGCTCACGCAGCGTCAGTTGTAGCGGCCCCAGCATCCGATCGAGGTCGGCCCACGCCCAATCGGGCACAGTCTCGATCGGCGGTTCAGCCCGCGGCTGCACTTCGATCCCACCGGCGCGCCCCAGCAGAAATTCCAAAACGTCGAGCGTGCGCAGCGTATGCTCGAACACATCCCAATGGTGCGGGGGCGATTGCGTGACGCCGCGCAGGGCGCGCAGTTCTGGCAACACCTCGTTCAGCACTCCTAATTCGTCCAGCAGCGACAGACTTCGAGCTGCGCCCGGCAACCCGATAATCTGCGCCAGCTCGTCGCGCCCGCGCTCGGCTGAGGCGTCGCGAATCAGGACAGCTGCATCGCGGATGAATTGTTGCGTTTGCTCCTCAATTCGAAACGATAGGCCGCTCGCCAGGCGTACACCTCGGAGCATCCGAACCGGGTCATCGCGTAAAGAACGGTCGCTTACGGCGCGCAGCACACCTGCTTCCAGATCGCGCCGACCGCCAAAGGGATCGATCAGGCGATCGGGTTGGACGAGATCGACTGCCATCGCGTTGATCGTAAAATCGCGCTTCGCCAGATCGGCCTCGATGGTCGGCTCGCGCAGCCCGGCGAAATCGATGAAGATGCGGACCCCGTCCGGGTCGAAGGTCACGATGCGCGCGGTATCCCGCTCGGCGTCCAGCACATACATCGGCGCAGCCAGGCGCGCGGCCGTTGCCCGCGCCGCGCCGATCGCATCGTGCTCGACGGCGAGATCGAAGTCGTGAATCGCCCGGCCGAGCAGCACATCGCGCACCGAGCCGCCGACCAGCCAGGCGCGTGTGTGTCGAGCCGCGCACGTCTCGCGCGCCGCGCGCAGCAAGGCTGAATCGGAAGTGAGCAGCCGGAAAGAATCCATACGGCCAGCTGTAATCCTCAGACGCCTGATCATGATCCACGAATCTCCACAAATCTTCACGAATAAATTCGTGTTTCTTCGTGCGCCTTCGTGGATCATTCTTATTGGGCGAGCGCAAGCTACCGCGATCATAGCGCAAAGTCGCTAAAATTGCTTCAAGGCTTGGGGCATGATACAATGCGAGCCGTATGTCATCGAGCCAGGACACTCAAGTCTTCCCGGTTGTCAAAGTAGTCGTCGGCGGCGACGGCGCGGTGGGCAAGACCAGCCTGATCCGTCGCTATTGCACGGGGATGTTTGAAGAGTCGCGCGTGATGACCATCGGCGTCGACTTTCAGGTGAAGATCGTCGAAGTGGACGGCCGCTCGCTCAAGCTCTCAATCTGGGATATCGCCGGGCAGGATCGGTTCGGCGCGTTCCGCGATACGTTTTATCGCGGCGCGCAAGCCGTGGCGCTGGTGTACGACGTGACCGATATCCTGTCGATGAATAACCTGGCCAACTGGCACCGCCAGATCGTGAAGGTCGCCCCCAAAGCCTCGTTCTGCGTCGTCGGCAACAAGCTGGACCTGCATCGCGTCGTCCCGCGCCGGAGCGGCGAAGGCTGGGCGCGTTCGCTCGGTTTCCCGTATGTTGAAACCAGCGCGAAGACGACCGAAGGTGTGGAGGACTTCTTCCTCATTCTGGCGCGCCTGGCCGCGCGCGCGGTTTGACGCTCGCTGTTGGGCTGGATATAATCTCGTCTGAGAAACCCGGTTTCTGGAAATGTCACTCAAAACCCAACTCCAAGACGATCTCAAAACCGCCCTGCGCGCGAACGATCCGATGCGCAAGCTCGCGCTGCGGCAGACACTCGCCGAGATCAAAAATGCCGAGGTCGCCAAGATCGGCGAGTTGAGCGACGACGAAGCGCTGGCCGTGCTGCGCACCGAGCTCAAGCGGCGGCGTGAAACGATTGCCGAATTGGAGACCGTCAGCCGGCCGGGGTTGCTGGCGGAAGCGCAGGCGCAGCTCGACGTGTTGAGCGCTTACCTGCCACAGCAAATGAGCCGCGAGCAGATCGCCGAAACGGCTAAAGCCGTGTTGGCCGGTATGGGCAATCCCGGCCCTAATCAGATGGGCCAGGTGATGAAACAAATGATGGCTGAGCTCAAAGGCAAGGCCGACGGCCGCCTGGTTCAGGACGTTGTGCGCGAACTGATCGGATGAACCCAGCTCGCGCTCGGCCACGACCTCCAGCCCGGCGGACATTGAGTGCTGGATGCGAGGGAGCCACCGGCTCCCTTGTTTGTTTCCGCCGACCCTCACCTCCTCCCCGGCGCACCGTCTTCTTTCCCGACTCTTGGGAGAGGGTCGGGGTGACAGGGCGTGACCGCGTCCGTAGCGGCTCGGTCGGGAGACCTTCGCCGAACGTTAGGCAGGGCCGCACACAAGCGCAGTTTGCTCCCGCGTCGAGTATGAAACCATGACCGTCAGTTTCAGCCGCACCTCGATCGCGCGTAGACCCTGGCGCAATTGGCGCTTCTGGGCGCTCGGTGTTTTGTTCACGATCGGCACGGCGGCGATCTTGATCGTGCCGCTGTTGACCCTCGATCAGGTTGCGCTGCAAGTCGGCGATGTCGCTTCACGCGATATCAAGGCGGCGCGCAACCTGTCCTACGTCAGCGAGATTGAAACGGAGCTGGCGCGGGACGAGGCCGAGCGTCGCGTTGCGCCGGTGTACACCCCGCCCGATGCCGGCGTCTCGCGGCGGCAGGTCGCCCGCGCGCGCCAAATCCTCGACTTCATCCGCGCGGTGCGCGCGGATACGGTCACACCCAGCGAGCAGCGCCGCAGCATGTTGCAGGATGTGCCCGACCTGGAACTGTCGACCGCGCAGATCGACACTATCCTGGCCTTGCCCGACGGCACTTGGGAAACGATCGCCCCCGAAACGATCACCGTCGTCGATCTGGCGATGCGCGAGGCCATTCGCGATCTCGATCTCGCCGAAAAACGCGCCCGCTTGCCGGCGCTCGTCAGCATTGCGTTGAGCGAAGAACAAGCCGCGCTGGTCAGCGCGCTGGCCCAGGGCCTGATCATTCCTAACTCGTTGCGCGATGAAGCGGCGACCACGCAGCGCCGCGCCGACGCGCGCAACACGGTCGAGCCGAAACAGGTGTCATTCATCGCCGGGCAGAACGTCGTTCGTGAAGGCGCGCTCGTCACGCCGGCCATGCTCGAAGCGCTGGAGCACTTAGGGTTGGCCACGCCGCGCGTCGATTGGGGCGATATCCTCGGGTTGGCCTTGCTTTCATTGATCGTCGCCGCGGTGCTGGGGTTGTATCTCTGGCGCTACGAACCTGAGTTAAGCCAGCACCCGCGCCGGCTGCTGCTGCTCATCCTGCTGCTGTTCAGCTTCCTGCTCGCCGCCAAATTGATCGTTCCCGGCCGAGCCGTGCTGCCGTACGTCTTTCCCGCCGCGGCGTTGGCGATGCTGCTGACGGTGTTGCTGGGGCCGGGGTTGGCGCTCACCGCCTCGGCGGTGCTGGCCGCGTTGATCGGCGTCATGGTCGACGGCTCGCTCGAATTCGCCGCCTACTTCGGCGCCGGCAGCATCACCGCTGCGCTTGCGCTGGGTCGTGTGGAGCGCTTGAACGCCTTCTTCTGGGCCGGACTATACGTGGGGGCGATCAATATCGTGACGATCCTCGCCTTTCGGTTGCCGGCCGGGGATTTGGATTCGATCGGTTTCGTGACGTTGATCCTGGCCGCGCTCGCCAATGGCGCGCTCTCGGCCTCGATCACGTTAGGCGGCCTGTTCACCTTCGGCAGCCTGTTCGACCTGGCGACGACGGTGCAGCTGCTGGAACTGGCCCGACCCACCCATCCGCTGCTCAACGAGCTGATGCGCAAAGCCCCCGGCACCTACCACCATACGCTGATGGTCGCCAGTCTGGCCGAGCAGGCCGCGGTGCAAATTGGGGCCAATGCGTTGCTCACGCGCGTCGGCGCGTTCTATCACGACATTGGCAAAGCGGCGCGGCCCTATATGTTCGTCGAGAATCAGGTCGACGGCTCGAACGTGCACGACCAGTTCGATCCGCAGACCAGCGCGGAGATTATCGTCAGCCACGTGACGGACGGCTTGCAGCTGGCCCGCAAGCACCGGCTGCCATCGCGCATCCGCGCCTTCATCCCGGAGCATCACGGCACGATGCGCGCAGGTTTCTTGTATCGGAAGGCGCTGGAGAGCGTCGGCGGCGATGCGAGCAAGCTCAACGAGAGTTCGTTCCGTTACCCCGGCCCGAAGCCGCGCAGCAAGGAAACGGCGCTGTTGATGCTGGCCGATAGCGCCGAAGCCGCCGTGCGCGCGGCGCGGCCCTCCTCGCCGGAACAGGTCGCGGAGATCGTCAAGAAGGTCATCGACGAACGCATCGCGCAAGGCCAGCTCGACGAATGCCCGCTGACTTTGAACGACCTGCGACTGGCGCGCGAGTCTTTCATCACGACCCTGCAAGGCGTGTTCCACCCGCGCTTGCAGTATCCCGACACGACGAAACTCGACGATGGACAAATCAAATCGATCGCACCCGAAGCGGAAGTCCGCGAGCGGCTCACGGACGGCCGCAGCCGCCAGGCCCGCGCGGATTGACGTTCAGCTCGCGTCGCGTTACGCGCCAGCGGTTCGGCCGGCGGCGCTCAAGGCGGCGGCGCAGGCGGCGCTCGACGTCAAGCGGGTGCAGCGCCAAGTGTCGCTGACGATTGTGATCGCGGGCGACGCCACGCTACGCCGGCTCAATCGAGACTTCCTGGGCCTCGACGCGCCAACCGATGTGCTGTCGTTTGCGAATAGACCTCCCAGGTCTTATAGACCTGGAAGGTCTCACACCGAGGAATACCTGGGCGATGTGATCATCTCGTTGATGCGCGCCCGGGCGCAGGCGAAAAGCGGCGGTCATGCGCTGTTGGACGAGCTGCGGCTGTTGGTTATCCACGGCGTGCTGCACCTGCTGGGCCACGACCACGACACGCCGGAACGCAAGCGGCGCATGTGGTCGGCGCAGACGTTGGCGCTCAAAAAGACCGGCGCGGCAATTGAAGGGTCAGATACCGATCTCGATGGCGAGGACTTTGATGCTTAGAGGTGAGGTCTGGCTCATTAACCTCGATCCGACCATCGGCGCGGAGATTAGAAAGACCCGCCCCGCCGTTGATTGAGGACACCTTCCTCTTTCAGGCTCCTAAACTCCCATATTCCCATACCCAAATGCCTCGCTTCCGGCCCATCTCCTTTCGCTTCGCCTTTGAGGGCATGCGCTACATATTCAGGACACAGCCTAATGCCTGGATTCACGCAGCGATCTCGCTGGTGGTGATCGCCGCCGGGTTCTGGGTTGGCTTGAGCCGGATCGAGTGGGCCATCCTGGTGGTGACGATGGCCGTGGTGTGGGTGGCCGAGTTCGTCAACACGGCGGTCGAAGCGGTAGTCGATCTGGCGACGATCGAACGTCATCCGCTGGCGAAGATCGCGAAGGATGCGGCGGCCGGCGGCGTGTTAGTGGCGGCTATCCTGGCCGTGATCGTGGGGCTGCTGATCCTGGGACCGCCGCTGTGGGCGCGGGTATTTGGACGCGGATGAACGTGGATTCTGAGTCGATTTACGGAATACGCTATGGAATGCGTAGCGCGTATTCCGTATAAGCCATGAACCCACGTGGAATTGGCTCTAAGTCTATGGCGCAACGGCTACTTGCGCTAACGTGACTGTATCGCCGATGTCAGCGTCTCCGTCGTAGATGCGCAGGCGCTGCCCTTCCAAAGTATACATCCCCACCTGAATGCGGTAATCCCCGGCCGGCGTCGCGCCCGGCACAGCCACGCCGTACCGATCGATGATCTTCTCGCCTGGCGTCCAATTCGTCGTGAGATAGAGATCGCTGCCCGGCTCGCGATCGGTCTGGGCGACGATCGCGCCGTCCGGGTCGAGGATGTGCACGAAGACTTTATACCGCTGATCGACCCGATCCTCGCAGCGCCAGAACAGCACCAGCTGGACGGTATCGCCGGGCGCGACGACCGGCGTGAGCAGCGAGTAGCCATCGAGCCAGATGCGATCGCCCAACCGGAACTCTACGCGCGTCTCCGGGTCGTCGGCAACGGTCACCGGAACCGCGTAGAGCGCCAGGCGCACGTTGCCATACCAGGTCTCGTTGGCCTTGTAGGTGTGCCGGTCGAGCCACGCCTCGACGAAGCGTTCCGGGTCGGGTTCGTGCGTCGCCCAGTACAACACGAACAAGCGGCGATGCGCGGCGAGGATGTCCTGCAATTCGTGCTCGGTCGCCGTCGGATCGAGCGGGCGCTGTTTGACGATGGGGAACACGTGCGGGCTGTCGGGATGATAGTACGTGAACACTTCCCATTGGTTGGCGGCGTGCAGCAGCACGGCATCCCCGGCGCGCCAGCCCGCTTCGATGGTCCGGGCGATGCCGCGATAGTCGTCGCGGGCATAAACCGGGTCGTGATACAGGTGATTGAGCGCGGCGAGCGCCGGGACCAGGATCAGCGCGACCAGGAACAACACGACGGCTATCCAACTGAACGCGATCTCGCGCGGGCCGGTCAACTCACGCGGCATGCTCAACGCGCCGCGCGCGATCTGCCAGCCGTTGTCAATACCGCGCGCCAGCAGCAGGCAAAACGCGGGCGAGCCGACCAGCAGGAATTTCAGGTAGGCATCCTTGAACAGGCCCAGGCTGAAGATGAGCGCGATCGGCAGCAGCCAGTATAGCGCGATTGTCCCGAAGCGCAGCACGCGCGGGATGGCGGTATCCCAATCGGGTTCAGGCTCGTCGAAGGCATCGGGCGACCACGCGCTCATGAGCAAGAAGAAGCCGGCGACGATCAGCGCGATGTTCGCTTCGCCGGCAGGTACGGTCGGGCCGAGCACATAAAAGCGAAAGAGATCGCCCGCCGCTACGCCGGCTTCGGGCGACGCTCCAAGCGAGGGCCAGCTGAGGATTTGGCGGAGCGCGATCGGCAGCCAGGGCAAAAACAGCACGACGGCGCTGAGCGCCAGCGGCAGCCAGCTGGCGATGTGCGCCAGCGCCCGGCCCGGCCGGTAAAACGACCACGCCAGCACGATGGCGAAGTGGACGACAAAGATGAAGGGGAAAGCGTAGTGCGTATACAACCCGGCCGCCAGCGTGATGATATACAACAGGTAATAGCGGCGATGGGGGATGTGGATGCGCGGCCGTAAGCTCCAGAAATCGAGCAGGCGCACCAGCAAATACGTCGCCATTCCGCCGAGCGCCGCCAGCATCATATACATCCGCGCTTCTTGCGAGTAATAGACCTGAAACGGGTTGACGGCGACGAGGAAGGCCGCGAGCAGACCGACGCGCGCCTCGAACAAGCGCCGCCCCAGCAGGAACACTGCACCAACCGTGATCACCCCGAACAGCGCCGAGAGCGCGCGCAGATCAGCCTCACTACCGCCGACGAGGCTGCGCCAGGCGTGCAGCACGAGATAGTACAGCGGCGGGTGGATATCGCCGGCCGCGCCTTCGAGGATGAGCGCGACGTTGCGCTCGGCGATGCGCGCGCTGTTGCCTTCGTCGCTCCAGAACGACTGCGCGTCGATGCGGTAGAGCCGCAGCACGGTGGCGAGGAGGAGGATACTTATAAGAGTGAGGGTTGTCGTGCGACGAGATGGCATAGTAAAGGATGAGGGATGAAGGATGAAGACGAAGGACGAACCCCCTTCACTTCGCTGCGGGGGCAGGTGACCAGGGACGATGAGGAAGTTCGTCCTTCGTCATTCGTCGTTAGTCACTCCCTGCGTATACGCAAGCATTGAGTTATATACTGGCAGCGGCGTGAAGTCGGGTTCGAGCAAGCGGAAGTAATACTTGGCCTGGTCTTTCTCGTGGTCGTCGGCATCCTTGAGATACCACACGTTCGCGACGCCGACCCAAGGCCACTCGCGCCGTATCCGCTCGAAGGCGAGCGGCAGGTAGCGCGCCTGCTGTTCGAGCGTCACCTGCCCGAAGCGCTTATCGGGCATCTCATCCGGCACGCTGTTCCAGTTCATCTCACTGATCCAGATCGGCTTGGCCGCGTCGCCGTTGGCGACCAGGATATCGCGGATATATTGCGGCCGGCCGAAGTTGATCACGCGCGGGCGCAGGCGGCGATCGGTCGGGCCGGAGAACAAGCCGTAGCCCTGCGCCGACAGGATGTCGAAGCATTCACGCGCGCCGGCGTTGTACATGCGCTGCAAGTAGATGAAGTCGTTCAGCGCCGTGCCAGGGCCAGGGCCGGGATCGAGCGAGCTGGTCGGCGTGAGCGCGGGCGCAATGACGGCGGCATCGGGGTCGGTCTCCTTGATCCGCCGGTAAGCCGTGCACAGCAGCCGGGTGAAAGCTTCGGGATCGACCGGCAGCTCGCCCCATTCGGGATAATTGTTCGGCTCGTTCCAAATTTGATAGAAGCGTATCCGGCCGCGATAGCGCCCGGCGACGGCGGCAGCGTAATCGCCGTAGTCGTCGAAGTTCGCCGGCGGCGCAAAGTCGCCGGGCGCGCCGCGCGCCCACTCCGGCGGCGCTTCGAGCCGGGCGATGAGCTGCACGCCGTACTGCCCGGCCAGCGCGACGATGTTGTCGTACTTGGCCCAGGCCTCGAGGCACGGTTCGCGGCGGCAATCGTCGAAGTCGCCTTTGCCGTGAATCTCGATGTCGTACCAGGGGAACGGCTGGCGGATCCACTCGAAGCCGGCGGCGACGGCCAATTGGAGCTGCTGCGCGCGCTTGGCCGGCTCGACCTCCTGGTGCAAGAAGGTGTTCACGCCGAAGGGAGAAGCAACAGCGAAGGCGGTGGGTGTATCGGGCGCGGTGTTCGGCATCGGGCGCGTGAACTGCGTCGCCAGATCGATCAGCCCGCGCACTTGCGCCAGCGGCTCGTCTTCGCCGGTCAGCGCGAACAACCCGGCGCTGATCGCGGCGCGCGCGAGCCACGCGCCGGCAAGCAATCCGAGACTGGCAATGATCACGAGAAGGGTTGAGCGACCGCGCATCGACCAAGCAGGTGGCCCGTCAATCGGACGAGCGGGAGAATGGTCGTGATGATACCACGATCGAGGAGCGGGACAAGGCAAGGGGAAAAGAAAAGTGACCGGCACTTCAAGTGTCGGTCACGCATTTTGTGCGTTCGGGCAGCAGTTCAACTGCTGCTGAACCGGGGGCCTATTTCGCCGTTTTCTTTTTCTTCTTCCCGTTTTGCCCGGTATAGGCGCTGACTTCCTTGCGCGCCTCGGCGAACTTCTTGATCAACGCCTTGTCCGAGCCTTTGAACCCGGCGACCGTGCGCTTGGAGCACGTGGCGCACCCCAGCGAGGCGCGGTACGAGTCCAGGTCGCACGTCAGGCAGCCGCCTAACCGGATCATCATGAGTGAGAAGCCGAGTGTCTCTTCGTGCTCCTCCGGGCGGTTCATCACGCGGCTGATCAAATCACGCCATTCATCGCCGCGCAAATCCTTCAGGACGGGGATGCAACGCGTTGGGAAGAGGATTTCGCTGTCTGGATACATACCCACCTAGCCCAATAAGAAGATGGGCGGAACTATAACACAATAAAAACGAAGATTCAAGGGTTAAGCCGTAAGATCGCCTTTTTTCGCCTAAAACTGCCCCTTTTTAAGGTCTTAGGACTTACGCAGTTGGTGCGGCAGTTGCACTGCCGCCGCCCCATCTGCCGCAGTACAACTGCGGCAGCAACATGCAACTGCGTAAGTCCTGGGTCTCTTTCTGTGCTAGAATACGCTCGCGCCGACCATTCTCCCGCCATTCGGCGAGGCCCGCGCCCTCGCCGGGAAGGACTCCATGCGCCGCTTCACCCTCCTTGCGCTTGCCATCGCCTTGTTGGCTGTCACGCGACCCCTCCAGGCCCAATCCACCGCCATCGACGTGATCATTCTGGCCGATACGTCCGCTTCCGTCATCGACGACCTGGATCGATTATGCGCCGGGCTGCCTGACGCGCTGAAGTCGATCAACGCGGCGGGTCTAAGCGTGCAGGCGCGCGTGATCGGCATTACCGACAAGTATCGCTGCGCCCAGGACACCATCCGTTCGTTGAGCGCAGGCTCGAATGTGGCGGATGACGAAGACTGGGGCATGGGCATCGTCGAGCTGGCCGGCCGCGCGACCTGGCAGCCGGCGGCGCTGCGGCTGATCATTCCGCTCTCCGACGCCGGCCCGGCCAGCGGCAACCCGGTGCACGATCCCGGCGCCGATCGCGATATCACCACGCGCGCGATTCGCGCGGCCAGCGCGAACAAAATCGTCGTGTCGCCTTTACTCATCGACTCCGATCCTGATGCGACGCCCGACGACCAGGCCCGGCTGGAACGGCTGGCGCAGGAGCTGGCCTCGAAAACCGGCGGGCGCGTCTTCATCAGCCGCGATCCGTCCGATCTCCTCGGCGGCGTCACGCAATTAATCGTGGCCGCCAGCGAAATCAAAGCCGGCTTGACGGCCGTAGCGGCGACGATTCCCACACCGGCCAAAGTATCGCTCGACCCCGGTATTCTGCTGACGAATGCCACCCTGGCGGTCTTGGCCGTGGCGGTGTTAGGCTTGACGGCGACCCTGTTCGATGAAAGCTTCGGCCCATTGCGCGGCCGCGGCTTGCCCTCGAACCGCGTGACCCGCGCGCTCGGTTCTGCCTCCGATCGCATCGGCGCAGTATTGAGCGCGATTGCCACGCCGACGAGCTGGCCCATCGGTACGCCGAGCGTCCGCCGCGCGCTGACGGTCGCCGTGCTGACCGCGTTCTTCGCGCTCACGGCGTTAGTCGCCGCCTTCCTCGACCCGAACTTTCAGCCCAACACGCCGGTCGGGATCGTCACCTTCGTGACGATGCTCGTGGCGCTGGCGCTGGTCAACCTGGCCGCGCTGTTGGGTGGGAGCATGGCGGCGCGCGCAGGTCAAGTCGCGCCGGGCGTGCGCGTGCGGCCGGGCGCGGTGTTGCTCGTCGTGGCTTGTGTCGCAATCTCGCGCAGCATTGGTTTTCTGCCGGGCTATTTGATCGGGCTGCCGGCCGGGTTAGCGCTGCTCGCCGCCGAAACGAATCGGGCGCGAGATGCGGCGATCGGGCGCGCGGCGGTCTTCGCGGCGGTCGCCGCCGGCCTGGCCGCGTGGTTGCTGGCGTGGCCGCTCGAAGCGCTGTCGGCCAGCCTCTCTGGCAGCGTCGCGTCGGGCGCAGCTACGCTGGCGCTGGGCATCGTCGGCGGTATCCAGTCGGCGCTGCTGACGATCGTCTTGATCGCCGTCGAGTTCGCGCTATTCGATCTGCTGCCGATCGGTTCGACGACCGGGCGGCTGTGGTTCACGCAGCAGAGAGTCGTGTGGGCGTTGGCGTTCGGCGGGGTCGCATTCGCGGCGCTGCATACGCTGTTCAACCCGAACCGGGCCGGGCTGGACGCGCTGCGCAACAGCAGCCTGCTGCCGATTGGCGCAATCATCGCGCTCTACTCCGGCGTCACGCTGGCGGCCTGGTTGTTGACCAACGAGGCGCGTATCCGCGAGCCGGGCAAGCTCAACCGGCGATCGGCGCTGATCGCCGCGGTGTTGATCGTGACCTGGCTGGGCGGGTTGGCGTGTGTGGCGCTGGCGGAGGCGATGAACACGTTCAGCTCATCGACGTTGTTGATCGGTGTGGCGGCGCTGGTGGTGGTAAGCCTGGGCGTGTGGGGGTTGAATCGGGCGCGGGCGAAGCGGGTCTCGACGCCACGGACGCCTTTATAAAACGCACCAGAAATTGCCCCTTGACTTCCCCCCCACATGTGATAGCCTCTCTGCGTCGCAGCCTCTCCGAAGCCATCTAAAATTCCAAACGCGGCCTCGCATCGCACTCCACAGCCTCGTACTCACATGCCGGATGACCGGCACCGCTATATCGTTCTACGTTTCAGACAGGCTTGATCAGATCAAGTTAAAGCCGATCCCAAAGCTCATTTAACGCTTACGCAATACGCACAATACACCGTTTCAAGGTATTCCGAGTACGTATCCAGTAGATAAGCTTCTCAATAAGGGCATGAGGCGGACTTTAGCTAGGTGTCCAGGTGGAGTGGAGGGTCAGTAAGCCATGCGGCATTCAATCTGTCGATTGACTAAACCGGCGACGGCCACGGTGCGCGCGGTATGGTCTCGGCGATGATTACGATCGGTGTGCGTCACGGCTTCATAACGGCGCATCCGAGCGAGGGTATGTTCAA
>DATDPU010000175.1:0-65640 GCA_035292585.1 Anaerolineae bacterium | reverse complement strand
GCCATCGGGTCGCCAGCGGGCCAGGTCGCCGGTTCGGTACAGTCGTGAAGACGAATGACGATGGACGAACGACGAAAGCGGTGCACTGCCCGCGTTTCGCCCTTCGTCTGTGGTCCTTCGTCCTTCGTCGAAGAAGGGGTTTGGGATGAACTTCTCCGCCGTCAGGTCGGGTCGATTGAGATACCCACGCGCCAGGCCCAGCCCGCCAACGTGCAACTCGCCCGGCACGCCCACCGGCGTCGGGTTCAGGTGCGCATCCAAGATGTAGAGCTGCGTATTCGCGATCGGCCGGCCGATCGGTACTTGCGCGCCCGATGCGAGAACCCGGCAATCGTACACACTGCACCACACCGCCGCCTCTGTCGGGCCGTATTCGTTGAACAGACGGGTCTGCGGCAGCAGCCGTGCGTGCTGCTCGACCAGCTCTGGCGAACACGCCTCGCCCGCCACGATGACCACACGCAATTCTTGTAACTGCGGTTGCGCTTCGGCCAAGAGCAGCGCATAGAGATTCGGGACGCAGAGTAAATGCGAGGGGTGGCGCTGCGCCATCAAGGCGCTGAACGCCGGCACATCCTTTTCCGCACCCGGCTCGGGCAGGATCAGCCGGCCGCCCTGACACAGCGTCCAGAAGATGCCCGCGAGCGAACTGTCGAAGGCGAACGACGACAGCAACAGAAAGCCGGTCACCGCCTCAGGATAGTAGGCCATGCGCGCCAACGTCGAGTGCACCAGGTTGCGATGGCTGACCGCCACGCCTTTGGGCCTTCCGGTCGAACCGGAGGTGTAAATCACGTAGGCCAGGTTGTCGGGAGAGATTGGAGCTTGGGGGTTGCTGACTGCTGATTGGGCAATCGCGGGCCAGTCGGTATCGAGGCGTAATACGGAGTACGGAATACGTATTCCATATTGCGTAGTGCGTAGTGCATGAAGCCTATCGGCCAGGTGCGCCTGGGTCAACAACACCGGCACACCCGAGTCCGCGAGCATGTCCGACAGTCGCTCGGCGGGATAACTGGGATCGAGCGGCACGTACGTTCCGCCCGCCTTGAGAATACCCAACAGCCCCACCAGCAACTCCAGCGAGCGTTCCAGGCACAGCCCGACCAACACCTCCGGCTTGACCCCCAGGTGTTGCAGGTAGTGCGCCAGGCAATTGGCCCGCTCGTTCAACTCGCGATAAGTCAGCTGCCGATCGGCGAAGACGACCGCCGCCGCGTCCGGCGTGCGTTCAGCCTGTTCTTCAAACAGCTGCTGGATACAGCGGTCGTGCCGATACTCAACTTGCGTGGCATTCCACTCGACCAGCACTTGCCGGCGTTCGGCGTCGGTGAGCAGCGGCAGCTGCGCAATGCGCCGATCGGGGTCGGCCGCGATCGCTTCCAGCACAATCTGGAAATGCGCGATCAACCGCGCGATCGTCGCCGCCTCGAACAGATCGGTGTTGTATTCCAGCGCCCCGGCCAGCCCGTGATCGGTCTCGTCCATCACCAGCGTCAGATCGAACTGCGCCGTGCCGCGATCCACTTCTAAGGGGCTGAGCGTCAACCCGGAAAGTTCCACCGAGGTCTTGGGCGTGTTTTGGAACACGAACATCACCTGGAAAATGGGGCTGCGGCTCAAATCGCGTTCCGGCCGCAGCTCTTCGACCAGCAGCTCAAAGGGCAAGTCTTGATGCGCATACGCGCCCAACGTCGCATCGCGCACGCGCGCCAGCAGCGCGGTGAACGTGGGATCACCGCCGAGGTTCGTGCGCAGCGCCAGCGTGTTGACGAACACGCCGATCAAGCCCTCCAGCTCGCTGCGGCTGCGATTGGCAATCGGCGACCCCACCACAATGTCGGCCTGCGCGCTGTAGCGGTTCAGCACAACGTTGAACGCCGCCAGCAGCGTCATGAACAACGTGACGCCTTCGCGGCGACTGAGTGCATTGAGCGCCTCGTGCAACGTCTCCGGCAACACGAACGCCTGCATGCTGCCTCGGAACGATTGAACGGCCGGCCGGGGATGGTCGCTTGGCAAATCCAACACGCCCGAAGCGCCGGCCAGCTGCTGTTTCCAGTACGCCAGCTGCGCCTCCAGGAATTCGCCGCGCAGCCACCCGCGTTGCCACACGGCGAAGTCAGCGTACTGAATCGGCAGGGCCGGCAAGGGCGACGGCTCGCCCGCCCGCTCGGCCTGGTACAGCGCCGCGAGTTCGCGCACCAGCACGTAACCCGACCAGCTGTCCGAGACGATGTGATGCATCGTCAACAGCAACACGTGCTCTTCATCCGCCAGTTGCAGCAGCGTCGCGCGCAGCAGCGGGCCGGTCGCCAGATCGAAGGGCCGCGTCACCTCGCGGAGCAGATATTGCTGCGCCTCATGCTCGCGCGCAGGCGCGGCGCGCAGGTCGATGATCGTCAACGGGATCGCCAGCTCCGGGGCAATCACCTGGACGGCCTGCTCCGCCGCCAGCGTGAAGGTCGTGCGGAGCGACTCATGGCGGCTGACGACGGCGTTAAGTCCTTTTTCCAGGAGCGCCGGGTCGAGCGGGCCGTTGAGCCGCACGGCGATGGGGATGTTGTAGAACGAGCTATCCGGGTCGAGCTGGTACAGAAACCACATGCGCTGCTGCGCAAACGACAGCGGAAGCGGGTCGGCGCGCGAGACCGGCGCGATCGGCGTCGCCGCCGCGTGCAGCCGGGTCTGCGTCCCTTGCAGGAAGGCGATCACTTCGGCCTTGCGCGCGGCGAGTTCCACGCGCAACGCAGGCGTGAGCACGCCTGCGGGCGCGTTGACGCGCAAGCGATCGTCTTCGACCCAGAGCTTGACATCCAGACTGCGCAGCTGCGCCAAGAATTCGACCAGCGTCATAGCTCGATTTCCTCTCGCCGATTACTAGAGGCAGGTTCAGCCGTCGCGAGACCCGATTTGCCCTGGCCCGCCCAGTGCAGCGTGTCGATGTACTCCGCCAAGAAGGCGACGGTGGGATTCTCAAACAGGTTGGTCAAGGGCAGATCGACTTTGAACGCTTCACGCACGCGCGAGCCGATTTGCATCGCGAGCAAGGAGTGGCCGCCCAAATCGAAGAAGTTATCGTAGACGCCGACTGGCTCGATGCCGACGAGCTCCTGCCAGATTTCGGCAATCAGGCGCTCCGTGTCGCTGCGCGGCGCGGTATACGGCGTGGACAGGTTGGGTCGGACGTGCCGGGCCACCGGCGGCTTGATAGGAGCGACGCCGTGGAGCAGGCTTTCCGGCGTCGACTGACTCGCCTGCTGAATGACGGTGGGCAAATGCCTGGGGCAGACGACGATTTGCGGTAAAGAGTTGCGCGCCAGAACGCGCTTGAACGCCTCGACGCCCTCTTCCGGCAAGATCGTCTGGCTGAAATCGCGTTGGAAAACTTCGCTTGCGGTCGAAGGTCTCTCTAGCGTTGCAGCCGGCGCTGCTTCCGAACCATATCGGCGCGCGACCGCCGATTCCCCGATCCGTTTCAAGATCAGCTCCTGGATATCGACGAGGGCCTGCCCATGTTCATCCAGCAAAGTGATCTGGAAGGTCAGCGTTTCTCCGCCGGTCGCGCTGCCCGGCTTGAGGCGCGCGTAGCTGTAAAACGTGCCCGGCAGATTGCGGTAGATGCGCGCCTGCCGGTAGGACACCGGCAGATAGCGCCCGCTCCCGATCCGGCCAACGGCAAAACTGACTCCCACATCCAACAAGGCCGGATGCAGCGTGAATCCTGCGAGGTCCGCTAAGAAATCCTCGTCCAACGACAGCAGCGCCAGACCTTCGTCGTGGCCGATTTGGATGCGCTTCAGCGTGTTATACCAGCGCGGGCCAAACTCTAAGAACTCGCCGCCCATCGCGCCGTGCTTCACCGCCTCGGCGGTCAACACCATCTCGGACACGTTACACCGCGCGCGGATCGTTTCTAAATCGTGTTGCGGCGGCGTTGGATCGGCCAATTGCGCCAGGTGCCCGCTGGCGTGCGTCTGCCACAAGACATCGCCGTTGGCGGCGACGCCGGCTTTGCTCAACACGCGGAAATCAAACGTCTCCGCACGCTGCTCCAGCACGAGGCGGACTTCTTTACTATCGCCCTGGCCCACGCTCAAGGGTTCCAGGAACATCGCTTCGCGGATTTCGAGTTGAGCGCTGTGCGTCTGAGCGGTAAATGCCGCGCACGCCAGATCGAGATAAGCCGTGCCGGGCAGGGTTGGCAAATCGAAGAGCCGGTGCTCGGACAACACCCACTGCTCCGCCGGGTTCAGCTCGATGGGGTAGATCGTTTGCGCCGACGTCTCTGGATACGAGTAACGCAGCAACGGGTGCTCGACCGGCTGCGTGGCCGGCAGCGACGTCGAGCGTTTGGCGGCATAGGTCAACGCGGTGTTGACGGCCATACCCACTTTGCCCCACGTATCCCAATTGATCGACACGACGGGCGCGCTGTCTCGCCGAGGTCGGGCTTGAGCGAATGCATCCATGAACGCGTTCGCCGCGCAGTAATCCGCCTGCCCGACGCCGCCCATCAACGCCGCGACCGAGGAGCACAACACCCAGAAATCGAGCGGCGCATCGCGCAGCGCGGCTTCCAGGACGCGCGTCCCTTGAATCTTGGGCCGCATGACTTGCGCCGCCCCGTCTTCCGTTTTCAGCTGCATCACGCCGCCGCCGGGCAGCCCGGCCGCGTGAATCACGCCGTGCAGCGCGCCAAACCGATCGCGCGCCGCGCGGATGGCGGCTTCCATCTGCGCCCGATCGGCCACATCGGCCTGCACGATCAGCACCTCGGCTCCGCGCGCTTCCAGTTCGCGCACGGTGCGAAGGCCGAGGCCAGTGCGGTCGCGCAGATCGTGCGTCGCCAGATATTGATCCCACGCCTCACGCGCGGGAAACGGCGCGCGCGTGGTCAGCACCAACCTGGCCTGCACGCTGTGCGCGAGATACTCCGCCAGCGTCAGGCCGATGCCGCCCAGCCCGCCGGTGATCAGGTAGACGCCGCGCTCGCGTAAGCGGCCGATGGCGCCTTTCACGTCGGGCAGCGCCGCCGGCTCGTACGCTTGCGCCCAACGATTCTCCCCGCGATAGGCGACGATCGGCTCGGTCGCATCAGCTTCCAGCTCGGCCAGAAGTTGCGCGGCGAGATGTTCCGCCTGTGCGGCGTCGGCGGGCAGCTCGATGTCGATGCTGCGGCAGGCGACATTGGGCATCTCTTGCGGAATGACCTTGCACGGCCCCAACAGCGCGGCCTTTTCAGGTTGAACGCGCTCGCTGCCCGTGACTTGATGCAGGTTGCTCGAAACAACGCTCAGGTGCAGCTCGCCCGGATTGTGCCGGGCCAGCGCCTGAGTGAGAAACAGCAGGCTGTAGAAGCTGCGCTGCAAGGCCGTCTCCGTGCAATCGGCCTCGGCCGCGTCCGGCTGCGCCGTGTTCCACAGGTGGACGATTTGGGTTGGCGTCTGGCCGCGCTCGACGAGCATCGCCCACAGCCGGTCGTAATCAGCGCGGCGAGCAGGGTGTAGGATGTAAGTCGTACCATCGGCAGAAAACTCTTGTCCCGCCAGCGCCATCACCACGCGATGACCGCGCGCTTCCAATTGCCGCCCCAGGCTCGTACTCAGGTTGTCGCCGTCGCTCAACACCAGCCAGCTGTTCGGCGTGGCCTGAGGTTCCGCCAGCGGCAGCAGCGTGCGTTTCCAGGATGGCAGGTAGAACCAGTCCGACAGGTTCGGGTTTTTGACCAGCGGCGCCGAGCGCGCGGGCGCATCCTCCTCGACCTCGATCCAATAGCGTTGGCGCTCGAACGGATAAGTCGGCAAGGGCAAGCGCCGGCGTCGCTCGCGCGCGTAGAAGCCGCGCCAATCGATGCGCTGCCCGCTCGACCACAACTGCCCCAGCGTGGTCAGCAAGAACATCGCATCGGATTGTGATTGCTGCGGATGGCGCATCGAGGCGAACACGGCGGTCTCGGCCTGCGGCGGCAGTTGTTGCACCGCCAGCGCGCTCAACGTTCGCCCCGGCCCGACTTCTAACAGAACCCGATCCGGCTCACGGGCTAGCTCTTGTATCCCCTGCCCGAAGCGCACCGTCTGGCGCATGTGCCTGACCCAATACTGCGGATCGGTCGCCGCAGCGGCGGTGATCCAGCCCCCGGTGACGTTGGAGAGATAAGGCAGCTGCGGCGGTTGGAGCCGGACACGCTTGACCGCCTCTAAGAAAGGCGCGGCCATCGGCTCCATCATGCTCGAATGGAAAGCATGCGAGGTGTGCAGGCGGCGATAGCCGATGTTCTGAGCGGCGAGCCGGGTCTGCAACGCATTCACCGCTTCAACCGGACCCGACACCACGCTCAGCGCCGGGGCGTTGCCGGCGGCCAGCGATAGCTGGTCGTTCAAGAAAGGCAGCACCTCCCGCTCCGATAACGCCACGCTGAGCATCGCGCCTTCCGGCAGCTGCTGCATCAGCCGGCCGCGCGCGGCCACCAGCGCCAGCGCGTCTTCTAAGGAAAAGACCCCCGCCAGGCAGGCCGCCACGTACTCGCCGATGCTGTGGCCGATCATGGCGCTGGGCGCAACACCCCAGGCCTGCCACAACTGCGCCAATGCATACTCGACGACGAACAGGGCCGGTTGAGTTATCGCCGTCTGGTTCAGCAGATCGTTGCTCTCGGGCGAAAGACCAGTGACGAAGGGCGAAGGCTGTTCGTCATCCATCGCCCGCCCTCCAAAGGAAGCGGTTCGTCCTTCGTCCTCCGTCGTTCGTCGTCCGTCAGGATAGAGTATCGTGCGCAAATCAAGACCTAGATGGGGTGTGAGGGTTTCGGCGCAGCGATCGACGTGTTCGCGAAACACCGGCTCGGTCTGATACAGCTCGCGCCCCATGTTGACGTGCTGCGCGCCTTGCCCCGGAAACATAAAGACGATGGGCCGGCCGGCGCTCTCCTGCACCGTCGTCAACACACGCGGGTCGCCTGCATTCTCCAGCAGGTTCAGCGCGTCGGCGCGATCGCGGCATACGACGGCGCGCCGATGCTTGAACGCCGGTCGGCCAACCTGCAACGTATGGGCTACATCGGCCAGATTCAGATCGGGCTGCCGGCGCAGGTGTGCGACCAGGTTGGTCGTCGCCGCATCCAACGCGGCGCTCGTCTTGGCCGAGAGCAGCAGCAGCTGCCACGGCCTGGACGCTTGGGACGGTTCGACGGCCGGCGCTTCTTCAAGGATGACGTGCGTGTTGGTGCTGCCGAAGCCGAAGGAGCTCACTCCCGCGCGCCGGGGCAGCGGGCCGGCCCACTCAGTCAGCTGCGTGTTGACGACAAACGGACTGTTCTCAAAATCGATCTGCGGGTTGGCGCGTTCAAAGTACAGGCTCGGCGGAATCTGTTTGTGTTGCAGCGCCAGCACGGTCTTGATCAGGCCGGCCAGTCCCGCCGTGGCGTCCAGGTGGCCGACGTTGCCTTTGACCGATCCGACGCGACAAAAACCCTTCCGCGCGGTGCCGGCGCGGAAAGCATTGGTCAGCGCCAGCATTTCGATCGGATCGCCCAGCGGCGTCGCCGTGCCGTGCGCCTCGACGTACGAGATCGAGTCGGCGTCTACGTTGGCGCAGGCCAGCGCCTCCAGGATCACCTGCGTCTGCCCTTCGACGCCGGGAGCGGTGAACGAAGCTTTGACCGCGCCGTCGTTGTTCACCGCCGTGCCCCGGATCACCGCGTAAATGTGATCGCCGTCGGCCAGCGCATCGTCCAACCGTTTCAGCACGACCATGCCCACGCCGCTGCCGAAGACGGTGCCCTGCGCGCGGGCATCGAAGGGGCGGCAGTGTCCATCGGGCGATGCAGGGCCGCCGTATTGATAATAGTAGCCGGCGTGGTGCGGCACTTCGACGGCCGTCGCGCCGACCAGCGCCATGCGGCACTCGTCGAGCAACAAGGATTGGCAGGCGAGGTGGAGACCCGCCAACGAGGTCGAGCACGCCGTTTGCAGCATGTAGCTGGGGCCTTTGAGGTTGAGCTTGTACGAGATGCGCGTACTCAACGCGAAATCGCCGTTGCCCATCAGAATCTGCATCTTGTCTTCGGGGCGGAAGCGCTCCGGGTGAGCGAAGAATTCGCCCACGTAGGTATTCATCTTGATACCGGCAAACACGCCGATCGCGTCCGAGGCGCGCTCCCCGGTATAGCCCGCGTCTTCCAGCGCCTGCCAGGCGCACTCCAGCAGCAGGCGCTGCTGCGGGTCCATGAAGGTCGCTTCCACCGGCGTGTAATCGAAGAACGCAGCGTCGAAGAGCTCAATGTCCTTCAACATAGGGGCGGCCTTGACGTAGTCGGGATAGGTCAGCTCGGCCGGCGCGACACCCGCGGCCTTGAGTTCTTCATCGCTGAAGCAGTGAATCGTCTCTTTCCCGGCGCACAGGTTCGCCCAGAACTCGTCGATGTCGTTCGCGCCGGGAAAACGCGCGGCCATGCCGATGAGGGCAATGCCCAGGCTGCCTGCGAAAGGGTCCTGTCGTTCTGCCGAGTGTTCCATTCCGCTATCCCTGTTCTGTACGCACTACGTAATACGTGTTACATAGTGCGTATTGCGTAGTTAGCCTCTGCGTCGCTGGTGCAACTGTACATTCCGGCGACTGAGCGCTTCGCGCCGCTCGCCCAGCTGCGCGGCGCGCTGCTGCGTCGATGCGGCCTCGTCCTGGCTCAACAGCGCGGCGAGCGCGCGAATACTGGGCGTCTGGTAGAGATTGGCCGCGGGCACCTTCCGTTGCAGCGCTTTCTCCAAGCGGGTGATGGTCTTCACCGCGATGAGCGAATCGCCGCCCAGGTCGAAGAAGTTGTCGTCGATGCCGATCTGATCGATACCCAGCGTAGCCTGCCACACCTCGGCCAGCGTTTTCTCCAGGTCGGTGGTCGGGGCGGCGTAGGGCGTGGAGAGTTGCGGCCGCGCGTGTCGCTCACGCCTGCCTTCGAACTCGGCCTGCCACGGCTCGCCGCCCAACCAATGCCGCATGCGCGCCGCCAGGTCGCCGGTGGAGACGACGAGCTGATCGCCGGTATAGGACGATAGGATGCGCTCGAACGCCTGCCCGCCTTCCGGCGGCGAGATGGCGAACTGCGCCAGGCGCGGCGTGAGCGCGGCGATGCGCTGTTGCTCCGCTTCGAACTGCCAGGCATCCCAATTGATGCTCAACCAGGGCGCGCCGTGACTGACGGCAAAGGCGTCCATGAAGATGTTGGCGGCGGTGTAGGCCGCCTGCCCGACCCCGCCTAAAATGGAAGAGAGCGAGGAAACAAGCAGGCAGAAATCCAGGTCTTGCCCGGCTAGCACTTCCTGCAAGACGCACAGGCCGCGCATCCGGGATTCAAAGCGCCGGATGCCGTCGGTCTCACTCATATCTTGAATCGGCGTGAACGTCGCGACGCCAAAATCGCCCACGGCGTGCAGGACGCCGTTCACCGCGCCAAAACGCGCTGTGGCTTGTTCGATCGCGCTACGCATTTGCGCGACATTCGTCAGGTCGGCGTTGACGACGAGCACGTCGGCCCCGGCCGCTTCCAGCGCGCGCAGGCTCTCGATCTTGAGATGCACGCCCTCTGCGTGGCCGTTGCTGTGCGACCACTGTTCGCGCTTCGGGAAAGCTTCGTTTTCGATCACGACCAATCTTGCCCGCACCGTCCGCGCCAGATGTTGCGCCAGCGCCAGGCTGATGTCGCTCAGGCCGCTGGCGATGAGGTACACGCCCTGCTCGCGCAAGGATCGGATCGGTTCGCCGACCCCGGCCAAGCGCACCGGCTCGAAAACTTGCAGCCAGCGCTGGCGGCCGCGGTAGGCGACGATCGGTTCGGGCGCATCGGCGCGGATTTCGTTCAGCAGCTGGCGGCTCAGATCGCGCGCAGCTAAAGTGCCCCTGCCGGGCAGCGCCACATCGACGTGATGACAGCTCGCCTGCGCGTTCTCCTGCGGGATCGCTTTGCACAAGCCGAGGATCGTCGCTCGCTCCGGGGAGACCACGTCCGCGCTTTCAACCTTCTGCGTATGGTTCGAGACGACCCACAGTTGAACGGCGTCCGCCGAAGGCTGTTCGGCCAGCGCTTGCGCCACGCACAACAGGCTGTTGAACCCGTTGTCCAGGGCCGGCTTGAAACCATCGGCGCGATCGCGTTCGTCTGCCGCGATACTCCACAGGTACACGATGCGGCGCGGCAGCCGATCCGAGGCGGCGAGCTCTTTGAACAGTGCGGTGTAATCGGCGCGTCGCCGCATATCGAGCGTATACACGTCAGCGGCGCGCCGGCTGAACTCCGTGCCCGCTTCGACGCTGATGACCGGCTGACCCGCCTGGCGCAACTGTTCGGCCAGCGCCGCACCCACGCCGCACGCATCCGCGAACAACAACCAGCTGCCTTCGCTCTCGCCAAAGCTGCGCGGTTGAGGAAGCGGAGCCGACTTCCAGCCGGGCGCGTAGAACCAATCGGCGATCTCCGGCTTTCTATCGAGCGTGCCCGCTTGCGCGCCCTGCGTCGCCGGTTGAGCGCCGGGCTGGTACGGCTCGATCCAGTAGCGCTTGCGCTCGAACGGATAAGTCGGCAGGGGCAGGCGCTGCCGGCGCGCGTGCGCGTGCAAGCCGTACCAGTCCACGCGCGCGCCGGCTAGCCAGAGCTGACCCAGCGTCGCCAGCATCGACTCGATGTCCGAGGCGTCGCGCGCTTGATCGAGCGAGGACAGCACGACCTGGCGCTCGACCTTGTCCGGGTGCGACATGATTTGCGCCCGACAGAACTGGCCCGGCCCGACTTCGAGCAACACCTGTTCCGGCTCGCTCAACAGCGGTTCCACACAGTCGGCAAAAGGACGGGCTTGCTCCAAACGCTTGAGCCAGTAATCGGGTCGCGTGGCCTCGCTCTCCGAAATCCAGTTGCCGCTCGTGCCCGATACACCAGGAATGCGAGGCGCGCTCAGATCAGCCGAGGTCACCTGCCCTTTCCCGGCGGCCAACCCTACCGCAACCTCCAGCGAGAACACACCCGCCAGGCAGGCGGCCACGACCTCCCCGACCCCGATACCGAGCATGGCCTGCGGCTCGATGCCCCATTCCAGCCAGAGCTGCGCCAGGGCATATTCGACCGCGAACAGCGCCGGCTGCGTGTATCGTGTCGGGTGCAGCAGATCGCCACTTGCGGACGAAAGACCAGGGACGAAGGACGAAGAGCGTTCGTCGCCCATTACCTGTCCTTGCGGAGAGTGGGTTCGTCCTCCGTCAGAGAGGTCAGGGTAGAGCACCGCGTGCAGGTCGAGACCCAGCTGCGGCTGGAAGAGGGTGCAACACGCATCGATCGCATCGCGGAACGCCGGTTCACTTCGATAGAGTTCCCGGCCCACATTCACCGGCGTCTCACTCACGCCCGGAAACAGGAAGGCGACCGGCCGGTTCCTGGTTCCCTGGAATTGAGTCAACACGCGCGCCGAACTCTGCGCGGTCAGCGCCTCGATCGCATCCGGCGCGTCGCGGCATAGCACCGCCCGGCGCTGCTCCAACCCGCGCCGCCCAACTTGAAGCGTAAACGCCACATCGGCCAGCTTCACCTCGGGATGCGCTTTGAGATACTCGACCAGGTTGAAGGTCTGGGTTTCAAGCGCCGTGTCCGTCTTGGCCGACAAGACCAGGAGCTGCCACGGCCGGGCTGCTCCCGACGGCTCGACCTCCGGCGCTTCCTCGACGATCAGGTGGACGTTCGTCCCGCCGATGCCGAAGGAACTGACGCCGGCGCGGCGCGGCGATCCGTTCGCCGGCCAATCAGCCAGCCGGGTGGCGACGTAGAAGGGGCTATCGGCAAAATCGATCTCCGGGTTCGGCTCGTCGAAGTTCAGGCTGGGTGGAATCTGGTGGTGCTGTAACGCCAGCACGGTCTTGATCAAACTCGCCACGCCGCCGGCATTCACCAGGTGACCGATGTTCGTCTTCACCGAGCCGATGGCGCAGTATTGTTTCTTTTGAGCGCCGCCGCTGCGGAACGCCTGTGTGAGCGCCGTAACTTCGATCGGGTCGCCCAGGCGCGTCCCGGTGCCGTGCGTCTCCACATACGCGATCGTCTCCGGGTCCACCTCCGCCAGCGAGAGCGCTTCGGCGATCACCTCGGCCTGGCCTTCCAGGCTGGGCGCGGTGTAGCTGTACTTGATCGCGCCGTCGTTGTTGAGCGCCGTCGCGCGAATGACCGCGTGGATCGTATCCCCATCCTTCAGCGCTTCGTCCAGACGCTTCAACGCGACGATGCCGATCCCGCTCCCGCTCACCGTCCCGCTCGCCTTGGCGTCGAAGGCGCGGCAATGGCCGTCGGGATCGCCAATGCCGCCCTCTTGATAGAAGAACGACTCGTTGCGCGAGACTTGCAGCGCCGCCGCGCCGGCCAGCGCCAGGTCGCACTGGAGATTGAGCAGCGCCTGGCCCGCCAGGTGGATCGCCACAAACGACGAGGAGCACAACGTCGCCACGCTCAGGCTCGGCCCTCGGAGGTTGAGCTTGTAGGACACGCGCGTCGCCACGTAATCCTTGTCGTTCGTAATCAGCGTTTGGAAGCTGGTCGCCCGTTCGCGCAGATCGGGGTTGGACATGATGTTGCGGATCAGATACGTGCTCAGATTGGCGCTGCCGTAAACGGCCACGCGCCCGGCGTACGATTCCGAGTCGTAACCCGCCTGCTCCATCAGTTCCCAGGCGCACTCTAAAAAGAGCCGGTGTTGCGGATCCATCAGCTCGGCTTCGCGGGGTGAGATGCCGAAGAACTCGGCGTCGAACAAATCCATGTCTTCGATCACCCCGTCCGCGCCGACGTACTTGGGGTTGTTCCGCAGCGCGGGATCGAGGTTCGAGCCGGCCAGCTCGGCGGCGGTGAAGAACTTGATGGACTCGACGCCGTCGCGCAGGTTGCGCCAGAACGCTTCGAGGTTCTGCGCGCCGGGGAATCGCCCGACCATGCCAACGATGGCAATGTGTTCCGATGGATCGCCGTCGTACTGTGTGAGATTAGTCATCGCCGTTTCTCTCTGGTGTTGTTCGGTGAGCTGGGCTGCCTGACATCGTTCGGGAATAACTGCGTGTCACTACTCCACTAGAAAAAGCCGGAAGCGTACCGCCGAGGCGCGGAGAACGCAGAGCGATTCAATGGACTCTATCGGAAATAACAGCGTAGCATAGCGCCTCGTGCGCGTTCTCGCACGATTTCGACGCCCACAACCCCACAAGGGGGCGCAAGCAGGGGGCTATGCGACTATTTCCGATAAAGCCTAATATCTCAGCGCTCTCGGCGTCTCCGCGCTGAAAAACCCGCGCAAGATAACTTCTCTATAGTGAAGTCGTATTGCATACCTGCTCCATTATGCTGCCGGGGCGGTGGACAACTCGCCTGCCCACAAGCTGCGCATCTCGTCGCTCGTCGCCAGCAGCTCGGCGAGCCGGCCTTGCGCGGCCACGCGGCCCGCTTTGAGAACGATGATCTGATCGGCGCGGCGCAAAGCTGCCTGGCGATGCGAGACGACCAGGCAGGTGGGAGCATTGCCGTTCTCGACCTGTCGCCGCGAGAACAAGCGCTCCCACAGCGTCTGCTCGGTCTCCACGTCCAGCGCGCTGGACAGATCGTCGAAGACGAGCAGTTCGGGATCGCGCACAAACATGCGGGCGGCGGCCGACCGCTGAACCTGTCCTCCCGACAGCTTGACGCCCCTCGGCCCGACGAGCGTATCGAGATCGTTTTCCAACTCGCGCAAGTCTTCCTCCAACACCGCCGCGCGAATCGCGCCCGGCAGATCGACCTGCGCTTCCGGCAAGCCTAACAGGATGTTTTCCCGCAAAGTGTCACTGAACAAGTGGGGCACTTGCGCGGTATAGGCGCTGCGCGGCGGCGCGAAAAATGAGGCCAGGTCCCCGATCAGCTCGCCGTTCCAGCGAATTTCACCCGCGTCTTTGGGGAGCAATCCCAACAGCACGCGCAAGAGCGTCGTCTTGCCGGAACCGATGCGGCCGGTAATCACGGTGAAGGAACCTCGCGCGAGTCTCAGGTGGATATCCTCGATGCCCTGCGCTGAACTCGGAAAGCGGCAGCTCAAGCCGGTGACCGTGAGTTCGCTCAAGCGATGAGCAGCTGTTCGAGGGACGTACGGCAGCGCCGGCAGCTTCCCGTCCAGGTAAACCGCTTCCGGCTTGACCAGCGTTTCCGGCGGATCATCTTGCAGCAAGTGCGCCATCCGCCCGACGGATACGCCGGTCTGCTTATAGTTAGCCCAGAAGGAACCGATGTAGCTCACAAACCGCGTCACGACATCCAGGTAATACACAAACAGCGTCAGGTCGCCAATGGTGAGCGCGCCCGACTTGAGCGATTGAGCGCCCATGAGCAGCACCACCCCAATCCCGAAATTGACCGAGTGCCTGAACAGCGATTGCAGCAGCTCGTTGAACACCCGATCCTTCAACGCCGCCTTGCGGCGCTGCTCGTTGAGCGAGGCGAAACGCGCGACGACCCGGTCTTCCGCATTGGCGACCTGGACGGCCTGGACTGCGCCAAAGGCTTCGGCGATGAAACCGGTTACGGCGCCGCCGGCCTGGCGGGACGCCCGGCGATATGTCTCGATCCGGCTGGTCGCCAGCCGGGCGATGGCGACGATGATGATCAGCGGCGCGAGCGCCACCAGCACAACGCTGGGCGAGATGCTCAACATGATGACCAGCGCCGCGCCGGCCAACAGCGCATTCGTCAACAAATCGCTCAACCACAACGCCGATTGGGGCAAGGCCTCCGTGTCTTCGCGGAAACGGCTGATCGCCTCGCCGGGCGACTCGGGCAAGGCGCGCGCCGCCGGCCGCTTGAGAATCGCGCCGAGCATGTTCCGGTGCAGCAGCGTCTGGTTGTAGCGCAGAAACGGCACGCCCGCGCGGATGCGGCCAAACGTGCCGGCCAGTTGGCCCAGGCCACTGCCGATCAGGAGCGCGACCAGCGTCCACAGATCGAAACGAGCCGAGGCGCTATCTGTGATCAGGTTGAAGAACTCGCGGACGACCAGGCCGGGGATCAGCCAGCTCAACATCACGAGGGTGTTAGCCAGGCTGCCGGCGAGATAGAAACCGGGTCGAAAACGAATGACGCCCCAGAGATACTTCCAGGTGGGGAGGCCGGTCGAGAGTGAATCATCGCGCCGATTCGCCGTCACGCCAACACCTCCCCCAAACCCGTTTGCAGCAGCTGATGGAAGCGCGAGGCAGGGTCGCGGGCGAGCGCAGCCTGGTCGCCGAACTCTTGAACCTGCCCAGCTTCGATGATCAGGATGTGATCGACGCGGCGGACGGTGCCCAGGCGATGCGCGACGATGATACCGGTCCGGTTTTCCAGCAGCTTGTCGAAGGCGCGCTCGATGAGCTGCTCGGTCGCCGGGTCCAGGCGCGAAGACGCCTCATCGAGAATGACCAAACCGGGATCGCACAAAAAAACCCGCGCGACGGCCAACAGTTGCGCCTCGCCCGCCGAGAGATTGCTGCCGCCGCTCTCCAACACCGTATCCAGCCCGTGCGGTAATGCCATGCACCACTGGATAAGCCCCAGCGCGGCCAGCGCTTGCAGCAGTTGTTCGTCGGACACGTTCGGATTGAAGAAGGTCACGTTGTCGCGTACGGACGCATTGAACAACTGGACGTTCTGCGTCACCAAGCCGATCCGTTGGCGCAGGTCGTCCACCGCCATTTCGCGGAGGTTCGCCAGGCTCCCGTTCGCGCCCAAACGCACCGCGCCGCAGCTCGGATCGTATAGGCGGAACAGCAGCCGCGTCAACGTGGTCTTGCCGCTGCCGGTTCGACCTAACACGCCCAGGGTCTTTCCGGGCTGCAGCTGAAACGAGACGTTGTGCAGAACCGGCTCCCCGGCGTGGTAGCCAAACGTGACATCCTCAAACACAACGGCCAGCGGGCCGGGCGGCAACGCCACAGGAGCCGCAACACTTTGGATGCGGCTCGCTTCCGCCAGCAGCGCTTCCACCCGCGCGATGCTGGCCACGGCCTGTTGCAGGTTTTGCAGCTCGGCCGTGATCTCCAGTAAGCGCTGAAAGGCCAGGTGCGTGTAATAGATGATCAGATACACCACGCCGATGGTGATCAGGCCCTGGCTGAGCAAGCCATAACTCGCCGCGAGCGCCACGGCCTGTCCGGCGATATACAACCCGATCGCCACGCCCATCAGTAGCGTATTCGCGGTCACGCTCTTGCGCTCTTTATCCAGGCAGGCCCGGCTGAATTTGAACAGCTGGCGCAGCACGTAGGCCACCGCGCCGTTCGGCCGGACATCTTCCGTGCTCGACAGTTGTTCTTCCAGAAAGCCAAACAGGTTGGCGCCAGCCTGACGACTGGCGATCCAGTAGGGCACGCCGATCAGGTGGATGCCGATCAGCGCCGCGAAGGCCAGGACGATGTAAGCCAACAGCGCCAGCGGAATGCGCCAGTCTTCGTGGGCCAGCACCAGCAGAATGCCGGCGAGCAGCAGCAGGTTGCCCAGCGTGTTGATCACGAATCGGGAGAAAAAGTTCGCCAGCGCCGCGATGTCGCCGTCGATGCGCTCGATCATTTCACCCGGCGTATGGGCAGTGTGGAAGGATAGATCGAGCCGCAAACAATGCCGGGCCAGGTCGGCGCGCAAGTGGTTCGTTGCCCGCCAGCCGACATCTTCGCCGACGTACACGGCGACCACGCCAACGCCCTGCGCGAGCAGCGAAATGCCCAAAAACAGGGCGGCGGCCAGCAGCAAGGGTTGCAGGTCGTCGCCGGCAACAAGCGTATCGATGAAATAGCGAATGAGCTGCGGGTTGATCAGTTGCAGACCGATGCCGGTGAAGACCAGCCCGGTCAGCAGCGCGACTTTGGGCCACAGGGGTTTGAGGTATTTGACGAACAGAAGCCCGTATCGTTTCATGCCGAGCCTTGCCGAGTTGAGTCAGGCTTGTTTTTCTTCAGCAGCTTCTGTTTCCGCTGTTTCAGCGCCTCTTTTTGCCTGCTCGCTCGATCGCGCGCCGCCTCCAACCCGGCCAGCTCCGCGCCGTTTTCCCGATTCAGCAACGGCGCGAGTTGGGCAATGGTGGGGTATTGCATCAAGCTGGCGATGGACAGATCGGTGTCGAACCGCGTTTTGAGCCGGCTATGAATCTGGGTGATCAGCAGCGAATCGCCGCCCAGGTCGAAAAAGTTATCGTGGACGCCGACCGCATCAATCCCAAGCACGCCTTGCCAGATTTCGGCGAGCTGTTGCTCGACCTGATTTCGCGGCGCTGCGTAAGCGGTCAGCAGCGGCGGGCGCGGATGTTTAGGCTTGGGGGCCGCCGCGTCGTGTGCCGTCTCCGGCGCGCGCGCACGGCTGCGCTCGATCCGGGCCGCGAGATCGCGCGTGGAGACGACGACGCGGCGCAACCCGCTTCCCAGTACACGTTCGAAGACCGCGATCCCGTCAGCAGACGACAAGCCGTCTTTGAGATCGTCTTGAAGCAGCCGGACCAGCGCCTCGGAACCGCCCGATACGTGACCGTTTTCAGAAAGTGCCGGCGACAGCGCAGCCGATCGAGATACCGCGCCGAGCTTGCCGACATCGTCGATGCGCATCACGGCGAACTCTTCGATTTCGACCAGCGCCCTGCCCTGTTCGTCTAATAGCGTCACGTCGAAGCGCAGCGTCACGCCCTGAGCCGGGTCGCCGCCGGCGAAGCGCACATGGCTGTAGATGCGCGCCGGCAGCGGCCGCCACATTCGCAGGCGCTTGTACGACAGCGGCAGGTAACTCCCCTGGCTCTTGAACAACCGCAAGCAGCTGGTCGCCAAATCGAGCAGCGCGGGATGCAGCCCGTAAAGTTGAATATCGGCGCTGAAGGTTTCAGGCAGTTCGAGCAGCGCCAGCCCCTCCCGCGCGCCCAACTTGACCCAGCGCAGACTGTGCCAGCGTGGGCCGAACTCCATCGACCGCGCTTGCGCATCAGTTTCCGCAATGACGATCGAGTCCACCGCCAACGGCTCGCCGTCCGGCGACGAGCCGCGCCGGATCGTCCGCCGCTGCAAATCGAAGCCGCCCAATCGGGTCTGCGCCAGTGGGTCCGCGATCGTTTGTTCTCGACAGCGGATCTCCGCTTCGTTCAGCAGTTCTCCAACCGGCGCCGCCGTTCCTAGAGGCGCGATGGTTCCCCGGGCATGCTCCTGCCAGGCATCACCCGACCGGCTCAGCACGGAGAAAGCAAAAGCATCGCCCTGTTTCTTCAACACGGTGCGAACTTGCTTCGCCTCGTCTTCAGCCGCGATCAGCGGCGTGAGGAAGTGCGCGTCTCGAATTTCGATGGCCCCCGCTCCGGCGCGGAGCGCGTAAGCCGCGCGGGCCATTTCCAGATAAGCCGTTCCGGGCAGCGTCGGCTTGCCCAGGACTCCGTGCTCGTGCAATACCCAGTGTCGCTGCACCGTGAAGTGAGTCGTGTACGCGCTAGATGTCTCGCTCTCGAAGATGCACTCGTCGAGCAACGGATGATCCACCTTGCGCGGCGGCGCCTCCGAAGCAGCCGGTGCGCCGGTCAGTTCCTTCAGGGTCGCGGCCGCCATCCCGACCTCACGCCAGGTTTCCCAATTGACGCCGATCGCCGGCTGAAGGCTCGCATGAACGAAGGCGTCGAGGAACGCGTTCGCCGCAACGTAATCCACCTGTCCCGCTCGCCCAACCACCGAGTTGATCGAAGAACAGAGGATGAAGAAATCCAGCGGCGCAGCCTGTAACAGGTCGGATAGAACCAGCGCGCCTTTGATCTTCGCGGCCATGACCCGTTCGGCCATCTCGCGCGTCTTCAACGGAATGACGCCGCCGCCGGGAACGCCGGCCGCGTGGATGACGCCGTTGATCGGGCCGAAGTGCGCCGTCGCCTGGGCGATCGTGGCTTGCATCTGCGCCGGGTCGGTCACATCCGCGCGGAGGGCAATCACCTCAGCGCCCGATGCCTCAAGCTGCTGCACCTGGCGAATCTTGCGGCTGACCGCATCGTGCTCGTCGTGCGTCGCGAGCCAGCGCGCCCATTCCTCCGCGGCCGGCAACGCCGATCGACCGGTCAGGATCAGTTTGGCCTGCATGGTCTCGGCCAGGTGCTGCGCCAGCGTCAAACCCATGCCGCCCAATCCACCGGTGATGAGATAGACCCCGCCATGTCTCAAGCGCGGCGTCGATGCTTCGGGCTTGTCCAAACGTAGAGGTTCAAAGGTCTGCACCCAGCGATGCTTTCCCCGGTAAGCGACGATGGGATCGGCGGTCTCGACCTTGAGCTCCGTCAACAACGCCTCGACAAGCGGCTGAGTCTGGCTCGCCGTCTGCGGCAGCGCCACGTCGATGCTGCGGCAGCTGAGGTTGGGGTACTCGCGCGGAATGATCTGAACCGGCCCCAGCAGTGTGGCCTTTTCGGGGCAGAGCGATTCGTCGCCGATCACTTCTTGCAGGTTGCTGGAGATCACCGCCAGGCGAATCTCGTCCGGCGCGCCGTGGTTTCCGATCGCCTGGGCGAGGAAGAGCAAGCTGTAAAAGCTCCTGTCTTGCGTCTGATCAAACCCGGCCAGTCCTGCCCCGATTTGGTCGTCCGGCGTGACGTTCCACAAGTGGACGATCACCTGAGGCAGTTTTGCCTGACCCTGCAAATCTTTGAGCAAAGCCGCATAGTCATCCGCGTGAGCCGGATGCAGGGCATACGCCCGATCGTTCAGCTGCGCGAACGATGCTCCGACCTGCACGCGGACCACGTCGTGGCCCGCTTGCTCCAACCGACCGATCAGCTGCGCGCCCAACCCGCACTCATCGACAAACACCAACCAGCGAGATGGAACCGGCCTGGCGCTCACTGCGCGCGCCAAATCGGATCGTTTCCACGAGGGGACGTAGAACCAATCGGCCGGGTCTGCTTTCTTAGCCACGCTCCGCCGGGCGGAAGGTTGATCCGCCGGTTGCGGCTCAATCCAGTAGCGTTGGCGCTCGAAGGGATACGTGGGCAACGGCAGGCGGCGGCGCTGCTCGTGCGCGTAAAAGCCCGCCCAGTCCACCGCCACACCGGCCAGCCACAACTTGCCTAACGTGCTCAACTCGAACGCCACGTCCGATTGCCGATCCTGCGCGTGGCGCAGCGAACCGAGGACGACGTGCTCGGCGCGTTTGGCCGGATGTCGCAGGGCCAGCGTGCTCAACGTCCGACCCGGCCCGACTTCCAACAGCACCTGCGTGGGTTCCGCGAGCAAGCGTCCGACGCCGTCGGCGAAACGCACCGCCTGGCGCAGATGCCGCGCCCAATAGTTCGGGTCGGTGGCCTCCGCCGCCGTCAGCCAATCGCCGGTGACGTTAGAGACGCACGGGATACGGGGCGGGTTGAGCCGGACGCGCTTCACCTGCTCGGTGAACGGTTCTAGAATCGGCTCCATCAGCGCCGAATGGAAGGCGTGCGAGGTGTGCAGGCGGCGTCCTTCCACGCCTTGCGCCTTGAGCCGGCGTTCCAACTGCTCGATCGCTTCAGTCGGGCCAGACACCACACACATGCCCGGCGCGTTGATCGCCGCGATGGAGAGCGACCCGCCCAGCCAGGGTTGCGCCTCGCGCTCCGGCAACGGCACGGCCAACATCGCGCCGCCGGGCAATTGCTGCATCAGCCGCCCGCGCGCCGCTACCAGCGCCAGCGCAGCTTCGAGCGAGAACACGCCGGCCAGGCAAGCGGCCACGTACTCGCCGATGCTGTGCCCGATCATCGCCTGCGGACGCACGCCCCATTCCAGCCACAGTTGAGCGAGCGCGTACTCCGTCACGAACAGAGCGGGCTGGGTATACTGTGTCTGATCCAGTATACCGTCGCCTTCAGACGGAGGACGATGGACGAAAGACGAAGGTCGTTCGTCGCTTAGATCGGGGTACAGCAGATCGCGCAAGTCAAGCCCCAGGTGCGGTTGGAGCAGCTCCGCGCAGCGATCGACCTGCTCGCGGAAAGTCGGCTCGGTCTGATACAGCTCCTGGGCCATGCCAACGTACTGCGCCCCCTGCCCCGTGAACATGAAGGCAACCGGGCGTTCCTTCAGCTCCTGCGCGCCCGTCAACACGCGCTGGGGGTCAAGCGTCTCCAATGCGGCGATAGCATCGGGCGCGTCCTGGCAAATCACCGCGCGGCGATGGTTCAGCCGATGCCGTCCCACTTGCAAGGTGTAGGCTGCATCGGCCAGGTTCAGATCGGGATTTTGTTTCAGATGCGCAGCCAGGTTCGCCGTAGCGGTTTCCAACGCCGTGCTCGTTTTGGCCGAAAGCAACAGCAACTGCCAGGGTCGCGTGGCGCTCGACGGTTCGGGGGGCGGCGCTTCTTCCAACACCACGTGCGCGTTGGCGCCGCCGATGCCGAAGGAGCTGACCCCGGCCCGGCGAGGCGCGCGCCCGGCTTTCCAACCGGACAACGCGGTGTTCACGTAAAAGGGGCTGTGCTCGAAATCGATCTGGGGGTTCGGCGCTTCAAAGTGCAGGCTCGGCGGGATTTGCCGCTGCCGGAGCGCCAAGACCGTCTTGATAAAACCGGCCACCCCGGCGGCGGTGTCCAGGTGCCCGATGTTGGTCTTGAGCGAGCCGAGCGCGCAATAGCCCGTCTGCCCACCGCCGTTCCCAAAGGCTTGCGTCAGGGCCGTGACTTCGATCGGGTCGCCGATCTCGGTGCCGGTGCCGTGCGCCTCCACGTAAGAGATCGTCTCCGGTTCCACGCCGGCCACAGCCAGCGCTTCGGCGATCACCTCGGCCTGCCCTTCGACGCTCGGCGCGGTGTAGCCGACTTTGAGCGAGCCGTCGTTGTTGATCGCCGAGCCTTTGATCACGGCGTAGATCGGATCGCGATCGGCGACGGCTTCCGCCAAACGCTTGAGCACGACCACCCCCACGCCGCTGCCGCGCACCGTGCCCTGGGCCTGGGCGTCGAACGCCCGGCAGTGACCATCGGGCGACGCGATGCCGCGCTCTTGATAGAGATACCCGGCCTTTTGCGGCAGGCTGATGGACACGCCGCCGGCCAACGCCATGTCGCATTCGCCGGTCAGCAGGCTCTGGCACGCCAGGTGAATCGCCACGAGCGAGCTGGAGCACGCCGTTTGCACGTTGACGCTGGGGCCGGTGAGGTTCAGCTTGTAGGAGACGCGCGTGGGCACGAAATCTTTGTCGTTGCCGATGAAAGTCTGATACCCGCCCACCGATTGCATGAGATCGCGATTCGATTGGAGATTGTTGAGCAAGTATGAGTTCAGTCCCACGCCCGCGTACACACCGATGCGCCCCTGATACCGTTCCGAATCGTAACCCGCGTGCTCCAGCACTTCCCACGCGCATTCGAGGAACAGCCGGTGTTGTGGGTCGATGATCTCGGTTTCGCGCGGGTTATACCCAAAGAAATCGGCGTCGAAGGCTTCAACGTCTTCCAACACCGAGCCGGCTTTGACGTAGTTCGGATCGGCCAGCAGCGCCGGGTCGACACCGGAGGCTTGCACCTCTGCGTCTGAAAAGAACGCGATCGACTCTTTCCCCTCGCACAAGTTCCGCCAAAACTCGTCGAGGTTTTTCGCGCCGGGGAAGCGGCCGGTCATGCCGATGACGGCGATGCCTGCCTCGGGCTGTTTGATCAATTCTCGACGCTTCCGGGCGCGGCCAGCCCCCGGCCGAGGTGTGATCGCTTCACCTTCCGTTGGGCTGAGATAGCGGGCCAGCGCGCCGATCGTCGGATACTGGAACAATTCGACCACGGTCAGCTCGCGCGGCAAGACTTCCCGCAGCCGGCGATGGACACGCGCCAGGAGCAGCGAATGCCCGCCGAGATCGAAGAAGTTGTCGTGGATGCCTACGCGCTCCACCTGGAGCACCTCGCGCCAGATTTGGGCAATGGTCTGCTCCAACTCGCTCCGAGGCGGGGCCTCGGTCGCCCCCGATCCGGCCGATGCTTCCGGGGCGGGCAGCGCCCGGCGGTTCACCTTGCCGTTGGGCGTCAAGGGCAGCGCATCCAACATGACAAAGGACGCGGGCAGCATGTACTCCGGCAACTTCGACCGCAGAAACGCGCGCAACTCAGGGATGAAGGATGAGGGATGAAGGGTGAAGGATGAGGGATGAAGGGTGAAGGATGAGGATAGATCGGCCTTCGGCACAAGATACGCCGCCAGCCGTTTGTCGGCGGAAGCGCCCCACGCTTGAGCGACGACCACGCATTCTTGCACCGCCGGATGCTGGCGCAGCACGCTCTCGATCTCGGCCAGCTCGATGCGAAAGCCGCGCACCTTCACTTGATGGTCGATGCGGCCGAGGAATTCAATGCGACCATCCGGCAGGTAACGCACCAAATCACCAGTCCGGTAAAGGCGTGAAGACGAACGACGATGGACGAATGACGAAGGCCGTACGGCCTTGTTCGTCGTTGGTCGTTCGTCGTCCGTCGTTGCAAACGGGTTGGGGATGAACTTCTCCGCCGTCAGATCGGGTCGATTGAGATACCCCCAGGCCAAACCCTCGCCGCCGATATACAGCTCGCCCGGCGCGCCGATCGGCGCAGGGTTGAGCTGATCGTCCAGAATGTAAATCTGCGTATTGGCGATCGGATCGCCGATGGGGACAAATCCTTCTCCGTCGAACACCTGGCCGGTCGTAGACCAGATCGTCGTCTCGGTCGGGCCGTACATATTCCAGAGCGATGCGCTTCTGGCCGCCAACTGATTCGCCAGCTCGCGCGGGAACGCTTCGCCGCCGCACAGAATCTTCAAGCGGGAGTCGCCCTGCCAGCCGGCTTCCAACAGCAGGCGCCAGGTGGCCGGCGTCGCTTGCATGACCGTCGCGCCGGTGCACGCCAACGCTTCGGACAAACGCGCGCCGTCCGCGGCCACGTCGCGGCTGACCAGGACGACGCGAGCGCCGGCGATCAACGGCAGGAAGAGTTCGAGACCGGCGATGTCGAAGGAGAGCGTTGTGACCGACAGGAGGATGTCGTGCTGCGCCAGCCCCGGCCGCTCGCGCATCGAGCTTAAGAAGTTGACGACGGCGCGATGCGGAATTTGAACGCCCTTGGGCTTGCCGGTCGAGCCGGAAGTGTAGATGACGTAGGCCAGGTTTTCGGAAGTAGCGGGAGATTGGGAATTGGTAATTGGCGATTGGGTAATGGCGGGCCAATCGGCGTCCAGGCGTATGACGTGATTCGCATTACGCAACACGTGAAGTCCATCGGCCAGGTGCGCCTGCGTGAGCAACACCGACGCGCGTGAATCCTCAAGGATGAAAGCCAGCCGCTCTTCCGGGTACGCCGGGTCGAGCGGCACATACGCCGCCCCGGCTTTGAGGATGCCCAACAGCCCCACCAGCATTTCCGGCGAGCGGTCGACGCAAATGGCGACCCGCACGCCCGGCTTTACTTCGCGCGTTCGCAGATAATGCGCCAGTTGATTAGCCCTCTCGTTCAGCTCCTGGTAGGTGAGGCGCTGGTCTTCAAAAGCGACCGCCGTCGCGCCCGGAGTGCGCCCCGCTTGCGCCTCGAACAGCTCGTGGACGCACTTCTCCCGTGGATAGTCCGTCAGCGTATCGTTCCACGCCGCGAGCAATTGTTGCCGCTCGGACTGCGTCAAGAGCGGCAAATCGGAAAGCCTTTGCTCCGGCTGCGCGACGATGCCTTCTAATAGAACTCGCCAGTGCTCCAACATGCGGGCGATCGTCGCTGCGTCAAACAGGTCGCGGTTGTATTGCAGCGAAACGCCCAGGCCGCCGGCCAGCTCGGCCATCACCAGCGTGAGATCGAATTGCGCGGCGCGTTGTTCCAGCGCCACCGCTTCCAGCGACAGCCCGCCCAGGTTTAGGCGCGCCCCGGCCTCGCCCAGCGCCAGCGCCGCCAGGCCTGCATGGCTCGACAACGGCGATTGTTGCCAGATGAACATCACCTGGAAGAGGGGCGATCGGCTGGGATCGCGTTCGGGTTGCAAGCGTTCGACCAGCAAGCTGAACGGATAATCTTGATGCGCAAAAGCGGCCAGCACCGTTTGGCGCGTACGGTTCAGCAGCTCGATAAACGCAGGCGGCCCGGCGAGGTTCGCGCGCAGCACGACCGGATTGACGAAGTAGCCCACCAGGTCGGCCAGCTCGGCAGCGCTGCGTCCGGCAGTGGGCGAGCCGACCAGAATATCGTGTTGCCCGGTGTAGCGATAGAGCAACGTCTGAAAAGCCGCCAGCAAAGTCGTATACAGCGTGACGCCCTGAGCGCGACTGAGGACCTTGAGATCGCGGGTCAGCTCGGCGCTCAACGCCAGCGCCTGTGAAGCGCCGCGATAGGTCTGGGCCGGCGGGCGCGGCCGATCGGTGGGCAAGTTGAGCGCCGGCAATTCGCCGGCCAGTTGCTGCCGCCAGTATTCCCACAACCGTTCTCCCGCCGGGCCGGCCAGCCTGCCTGCCTGCGCGTGCGCGTAATCGGCGTAACGCCGCGCCAACGGCGGCAAAGAAGCCGGCATACCTTTTCGTTCTGAGGTGTAGAGCGTCTCCAAATCGCGCGCGAGCAGCGCCAGCGACCAGAAATCGGCGATGATATGGTGCGCGACGAGCAACAGCACGTGTTCGCCCACCGAACGGCTGAACAGATGCACACGGAACAGCGGGCCGTGTTCCAGATCGAAGGGCGTGTGCGCTGCTTGAATCAGGCGCTCATTCAACGCCGCTTCGTTCCAGGTCGAAGCATCTTCGGCCTGAAAGAACACCTGAGCATGCTCGTGAATCCGAGGGGTCGAGCCATCGGGCAAAAACGTCGTCCGCAGCGAGGGATGGCGATCGACCAGCGCCTGGAACGCCCGCTGCAACGCCGGGAGGTCCAGCTCGCTCCGAATCCGCACCGCGCTGGAAATGTTGTAGGCCGCGCTCTCCGGGGCCAGTTGATGCAGGAACCACATGGCCCGCTGTCCGTGCGAAAGGATCGGATCGGCTTGCGCTGTGTCCGCCAGCGCCGCGAGATCGAGCGGCTGGTGCGCAGGCGCTTCCAGCTCGGCCAGGAGCTGCGCGGCCAGCTGTGCGAGGCCCGCATCCTGCATAAAGTCAACCATCGGCGCGACCACGCCCAGGCCGGTCTCGACGGCGTGTTGCAGCTCGACGGCCATCAATGAATCAAGACCCAACGTGCTGAGGCTGTGTTGCGCGTCCACTTGCGCGGTCGATACACGCAAGACGCGCGCGGCCTGCTCCTGCAAAAAGAGCGTCAGCAAAGTCTGGCGCGCCGCCGGCTCATTCACCGCGGCCAACGCTTTGCGGATAAATGTCAGATGAGGATCGAATTGAGGTGTCGTCTCGACCGGCTTGATCTCGAGAACACTCCTGGCTGCCACTTCCAGACTATCCGCTAAGAAAGCGGCCCGACACGCATGGCGCTGAATCTTGCCGCTCGACGTCTTGGGGATGCTGCCGGCCTCCAGCAACATCACCGCGTAGACTTGCAGCTCGTGCTGCTCCGTCACCGCCTGCCGAATCGCCTGAATGACTTCATTCGCATCGGCGCCCTGCCGCCCGACCTCCTGCGCCACCACCAGCCGCTCGTCGCCATCGACCGAGATCGAAAACGCGGCGCAACAACCCGGCCGCAAAGCCGGATGGCTTTTTTCCACCGTGAGTTCAATATCTTGCGGATAGTGATTACGGCCTCGGATGATGATGAGGTCCTTGAGTCGCCCGGTCACGTACAGTTCGTCATTCTGCAAAAAGCCCAGGTCGCCGGTGCGCAAGTAAGGGCCTGCGCCGGTGTCCAGGCGCGCGTGGAAAGTCTCGGTTGTTTTGTCGGGCTGATTCCAATACCCCTGCGCGACGTTCGGGCCGGCCACCCAAATCTCGCCGATCTGACCAGGCGAGCAAACCCGCAGCGTGTCGGGATTGACCACCTCGATTTGCTGATCCGCCAGGGTGCAGCCACAACCCACTAAAGCGTAAGCCTCCGGGTGCGCAGGCGGCGCAACTTCAACCCGATTTTGCCGCAGCGCGGCGCTGCTCACGGTGAGCGTGACCGGCGGCGCGGCCCGGAAGCCGCCGGATACGATCAGCGTCGCTTCGGCCAGGCCGTAACAGGGATAGAACGCTTCCCGGCGAAAGCCGCACTCGGCAAACGTCTCGGCGAATCGCTCCAGGGTTTCGCGGCGCACCGGCTCGGCGCCATTGAAGGCGATCTCCCAACGGCTCAGGTCGAGCCGGGCGCGTTCTTCCGGGGTGATTTTGCGCGCGCACAAATCGTAGGCGAAGTTAGGGCCGCCGCTGATCGTCGCCTGGTAGCGCGAGATGGCTTGCAGCCAGCGCACTGGCCGCTTCAAAAAGTCGATGGGCGACATGAGCGTGACCGGGAACCCGCCGTATAGCGGCTGCAGGATGCCGCCGATAAGGCCCATATCGTGATAGGGGGGCAGCCAGACCACGCCCCGACTTTCGGGCGAGTGCTCGAAGTAGGCTTGAATCCGGGCGGAATTATGCAGCAGGTTGTGATGCGTCAACATGACGCCGCGCGGCGCAGCCGTCGAGCCGGACGTGTATTGAAGAAAAGCCAGGTCGTCGCCGCCGATCTTCGGGCCGTTCCACTCATCGGCCGGGCGGCTGACTTGATCGGTCGCCAACCAGCGCAGCGCTTTGAGGTCCGGCGCCTGATCGAACAGCACTTCCGCCATAGATAGAATCGGAGATAGGGTGAGGACGATCGTCGCCTGCGCGTCGGCGACAATCGCCTGGAGCCGAGGCAAGGTTCGGTTGAGCCGGGTTGGATCGGGCGGATAGGCCGGGACGGCAATCGCCCCGGCATACAGACACCCAAAGAACGCAGCAATGTAGTCCAGGCCCGGCGGGTAGAGCAACAAGACGCGCTCGCCGAACGCGCCCAAGCTTTGCATTTGAGCGCCAATCGCGCAAGCGCGCTCGTCCAACTCGCCGTAAGTCAGGCAAGCTTCTTCTGTTTCTCCATCGACTAAGAACGTATAAGCCAGCTGATCGGGCTGCTGGAGCGCGCGCCAGCGAACCAGGTCCACCAGAGTGGCGCTGACGGAGATAGAATCAGGTAGACGCAGGCTCATCAGGTATCCTCCGCGCGAACTTCTTTCGGATACACGGGCTGAAAGCGCTGAAGCCTTTCACGACACGGGGCAAAAGGCGAACGGCACAACAACGCCGACAACCGGCCGCGCCAACAAGCGATGGGGCATGGCGCGGATAGCAGCGACCGGCCTTCGATCGTGGGCCGGGAGACGGGGTAGACATGCTTGCGAGTCGTCAAGCATGCAGACGGATTAACGTCGACTCAAATGGCATTCGTGAGGTGCACACCAAGTGCGACGAAGCGTTGCGGGCTCAGTCACAAGGGCGGCCGGGGACCGCTGTCGAACAGGAAAACGCAGTTGTAACTGCGCTCAGTATACAACCGAATCAGTTTTGTGGGACGCTATTTTGAAAAGGTCTCGTCGAAATCCAGACCACAGTATAGGCGACAAACGTCTCACAAACGTTGCAGAACCAGCTGCAAACGCTCGCATTTTACGCGGGCGTGTTGCTGTTCGGTTTCAAACAAAGTAGAATTCATCGGGGAGGATAGCCAGTGATGCATCGTGCACTCTTTTTATTCGGCCCTCCACGCATCGAGCGCGACGGCGCGCAAGTTCCCATCGGCCGCCGCAAAGCTCTGGCGCTCGTCGCCTACCTGGCCGCCCATGATAGCGAGCCTTTCAGCCGCGATACATTGGCCGCTCTGCTATGGCCGGAGTCCGACCAGGCGCGTGCGCGGGCGGCCCTGCGTCGCACCCTGGTGACGTTGAACGCAGCCGGAATGGGCGATGCATTGGCGATCCAGCGCGACACGATCGGCCTGCACCCTGATACCGGCTTATGGGTAGACGTCAAGCATTTCCGTCGCCTCTTGGCCTCCGCACACCGCCAAGCCACTGTCTCTCACACGGCTTTGACGGAAGCGGTAGCGCTCTACCGAGACGACTTTCTGGCCGGATTCACGCTGCGCGATAGCCCGGCGTTTGACGAGTGGCAGTTCTTCCAGGCGGAGGGCCTGCGCCGCGACCTGGCGAGCGCGCTGGAGCGATTGGTGCGTTATTACGCCGATGGCAGCGAACTGGAAACCGCCATCGGCTACGCCCGACGCTGGCTGGCGCTCGATCCTTTACACGAGCCGCCTCAACGCTGGTTGATGCAGCTGTATGCACAGGCAGGTGAGCCTGCGGCGGCGGTGCGGCAGTATCAAGAGCTGGCGCGCCGGCTCGAGAATACCCTCGGCCTGTCACCCCAGCCGGAAACAATCCAACTCTATGAGGTGATCAAGGAGAGCCGCTTCCCTCTACCCCTCTCTGGGCTGAATGAGACGGCAACCGATCGCTTGTCCCAACTGCCCGTTCCGGCGACACCGTTCGTCGGACGTGCCGAGGAGCTGGCTGAGATCGTGCGTTGTTTGGCCGATCCGAACTGTCGGCTGTTGACGTTGATCGGTCACGGCGGCGTCGGCAAAACGCGCCTGGCGCTCGAGGCCACCACGCGCCAGCGAGCAGTCTTCGCCGATGGCGTGTGCTTTATTTCGCTCGCGGGCGTGCAAGCGCGCGATGTGCTCATCGAGCGGATCGCGAATGCTTTGGAGCTAGCGGCGGTCGAGCACGCCGACCTCCTCGCCCAGATCTTCAATCTGCTGCGACGACAAACGCGGCTGCTCATCTTCGACAGCTTCGAACAACTCTTTCCAGAAGCGAATCTCCTGGCAGAACTGCTGGCGTGCGCGCCTCAGGTCAAGGTGTTAGTGACCTCGCGTGAGCGATTGAAGTTGCAGGCCGAATGGAGTCTGGAGCTCCAGGGGTTGCCGTTCCCGCTCGAGACGGACTGTGAAGACCTGGAGGCCTACGACGCGGTTCGGTTGTTCGTCCAAAGCGCCCAGCGAACGCGCCCGTACGTCACGCTCACCCCGGTCGACCAGATCCAGGTGGCGCACATTTGCCGATTGCTGGCGGGTCTGCCATTGGGGATCGAGCTGGCCGCGACCTGGACGCGGGTTTTAGCGTGCGCGGAGATCGCGGAGGAGATCACGCGCAGTCTGGACTTTCTCAACATGGCCTGGCAAGATGTGCCCGAGCGACATCGCAGCCTGCGCGCCGTGTTCGAAGAATCCTGGCGACTGCTGTCGGAGGCCGAACAGCGCGCGTTGCGCCAGCTATCGATCTTTCGAGGCGGGTTCACGTCTGCCGCCGCGCAATACGTGGCCGGCGCGCAGTTGCCTCGGTTGGCCGCGCTGATGGACAAATCTTTGTTGGGTCGCAACCGCTCCGGTCGGTACGACTTGCATACACTCGTCTGGCAGTTTGCCACGGAGAAACTGAGAGAAGCCGCTGACGAGCACGAACAGGTAGGCGATCGCCATAGCCGCTATTACGCGGCGCTCATCGAACAGGGCACGGAACGGCTGCGAGACCCCCAGTTGCTCGAGGTGTTGAGCGAAGTCAGTGACGAGATGGAGAACGTGCAGGCGAGCTGGCGCTGGGCGATTGAGCATAGGCGCGCCACGCTCATCGAGCAATCCTGCCGAGGGTTGTATGGTTTCTACCAGCGGCGCGGTTGGTTCCAGGAAGGCGCAGAAGCATTTGAACAGGCGGTCATGTGTTTGGGCGACGTGGACGCGCCGCCGACTGAGGAGCACGCCGTGTTGCGGAGCAAGTTGCTGGCTCGCTTAGGCGTGCTGTATACCGGCCTGGGTCTCTACGAGAAAGCGCGCGCGGCGCTGCAACCCAGTATCGCGCTCTTGCGAGAAGCAGGCCAGCAGGTGGAGCTGGCCTCTGCCCTCCTCCACTCAGGCATGTTGGAACTGCAAGCCGGCGAATACATGCTTGTCAAGCAACTCCTCGAAGAAAGCCTAAGTATCTATCGCTCGCTGGACGACCCCTCTGGCGCCGCGCAAGCGCTCAACATTTTGGGTTACCTGGCCGGCGAAATGGGAAACTATGCGGAAGCTGAGCATCGGTTGGAGGAGAGCCTGTGGCTGTCCCGATCCGTCCACAAGCCGTGGCAGGTTGCCAACACGCTCAATAGCCTGGGCTATGTGATTCACCGACTTGGCGATCAAGCGCGCGCCCAACAAACGCTCGAAGAAAGCCTGGCGCTTAGCCAAGCGCTGAATCACCCGCTGCGCACGGCCACCCTCGCCAATCTGGGGCTGGTCGCCCTGGCGCGCGAGGATTATGCCGCCGCTAAAGCACACTTCTGTAAAACGTTGCAGGTAGCGTTGGACTTACATCTCATCTCGATGATGTTGGCGGCATTCGGCGGTCTCGCCACTCTCCTGGCCCAGGCGGGGCAGGCAGAGCAGGCCCTGGAGCTGCTGGCATTTGTGCGCCATCACCCCGCCAGCCCGCAAGAGGCCAGGGATCGAGTAGCGCCGCTATGGGCCGAACTCGCAGCGACGCTGCCGGCGACGGTAGTGGCGACGGCCGAAGGGCGAGGTAAGACTCAAATCGTCGAACAATTCGCAGCTGCGTTGCTCAACGACCACGCGGTCACTGCCGCACATCACTGATTCACCGAAGGAGATAACCTATGCCTACCTCAAAACGAGCCGTGAAGCAAAAACCGATCAGCCCGGAAACTGGTCCCGCCGCAAGCCGGCCGTATAGTCCCGGCCGCGCCTATGGCATTCCCCAAGACAAGAAGGGACTCCTGCCCTGGTCACACGTGGCGGAGCGGATGGCTCAGGCGCACGCCTACTGGATCTGCACGGTCAGCCCAGAAGGCTGGCCGCATGCAACACCCGTCGATGGCGTCTGGCTGGACGACCGACTATATTTTGGCGGCAGCCCCGAAACTCGTCGCAATCGTAATCTAGCGGCCAATCCAGCGGTTTGTATCCATCTGGAAAGCGGCAGTGACGTGGTCATTCTGCACGGTGAGGCGCACGAGTTCCGTGCATCCGAGCCGGCATTGGCGACTCGGCTCTCGGGCGCGTCGGCGCAAAAGTACGGTTATGGGTTGAAACCCGAAGAGTACGCGACGGCAACCGGGATGTACGTCTTTCGGCCTCGGGTTGTGTTTGCCTGGAAGCAATTTCCCAAAGACGCGACCCGTTGGGATTTTCCCAACGAAGTTGAATGATTAAACCTCAGTTCCTTTTCTCCTCTTGTTTGTGCTATACTTTTCACGCCGTACTCGCTGTGCACAACCGAAGACGTCCGTCCATCTTACCCAGCCTGAGAATCAGGAGCGCTGTCCTGTGTCGAAAGGCGCCACAATGGATCACTTCGACGCCTACATCCCGATGGATCGCCGGGTCGCCCTCGCCCGTGACGAGACCCTGCCCGATCGCACTTCGGGTGCGGCGCTGTTTGCCGACATCTCGGGCTTCACCCCGCTCGCGGAGGCCCTCGCCCAAGAACTCGGCCCGCACCGTGGCGCTGAGGAACTCACCCAGCAGCTCGATCGCATTTACGGCGCGATCATCGACGAAGTTCACCGCTATGGCGGCAGCGTCATCGGCTTCAGCGGCGACGCGATCACCTGCTGGTTCGATCGTGACAACGGCCGCCGGGCGACTGCCTGCGCGCTGCTCACCCAACGCGCGATCGCGCCGCAGGCAACCCTGCGCACACCCGGGGGCAGCGTGTTCCGCATCAGCATCAAAGTGGCGGTGACGGCCGGACCGGCGCGTCGTTTCGTCGTCGGCCGGCGCGATGTTCAGCTGCTCGACGTGTTGGCCGGCGCGATCCTTGATCGCCTGGCCGCAGCGGAGCATCAAGCTCGACAGGGCGAAGTCGTCGTCAGCGCCGATACCGTGCAGCCATTCGCCGAGCAAGTGGTGATCCGCGAGTGGCGCTCGGACGCCGCGGGCGCGCGCGTCGCCGTCGTCACCGATCTCAACAGAGCTGTTCCACCCGCGCCCTGGCCGGCCGGCAGCGCGGTCGGCGACGACATGGCGCGCGATTGGGTGCTCGCGCCGGTCTACGATCGGTTGCAGAGCGGGCAAGGCCAGTTCCTGGCCGAGTTGCGTCCCGCCGTCGCGTTGTTCCTCAAATTTAGTGGAATCGATTACGACCGAGACGACGCCGCCGGCAAGAAGCTGGATGCCTACATCCGCTGGGTGCAAGCGGTCGTCGTCCGCTACGAGGGCGCCCTGCTGCAATTAACGATGGGCGATAAAGGCAGCTACCTCTACATGGTCTACGGCGCGCCGATCGCTCACGAGGATGATGCCGCGCGCGCAGCCAGCGCCGCGCTGGAATTGCGCGCGCCGCCGGCCGAACTCAGCTTCATCCAGGACATCCAGATCGGTCTCAGCCGGGGCCAGATGCGCACGGGCGACTACGGCGCGGCGGCGCAGCGCGCGTATGGCGTGCTGGGCACCGACGTGAACATCGCCGCTCGATTGATGACGAAAGCGCAGCCCGGTCAGATCTTGATCACGCCGCGCATCGCGCAGGCCATACGCGCCGATTTCGACCTTCGAGAGATCGAAGAGCCGCTGGTCTTGAAGGGCGTATCGGAGCCGCTCAAAGTCTTCACCGTGAGTGGCCGGCGGCGGGAACAGGCGACCTACACGCCCAAGCGACCTTCGCCGTTCACGCTGGTCGGGCGCGCCGAGGAACGCGCCGTCCTGACTGCGCAATTGCAACAGTTGCTTGATAGACAAGGCGGCAGCCTCATCATTGAAGGCGAGGCCGGCATGGGCAAGTCGCGGCTGGTGGCGGACTTGCTCGAACAGGCGCAGGCGTCGGCTGTCAGAATTCTGATCGGTGAAGCGGACGCGATTGACAAATCCAGGCCGTATCATGCCTGGCGTCCGATCTTCACGCGACTGTTCAACCTGGATCCGGCGGCCGACGATTCGGACCGCGCTGCGCGCGAGAGGTGGCAGACACACGTCTTGACGCGCTTGCACGAAATCGACGCCGATCTGCTACGCCTGGCCCCCTTGCTCAACGCCGTGCTGCCGTTGGATTTCCCGGAGAACGAACTGACGCTCCAATTGGCCGGCGAAGTCCGCGCGGCCAACACCCAGCAGCTCCTGGTGCGATTGCTCCACCAAGTCGCGCAGTCCGCGCCGTTGCTGCTGGTATTGGACGATGGTCACTGGCTAGATTCCACCTCGTGGGCGTTGGCGCGTCTGGTCAGCCGAGACGTTCAGCCGGCGCTGTTTGTGGTTGCCACCCGCCCCTTACCCGAACCCCCACCGGCGGAGTACACCTACCTGGTCAAATCGGCCGGGGCCAGGTTGATTTCGTTGGAGACGCTTTCGGACGGCGAGGTAGACCAGCTGGTTTGCCAGCGTCTGGGCGTCAGCATCCTCCCGCAACCGGTCGCCAATCTCATCCGCCAGAAAGCGGAAGGGCACCCGTTCTTCAGCGAGGAACTGGCCTATGCGCTGCGCGAGGCCGGGCTGATCCAGATCGTCAACGGCGAATGCCAGATCGCGCCGGGCGTGCGCGATCTGGCGGCGCTGGATTTCCCGGACACCATTCAAGGCGTGATCACCAGCCGCATCGACCGCCTGACTCTCCAGCAGCAGTTGACGCTGAAAGTCGCCAGCGTCATCGGCCGCATCTTCGCTTACCAGACCCTGCGCGACATTCATCCGGTGGAGTCCGACAAACCCTACGTGCGCGACGCGCTCAACATCCTCCAACGCCTGGACATCACGCCCCTCGAAGCGCCTGAGCCGGACCTGACCTACATCTTCAAGCACATCATCACCCAGGAAGTTGCGTATAACCTGATGACCTTCTCGCAACGGCGCAGCCTGCACCGCGTGGTGGCGGAATGGTTTGAGCGCGCCCATGCCGCCGATTTGTCACCTTTCTTCCCCTATCTGGCGTATCACTGGCAGCACACCATCGACGATCAGCACGCAGAGCGCGCTCTCGTGCTGAAAGCGATCGATTATCTTGAAAGAGCCGCCGAGCAGGCGCACCTGAATTTCGCCAATCAAGAAGTCGTGAGCTTTCTCAGTGACGCGCTGACGCTGGGCGACCATCTCGACCAGCGCGGCCAGCCGCTGAGGCGGGCGCGGTGGGAACGGCTGCTCGGGGAAGCCTATTTGGGTCTCGGTCAATTCAGCAAGAGTCGCCAACACCTGGAGCGGGGCCTCGCGCTTTTGGGGCAGGTAATACCTGTCGGGCGCGGCCGATTAGTGATCGGCCTGCTGGGGCAGGCGCTCCAGCAGGCTGGGCATCGTCTCCGAGCAGGTTACGTGAGCAGGTCGCAAGCGCCCGAAGGCTCATTATCCGAGCCGGAGGCTATCCGACTGGAAGCTGCGCGCGCCTTTACCTTATTGGGGAACTTATACTATTTTGCGAATGAGGCAGGGCCGTTGCTGTACAGCGTGTTGAAGTCGCTCAATCTCGCCGAAGTTGTCGGGCCATCGCCGGAAGTCGCGCAAGCTTATTCCAACTTGTGCGTGATCGCCGGGCTGATCCCACTGCATTCTTTGGCCGAGACTTACAGCCAGCTGGCGCAAGAAACCGCTCGAAACCTGGCCCATTTGCCCACGCAGGCGTTCATGCTGATCAGAATCAGTCTGTATCGGGTAGGCGTGGGACGCTGGCGCGAAGCCGAAGCAGATCTCGGAGAGGCGCTGGCGCTCACCGAGCATCTCAGCGATCGGATCACGTGGATTGGAGGGGCGGCCGTAATGTTTCTGGTGCTCGGCCGTCAAGGCAAATTTGCCCAAATGGCGCAGCTGGCTGCCGAGACCCGCGCCTTGGCTCAACGCGTCGAGAATGCGGCCTTCGAGGTCTGGGGCCTCAACGCAGGGGCCTACAGCCTGCTGCTGCTGGGTCAAGGAGACGAAGCCTTACGCCTGGCCGAAGCCGCGCTGGCGCTGGCGCCGGAAGCGGAAAACGCCGATCGGGTTGCGAGGATGGATACCTATGGCATCCTGGCCAAAATCTGCGTGTACCAGGGTGACCTGTCGCGAGTCGAGCGGACCGTCGAAATTTTAGAGCCGCTCGTGCTGAGAGCATCACCCACTAACCATGCGGCCCTCTATAGCTACGGTAACCTGGCCGAAGCCGCGCTCGTGCTCTGGGAAGCTGCCCAGCTTTCGGGCTTCAGCAGTAAACCGTCAAAGTTCACGCCCCAAGAGTTGGAGGCGAGAGCCCGGCGGGCGTGCAAAGCCCTGCACCGTTATGCGCGCGTGTTCCCGGTTGCGAAGCCGGCTGCCTGCTTAAGACAGGGCGCTTACGACTGGTTAGCCGGTGAGTTTGGCAAAGCGCATCAAAACTGGCAGAAGGCCCTGGCGGCGGCCGAACGGCTGGAGATGCCGTATGAGCAGGGACTCGCGCACTATTTCATCGGGCAGCATCTGTCAGCCGACGATCCGGCGCGGGCACAGCACTTGAACCGCGCGCTGGAGACCTTCGCCGCACTCGGCGCCGCTTACGATCAGGCGCGCGTCCGGGCCAGCCTGGAGCATCGGATGAAGAACGGATAAACGAATCAACGACAAGTGTGACAACGCGCGGGCCGTATCCGTATGTGGCCGCTGCGTATTCGTTGCATCGACCTCCTTGAAACACCCATTGAGCCAAAGGAAAATAGTCAAATGCCGCCGCTGGCTTTCCTCATCTTCGAGATAGGGGTTTACGTTCTCGCCGTGCTCTGCCTGTGGCACGCCTGGCGTCACGCGCGTTACCTGGCCATCGCTTTGGTAGTAGCCATCGGCTATAGTTACGCGACGGAGATCTTTGCGATCAATCTGATCCACGAATACTACTATAACCGTTTTTTGATCATGATCTGTCGCGACATGACCTTGCCCTGGGGTGTGCAGCTCAGTTGCGCCGCCCCCAGTTCTTGCGTGCCGCTCGCCATCCCGGTCATGGAAGCCATGATCCTCTACGCGGCGATACAGACTTCCAATCGACTGGCGCTGCCCTGGGCCGCGCGCCCCGTGCTGGATGGCCTGCTGGCGATCAGCATCGATCTGGTGATGGACCCGATTGTCAGCGCCAGCGTGTCGTGCCAGCAGTCCATCCTGCCGAGGACCATCGAGCCGGGTGTGGGGTTCTGGGTGTGGTTGTTGAAACCGACGCAAACGGTCTTCGGCATCACGCTTCCGGAGCACCTGCTATTCGGCATACCCTTGAATAACTTCTCCGGCTGGTTCCTCAGCGTCGTGATCTTCTCGTTCATGTTGCGGATCGGCTGGAAGCGCATCCCGCCGGAGAGCAAAGGCATCCTGGGTGATTTGATCGCGCCGATCGCGGCCATCCCCCTCACGCTGCTCGCCTTCACCGGGGTCATCGCTGTCTACCAGTGGCTCATCAAGAACCTGCTTGGATCGGAATGGATATTGGTTGCGCTGATATTGGCCGCCAGCATCCTGGTGGTTTTGCGCTTTGCGCGACAGGCCAATCGGGCTAACCCGCTCGATCTCTTCCTCCTGGCCGTGCCGCTATTCTTTCAGTTGTATTTCCTGGTCGTGCTCTTCGCCAGCGATCTCCATCGCCGACAGCCGGCATTGGTGCCTTTCGCCGCCGTGTTATTTCCGATCAGTTTGCTCCTGTTCAGCTGGCCGTATTGGAACCGAATCGCTTCCGCCGTCAAGCCCGCCCGAGGTCAGCCCGAAGCGCGCACGTCACGCGGAGCGCGAGAGTGAACACCGGAAACACGCCGGGGTCAAAGCGCGCTCGGCCTGCGGGGAGATGGCCTGCTGGGATGCGTGATCGCTTGACCCAGCTAGGCCGCAGGCTCGACGTCTTCCAACAGTTCATCCGCTTTCCGGCGTTTGGCTTCAGCGCGATGCTGCCCCTGCTCGGCGCGGCCACTGTCGCGCGGCAGCTGTCGGCGCAACAGGTGGCGGGCATCGTCTGCGTCGCCCTGGCCTTTCACAGCTTCAGCTACGTGCTGAATGACGTAATCGATCTGCCCGTAGATCGCACCCAGGCGCTGCGCTCGGACGCCCCGCTGGTGCGCGGTCTCATTCGCCCAGGGCCGGCGCTGATCTTTGCCTTACTTCAAGCGCCCGTGGCGTTGATCGTCACGGCCTGGCTGGGAGGCGGGAGCGCAGCCTACGTTGCCTTGAGCGCGAGTTTTGTCCTGATGGCCGTCTACGATGTGTGGGGGAAGCGGGCGGTGCTGCCGCCAGCGACCGATGTGATCCAGGGACTGGCGTGGGGAGCTTTGGTCTTCTATGGGGCCGGCTTGCAGTCAGGCCCAACTACCAGCCTCACGATTTGTTTATTTGCGTTTGTCGTCGTGTACATCGTTTTGCTCAACGGCGTTCACGGCAGCCTGCGCGATCTGAGCAATGACCTGGCCTGTGGTCTGCGCTCGACCGCCATCTGGTTTGGGGCGCGTCCACGCGCCGCGCAGCAGTTGGCAATTCCACTGCGATTCAAACTCTATGCCTGGGCCATGCAGGCGTTGAGCATCGGCTGGCTTGTTTGGCCGCTCTTGCAAAACGTATTCGGCTATGGGCCTGCCGCCTGGGCGGCGACGTTCGTGGTAGTGCTGTTCTTGTCTGCGCGCTGCCTGCGCCTGCTGGCGATCATTCTCGCGCCGAACAGCAGTCAGGCCGATCGGGCGCGCGCCGTAGGTGCTTATCTGTTCGCCTCGCTCAGCTCGGTGGTCGCGCTGTTTGCGCTATACCTGGAGCCAGGGCTGCTGATCGTTTTGCTGATCGCCTGTCTGGCGCCGCTGCTGCCCAAGCAGGTGCGGCACGTCGTCAGCGCGCTTAAGGCAGCGCCAGCTACACCAGCCACAAAAGCGAGATCAGGCTAGAGAACAGCACGAGGCGCGTCCGGTAGATCACCCTGTGAATGTTTCGCAAGCTCTGATCTTTCCAGATGGCGATGAAGAAGATGAATCCCGGCAGAATCGAAATCGATGCGATGGTGAGCAGGTAGAGCAGGCGCGCTTCGGCGCTGCGCAACCAAACCGCCGGGGCGACGAGCAGCACCACGGAGACCAGCGCCAGCCCGAAGCTGATCTGCAGGACGCGCGCCTTGCCCCACAGCGTCGCCACACTGATCCGCCCCATCAGTTGATCGCCCGGCGCATCGCTAACCGTTTCGAGAAACTCGCGCGCCAGGAGGAACGCCAGCGTCGCGAGCAGCGGAAAGATCGGAAAGTCGCCGCTGGGCACGATGAAGCTGCCGGTCGCGAGGATCAGCGCGCCGGAGAGCGCCACGATGAAGTTGCCAAGGATCGGGATTTTCTTCGCCCACAAGTTGTACACCACCGACAGCGCAATCAACCCCAGGGCCAGCGGAAACATCTGTCCGCCGGCCAGCCAGCTCGACAGCAGACTGACGCCGCACAGCACGCCGGCCAGCCAGCCCGCTTCCGACGGCGTGATCTTGCCCGCTGGCAAAGCCCGCCGGGGATGGTTGACCCGATCCGCTTCCAGATCGAGGATGTCGTTGAGCACGTTGGCGAAGGCCAGCCCCGATCCGGCAGCGATCGCCGCGAAAATCGGCGCCAGGCTAAAAACCTCGAAGCGATGCACGGCCAGCCAGTAGCCTTCCAGCGCCATGATCGACGCAAACATGCAAATGATCAGGCGCATGGTTTTCAAGTAGGCGAAGAGTCGTGAGATCATCCTCAACCTCCGGGCCAGCTTTCAAGGCCTAAGTACAAACCGGTAAATTCTCATCGGCTCTGGCTACCGCGCGGACGCGGGCGGAGAGCCTTCATCCCACACGACTTTCCGGAAGGCAGTTAGTATTACAGCGCAAAGTCGGGCTAATTGCCACCATATCTGGCGTGTCCGGCAACGCGAGAGCACCAGATGTGGGCCAGAATGCGGCAACTTTGCGTTGTAATATTAGTTGCGCGCGTCGCTACGCTCGATCAACGAGAATGCAGGCGTCTCGTCGAGCGTGAACTCCGGGTCGCGCCAGGGCGTGAAGCGCAAGCGCCAGCCCAAGACCTGCCAGATCAGCCCGGCGAGCGGGGTCGCCCCAATGCGATACAGCAGGCGGGCCAGCCGCGTGCGCGCGTCGAGCTGCCGGAACAACGGATGCGCGAGCAGCCGGTCGGCGTAGGTCGCCAGACCGAAATCGCCGCGCTCGAAGGCATCGACGATCGCCGAGGCCGCCGCCTCGCCGTAACCCAGCGCGAATGAGATGCCTTCGCCCAGCAGCGGATCGACGCCAGCCGCATCACCGGCCAAGAGCACGCGCGGGACGGCAAAACGCGCGTTCCGATCCCACCAGCGCAGCGGGTGACCTTTCAGTTCGTGGTCGTCCAAGTTCCAGCCGTATTGCGCCAACGACTCGCGCAAAATCTGCTTCAAATCGGCTTTGGATCTTTCCGGGCGGATGCGGCTGTCGAACACGCCGCGATTCATGAACGGTTGCCCGGATACCAGGCTGGGGAAATGCCAGGTGTAACCTTGTAGCCCGTTGCCAATCGGCGTGAAATCAAACACGGCCACCCCTTCTCGAAACTCAGGGGCAGAGCGCGGCTCCGGCGTCAGCACCTCCAGCAGGCGCGCAACGTGCGCTGCACCTTCCCACTTCAAGGCTCGCCGCACAAAGCTGCGCGCGCCATCCGCCGCGACGACGATACGGGCATGAAAGACGCCGCTGGTCGTGGCGACGGCCACGTGTTCATCCGCCGGCGTGACCTGCACAACACGCTGCGCCTCACCCTGGCGGACGCCTACTCCGAGCTTTTCAACCACACCGATCAGCCAGTGATCAAACTCAGCGCGCCGCACCACCCGGAAGATGGGAGCGCCGCGTAGCGAGATGCTCCGGCCGCGATAGACCAGCCGCATCTCGCGAATCATCAGATGGAGCGGCTCGAATCGCAAGCCCAACCGCGTAAGAATGTTGTGGCCGATGTGCGTCACGCCGCCGCCGCACAGCTTCTCGCGTGGATGGATCGCTTTGTCGATCATCACGATCCGGCCGGCCCAGGCGGGATCGTGGCGCAACAGGTGCAGCGCAGCCGACGCACCGGCCAGGCTGCACCCGATGACGAGGACATCGACTTGCTCGATAGGCATGCACTTCCTCAACCCTGCCGGAGCTACGCCGATCCAACGCCGGTCGCCGCGCAGCAACCCGCATCTCATGATGAGGATCGGGTTCAGCGGGAGGCCAAAGCTCAACTGAAGAGAGCACGGCGATCCCCGGCTCACTCTCCGAATCTTCAGAGGGCATAAGTATACGGCGCAACAGGGAAATTGCAACCAACTCCAACCCCAGCTCAGGTTGTTTCGGTTGAGCCTCTGGAGAAAAAATCATCCAGCGCAGCTTGATCGTTCGTGAAACCCCAGCCTTCAACGATTTGCCCTTGCGCGTTGAGGCGCATAATATGCGCGCCCCGCAGATCCACTGTCTTGCCCTTCCGCTCACCCTTAAGGCTGAAAGTGGCGACCACGTAGTCGCCGTTGACCATCACGTCGCCGACCGCAAAATCCCACTGCGTCAAGGGCGCCATGCGCGACGGCATCAATTCGGTATACGCTTCGTATCCGCGATAGTCGCCCGCTACGGGGTTGTGGCCGGGGACGTGCCAGACGATGTCCGGAGCTATCGTCTTGGATTCCTCCGACTCGCCTCGATACATACGCCGGACGGCTTCGATGTTGCGCTGATCTTGTTCAGTCATGACTTTACCCCGCTTATAATATTCCTCCGCAAGAACTATACCAATCGCGAAGATTTCTTTATCCACGAATCACACGAATCTGCACGAATACAGCTTTATGCGTGTTCACGCCTGCCCTCCCACTCCGCTACGCTTCGGGGACTATAGTGGCGGGCGGCGCCAGGGTTCGTGGAGATTCATGGATCAACTCCTTTGGTTGCGGCGGGAGGCCGCGCTATGTGATTAATGCACCTTACGCAGCTACCGGTCAAATCCTGCTCTAAGCCCGCGTCCCCGCGGGCGGTGGTGGTTGCCGAACCGACCGCCACGGGAGCACTACACCCGCCGCAGGCGTGTGGGACGCGGGCGGGGAGCAAACTGCGTAAGGTGAGTTATGCATGGCGACTTGCGTCGCTAGCGCCACAGGTAAAAGACGTGCTTGTCGTTCATGACGAGGTCTACTTCTGCGGCTGACCGGGCGCAGGAATCGCGCCGATCTGTCGCAAGACGCCCACCATATCAAACTGACTCCAGTGCTCGACGATTTTGCCATCCGCGAAACGTTCGACGTTGATGCCGTTCACCGTCACCGCTTTCCCGGTAGGAGGCATACCGGCAAAGACACCGCGATGCGTTCCATTCATCGTCCAGGTAAATGAGACCAGGTCGCCTTCCGCCAAGAAATTTCCGAAGGTGATCTTAGGGTCAAGTCCCGCGCGCAGCATTTCCGCGCGCTTTTTGAATCCTTCACGACCGGGCGCAGGTGCGGGCAGGGCGCTGTGATCAATGTAGTCGGCGGCGATGATTTCATCTGCGACGGCCGGGTTCCCCTGGTTAAACTCCTCGTCAAAGAGGCGAAGCGTGAGCGCCTTGTTCTCTTCGGTTGACATGACTATTTCTCCTTGTTGAGAAAGGATTTTGCAGCTGCAGTGTAGCGAAAGGCACAACCGCTTTCCAGACCGAAAACTGCTCACTTTTTGCTCATTTTGCGCGATCGATCAGGGGCTAGTACTTCGACAACTGGAAGTTGCATAGTTCCTGCCGCAGTTGCAGTGCGAAGCCGCCCCGTGGGCCTGCGGCGGACAGCAGTGCCAGCCGCCGCCTTTCATTGCCAGCTATAAGGACGGGCGGCGGCCTGCCCACGAGCGCAGCGAAGAGGGTTGTGCCGTCCCAACCCCGCAGAATTAGGCGGTCGGGGTACTAGAGGGCAACCCGTGGGTTATATGCTGGATAAACCCGTAAAAGCCCCTGTTGATCCTCGCCAGTCCCCTGCGCCGCTCAGGCGACCATGATTTGAACTGTACTGCGCCTGCGTGTAAAATCCGCCTACCTTGCCCGTCGCGGTTTGAACCGACCCATGCGCCGATCCAGCCTGCTCGCCCTCATCCTTATCGCGCTCGTTTTGCCATCGTCGGCGTCAGGCGCAGCGCACCCCGCGCCCTTCGCCTCAGCCAACCAACCAACGAACTATCCAACGAACCAACCAGCTAACGACCTCGCTCTCGCCACGGCCTACGCCCCGCTTCTCCACTTTCACGCGCGCGAGCGTTACCGCCCACAGGACATCCGGGTGATGCTCGATCACTGCCGGCTGCGCCAGGTCGTGTCCGGCGTAGAAGCGACCCTCCTCGATCGGGTCACCCTCGACGATCTCGCCACGGCCCCAGGCGATGCCTATCTCGATCTGTGGTACGGCCAGGATGATACGAGCGGTTACCTCAACTATACGGCGCATGGCGCCTACTACGATTCGAATGCGTTGCGCGCGGCCTGGCCCAGTATCGCCTATGCCCGCGTCCTCCATGCCGACGACGGCCGGGCTGCCATTCAGTATTGGCTGTTCTATTACTACAACGATTGGTACAACAAGCACGAAGGCGATTGGGAAATGATCCAGGTCGAGCTCGACGCGACGGGTCAACCGACCCGCGCCATCTATGCCCAGCATCACGGCGGATCGGTCCGGCCCTGGAGCGCGGTCGAGAAGACGGATGGCACGCACCCGCACGCCTACGTCGCGCTGGGCTCGCATGCCACTTATTTCGTGGGCGACACGCTCTATCCAGCGGGCGAGGATATTGGCAACGTGCGCGTCGACGTGTACGATCGCACCGGCCGCGCCGATCCGATTATCCCCGCTATCCAGCTCATCTCGGATACCGATCCGGCCTGGCTGGTCTTCGCCGGCCGTTGGGGCGAGCGCGCCTTCGGCGACTTTGCCGGGCCGACCGGTCCAGCGCAGAAAGGCACGCAGTGGTCCGACCCGTTTGCCTGGGCCGATCTGCAGCCGTCCGATGCCGCGCGCTGGTATCACCGTCACGTCCGGGGCGAGGCGCGCGGGCTATCTGAAGCCGCTTCACTCAGCCTCTCGCCCGTGGCGTCCGTTGAAAAGATCGTCGAAAGCGCGGGCCGCCGGCAAACGATCGTCGCTTTCGACCCGCTCGACCCCGCGCTGGATTACCAGCTCCGGCTACAGACGCAGCAAACGCTCTCGCCGACCTTGCTGGTCGAGTGGCCCGATGCGCTTGCCGGAACTATCGCTCGGCGCGAGTACAGTCTGGAGCTGCCGATGGGCGCATCGGCCGAGCTGCGCTTATGCCGCTCGTGCGATTTCAGACTGAACGTGGATACTGACGGCGACGGCGTATCCGATGCGTCCCTGCGCCCCGGCCGCTCGTCGGTCAGCCGGGTCGACTTCGACCCGCCCGAATCGGTGGTATTCTACTTGCCGCCCGAACAAATCATCGGCGGCCTGCTGATCGCGTTACTCGCGGCGGTAGTGCCGTCGGTGGGGTATGCACTGGGGGTGTGGTGGCTCGATCGATACGAGAAAGAGCCTAAGCGTTTGTTGATCGCAACCTTCTTGTGGGGCGCGCTGCCCGGCGCACTGATCGCCCTGGCCGCGCGCTTCCTCGTAGCGGGAACGTTCGCGCCGGTTATCACCGAATCGGTCAAGGCCGTCGGCGTCTGGATCGTTTTCATACGCTATCGCCGCGAGTTCGACGACCTGCTCGACGGCATCGTGTACGGCGCGATGACCGGTCTCGGTTTTGCCATGATGACCAACTTCGTCTCTTACGCTATCGGCTTCTTATTCGGCGGGCTTGAGTTTCTACGCGCGCGGGTGCTGCTGAACGGCATCGCCTTCGGCTTGAGCGAAGCGTATTACGGCGCGGTGATCGGCATCGGGTTCGGTGTGTCGCGGTGGGCCGCCGATCCGCCGCTGCGTAAAACCGCGCCGTTCCTGGGACTGAGCGCGGCCATCCTCTTGCATTTGTTCAACGATTTCTGGCGCGGCCTGGCCGTGGGCGCTCAGAGCGGGCTGGTCGCCATCCCCTTCCTGGCGACCTGGGTCGGCATCGTCGCCGTGGTCGCCATCGCCATCTTGTCGATCCGCAAAGAGCAGGCAACCATCCGCACGCAGCTCAAAGACGAGATTGAGCGTGGGACGTTTACGCCGAACGAATATTTCTATTTGTCTACGCCCCGGCGTCGATCGCAGCAGCTATTCAACGCCGCCCGACGCGGACCGGCTGATCTGGCGCGCTCGATCCGGTTGCAAAACCTGGCGGCCCAGCTCGCCTTTCGCCGGCAGGAGCTGGCGCTGGCCGGGCAAGACCCCGAGGCCGATGCCGACGTTCGCGATCTGCGCCAGCGCATCGCCGCGTTGCAGCCGGTGCGGCGAGCGCGCGATCACCGCTGAGAACAAGCGTAGTAACGACTCACTTGCCCCCGCAGCGGAGCGGAGTGGGGTCAGTCGTTTTAGCGACAAAAGGCGCTACGACTTGCTCACCATTCGTCGTCGTCATATTCGCCGTCTTCAGCTTCAGGCAGCCCGCTCCCATCCACAATGCCGTACAGCTCGGGAGAGTGCCCGACCAGCTCCTCGATCATCGTAATGAGTTCGTCACGATCGCTCTCGGCGAGCAGTTCCTGAACCGTCGGTTTCACTTCGATTGACCCCGGCGCGCGGATGTGGGTAAGCAACAGGGCGACGATGTGCTTGCAATAACCGCCCCAGTCGTAGGGGCAGTCGCACTCCGCACCGCTTACGCCCTGCTTGCCGAAGGTTATCCGCACGCGATAAGGGGCAGCTCCGCTGCCGTGACAACGCGCGATGAGTGTGTTCCCGATGCGGATCGGCCTGATGACAGCCCCGCTGTCAAAATAATCCTCGCCGCGCTCAAAGACCTGTGCATCTGTCTTGCGCTTGATCGAGGCTTCGCCGATCGGTGGGTCGGCCTTTACGCTCTTCCGGCCGGACTTCGTGGCGGCGGGCTTCTTCGCCATATCCCTACACCTCGTTGATTCGTTACCGTCGTCGTCTGGAGACGACTGCTACTTATCGTCATCTGGAGACGACTCCTACTTATCGTCGTCTGGAGACGACTCCTACACCTCGCTGATTCGTTTACACTTGCACCGCGCGAGGGTTGCCTATCCGTGGCCCAGCTCCAGCATCACCTTCAGTGTTCCCTGCGCCGCCGCACGCTCGAAAGCCGCCAGACCATCGTCGAGTGAATAGCGCGCGTGGATGAGCGACTCCACATCGACTGACTTCTGCTCCAGCAGCCGCAGCGCCGGTTCGAACGGCCCGCAGCGCGATCCGATCAGCGCGACCTCGTCCACCACGACCTTCGTCAGGTTCACCATCAGCTCACCCTGATAGGTCGATTTCAACACGATTGTCCCGCGCGGGCGTACCAGTTGCCGCGCCGTGTCAAACCCAGCCGGCGATCCCGTTGCCTCCACCACCACATCCGCGCCGCGGTCCACGTCATCGGGTGAGGTCGCCACGCGGATACCGCGCCGGGCGAGAAGATCGAGTTTCTCGGCATGCCGGCCCAACGCCACCAGATAACAACCGGTGAGCTGCAACACCTGCGCGCACAACAGTCCGAGCTTGCCGTCGCCGATGACGACCACGCGATCGGTCGGCTGGATGTGCACCTGCTGCATGATCTCGCAGGCGGCGGCCAACGGCTCGACAAACACCGCTTGATCGTGCGTGACGGTGTCGGGTACCGGGCGCAGGTTTTCAAACGGCAGCGTGAGATAGTCGGCGAACGCGCCATCGCGCCGATCGATCCCCAGCGTCGTGCGGTTCGGGCAGTGCGTAGGCCGACCGGCGCGGCACGTCTCGCACGTCCTGCAGGCCGCGTTGATCTCGCCCACAACTCGCCGGCCAATCAGCCTGTAGGAGGCATCTCTCGAAGACCCCCGTAGCGCAGCAGAGGGGGCAGATGCCGATTCGGATACCGATTCCACCACACCGACGAACTCGTGCCCCGGGACGCCTTTGAATGCCATGTACCCTTTGACGAGCTCCAGATCGGTATTGCAGATACCCGCCTGCAGCACCCGGATCAGCGCCTCGCCGGCCGGCGTTGCCGGAACCGGTCGATCGGTCTCAAGCCGCAAGTTGCCATCTAACACAAGAGCGCGCACCTCAACCTCCATGAGACAATCATACCACTCCGCCTTAGAAAACAAAACAGGCCGAGTCTTCCCGGCCTGCATTTGAAACACGCTCAAGTACACCGACCACGCCTAGTGGGCCACCGCCGCTTCGCGGGCCGGTCAGCACTCCAATCCGTTATTCTGCATTTGCTTAGGCCGCCTGCTCAACCGGCTTTTTGCGCCGGAACCACCAGCGCCACTCGCGGTTCTCCCACACCACCAGAATCTGCGCGGCGTTGAAGAGCGATGAGTACGTGCCGCTCAACAGGCCAACCAGCAGAATGACGACAAAGTTGTGGATCGTGATCCCGCCGAACAACGCCAGCGCGAGCATCGTGAAGAACATCGTCAGCTGCGTGACGAGCGAGCGGGCCACCGTTTGGATGAGACTGGAGTTAACGATCTGCTCGAAGCGTTCGCCCCGGCGGCGCAGCAAGTTCTCGCGGATGCGATCGAACACGACGATCTTATCCTGCACCGAAAAGCCAAGCATCGTCAGCAGCGCCGTGAGGAACAGCGCATCCACCTGCCAGCCCAGCAACTGGCCGAACAGCGCCGCCGTGCCCATGATCACCGCCACGTCATGCAGCAGCCCCAGGATCGCCGCGACGCTATAGCGAAAGGAGTGCGGCACCTGGCGGAAGGCAAACCACAAGTAGAGCATGATCCCGATCGTCGCCACGCCGATCGTCTGGAGCGCGCGCTGCACCACCTCCAGGCCAATCGTCGCGCTGACCGAGCTGAATTCCAGCTCCGTGAACGCGCCGTGCCGCTCGCGGATGGCCGCTTCGATCTGATCCTTCAGGGCCGTTTCCATCGTTCTGGATCGAATCTGGATGCCGCTGTTAGAGAGCGACTGCACCTGGCTGTCGTCGAAACCGAACTCGTTGTAAATCGTCTTGATCTCGGCGGGCGGCGGGGGCGCTCCCTCAAACTGGATCTTCAACAGCGAGCCGCCGGTGAAATCGATGGCGAGGGGCAGCCCGAAGAACACCAGCGCGAACAGTCCCGGCAGAATGATCAGCAGCGAGAACGCAAAATACCAGTAGCGTCTACCCACAATGTTCCACATCAGCGTATCTCCATAACCAGGCGCGGGCCGGGCGGTCTACGCGCCGAACAGCCGGGGCCGGCCTTCCAGGTTGATGTTGTCGATGATCAAATGCAGCAGCGTGCGCGTAACCTGGATGGACGTGAACAAACTCAGCGCGACGCCAATCGCCAACGTCACAGCGAACCCCTTGACGATGCTCGCCCCGAACTGGTTGCCGAACCAGAACAGGATGACGCAGGTGATCAGCGTCGAGATATTCGAATCGCGGATGGAGGACCAGGCTCGCTCGAACCCGACATCGACCGCGATGCCCAGCCGGCGGCCGTTGCGCAGCTCCTCTTTCATACGCTCGAAGATCAGCGTGTTGCCGTCGACCGCCACCGCCACCGACAAGATGAAACCGGCGATACCGGGCAAGGTGAGCGTGACGGGTATGATTTTGAACAGCGCGAAGGTGGTCAGCCCGTACAGCGCCAAGGTGGTGACGGCCACCACGCCCGCCACGCGGTAATACAGCAGCATGAAGGCGCCCACGGCCGACAGGCCGATGATGCCGGCGATCACACTGGCGCGGATCGAGTCCTCGCCCAGCGCGGGGCCGATGATATTGCTCTGCACCACTTGCAGCGATACCGGCAGCGCGCCGTAGCGCAGCACCGTCAGCAGCTGCTGCGCCTCTTCCAGCCCGCCGGCGCCCATCTCGATCACGCCCTGCCCGTTCGGGATTTCGTTGCGGATCGTCGGGCAGGAGTTCACGCGATTATCGAGCACGATGCACAGATAACCGCCGACATTGTTCCGCGTGTAATCGGCAAACAGCTGCGCCGCTTCGGGTTTGAGCTCGAACGCCACCTGCGGCTCGCCTAACTGGCCGGTGGCGATACCTAGCCGCTCCGGCACCAGTTGCGCGCCGGTGAACAGCGTCCGATACACCGGGCCGAACTGCGCGTCAAGTGAACCGGTGTTCGCTGGTACGGTCGGCGTGAGGGCTTCGGTGTCGGTGACGGTCGGGGTAGCCGTAGGGGTCACACCCGGGGTGATCGGCTGGGTGGGGGTCAGCACATTCGTCGGGGTCGGGTTATTCGACGTGCGCAGAATCGCGCCCGGCTCAAAGTAGCGATCGACTTCGACAAACTCTAGCTGGCCGGTCTGTTGAATCGTGTCCACGGCGCGGGCCGGGTCTTTCTCGTTGGGCAGCTCGACCAGGATACGATTGGTACCGGCCAGCTGCACCAGCGGCTCGGTCAGCCCGAAGGCATTGACACGATTCTCGACGATTTGCCGAGTCTGCTCCATCACCACCGGGTCAAGCGTTTGCCCCGGCACAGGCACGGCTTCCAACAACACCTGCGTGCCGCCGCTGAGATCGAGGCCCAGCTTAGGATCAATTGCGCTGAACGCATCGATGAACACGACGGCCGCAGTCAACACGACAATCACTAGTAACCATACGCGGGTGCGCGAAGACATGCGGTTGGGTCTCTCCAGGCAAGAAGGTAGCCGGCCAGTGCAGGGCGGCTGTAGGAGGCGTCTCCCGACGCCGATTAGCCGGCGCAGACAGGTATACGCCGGAGGCGATTATAGCCGAAGAGCGGGGAACGGTCAACGAATGGATCACATGAGAATAGACACCGGGTTTCTTGGAGAAACCCGGTGTCTTACGCTCAACGTCTGCGCGCGAAGGCCCGCTGCAGCCAGCCCTGACGCTGTTGCGTGCGAATGCGCGCGCCGCTTTCAGGGTGCGAGCCGATCAACCCCAGTTGTCCCAATACTTCGAGCGAAGCGACCACGACCATGCCATCTTTTTCGTTCAGCACTTCATCGGATTGCGGGTGCAAGTGTTGTTCGTCGAGCCGGCGGTGCATGACGATGGTCAGGTTGTATTCCCGCTCCACTTGCTCGATCGTCTGACCGACCAACGCCGAGTCAGGATCGATGGTGATCTGCGCCACGTGCAGCAATTGACCATCCACGTAAAACGAATACTCGATGTGCGCGCGGGTTGCGGCGGCGGCGAAGGCCGGCGCGGCTAACCCGGCGGTGCTGAACGCGGTATGAATCCCAAACCCACGCTCGACCTTGCTCGCCAGGTCGGCATCAAACATACGCAGGACGATCTTGATATCGGGGCGGCGCTCGCGCGCATCCAGCGCAATATCCAGGTTGGCGAGATCATCTTGGGTGCAGCACACGATGGAGCTGGCCCGCTCGATGCCGGCCGCTTTGAGCGTGTCGCCCCGCCGGGCATCGGCAATGATCACCGGGACACCGAGCGCGCGCGCCGACGGAATGAACGGCTTGTCGGCGTCCAGTTCTATCGCCACCACATCCTGCTGGAACTCTAGCAGCTGTTGCACAATCCGATACCCCAACTTTCCCAGGCCGACAACGATCACGTGATTGGAATAGGTCGAAGCCAAGGCCGCCTCCCACTCTTTGCCGCGCGCCGATTTGTCGAACAGCAGCGCGCCCAGGTTGGCTACGCCGCCGCCCAACAGCGCCAGGCCGATCACCGGCATCGCGAAAAAGAAAATCTCCAGATACCACGGCTCAGGAAACTCGATGTTGGCCTGGAGGAAGATCATCGACAGCATCAAATAGAGGGATTCGACAAACGAGGGCGCTTCGATGGTGTTGTCTGCTGCGTGCGCCGCCAGCGCCAACACTCGATACAGCACGGCCGCACCCACGAGCACGCCGACAAACAGCGCCAGCGGGGCGCGAAACTCGCGCAGCACCACCCGTGCATCACGAATGCTGGCGCGAATGCGCCGCCCAGCGGTTTGACTGCGAGAGCGCGCGGCCATGTTGGATGAAGGTCGTCGGTGATAGGTTGATCAGCCGCCCAGAGCGTTGACGATCAGCGCAAACCCAATGAGGCCCAGCGCCAGCATCCCGACAACCAGGGCCAGCGTTTGCCAGCCGCCGGGGATCGCCGCCAGGTTAAACTGCGCGCGCGGGCGAGGCACTTCGAGCGGGCGCGGCGGCTTGGGCAACTGTTTCGTCACGCGCGGGCTGCGCAGCGCGGCGGTGCGCTCGGCATTCGGGGCTGAATCGGGTTGCGGCGTGTTCGGGCGTGGCGCGGCGGCTTTCGCTGCGGGCACCGCGGCGCGATCGGCCTGAATAGTTGCGGCCGCCCGTTGGGCGATGTCGCTCGATTGGGCTGCCGGGACAGCTTCAGCGGGCATGAGCTGCGGCGCGGGCGGTGCAACCGCATCGGGCGCCGGCGGCATTGGCGTAACCGGTTGCGGCGCAGTCGCTAAGCTCGGTTGGGTCGCTTCAGATGGGGCCGCCGGTTGCGTCTGCTGCTGCAAGCGCTCGTATTCTTCCAGACTGATGAGCACCGCTACCGGTTTATCGACTTCGCCGATGATGACCGGCGCTTTGCTGCGGCGCATGTTGTCGATGACGAGCTGCGTTTCGGTGGCAAGTTCATTGACGGACACGACGATCTTCATAGGCACCTCGCGTGCGCCCGGCGAACCGGCGTACCGTCACAACGGCCAATCGCACCGCCGGCGCAGAGCTAAGGGAATCAGAGTGGTCTGCTGAGGATGCTCCCGATTATAACCAAGATGGGAGAGATGGCAAACAACCCGGCCAGTCCCCTCCCCCGTCTACAGGGGTGGCGGTCTACTCAAACGTCTCGCGCCGAACCGTGAACGCATCCAACCGCTTGAGGTTCACCGTCACACCCAGCCCGCTGCCGGTGGGCGTCGTGAGCGTCGAATCGGGGTTGAGTGTGAACGGCGGATCGACGAGGTCTTCGAGATAATAGCGATCGCTGGCGCTGATGTCGCCGGGCAGTGTGAAGTTCGGCAATGACGCTAACGCGAGATTCCCGGCGCGCCCGATGCCGGTCTCCAGCATCCCCCCGCACCACACCGGCACGCTGCGCGCCTGACATAGATCGTGAATCTTGCGGCTTTCGGTGAAGCCGCTCACCCGGCCGGGTTTGATGTTGATGATCTTGGCCGCGCCGAGCTCCAGCGCCAGCCGGGCCTGCCCCGCCGAGTGGATCGATTCGTCCAGGCAGATCGGCGTGCGCAGGCGCGGCTGCAGCTTGGAATGTTCGTAAATATCATCCCAGCCCAACGGCTGCTCGATCAACAGCAACCGATACTCGTCCATCGTCTCGAACAGCGGCGCGTCGGCGAGCGTGTAAGCCGAGTTCGCGTCCACTTGCAGCAGGAGGTCAGGGTGTTTCGCGCGGATGCGCTTCACCGCTTCCAGATCGTAGCCCGGTTTGATCTTGATCTTGATGCGGCGGTAGCCCTGCGCCAGGAACTCGTCTACCTTACCGACCAGCGTCTCATACGTCGGCTGGATGCCGATGCTGACCCCGACCGACACGCGGTCGCGCACGCCGCCCAACGCGCGGCCCAACGCGATGCCCTCCAACTGTGAGGTGATATCCCACAGCGCGGCTTCAAGCCCGGCTCGCGCCAGGGGATGCCCCCGGAGCTGCTGTCCGGCCTTGACCATCTGCGCGATCGACAACGGCTGGTGCAGCACTTGCGGGATCAAGAAGTCGCGCAAGATATGCCAGGCGGTGACCGTCGTCTCATACGAGTACAGGCGCCAGTCGAGACGCGAGGCGCTCCCGCCCGTGACGCCGCGCGAAGCCACGCATTCGCCCCAGCCGGTCAACCCGCCGCCCTGCACGGCGATGATGATGCACTCGCGTTCGTACTCCGTCCCGAACGAGGTCTGAAAGGGAGCGCGCAGTTGCATCCGAACCAGCCGCAGTTCAATGCGTTCGATCTTCATGTCAGATGTCCAGTTGAGGAAGGAGGTCAGCCACGGAGGGCACGGATATCACGGATATGTGGTCTTTAATCGGGCACGCTGGCCTCGCCGGAATCGGTGCGGGTGAGGACGTAGAAGGCGCGCGGCGCCGCGCCCCGCTCATACAACAGGTCTGTCACCGTAAAGCCAGACACAAATGCACGCTCGAAGATTGAGCGCGTGTGTTCGCGCCAGGCTTGCGCTAACCCGATGTCGAGCCGCTTCACATCCTGGAATAGCGCGGGGAACTCGACCAATGCGCGCTCGGCATCTAGCGGCAGGGTTGAATTGGCCGGGATCGGCAGGCCGGTGGCATTGAACGACGAGGGGTTCATGATGCGCGTGCCGGCCTGCTGATACAACTCGCGCGTCAACGGTGGTCGGCGGCGTGACAGCCGCGTCTCGACCCGCTTGCTGGCGATCCACCAATCCACCTGGAAGCGATCAGTCGGCAGCCCACGATTCAGTTCATCACGCAACTCACCGTACAGGTTACGGAGATATGTGTTGCACACCGCGCCCAGCTTGGCGACATTGAGATGGGCATTCTTGCTTTCAAGTGGATCGTAGGTCCAGGTGATCAACCGTAGCGCTTGCGCCCGCACGGCTTCGCGCTGGGCGACTTTCAAGGCATAGCCCACGCCCCCGCTCTGCCACTCGGGCAGCACGCCGAGCTGGTGCGAGCAATGCTTCAGTTTCACCTGCGCGGGCGCTTCCGGGCCGTAATGCCCTTCCCGCGTGCCGAGGAAGCCGAACACACAGCCCACCATCTGCTCGCGCCCCTCGATCGGCGCATAAGCGCCCAGCACGACGCCGCCATTCTTGGCGAACGTCAACAGCATGTGCGCCGGCGTCACATCCACGTCTTCCACATGCCACACTTTGCGCTGAAGGTCTTCCGCCGAAACACACTCGTCAATCGTCTTAAGCGGCCGAATTGAAAAAGCGTCGGTCATAACTCTAACTGCCAACAGGCCCTCATTGGAGACGAAAGACGAACGACCAAAGACGAACTTCGTCCTTCATCACTCGCGCGTCAACAAGAATCGGAGGAACATCCGCCGCCATGGACGCGGCTGCGCCAGGTAGCCCAGCGAATCGGCCATGCGCGCCGCTTGAAAGCCGAAGTGATACGGCACCGAATCGAGCGCCGTAGTTCGGTTGACCGTCAACAGGTCCACCGCTGAGTGACTGAATGGCGGGCGACCCATCAGGCGCGCGCCCAACCGCGCCAGCGAGTGCGACATCGGCACACCCAGGTAATACTTCCGACGGCGCACGCCGGTCGCCCGCATGACTTCCGTGACGACATCGTCGAACGTCATGTATTGCGGCCCGCCCACCTCAATCGTTTGTCCGATCGTTTTGCCGTTCGTCAGGCTGCGCGCCAGACACTCAATGAAGTCCTCGACGTATAACGGCTGGAGCCGGCTGCGTCCATCGCCGGGAATGGGAAAGAGGAACGGCACGGCATGCATCCCCATCGCCATCGCCATCGTCCACTCATCGTCTTCGCCATACACCGATGAGGCGCGCACGATCGTGTAATCCAGCCCGCTCGATTTGATCAGCTCCTCGGCCTGACCCTTGGTCCTGAGATACAGATAGGCCGAATGCGGGTCTGCGCCAAGCGGGCCGACGAAGAGGATCCGGCGCACACCCACCTCTTGCGCCGCCTCGATGACGTTGCACGTCCCCTCCACGTTGACGGACTCGATCGTCCGGCCGGGGAAAGGCCGTGAGATCGCAGCCAGATGCACAATCGAAGTGACGTTGTGCATCGCCAAACGCAGCGTGGGCAAATCGTCCACGTCGCCCGACACCACGCGCACCGATACGCCGGGCGCGAACTTTCGCAAGCGCCGGGCCGGGCGTACCAGACAGACCACTTTGTGGTTTTCGCCCAGGCAGGCCACCAGCTGCCGGCCCACCAGGCCGGTTGCTCCCGTGACAAGTATCATGGTTGAAGTCTCTGTGAAAGGGTGTGCGTGATTATAACACGCTTGCGCAGAATGACGACGAAAGACAAAGGAGGGTAACGAAGAGGGTCCGTCCTTCCGTTCGTCAAGTGAGTTCAGATCAACCGCAGCTGGCCGATTACCGCCAATCCGGCGGCGATGAACAGGAGGCTGATGAGGTAGAGGCCGAGTTGCGCCCGGTGCCGATCGTGATCCGGACGATCGCGGAAACGCCGGCCGAGATGGGCGATCACGACGGCGGGGAGCATGACGAGCGGATGAATCCATGTGCTTGACGGCACGACGCGCGGCTGCCCGAATAAGCCTAACAAGCCCAGGACCAGCACTACCCCGACGAGCACTTGCAGATCGAGCGCGCCGCTGTAACCCCGGCTGAGCACTTCATCGACTCGCATGAAGCGAGCTGCGCGCGTGCCCAGGCTCACCAGCGAGCGTAACACGCCGAGAATGCCCAAGGCGAGAATAACGAAGCGTAGATAGGCATGCATCGTCACAAAGAAATCCATCCTGCTCTCCTGTCTCGGTCACGGCGGGCAACTGGCAGCAGCCCGGTCAAGAGACAAATACCTGGTGATTGCGCACATGTTGGGCGACAGTTGCACTGTCGCCCGCCGTCCGCAGTACAACTGCGGGCGAACGAAGATAGCCCGATCAAGGTGCAAATATACCGCACTCCAGAGATATGTAAACTTTCGAGTGCATCGTATCTTTCAGAGTATAGCCGTGTTACATACCCTTGTAACCTGCCGCTCGCGTTAGCCAACTCTATTGAACACACGATAGGTAAGGAGAAGAAGCGTGAGACGAGTCGTCATCACCGGCCTGGGCGCAATCTCGCCGGTCGGCAACGATGTGAATACACTCTGGGCCAGCCTGATCGCCGGCAAGTCAGGCGTAGGCCCTATTACCTTGTTCGATGCCTCCCGGTTCGAAACCCGCTTCGCCGCCGAGGTCAAAGGGTTCGATCCGGCTGCGCTGTTGGGTCGCAAAGACGCGCGCCGCATGGATCGTTTTACCCAGTTTGCCGTAGCCACCACCGTGCAAGCGCTCGCAGACTCCGGTTTGAAGATCACGCCGGACAATGCGCTGCGCGTGGGCGTGGTGATCGGATCGGGGGTAGGCGGTATCGGGACCATTTGTAACGAAGTGCAGACCCTGCACGAAAAAGGCGTGTCGCGCGTCAGCCCGTTCATGGTGCCGATGATGCTGTCGGATACCGCGCCGGGCTGGGTCGCCATCAACTACGGCATCCGAGGGCCGAACCTGTCCCTGGCGTCGGCTTGTGCGACGGGCAGCAACGTGATCGGTGAAGCCGCCGAATGGATCCGCCATGGGCGAGTCGAAGCCGTGATCGCGGGCAGCGCCGAGGCCGGCGTTGTGCCGCTGGCGGTGGCCGGCTTCAACGTGATGGGCGCGCTCTCGCGGCGCAATGATGCGCCGGAAAAAGCCAGTCGCCCATTCGACAAGAATCGCGACGGGTTTGTCACCGGCGAAGGCGCGGGCATTCTGATCTTGGAAGAGTACGAGCACGCCAAAGCGCGCGGCGCGAAACTCTACGCCGAAATCGTCGGCTATGGCTCGACCGCCGATGCCTACCACATCACGGCGCCGGAAGAAACCGGCGCCGGGGCCGCCGCGGCCATGCAGTTGGCGCTCGACCAGGCGGGTCTCAAGCCGACCGATATCGATTACCTCAACGCGCATGGCACTTCCACGCCGCTCAACGACAAGAGCGAAACGGCCGCCATCAAGCGTGCCTTCGGCGAAGCGGCCTACGATGTGCCGGTATCTTCGACCAAGTCGATGACCGGCCACCTGCTGGGCGGCGCCGGTTCGCTAGAAGCCGTGGTATGCGTCAAGGTGCTGCAAGAACACATCCTGCCCCCGACGATTAACTACGAAACACCCGACCCCGAGTGCGATCTGGATTATGTGCCCAATACCGCGCGCCCGAAAACCGCGCGACACGTCATGTCGAACTCGTTCGGCTTTGGCGGGCACAATGCCTGCATCATCCTGGCCGCAATCGGAAACGGCCAGCCGGCCCCGGACGTCGATCAAGTCGCCACAGCCCGTTAAGCGCTGTTGACGGCTCACTGCTTTGTGCTCAGGCCGCAGTGAGCCGTAATGTGTTGTGAGGTGTCGTATGGCAATGTCCAGAAATGGGAATGGACGGCATGCCCACATTGTAGGCTGGGGCAAGTACGTTCCAAGCAAAGTGATCACCAACAATGACCTGGCGCGGATCGTCGATACCAGCGACGAATGGATTGCCACGCGGACGGGGATTCGCGAGCGGCGCGTGGCCGGCCCGAAAGATACGACGGCTTCGATGGGCCTACTGGCGGCGCGCGAAGCGCTGGAAATGGCCGGCGTTCGGCCGCACGAAGTAGGCCTGATCATCGTGGCGACCGCCACGCCGGAACATGTCTTCCCGGCCACGGCCTGCCTGATCCAGGATGCGCTCGGCGCAGTGCAGGCCGGGGCGTTTGATCTGATGGCCGGTTGCACGGGGTTCATGTACGCGCTGGCGGTGGGCGCTCAGGCGGTTCAAGCCGGGGCGCACAATATCGTACTCGTCATCGGCTCGGAAACCCTCAGCCGCATCACGGATTGGAGCGATCGATCGACCTGCGTGCTGTTTGGCGATGGCGCCGGCGCGGTCGTGCTGCGCGCCAGCAACGCCTCCGGCGGCATCCTCTCGACGATGTGCCGCTCGGATGGCTCGGGGGGTGACCTGCTGATCGTGCCGGCCGGGGGCAGCAAGCTGCCGGCCTCGCATCAGACCCTCGATCAGAATTTGCACACGATTAAGATGAACGGCCGCGAAGTGTTTCGCTTTGCCGCCCGCATCCTGGACAAATCGACGCGCGAAGTGGCGGCCTGCGCGGGTATCGACATCAAGAATCTGGAACTCATCATCCCGCATCAAGCCAACCTGCGCATCATCCAGGCCGCCGCGCGTTCGCTCAAGTTGCCGGAAGATCGTTTCTTCGTCAACGTGCAGCATTACGGAAACACGTCGAGCGCCAGTATCCCTATCGCCATTTGCGAAGCCGTTGAACAAGGTCGCCTGAAGCCGGGCGATCACTGCGTGCTGGTCGGTTTCGGCGCCGGGTTGACCTGGTCGGCGGCGATGGTGAAGTGGGGCGCGCCCGAGCCGCTACACGAACCGACGCTCTTCGAGCGCGCCTACGCGCGGGTGCTGTTTGCCGGGGCCGGCATTCGCTCGCGCGTTGTGCGCAGCGTGCGCCGCGTCGAGAGCACGTTGGTCGGGCCGCCGCCGCCGCAGCGCATCGACAAGGACAAGACACGCAAGACGAAGTAAACTCGCAAACGCCACTTCTCCGGTCAGGAACCAAAAGAGAGCGCAGCTGAGCTGCGCTCTTTTGGTTCTCGATTGTGCAAGAGCCAGTCCGGCGCCCTCGATTGCGGTTCAGGCCATCACCTGCGCCAGTATGGCATCCAGGCGCTGTTTGATCATCGGGTACGGCGCAGCGCCAACGATCCGATCGACTACCTGCCCGTCGCGCACAAACAACAACGTGGGAATCCCCTGCACGCCGTACTTCATCGCGTACTCGGCATGGTCGTCGGTGTTAACTTTGGCCACCAGCATCTTGCCGGCGTACTCACCCGCCAGCTTCTCTAGCGTCGGCGCGACCATGCGGCACGGCCCGCACCACGGCGCCCAGAAATCGACCAGCACGGGGACAGTGCTCTGCAACACGGTCTTCTCAAATGCCGCATCGCTCACGTGAACCGGTTCTTTGATCATTCGCATTCCTCCATAATTTGATATGAATGGGTAATTTCCGCTATACCGCGCACAGTTGAAGCCACGGAACAATATCCGTCCTCAGACAATTCGATCGCCTGTTGAACCGCTTTCTCGGTCAGGTCCTTTCCACACAGCACGTAGGCCAAGTGAACCTTGCGGAACGTCCACGGCGCTTCGGCATCCTGCTCGCCATTGACCTTGATATCCAGCGCTTGCAGCGCCATCCGCTTCTTCTCAAGAATCTTCACCACATCGACAGCGGAACATGCGCCGAGCGCAAGCAAGAGCATATCGCTCGGCTTGATGCCGACGCCCTCTTCAGCCGTAGACATCACCACCGAGTGCTGGGTGCTATCGATCCCTACAAACCGTCCGCCACTAATCCACTGCACACTCGCTTCACCCATAAGGCTCCTTGAAGAACGAAATCGGCATCGGGTGATGCCTCCTACCAGATGCCTCCTACACTTTCTCTAAAACGCTCACCAGGCTATCCAGGACTTCCTGCGGTGAAGCCGACTCGTCGCCTTTTAACAGGCAGGCGGCCGCATGCTCGCGGATCAGCACGATGCTGGCCTGGTGCGCTGCCGCGCGAATCGCGGCTAGCTGTTGCAGAATTTCGCGACACTCGCGATCGCCCTCCACCATTTTCTCCACACCACGCACCTGGCCTTGCAACCGTTTGAGCCGATTGACCAGATCGGTCTTGACTTCCGGTGCTAGGTTCATTACGCCCCCTTATGTGCAGCCACACGGGCTGCTAGAACTTGACGCTTCAACCCCCGGTCGGCGCGCAGACCGCGCCCGATGCGCCATCGCCCCGCCCGACCGCCGCCGTCAACGAGATGCGCTTGCGCGCGTGATGCGCGCCACACTGTGGACACGCCACCTCTTCCGGTCGGGTTGAGAAACGCACCAGTTGCTCGAACTGCTCGTGACAATCGAGGCACTCAAATTCATGGATCGGCATACGCGCTTGACATCCTGACCAACCTATACTATACTGGAGTATAGTATACACGGAATGGACGATTTGTCAAGCAGGTACCCAGTAAGTGATACGTGATGCGTGAGCCAGTGTGGGTTTTTGCTTCAGTGGTGGGATTTGGGATCGTGCACAGCTTGTTGGCCGCGCACCGAACGAAAGCGCTCGCCCGGCGCGTGTTCGGCGGGCGACACAGCCGAGGCTGGTATCGTTTGGTGTACAATGCACTGGCTGCGCTCTCGCTGTTGCCGGTGCTGCTGCTCGTCATCGGCTTGCCCGACCGCGAGCTCTATCGCATCCCCCCACCCTTTTCGTTCTTCGCGCTTGGACTTCAGGCATTAGCAGTGTTGGGTATGGCTTACAGCCTGTTTCAACTCGATCTGCCGCACTTTATCGGGCTGCGCCAGTGGATCGGGTGGGTGCAGCGGGCCGGCAGCCGCAGCGCATCGGATACGTCTACCAGCCGTCTGGTCGTCGATGGGCTGCATCGTTACGTCCGTCACCCGCTGTACACGTGCAGCCTGATCGTGCTCTGGCTGGTTTCGCCGATGACGGCAAATCGCCTGGCGTTCGTCGTCGGAGTGACGCTGTACTTTTACATCGGCTCGATCTTCGAGGAACGCAAGCTCGTGGCAGAACTGGGCGAGGCCTATCGCGAGTATCAACGCCGGGCGCCCCGACTCCTCCCCAAACTCTTCTCCCAAGATTCATAGCGCCTTCACAATTTCTGAACAAGTTTCGGCTATCCTTCCAGTCAAGAACAACGCGGAGACGCGATTAGGAGAGATAGCATGAAGAAGACGCTGATCATTCTGGCAACGATAGTGGGTGTCGTCCTGTTGGGCAACGTGCTGATTGTCTCGGCGCAGGGCGCTGGCCCCGGCCCGAACGGCGACTGGATGACCCAAATGCACGAAGCGGTGTGGACGGCCGTCGCCGAAGAGCTTGGCCTGACCTACGACGAGCTGGTCGCCGCCGTGCAGGACGGCCAGACGATCTGGCAGATCGCCGAGGAGCAGGGGGTATCAGTCGAGCGGCTGCGTGAGGTAATGCTCGACGCGCGCGCAGCGGCCCTGGCCGACCTGGTGGAGCAGGGTGTGATCACCCAGGAGCAGGCCGACTGGATGCTCAGTCACTCGCAGGGCATGCTGGGCAATGGCTTCGGCCACTGCGGTGGAAATGCCGGCTTCATGGGCAGGGGCGGGATGATGGGTGGCCGTGGCATGATGGGTAACGGCGGTTTTGGCCCCATGCACCCAGGGGCAAATCGGACAGCGCCCTCCCGTTCGAATGGGTAGAGACTGAACCCGCTTGACAACCTCCCGCTCGCAAGCATCGGCGGGAGGTTTGCGTTTGACTTGGCGCTGCGATGGGCTTATGCTAACGGCGATGAGCGCGAAGATATTGGTGGTCGATGACGAACGCGAGATCGTGAAAGTTGTCCGCGCCTATCTTGAGCAAGGCGGCTTTCAGGTCGTGACAGCCGCCGACGGCCAGGAGGCGCTGACCATCTTCCGCCACGAGCAGCCCGACCTGGTGATCCTCGACCTCAGCTTGCCGAAGATCGACGGGCTGGACGTGTGCCGGACGATGCGTAAGGAAAGCAACACGCCGGTAATCATGCTGACCGCGCGCGTCGAGGAAACCGATCGGTTGATCGGGCTGGAGCTGGGCGCGGACGATTACGTGCTCAAGCCCTTCAGCCCGCGCGAAATTGTCGCCCGCGTGCGCACGGTGTTGCGCCGGACGCAAGGCGCGCCGCAGACGCCGCAGATGATCGTCGCCGGACAAGTCACACTCGATCTTCAGCGTCACGCGGTAAACGTCGCCGACCGCCGGATCGAGCTGACGCCGACCGAGTTCAACCTATTGGCGGCGCTTGCCGCGCAGCCGGGCCGCGTATTCTCGCGCATGGATTTGCTCGATGCGGCCCAAGGCGAAGCCTACGCGGGCTACGAGCGCACCATCGACGTACACATCCGCAACCTGCGCCAAAAGATTGAGGCCGATCCAAAACGACCGAAATATATTCAAACGGTCTACGGCGTCGGCTACAAGTTCAACGATGCAGCCTGAGAAGGACGAACCCCCTCCGCTACGCTGCGGGGGCAGGCGACGAATGACCAAAGACGAATTTCGTCCCTCGTCCTCCAGCGGAAACAAAATGGACTGGAACATCCGAATGAAACTGAGCTTATTCTGGAAGTTGATGCTGGCCTTTGGCCTGGTGGTATTGATCAGCGTGGGCGCAGTGGTGGTGCTCGCCAATCAAGTGACGGCCGCCGAACTGCATCGCGCGATGATGGATGAAGGCAATGGTCAGGGTGGGATGATGGGTCGCGGCTCAGGCTTCATGCAGCAGCAGGCGCTCGACCGCGTGAATCGCGCGGTCATCATTGGCGGCGCGATCGCCTTGAGCGCCGCGCTCGGCGTTGGGTTCGTCGTGTTTCGCGGCATCACGCGTCCGGTGGAACAGCTGACCCACGCGGCGCAGTCGGTTTCGGGCGGCGATCTATCCGCGCGGGTCACGATCCACTCCGGCGACGAACTGGCCGAGCTGGGCCTGACTTTCAACGAGATGGCCGACAGCCTGCAACGGGGCGAGCAGTTGCGCCGTGATATGACCGCTGACGTGGCGCACGAGCTGCGCACGCCGCTGGCCGTGATCCAGAGCAATCTGGAGGCGATGCTCGATGGCGTGTACCCGCTCGACAGCGAGCATCTCGCCAGTGTGCTGGTGCAGACGAAGGTGCTGACACGGCTGGTCGACGACTTGCGCACGCTCGCGCTGGCCGAGGCCGGGCAACTGGCGCTCAATCGCCAACCGGTCGATGCGGGCGGGCTGACGGCGATGGTCGCCTCGGCCTTTCGCTCGCGCGCCGCCGAAAAGCACGTGTCGATCGAAACCGATATCGCGCCGGACATGCCGCAGGCGCCGCTGGATGCGCAGCGGATTTATCAGGTACTGTCCAACTTGATCGACAATGCGATCCGTTACACGCCGGACGGCGGGCGGATCGTCGTTGGCGCGCGGCGTAACGGCGATCCGCGTCTGATCTTGAGCGTCAGCGATACCGGCAACGGCATCCCCGCCGACGACTTGCCCTTCATCTTCGAGCGATTCTACCGCGCCGACAAGTCGCGCGCCCGGGCAGAGGGTGGTTCGGGGCTTGGACTCGCCATCGCTAAGAGTATTGTCGAAACGCATGGCGGCGCGATCAGCGCGGAGAGTCAGATCGGAAGAGGAACAATAGTAGAAGTATCGCTTCCAGCGGGATAAAGAAACCGGGTTTCTCCAGCTTGCCAGGTTCGGACAGCAGTTGTACTGCTGCCTGCCAGCGCATGCCTGCGCTCTGTTCCGCAGTGCAACTGAAGAAACCGGGTTTCTCCAGCTTGCCAGGTTCGGACAGCAGTTGTACTGCTGCCTGCCAGCGCATGCCTGCGCTCTGTTCTAAGCTGGAGAAACCGGGTTTCTTTCGAGAAACCCGGTTTCTTGATCAACACAGCACCTTCAGCGTCTTCGGCAAGATTCTGAAACTTGCCGGCGCTTCACCGATTAATTCTCCCTCGGCTTGCAAGAACATTCGCTCCTGCGCTTCGACCCGCACTTCGCGCGCATGTAGTTCTGTGACTTTCGGGTGCGACAGGTGCGTGCCTCGATACAATCTCGGCAGATTCTCCACCACCTCGAATTTGCCAAAGTCGCCCAACACGATCACGTCGAACAACCCATCATCCCATTGCGCGTTGGGCGCGATAAACATCCCGCCGCCGAAGTAACGCGCATTCGCAACAACGACCGAGTTCATCACACCTGCGCGGGTTACGCCGTCGATCGTCAAGCGGACGCGCTTGTTTCGATAGGCAGCCAGGTTGCGTAACAAGGCCAGCTGGTACGTCAGCATTCCACCGCTCTTACCCGAACGATTCACTCGATCCGCCACTTCGCCGTCGAAGCCCAGCCCGGCGATATTGGCGAAGTAGCGTGTGGCCGGCCGGCCGCCGCGCATACAATCGACGCGCCCCACATCCAATGGTTGTGACTTGGCCTGGCGTGTCAGGTAAATCGCCGCCGCCAACGGGTCACGCGGCAAACCCAGCGCGCGAGCAAAATCGGAGGCCGTGCCCACGGGCAAAATTCCCAGCGCCACATCGGCGGCGGGCTTATCCTCCGCGATCAAACCGTTCACCACTTCATTGAGTGTCCCGTCGCCGCCGACGACGATCACCGTCTGGGCGCCGGCCAGGGCTGCATCGCGCGCCAAGACTTCGGCGTGCCCCGGCTCGCGCGTGAACGCGACCACATACTGCGCCCCTTCGGCGCGCATGCGCGCATCGAGACCGACCCAGCGTTTGCCTGTCTTGCCGCCGCCGGATGCCGGGTTGACGATCACGAAAGTGTCGGCCATTGTCAAGATTGTCGAGGTTTGCTGAGAATGAGTGGAATTATAACACTGGATCGCTATCTTCTCGGACACTTGAATTAGGCGGCGCATCGAGTCAGAGGGTACTAAACCTAGCTCTTCTTGCCAGAGTTGAGCGTAGCGTTGATAGGCTAACAATGCCATCCCAGGCCGACCGAGACTGACATGAAGCCGGATTGCTGCTTCGTGTCCAACTTCGTGATAGGGTTCAACATGCACCAATTCCTCAGCGTAGTGCAGAGATCTTTCTAACATACCATTCTGTTCATAACCGGCGATCAAAACCTCTAACGTTTGTATATAGCACTCTTGATAGCGTAGCCGTCTCAGTTGGCACCACTCCGCATCACAATCTTCCAATAGTGCTCCACTGTAGAGCGACACGGCGTCAGCGAACCTCATCAATAGTTGATTGTCCTTAATCGATATATCTCGCTGTGTGCTCATTACTGGCTGTACCAGTGTTTCAAAATCGTACAGATCCAGCCACGCCTCATTCGGAAGATTCCACTGTAAACCACGTGCCGTAGACTCAAAGTTGATGGTTAATACCCCATCAGCAAGTTTACGTAGCCTCCATACCAGATTATTGAGAGCGCGCCGCGCATGTACCTCCGGCACGTCTGGCCAGAAGATACCTGCCATTTGGCTACGGTCAAGAGTTTGTCCACGGTAAAGGATGAAGTAGCCAAGCAGCTTACGCAACACAGGCGAATTGTCTAGTTCGCAAAGCGGCTTACCAAAGCATACAACCCGCAAACGGCCAAAGCACCGAATCTCTAGCATACGCATTGTCATGCACATGAAGAGCTAGTTGTAACGGCTAGCATGCCGCCGCACTTGCTTGACACATTCCGTTAATGCCACACAGTCTTCTCAACCAGGGTGTAACGTGAAGCGAAGTGTGATGGGGTGGGGTGAAGTAGGATGGCGGGTCACACCCTGAACATGGGCGAGAGCAAGATGAAGAATTACTTAGCTCACGTTCAGCATTAGCAACTCACTGCTCTCACTGGGTCTTCAACTGGCGCGTGGAGCAGCGACTTGTTCAGTTGCCCAGAACATCACAAGAATCTGTAATGCCGATTGGTCGAATATTGTGTCAACAACTTACCGGGAATGATTCAAGATTAGCAGTGAGCCAACCAGGCAGGTTTGTATCTTAAGTGGGGCGGCCTAAAGAGAAAATCTTCGTAAGTGCTGACCAAGAGTTCAACTCGGAAGGTTCCCATTAGGGTCGTGTGATAGTTATATGACAGCCACATGATAAGCCAATGATACTCTAAGCCTTGGAAATGGCAAACAACTCTTGCTAGGGGTGTGTTGCAATCCTCATGAATGTTTGCCAAACAACATCAGATGAAGGGAGAAATGAAAATGACTAAGAGAAGGAAATTTCTTTTTTCAGTGCTTCTTGTGGCGGCATTGAGTGCCTTGCCTGTAGCCGTTTGGGCGTGGGAGTGAACTGCGCCCCGAAAGCTGGACACAAAAACGGCGTGGCTTAAACAACATTGGCGGCGGCCTGCTGGGCCAACCATTGCGACTCGAACGCCACCGGGGTGAGGTAGCCTAACGACGAGTGGATGCGCTTGTGCATGTA
>DATDPU010000174.1:0-8737 GCA_035292585.1 Anaerolineae bacterium | reverse complement strand
AGTTGTTGTCCGAATCCGGCTCCAGGCGGTTGCCGGCGATGTGGTAGCCGGAGGTGTGGCCTGACCAGTTGCTGCCGATGGGGCCGTCGCTGCGATTGAAGTTGTCCAGGATGCCGGTCGATGGGAAGCCGCCGGGTACAGATGTGGGTGTCTCGGTTGGCGTGGCCGTCGGCGTGTCGGTGAAGGTGGGCGTCGATGTGGGTGATGGCGTTTGGGTTGGTGTGGCTGTCGCTGTCTCAGTTGGGGTATTGGTCGCAGTGGGAGTTGGAATGGGGGTCGGCGTCTCGCTCGGCGTTGGCGTCGGCGTGTTCGTAGGCGTTGGAGTTGGGAGGGTACTGACTAAGATGTAGCTGGTCTTGGCAATGGTGTATTGTATGGCTCCAGCGAATCCGGTCAGAGTGACGGTATAAGTCCCGGCCTGGGGATAAACATGTGTTGGGTTCTGCAACGTGTCGGTGATGCCATCGCCGAAATCCCATAGCCAGGCGTCAACTTCACCTAATGGCGTGGAGAGGTTGGTGAAGTTGACGGTGAGCGGTGCCGTTCCCGTCACCGGCTGGCCGCTGAAGTCTAGGGCGATGTTGGACGCAACTTCGATGTAGGCTGGCCGGGTCTTGGTGTATACGTCTGAACCTGCGGCCACTGTGAGCGTTACCGTATAACTCCCTGGTTGGGTGTAGACCTGCGTGGGGTTCTGCGCGGTGCTTGTGCTGCCGTCGCCGAAGTCCCACAGCCAGGCCTCAATCCCACCTAGCGGTGTAGATAGGTCGCTGAAAGTCACACTCAGCGGTACCGTGCCGCTCAACGGCGAGGCGACAAAGTTGGCTGAGTCACGCACGCGGAGGGTTGTAAAGACCGAGCGCCCTTCCTGCCCTTCTTGTCCTGAGACCTGCAAGCTGTATAGACCACCTGGAGTCTCTGCCGGCGTGTTCCAAGGAATCGTCACCTCTGCCTGGCTACCGGCTGGAACAAGCAGGCCGCGAACATCCTCGAATATCGGTTGTGTCCATTCGTAGGCGACGGTGGTCGTCAGGGCGAGCGTCAGGTCCCCGTTCGGCCGCAGGTTCGCAGCAGAAACGGTGATCGACACCACCGCACCTGGATCGTAGAGGGGTTGATCAGTCGATACGTGTAACGCAAAGCCGGGAACATTCACGGTAGCGCTGGACGTATTGTTCTCTTCGTAGAACTCAGCGACCTGCTTGAGTGCATCCGCCACAGCATACAAGGTATGGTTGCCGCCCTGACCCTGGAAGTCCCACGTCAATTGCACCCAGGTTCCTGATCCGGCAGCCAATGCAGGTACAGCGACTTGGCCGAGCAGTGTGCTGCCCGGAGCACCATCCCATATCTGGATCATTGTAGCCGGTGCGTTCTCGCCACCCGCGTTGCGCACAAAGACTTCCAGCGTGCCCGTCAGTCCAGAGCGGGCGACGACCAGACTGGGCATGCTGACAACCAGATCGGCGACTTGCTCACCATAGGCGAGACGTAGTGCGGTTGTCGACGTTAGTCCGTCGACAGCCAGCATGGCGGCCAGATTGTGCCAGCCAGGAATAATGGGACCTTGCACCGTCAGGCTGATCTCCTGCGTACCGGTTACAAGTGCGAGGTTCTCATTGCCAGCAGCCGCGCCATCGAGCTGGAGCGAGACACTCGCGGCTTGCGGGCTGTCGGCATAGAGTGTTGCCTCAACCACGACAGGATCCGTCGCATTTGGATAGTCGTCACGGTCAAGGCGTAAGCCCAGCAGCGCCACGCCACCGATATCGAATGCTTCTGTGCCGGCTGAATAAACCACGTCAGGTTGAAGCGGATCGACCAGCTGATACACCAGCCGGTAGGTTCCCAGCGCCGATGTGGTTAGCGGCACGCTGACGCTGATGTGATTGTTAGATACCGCCTGAAGGGTAACCGGTTGCTCCACGCTTGGGCCGAACTGCCCCTCTGGAGAGATGATCCACGCACGGAGCGTGGCCGCCAGCGGATCGCTGGCCGCCACATCGAGTTCCAGCGTGACCGTTGACGAAGCGAGTATTGTCCGCGCAGTGGTGGCCTTAAGCTCGGGCGCGGCGACGTCGAACAGATACTCTCTGGTTTCGTTGTCCAGCGAACACTCACAGCCGGACAGCATGTAGCGGATGGCGTACGTGCCGCGCGCCATCGCAGACGGCAAGCTGAACTGGAAGTTGGACAGCGGCAACTGAAGCGTAGCCGCGTAACCCGGCGCTTCCACGCTCAACTGTCCGGTTGCCGTCGTTACGATAGTCACCTGCACGGCCTCGCCCGGCTGATAGACCTGTCGATTGCTGACCAGCGTCAACGCTGGGTCGAACTCATAGAGGTAAAGTGTGTTGAGGTGGATAGCCCGGTCGGCGCCCTGATGGTAGACGCCATAGAAGACTCTCACATCGCCGTCAAAGCGAGCCGTGAGGTCGAAATCTACGACGGCCATACCTGATGAGAAGCTCAACGGCTGCGTGTAGACTTCGCTATTGAAGCGCACCAGGGCATATAGCTCGGGCGCCGGCCGCATGCTCTGGTTGGTCACGCTGAGCGTCAGACCGGCGGTTGCGCCCGGCGAATAGTAAAGCGCATCGGTCGTCACTTTGACCCCGATGTCGATTCCGTCGACTTCCAGCGCCAACTCGCCGTTGGAGACCGTCACCCCCGCGGAGGCGAGCGCATAGGTTGCGATGTACACATCCGAAGTCACATCGTCGCGCAAGTAAAAGCCGAAAGCGACCTCGGCATTTTGACCCGGATCCAGCCAGACCGCTTGGGTTTCGTTCTCCATATCGGCAAAGGCAAAAGCCAGTTCTGCCAACGCGGCCTGATCGCCCCGATTCTCGATGCCAAACGCCACACTGACCACTTCACCACTCGTCAATGTGGCCGTTGGAAGTGTGGTGAAGACAATATCCGGCCCGCGAACACTGATCGTCGTAGTGCGCGTCGCCAGGAGACGACCATTTTCATGTTGAAACGTGAGTGTCATGGGATATACGCCAGCTGTAACCCCTGACAGATCTAGCGCCAATGACTGCGTCAGCATCAAACCCGATTCAAGTGTAAAGCTGAGACTATCGCTGGCGAATTCACTTGCTAACGCCAGCGTGCCCGTTACGACATTAGCGCCCGTATTCGTCAAGATGGCGGTGACCGATAGCGTCGAACTCGGCGCTGTGCCGATGCTCCAGTCCAGCGCAACTTGATCGGGTTGAATGACGCTGAAGGAAACGGTTTCGGTCTGGTACGGTGTAGCGTACTCCAGCACGTAGTCGCCGGCCGGTACATCCTCGAAGACGAGCATACCCTCAGTGGTTAGCCCGATGGGGAGGAAGGTGGCTAATTGCTGACTGTTGATTGTTGATTGTTGACTGGAAAGGGTAACGACGGTCGTGAACTCGACGTCGAGTTGGCCGATGTTGGTGAACGTATACGGAATCTCGATGCGGCCTGCCGGGTAGGTTGGCTGTGGCGCAAACACCGCCTCTACCGCTTCGCCAAAGGTGACGTCGTGCGCAAGCGTTTCGTCGACATCGCCGCTCAAGGTGAGCAGGTACGTGGCGCTCTGGTCGGTCTGGAACGTTGCTTGCACCAGCCGCGTCTCGCCCGCCGGAATGTCGAACGTCTCCAAGACACCTGCCCAATCCACATCGACGTGCGCCGCTATGGGGCTAAGGTTGTTCAAGATTGCAGTCAGCGAGAACGGCGCGCGCCCAACCACCAGCGGCCCCTCGATTTGGGCGTAGATGGCAGGCTGGACGACCTCGACCATTTCTTCAACGGTAACTCGGCGACTGGAGTCGCCTCCTACAACCTCACCCGCAACCTCAAACCAGGTCGTGCCCACGAAGGGCGCCAGGGCGGTCGTAGCAAAGGCAGAGCTCTCGCCGGGTTCCAGGGTGAACGGATCGGCGGTGTAGAGCAGCACCCCGTCCTGGGTGATGACGAGCGTCGGTTGGAGCGTACTGGCACTGTAGTTGTAGACCGCGCCGCTCAAGGTGATTTCCTCGTCAGGGCGTGCCAGCGCTGGCGAAACTTCCAACATCACCGCCAGCGGCGGAGTGGACGTGGTCTGCCGGGAAGGAATCGCCCAACCTCGTGCACGCTTGAAGAGGCCGCCGGTGGTCTCACCGGGGAAGACGTAGAAGGCGCCCTGCGAGGCGGCTAAGCGTTGGCCCACATTCGACCGCAACTGGCTGCTGAGCCGATACTTGCCGGTCTGCGCCAACGGCTCGGTGGATACTGTGATGGTGGTCGATTCCGCTTCGGCCAGATCGACCGGCACACTGGTCTGCCAGCCCGGAAGGGCGAGCTCCGCTTGCGGCTCGACCACACTCAAGCCTTCTTCCGTACCGATCCACACCGGCTCGTCGGCGCCAGCGCTGCCCAGCGCGCGCACGTAGCGACCGGCCAGACCCTGCCGGGTGGTGTAGCTCACCCAGGTATCGTCCGACTCGTCAAAGGGCGTGCCGTTATCCTCCAGGACGCTCAAGCCCGAAGAGCCAATCCACTTGCGCCCTTGCCCGTCGATCCACACGACCCGGGTGATGTTGGACAACAAGCCATCGGCCTCGTCAAAGGTCTGCCACTGATCATCGGCCGGCTCAAAGGGCGTGCCGCCGTCGTCCAGGACACTGGCGCCGCCATCGGTGGCGAACCACTTGCGCCCGTCATCGTCCAGCACGATACGCCAGACCTTGCTGTGCGCCAGGCCATCCTGGGGCGTGAAGGTGAGCCACTGGTCGTCGGACTTCTCGAAGGGTGTGCCGCCATCGTCGAGCACGTGTACGTTGTTCGCGCCCATCCACTTGCGGCCCGCGGCGTCGATCGCCACCGCGTTGGCCGCGCCCCCGGTCAGCCCATCCTCTACCGAGAAGCTCGCCCAGGCATCGTCGGTGGGATCAAACGGCGTGCCGCCGTCGTCGAACACGGTCAAGCCGGTCGGGGTTCCAAGCCATTTCCGGCCGCTGGGGTCAATCGCGATGTCCCACACGGAATTCTCCAGCATGTCCGGCGAGACATCGAACACGGCCCACTGATCATCGATCTTGTCGAAGGGTGTGCCGCCGTCGTCGAGCACGCTGAAGCCGTGATGCCAGGAGCCAAACCACTTGCGACCGTCCGCGTCGATCGCCATCTGGGTGATTTCATTCCAGCCCAGGCCATTCTCTTGGCCGTCTTCTTGCATGAAGGACTGCCATTGGTCGTCCGACTTGTCGAAGGGCGTGCCGCCATCGTCGAGCACGGCGGCGCCGCCATCGTAGTCGTAGGTGGCGATCCACAGCAGGTTGCCCTCGAAGGCGAGGTCGTTGATATAGTCCACGGGCAGCGGGTCGATGCCGCTGTGGAAGGCGCCCCATGCCAGCGGGCGCGTCGTCGGTTCGGCTTGCAGGTCGAGCTGCGCGCCGGTCAGCGCCGCGCCGGTGTTGGTCAGGGTGATGACCAGCGTGGCGGCTTCCCCGGAGGCGTAGAGGGGTTGTTCGGCTTGCGCTTCCAGGTCGACGCTCAAGCCGCCGATCACTTCTACCGGCCAGGCCACGTCATCGCTCTGCCCCGTCACGGTCTCGCGCACGATGCCGCGCAGCAAGTAGGTGCCCGACTCGGCTTCAAGTGGAATATCCAGGCTGACCGTCTGCGCTTCGTCGACAGCCATAGCCTCCAGAGTCCCATACAGTGGCTGGACCGGAACATTCAGCGCGTCGTATAACATCAAGTCGTATTCGGCGTTGGCAATCGCGCCGCCAAGGTTGGTGATGGTGACGGCGAGCGTGTCACCTGCTTCGGCCGTGGTTTGCCCCAGCTCGACTTGCAGGGCTGGTTGGACGATGTTTAGGTTGAGCGCCCGAGAAGCCCAGACTTGACCGGCTGAAGTGCGGTAAGTGAGCGTGACCGGATGCGCGCCGGCGGGTAGATCGGGTGGCAGCGCTAGCGTAAAGGTGATGGTGGAGTATCCATTTACAGGCGGCGAAACGGTTTGTGTCGCTGAATAGTCGAGATCGTCGACCTGGGCTTGAACGTCCAGGCTGGGGCGGAAAGGGCCATGGCTGTAGACCTGCGCGGTAAGGTACGCGGCCTCGCCCGCGCGATAGGCAGGTCGATCGAACCGGGCTGGCGCAGCATACTGAGTCGTCGGCATCTGCACCGTGCGCGTCAGCACACCGTAACCATCGGTGGCATTGACGAGCAGCAGATAAGCGCCTGGCTGCAAGTCAGGCGCGATCGACAAGGGTACGTCCAGAACCGTGGTCTGGCCACCGGCCAGGTTGATGGATTGCGTCGCCGACGATGCTTCGACTCGCTGTGGATCGAGCAACGTCGCGGTGAGCATACCGGTCATACCCAGCGTGGGATGCCGGTTGCTGAGCGTGATCGAAACCGATTCAGTTTGGCCGGCAACCCACGGTGTTACCGGTTCAGCCGAGAGGGCGAACAGTGTATCATCTACGACGATCTGAGTACCGCCAGCGGCGTCGAGAAAGACCGGGCCGGCGGTCAACCCGGCAGTCAGGAACGCGCCGCGCGTGGGATCGTACTTGCCCGAGTACAGACTGGTAACCTTTGTCAGGCTGAAGGTCAGCGTGGTTGTCACTTGCGCACCCTCGCCCGAGGGCAGCGCGGCCGGCAGCGGCCAAGGCACATTCTGGCTGTAGCGGGTGATGCGGTAAAGCCCGTTGTCGCCTCGGACGTTGAAGGCCAATGTCGGGGTGATGGGCAGTGGCGAGTAGTTGGTGGCGGTGAACACGACGCTGAGCGGCCGGCCCAGGGCATACGGCGGCGCATCGACGAGGGTCATTTGCAAGTCGACATCGGGCGAGATCGTCTCGACGTTGAACCAGGCCCGCACGCCGTTTTCTTCCAGGCGCGCCCAGACGGTATCCAGGTTTTTAAACACCGGCACGGTCCAGGTGAAGGTCGCCTCGTCGTTAGCCGGAACGATGAGCACTCTGCTCAGTTGGTCATGCCCGCCGTATGTGGCGTAGTCGCCGCTGTCGCTCGAGTGATGCGGCAATCCATAGCGGACGGTCGCCGTGCGTTCCTCCGGAGTGTGATTGAACACGTGGAAGGTGAAGGTCGCTTCGTCGGACTTGAAGAAGACGTTATCCGGCGCGGTGACGCTCAGTGAAAGATCGTTGTCGGGCGCGACGGCGGCAGGTGGGTTGTGAACGATGAAGGCAGAAGGGGGAGATTGGAGATTAGGGATTGGACGCTGCTCGTTGAGCAGGGTGGGTTGCACGCTCCAGATACCGAGCGGCAGGGACGCGGTCGTCGTGAAGGGAACGGCCAGGGACTGACCGGGCGCAATTTCAATCGTGATCGTTCGCGTGAAGGCGAACTGGCGCGCGGGCGTGACGAGCGCCAGCTGAACAGCCGTCACCGTAAGCGGGCTGGTATTGGTGAGCGGGATGGATAGCGAAACGGCATCGTTGGGGCGGTAGGCGGGCAGCCCCCCCTCTGGCTCCCCCCTACCAGGGGAGAGGAGCGCCCAAGACACGAGGTCGCGCACAAGGACGCGCGCATCGCCGGCGTACTGCCCGTTGGCGATGCCCCAATCGTCGTACAGCGTCGTGGCGAACACCCAGCCCGCGCCATAGGGGTACAGCAATGCGCCGGGCTGGCCGTTCACCGAGCGGCGAAGAAGAATAGTTGCGTCTGCGGGCCAAGCAGCAAAGTAACCGTCGGCGTGGACATTCAGGCGTGGCTTATCGAAGCCGGAGAGGATGGGATGAGCATCAGCCAGATAGAATGCGTTAAGGAAGCAGGAATAGTCTTCTTGCCAGCCGTAACCGTTGACCTGTCCTCCGGGCAGGGCCGTATAGTCTGAACCATAGGGTTGATCAAACGCGAGAATGACGCCGCCGAGACGCGCGTACTCTTCGAGGCGAGCGCGGAACGCGGGCGAGGTATTCTGCCCATACAGGCTGCCGGATGGCAGGGCCAGGATTGGATAGTCTGTTAACGTGCTCGCCGGATCGAATTCGTCAGCGATTAAGCCGGCCGGCTCGCCCACCCACTTGAAAAACGCGGCGGTTGCATCGGGGTAACCCCGGTCGAGAATAGCGATGCGTGAGACAGGTGGAGCGGCGGGTGGCAGCGGAAAGTCGGGCGCGTTTGAGCTGGCGACCGAGTAGTTGTCATCGGGATTTAAATCGCCTGGACACCCGCCGCCTCCACCGGGCGCGCCGGTGAAGATTCGCTGGGAGGAGTTGCCGACGAGATCAGTGGCCTCAACCAATACGCTGAAAACGCCGACAGGGACGAGGAAGCTATACGGGTCGGTGGGAGGGTTAGGGGCAACTGTAACAAGCGTGGCGCCGTTGGCGCGATCGATCACCGTAACATTCTTTAAGCCAACAGCCTGACCGATCGGTAGGTCTTGGACTTCGATCAGGCGTTTGGGGGGCGCGCCACAGTTGGCCCCTCCTGGAGCTGCCTTCATCTCGATATTAGGTGAGGTCTTGTCGTTGGGGGCGAGCTCGAGGGTGTATTTGAACTCAAGAGGTGAATCTACTTCTATGCACCCTGTTAAGCAGCTCTGACGTTTATCTACATCCGTATAGGAGACAATTAGCACAATTTCTTCATGAGATACTAGTATTACAGCGCAAAGTTAGGCATGGTATCCTTCTCCAACAACTGGCAAGTTGGAAGGAGACTGGAGACCATGCCCACCGAGATTGTAGCAGAAACGTGCCCGGCGCCTGAGTGTAATCTGACCCCGCGAGACGTG
>DATDPU010000173.1:0-11975 GCA_035292585.1 Anaerolineae bacterium | reverse complement strand
CAGCGCCCAGGGTTGGGTGCAGCGCGGGGCCGATATCGCGGTAACGCTCAACCCCGGCGACCGATTCGGCGCGCGGGCGAAGGCCAACGGCCTGGTGGAAGTGTACCAGAACGACACGCTGCTGGGCACACGCGACGTGAGCGGCTGGCCGTACTATGCCAGCGGCGGCTACCTGGGGCTGTGGTTCAGCAACGCATCCGATGCCGTTGTCGATGACTTCGGCGGCGGAACTGTCGGCGGCACACCCACGCCGACGCACACTCCAGCACCCACAGCGACGGGCACGCCGGTACCGACTGATACGCCCACGCCGACTCCTACCCCCACGCCCACACCATCGGGGTTCCCCGCGACGACGATCCTGGACAACTTCAATCGCAGTAACGGCGGCATTGGCAGCGACTGGTCGGGAGCGACCTCAGGCTACACCATCGCCAGTAACCAGGTCGTCCTCAGCGCCGGCGACAATGCCATCTTCTGGAACGCCTCAGCCTTCGGCGCCGACCAGGAGGCGTTCGTCACCTTCGTGAGCGTCGATGCCCAGGGTCAGGAACAAGACCTGCTGCTCAAGTCGCAGTCGAGCAACTCGTGGAGCAGTGGCGTCATCGAGGTGCTGTACGACGCCGCGTCGCACGTGGCGCAAGTATGGACGTATACGCCGAGCCAGGATTGGGTCAAGCGCGGTGCAGACATCGCGGTGACGTTGGCGGAGGGCGACCAGTTCGGCGCGCGAGCGACGGCGGATGGGCAGGTGAAGGTGTATCGCAACGGGGTGCTGTTGGCGACGCGGGATGTGAGTGGCTGGCCGTATTACAGCAGTGGTGGCTACATCGGGTTGTGGTTCATCAACGCTGATGGTGCGGCGCTCGATGACTTCGGCGGCGGCACGCCTTAAGTTGGCGTGTGATCCGACAGTCCGCCGCGGGTCGTGGATCGGGTTCAACGCGATGTGCCTATCTCGACCAACCGAGCGAGTATGCTGTATCGCGATGGTATCGAGCACTCCACCTTGCCCTGACCTTCGCCATCCAAGTGAGTCACCGACAGGAGACAGATCAGGTCGAAAGTCTCGTTCAAACGCAAGTCCGCTGCCGACTATCGGACGCTCGCTCGAGCGCTCTACATTCGCTAGCTGGGGCCACACCCCGCCACCGTCAATACCAAGACGAACTGGCAATGCCGGCAGGATCATCGCTGGCAGGTCGACTATATCAACGACCTCGCCTTCGAGGGTAACCGGCTGTGGATCGCCACCTACGACTACGACGGCGGCACAAGGCACTGGCCGTTCTATTCGGTGTCCGAGACCTTCGCATGCCTATCCACTGGTCGGCACTTGAAGCTGGCTGCCGATCGAAACCGGAAGAGCCAACACTGCGCTCGTAAGGGCACACAGCCTTGCCAACTGTGAACTTGAGAAAGGAGATCACGATGCTGCGCTATACGTGTCGAGCGAATGGGCTTATTGATCTGCTTGTCATTATGGGCATGTTGCTCAGCTCAGTGGGGTTCAGTTTGAGGCCCGCCTCATCCCAGCTGGCCATTCTCGATTCACCTACACTCGTCGAATCCGTTGCTCGCCCGTCTCAATTTGAGCCATCGCCGACCGAGCCTTCCCACATCGCTGGCGGCAAAGGGTTACCCTCGCAGAGCGTTCCTCCCTTTCGCTCCGCTCACGTCGCAACCGCGCAGCTGAACGGCCATGCTCTGTTCGTCGAAAACGTGGGACAGTTTGACGCGGCGGTACGATTCCAGGCGCAGAGCGGACAAGGCGCCGTCTCTTTTGCCCCGGACGCCATATCCCTGACTCTGCTCGAACCGCCTGTGCCGCCGAATCCGGTTGAGGTTGAGCGCCGCGATTCATTCGATGCCATTCGGCCTGTGACGCCTCGTGTCAGCGTTAACCTGCGCCTCAGCTTTGAAGGCGCCAACCCCCAGCCCCGTATCCAGGGCATCAATCGGCTGGATACCACCGTTTCCTATTTCATCGGCGATGATCCAGCGAAATGGCGCACCCATGTGCCCGTCTGGAGCGGCATCCGCTACATTGACCTGTACCCGGGTATCGACCTCGAAATCACGAGCGCAAGCGGCGCGTGGGCCTGGCGACTGGTCGTGAGGGATAGCGCTCACCTTGGCCACGTAGGTCTGCACCTCGCGGGCGCAGATCGAATTGCACTCGATGGCGATCAATTGCAGATCACAACTGCTGCCGGTCAGTTCGCACTGCCGCTGCTTGAAGTCGTCGGCGCGCCCATGCTGGAAGCAGGCGTATCTGAAAGGGTGCGTGGTGTCCAACCCAGCATCGATGCGAATCAAGTGCTGATGCCCTTTGCTTCCTCTCCCGGCTCAGACTTATCTGCGCGCGACGCCGAGCACGCATCCGCATCGACCCCCGCTCAAGCCAGCTCGGCCTACTCGATTCTGTTCGGCGGCAGCGGTGACGATGTGGGTTACGGCATTGCGCTCGACCCGAATGGGAACGCTTATATCACAGGCCAGACTCAAAACGGCGCTACCGATGTATTTGTCGCAAAAGTAGATACGGCCGGTCAGTTGGTCTACGCCACCTTCTTGGGCGGCGGCGGCGATGATATCGGTTCCGGCATCGCCGTCGATAATACCGGAGCGGCCTATATTACCGGACAGACGCGCTCGAGCGACTTCCCGACGCAGGCGGCGTACGCTTCCTCGCTGGGGGGCAATACCGACGCTTTTGTGACGATGCTGAACCCAGATGGCTCGCTCAATTATTCCACTTATCTCGGCGGCAGCGACGACGATGCCGGTCGCTCAATTGTCGTCTATATCCAAGTCTGCTTTGACTGCCTGGTGATTCCACGCGATCGACCCTATACGCTCTATCCCCCATTCGTGGCCGCCGGGGATCAAGTCGCCGCAAACGCCGTGAACAGTATCAGCAAAGTGGTCGTTACCGGACAAACCCGCTCATCGGATTTTCCGACTCAATCCGCATCCGATTCATCGTACAACGGCGGTCTGGATGCCTTCGTGGCAAGGCTGAACGGCGCGACATTGGAGCAGTCCACTTACCTGGGCGGCAGTGATGATGACGTCGGCCTGGGGGTATCTCTCACTTATTACGGCAATGTCTACGTGACCGGCCAAACCAGTTCGTCGGACTTCCCGACTGCCGGGGCGCTGGACCCATCGCTCGGAGGACCAACCGACGCTTTTGTGACGTATGTACCTAATACGAGCGTTCCATCAACCTTTTCCACTTTTCTGGGCGGCAGCGGCGCGGATGCTGGTCATAGCATTGCTATCATGGCTATCGGTGGCCCCTGGGGCATTCACGTGACCGGCCAAACCAGTTCGCCGGATTTCCCGACGACAGCCGGCGCCCTGGACACATCGCTTGGCGGTCCGTCCGATGCTTTTGTGACACGCATCGATACCGGCCCCTATACGCTGGGCTATTCAACCTATCTGGGCGGCAGCGGTGCGGATTGGGGGAATGGGATTGCGACGGAGAGCATTGCGTCGAGTGCCCCCGGTATCGCCTACGTGACCGGCCAGACGAATTCACCGGATTTCCCGCAGGCCGGCTCGTCTACCGGCGGTTCCGATGTTTTTATCGCTAAGGTCAACCCGTCTGGGAGCGGGCTAACCTACTCGGCCTATTTGGGCGGGAGCGGTGACGATGCTGGCTGGGGCATTGCGGCGAAATTCGGCGGAGACACTTACGTGACGGGCCAAACGCGCTCGAGCGACTTTCCAGCGCAGCCGCAAACGTTGAACGGCGGCTCGGACGCTTTTGTGACGACGCTGGCCGGAACGCCTCCCCCGTGTTCCGGTCTGGTCTGCCTTGCGGTCACTGATTCGGGCGGCAATCCAGTGTCAGCGCTGAAGCTGAACGACGAAGGCTGGCCGATGCTGAATGCCGGGTCAGCTGTTGAGACGATCGCCAATCCATTGACCGTGACGGTTATTCTTCAGAACCGGTCCGACAGTGTTGAAAGTGGCCTGTTCGACTTCTCCGCCTTGAGCACTTCAGGTGGACGCTTCTATGTGTATGCTGCAGAGCGAAACGGCCAGCCCGTTTCCTGTGGTGATGTACCATCGGCTGGATTCTCCGTCTCAGTACACCGTGCGACATGTAATGAGTCCATCGCTCCGGGCGATACAGTTGAGTATCGTTGGCGCCTCTGGGTGCAACCGTCTGAGGCCACCACCCTAGAATTCTCTGCAATCTGGCAAGATAGTTCTGATTCTTCGATAGTTCAGGTTCCATTGGCGCAAATTCACCCCGTCGTCTTCCTGCACGGCATCCTCGGCTCGATGCCGCCGACCAACGCCGTGATCACCAGCTGGGACGACGCTGATTCAAATAATGCGAAGCTGGAGCCTTTCATTGGATCGTACAACCCCTTGCTCGAAAACCTGATGAAGATGGGCTATCAGTTGAACCAAACTCTCTTCCCGGTCCTTTACGACTGGCGACAGAGCAATCAGATATCCGCCTGTTGGCTGCGCGACGTGCTGCGAGACTCCGTGCCGGATTCCGGAGGTGTGATCGCGCCGGATGGTCAAGCCGATGTGATCGTCCACAGCATGGGTGGCGTCGTCCTGCGCACTTACCTGGAAAACATGGGGCGGGAGCGTGTGGCCGACGATAGCTCGGCCTGTCCCTACAACGACGACGTGCGCAAGGCGGTTTTCATCGCCACGCCGCACCGAGGCTTTCCGGTGACGTATAACACCCGGGAGGGGCTCACCTGGGGAGATTATTTAGGGGCTCTCTGGGAGTTGCCGTGGCGAACTGATGTTCGTCGCCGTATATGTGCATTGTCGAGCGAGCAACCCACCGTATGTGGCAGCACAGATGCCCTGTCAAGCCTGCGATCACGGCAGTTCCCAATGAACCTATTTAGGAACCGAGGTGGCGCCGGATAGCGGCGGCCTCTTCAGCGCCAGCATGTTGCCATGGCTGATGGACAATATCGTCTGGCCATACTTAATCGTGGATCAGTACGAGCCTCAGCCGTTTGAACTCTGCCATACGCTCCCGCTCATCCTGCGCGAGATTGCGCTCGTAGGCAACATCAGTGAGATATTGAGCGCCTTCGCCCTTTGCCCGACGGAAGCCCGGTACGATTTGTCACATAGCAGCGAAATCAAGGGCAATGGACAGTTCCGGGGCATCCGCTCATTGGCCGAGATGCTGCCCGACCAGGGCATCGTCGGCGGCTACTCTTATCTGGTAGACACCGGCGGGACTCCCTATCCCTTCCCCGCGGCCGGTTCGCCCGATGGCCGCCCGCCGAACCCCCTGCTCGACGGTGCCGACGGTCTGAACGGCTCGGCCGGTATCCAGACGTTGCTCAACCATGTCCCGGCCGACAATCTGTACGTGATCTTCAACGGCAGCTTGCCGACTGTGCAGAGTTACACGGTGGAACCGTCGTCGCCAACCGAGCCATACTGTATTGGTCTGACTATTCTGGGCGCCTGCCTGGGTATTTATATCCCTTCTGTCTCACCCTGGCCGAATGGGAAACGAACAGATCCACCCAATTTCCAAGACTTTGGCGATGACCTGATCCCAAGGTATAGCACCAACCTCAATGAAAGCACCCTGCTAACTCTCTCTGAGCAGAACCAAATAGAGGTTGGGCTTGAACCCGAAGGCGATAAGGATGGTGGGCACAAGCTGATTGTGGCCGGCCGAAAAACACAGAGCGCGGTGGCCGCAATTCTGACCGGGTACGATCTGCCCCTGACAGCGATTCGGAATAATCCTTTCCCAATCTTCACACCCTATACAGGGCCGCGTTTCTTCTTTGATAACCTGGGCGCCTTCCTGGCCTTCATCGTTCACTCGCCGGTGGATGTGATGGTGACCGATCCGCTGGGCCGGCGCGTTGGCTACGACTCAACCGGCGGGCAAATCGTCAACGAAATCCCCGGCGCGTTCTACACCGGCAACGACACCGACATGGAGTTTATCCTGATCCCCGGCGACCGGGAAGGCGATTACATCCTCACGACAACCGGTACCGGCGATGGCGTCTACGCGGTTACTGCTCATCGCGTCGGCGCGGCGGGTGCGAAGTTTCTGGGCATGACAAGCGGCACAGCGAGCCCCGGCCAGGTGGCGACGGCAACAGTGAGCTATGCACCGGTCATAGGTGAGGTCTTCTTTGAAGATAGCTCTGCCGACGGCCCGTGGCTGGCCGAAGGCGGCTGGGGCGCAACCTCGGAAGATGGCGATGCCGCTCCACCCGCCTGGGCGAGTGACGCGGCGGCTGCTCCTGCGCCGGGTCAACCGCTCACCCTGACGTTAACTACCCCGCTCGACTTGACGACCGCGCGCCAGGCGCGTTTAACGTTTAATAGCCACCAGTCGCTCGCGCCCGGCGCACTGGCGACTATCGAGCTCTCCGAGGATGAGGGGGCGACGTGGCAGACGATCGGCGCCCAACCGGACGGTGAAATCGCCTGGGAGCGCCGCGCGCTCGACCTGACGCCCCTCACGCAACCCGGATCCGCCCCGATACTTCTACGTTTCCGCCTGCTGCCATCTACCCCAACTGATCGCTGGCTGGTGGACGACATCCGCGTGGAGGCAATTCAGCCACCTGGTGTCTTTACCATTCCGTTTGAAGACGACTTTGAAGGCTGGCGGCGTTGGGAGACGGATGGCTGGGAATGGAGCGAAGACAATCCTCACAGCTCGTCACACGCCTGGAGCAGCCAGGCATCCGATGCAAGGTTGACACTCGCAGGAACATTCACCCTGACCAACGTATCTAATCCGCAGCTCACCTTCTGGCATCGCCTGACTCCGGATGCTGCCGGCGCGGTCGAAGTGTCTACAGATGGCGGCGAGACCTGGACGGAAGTCTACGCCACGCCACCCTACGCGGACGATGCCTGGGCGCAGGCGACGGTCGATCTGAGTGCCTACGCCAACACGAGCCTATCGCTGCGTTTCCGGGACACCGGCGATAACGAGTGGACGATCGACGACGTGGCGCTGCGGAATGCGCCGCCGCCCGTCGTTCACTCGCTGCCCTTCGATGACGACATGGAGTCACCCGAAAACAACTGGCTGGAGATCAATGGCTTTATCACGACGACCGAGACCAGCCGTAGCGGCTCCACCAGCTGGCGTAGCGACCAACCTGACTCCGCGTTGAAGTTGATCGGCCAGGTTGACCTGACCGGCGCGGCAGCGCCTGCGCTCACCTTCTGGCACAAGTTCGACCTGCCCGCCGGAAGCATCGGCATGGTTGAAGTCTCAGCGGATAGTGGTTTGAGCTGGAAACCGGTGTACACCCAAACCGAGAGCCTGGCCGAATGGGCGCCGGTTACGATTGACCTGAGCGCCTACGCCGGACAGCAAGTAGTGCTGGCGTTCTACCTCAAACAGATAGGCGCGGGCGGCATGGCGCGAGTCGACAACACGCCGACACCGCTCTCGGCGTCTGATATAGCGGCGCTCCCGTTCCTGGGAGCGATCGGGCTTATGGGTTGGGTGAGCGCGAGGCGACGCGGAAAGCACTCCCGGAAGTGGTGGCTTGCGACGTTATCAGGCGCGCTTATCACGCTGACCCTGATGAGCGGCTGCATTCGCTTTGGACCTGGCCCCGACTACGACTACAACAAACTAGACTTGGTGCGGGGGCAGGTGGAACTGGTCGTGCCCGCCGAGGCTGAACCAGGCGGCGCTATTCTATCGCCTGACGGGCGTTGGCTCGTGGTCGGGTACGGGAATGATGCGCAACAAGGACCGCGTTACAGCCTGATTGACCTGGAACACAATCGGTCGTACGAACGCTTCGATCCGGGTGGCTCAGCATGGATGTGGTTAGACAACGAACACATTGCGATCGGCTACAGCATCCTACGTGTCAGTGACATGATGCACTGGGAGTTGCAAAGAATTGAACCGCCTCCCGGCTCGTTGGGCGAACTGGCCGCCGCTGAACACATCTATGCGGTGGACATGGGGGCCACGTACTGGCTTATGACCACCGATCCGGCTCTGCCCTATGCCATTCGAACGAGTTTCAACACGGCACCCATCCTTGGAACCCCCACGCCTCCCGAAGCGCCAGTGGAGGCGTTCCTGGCGGATAGGCCGCATACGATCATCACGCGAAATCCATATCTTGGGTCAAGTCAGCCAGCTTATTCGCCAGACGGTAAATACTATATTAAGGATAGGCCATTCGACACGCCCGGCAATGATATCGCCGAGCTGAGTGAGGCCATGTATGATACCAATGGGCAAGTGGTAGGCTACGGCTACAAGTATGTCTGGAACACGATCTTCCTGGGCTGGGCCTACGACAACAGTGGTGCTTACTTCCTGTACCTGCCCCGAACTCCGGCAGGCGACGCGCTCTATCGGAAGCATCCCATCTACAAAGTGCTCGTGCCCGGCGCGCAGCCGCGCGGCACACCTGCCCCGGCCACCTTCACGCCGCCGCCCACTTCCACGCCGGCAGCTTCGAACAGTCAGGCCGATGCGATCCAAGCCGAAACAGCGGCGCTCCCGTTCCTGGGCGCGATCGGGCTTGTGGGTTGGGTGGGCACGAGGCGGCGCGAAAAGCATTTCCGAAAGTGGTGGCTGGTAACCTTCTCAGGAACCCTGATCGGCGTGCTCACGCTGACGAGCGGCTGCATGCGCTTTGGGCCTGGCCCCGACTACGACTACAACAAACTAGACTTGGTGCGGGGGCAGGTGGAACTGGTCGTGCCCGCTGAAGCTGAACCGAGCGGCGCTATTCTATCGCCTGATGGCCGCTGGCTGTGGGTCGGCTACGGGTATGACGAGAAGCAAGATTATCAATATATCCGCTATAGTCTGATTGACCTGGAGCATAATCGGCTATACGGACCCTTCGATCGAGGCGCCACACCTGCGGTATGGTTGGACAACGACCACATTGCGATGGGTCGCAATATTCTGCGTGTGAGCGACATGGCGCGTTGGGAGTTACAGAGAATCGAACCGCCCGCCAGCTCACTTGGCGAACTAGCGACAGCCAAGCATATTCACGCAGTGGATATGGGTCCCAGGTACTGGCTCATGACTACCGATCCGGCTTTGCCCTATGTGATTTGGTCGAGCTTCAGAACTACTCCCGTCCTTGGCCAGTCCACTTCTCCCAAAGCGCCGGTGGAGGCGTTCCTGGCGGATAGGCCGCATACGATCATCACGCGCAACCGTGCTCGCGGATATACCGAACCGGCTTACTCGCCCGACGGCAAATACTACATCAAGGATGGCCCTTTTGAGGATCCAACCCATAACCTCACGCAAGCAGGTGGGGTGATGTATGACGCCGACAGCCAGGCTGTGGCCTATGGCTACAAGTTTGGTTGGAGCACAATCTTTGTGGGTTGGGCCTACGACAGCAGCGGCGCATACTTCAGGTTCGTGCCTCGAAGCCCGGCAGGTGACGCGCTCTACCGGAAGCATCCCATCTACAAAGTGCTCATGCCTGGTGCGCAGCCGCGCGGCGCACCCGCCCCGGCCACCTTCACCCCGCTGCCCACCTTCACGCCAGCAGTGTCTTCGGGCGATGCGCCTATGCGTCAAGCCGCTCTCTTCACCGTTCCTGCCTTGCTGGTCGGGGCAGTCGGTGTTGTCCTGTCAGGACGACGGCGGCAGCATGGAGGTGCTCTCCTCGCGCTCCTAGCCGTCAGCGCCGTGCTCGCCGCCTGTATTCGCATCGGCCCCGGCCCCGACTATGACTACAACAAACTAGACCTGGTGCTGGGGGAGGTGGAACTGGTCGTGCCCGCCGAGGCGCAAACATTACACGCCAAACTCTCGCCGGATGGGCGGTGGCTAGTGATCATCAGCCAGGACTCCGAATTCAGCCTGGTCGACCTGGTGAACAATCATCTGTATGAGAACCTGGGCCGGGGAGGCACCGCGCGTTGGCTGGACAATGAACATCTCGTGATTGATCGGCAGATGCTTCGCGTCACGGACCTGGCGCGCTGGGAGTTGCACTGGCTGGATGGTTATTACGAAGATGACAACTCGCTGCGAGAGCTGGCAGGCGCTGAACATATTTACGCGGTTGATGGTTTGACGTCCGGCTACGAGTTAGTAACGACCGAGCCAGCCTATCCCTATATGCTCTCTATTCGAGGAACGGCTGAAGTCGTCGACGCAAAACTGGCCGACAAGCCGCATACTATTGTCACACGCAATCCCGCTTACGCACATAGCGAGCCGGCCTATTCGCCGGATGGTAAATACTATGTCAAAGACGGGCCTTTTGAAGAGCCAGGTTCAGAGTATCTGCAAGCAGGTCAGATCATATACGACGCGAACGACCAGGCAGTAGCCTATGGCTACAAATATGTTTGGGCCAGCTACTTCCTGGGCTGGGCCTACGACAACAGTGGCGCCTATTTCCTATACCTGCCTCGAACCCCGGCGGGTGATGCACTTTATCGCAAGTGGCCGATCTACAAAGTGCTCGTGCCCGGCGCGCAGCCGCGCGGCACGCCCGCCCCGGCCACCTTCACCCCGCCGCCCACTTCCACGCCGGCAGTGTCTTCGGACGATGCGCCTATGCGTCAAGCCGCTCTCTTCACCGTTCCTGCCTTGCTGGTCGGGGCAGTCGGTGTTGTCCTGTCAGGACGACGGCGGCAGCATGGAGGTGCTCTCCTCGCGCTCCTAGCCATCAGCGCCGTGCTCGCCGCCTGTATTCGCATCGGCCCCGGCCCCGACTATGACTACAACAAACTAGACCTGGTGCTGGGGGAGGTGGAACTGGTCGTGCCCGCCGAGGCAGACCCAAGCGGTGCCCTTCTGTCACCCGATGGTCATTGGCTGGCCGTGGGATTCCCGGATGATCAATTGGGCCTGATCGATTTGGTGAATAACCGCATCTACGAGAATGTAGCGAAAACGGGCCCAGGGCGCTGGGTAGATGATGACCATCTGGTTATGGGCTTGCATATGCTGCGCGTCTCTGATATGGCGCGCTGGGAGTTGCAAATGATTGAACCGCCGGATGGCTCATTGGGTGAGTTGGCGGCGGCTGAGCATATCTATGCCGTGGCTGGCATTGAGAGCACCTACTGGCTCCTCACGACTGATCCGGATTTGCCCTATGCCATCCGGACAAGTTTCAACACGGCGCCCATCCTTGGAACCCCCACGCCTCCCGAAGCGCCGGTGGAGGCGTTCCTGGCGGATAGGCCGCATACGATAATCACGCGCAATCCCGCTTACGCACATAGCGAGCCTGCCTATTCGCCAGATGGTAAATACTATGTGAAAGACGGGCCTTTTGAAGAGCCAGGTTCAGAGTACCCGCAGGCAGGTCGGATCATATACGACGCGAACGACCAGGCAGTAGCCTATGGCTACAAGTATGTCTGGAACACGATCTTCCTGGGCTGGGCCTATGACAGCAGCGGTGCATATTTCCGGTATCTGCCTCGGACCCCGGCGGGTGACGCGCTCTACCGGAAGCATCCGATCTACAAAGTGCTTGTGCCCGGTGCGCAGCCGCGCGGCACGCCCGCCCCGGCTACCTTCACCCCGCCGCCGACCTTTACACCAGTGGCTCCTTCAGGCATCTCACCTCAGCGCACTGACTCTATGCAACTCGTTGCCTTCCAATCCCAATCTGCCTCCCCCGGTTGGTACATCGACGACGTGAGTGTGTCTGAGGCTGGCGTACCCACACCAACCCTCACACCAACAGCAACACCGGCCGAGACACCGACACCAACTCCCACCGCCACCGACGCGCCAACCCAAACGCCAACGCCAACATCGACGCCCACCTTCACCGACACGCCGACGGCCACGCCAACCGAGACACCCACACCTGTACCCGGCGGCTTCCCATCGACCGGCATCCTGGACAACTTCAATCGCAGCGACGGCCCCATCGGCAGCAACTGGTCAGGCCACACCTCCGGCTACCACATCGCCGGCAACCGCCTGGAGCCGGATTCGGACAACAACT
>DATDPU010000172.1:0-37199 GCA_035292585.1 Anaerolineae bacterium | reverse complement strand
CTTCAATCGCCTCGCGTTCATCGGAGGGAAAAAACGCGTGGGCGACCTGAACGCGGGGCATCGTACAGAGCTGCTGGCAAACCCCCCTGGCGATAACGTTCGCAGACGCGCCAGACGGTGGTCGCGTCCTGTTCGATTCTCTCACCCAGTAAGACAACTCGCTGCTGTTCCTGGTTGCGGCTCAACAAGATCTGGGCGCGCCGGGCGACTTTCAGAGGTAGCTGACCATCCCGCAGCAGTTCATGCAAGCAGGCTTCATCTTTCGATTTCAGTACGAACTTGTCAGGCTTGCGACCGCGCATGGCTCATCACTCCATTCTGGTACGGATCGATGGCCAACCCTAGCACAGGCGGCCGAACCCGGCAAGTTATTCCTTGCAGAATTTAGGCATCAGGTCACTAGCCAGGCGTATGGGCGCACGGCGATCAGGCGTAGCAGCGCACGCGATGTTGTCCGAGCGATCGCCTCCAGAATAGCGCGGCTTGATCCTCCAAAATCGCCCGCAAGAGAAGTCTCGTGGTAGATCGGGAACAGGGGAGGGTTGCCTGACGACACCGGCGGCTCCTCACTCGTGTAAGCGAGCATCAGCGCGGTCGCAGATCGTCCCGATCCCGGATGGCCGAACACGACCAACGGTTGTGTCCCGCGAGCCATGTCGACGTGGTCATCGACTCGATACTCCGGAAGCCGCTTATCAAACTCGGCTCGTTCGGGGCCGAATGGATTGGCGCTGAATCCTTCCGCCTGGAGCCAGTCGGTCAAAAATGGCGGATCCGGGATCTGCTCCTCCGGCCACAGATGAAGCCATTGCAGGCGGCTGAGCCGACGCATTAACAGATCGCCCGCGTATCGTTTGACCTCGGCAGATGTGTTTGGGTCTTCGGCCAATTGCTTGAGCCGAGGGACAAACTTAGGCTCGGCGAGAATCCTTTGAGCGTCTTCTTTTCCGCTCAGCTGCACGTGTATATCGTGGACGAATTGGGCGCGCCCTGACAGATCGACTAACGCGTTGACCACTAGCGTGTGAAGTTTATCGTCGTCGTAATCGCTGCGAACGTGCACCAGTGCAGCGACCAGATCGTGTGATGCAGTCTTTTTGAGCCAGTCCTCCACAGACCCGTCGAACTGAGCCCGGCAGAAATCAATCGTCCGCTCCAAATCTTGAGATTGGATGCTCTCGTCATCCTCACGTCGAGGAATACTTGCATATCGCCTGGCTTTACCATACTCGCCACTCGCCAGAAACGTCGCCGCTTCTTTAAGGATCGACATCTGCCAGTTCAAGCCTCGAAGCTTTGCCCAGGCTTCTTTGAGGCGAGCATCAATCTGGGCTGGGCGAGTCTCTCCCAGCGACCCCAGCCTTTCCTCCAACGCCATCAGTTGACGTGCCGCGTCACTGGAGGAGTGCTGCGCCAGCGAAATGATCCGGCTGATCTCAGCCAGATCAGCCCTCAGTTCCTTCTCTCGTTCTGCTTGTTCCTGTTGACCTTTCTGCCATTGCTCAATGGCATAGCCAACTACAGCCAGTGCAAGCGGCAGTAGGGGAAGGGTCGGAGAGAAGAGGAAACTCAAAAAGTGTCGCCCAAGGGCAATCCCATTACTTTCCAAGCTCACATTCAATTGTGCCGGAGTAGCTATTATCAGGAATGTCCCGTCCGGATGGCGGGCTGCGAGGCCCATCCGAACGTTGTCGGTGCGACTGATGAGCGAAGCCTGCTGAAGATAAACCGTTCCCGGAACGGCGGAATTGCTGCCAGGAGTCGCGAGGACGTGGGCGGGAGCCGGATCGCCCTCTTTGTCCACGAACAGCACGCCGGCATCATACGGATGGAACGAGATCTCGTAGGGCATCGGAGTGGCCGTCGGTTCGGCCGTCGCTGCCGGAGTGCCAGGCAGGGTGGGAGAAGGCAGGGGCGTCGGAGTGCGGCTCGCGCACCTAGCCGGAACTGTAGGCTCGCGCTCCAGCCAAACAGACAGCGGGCGCGGTGTCGCATTCAGGCCATCCGATAGGAGCGTGCCGGGATAGACGATTTCCACCGCGATGTTCCCATCGCAATCCTCAAGCATGCTTGCTTCTCTGACAAGACTGGAGGATTCGTTGAAGAGCACGAGGGCATGGTAGATCGCCGTGCACAATAGCCACACAACGGCTGCACCCAAAAGCACCGAAGGTCTGAGAAGACGCATAGTTACAAACTCGATCTACAGAGATTCGCCCGGACTGCCTATCTGGCGATGGGTTATGAACGATTGTAGCATCGATCTCTGCTGATTGCGAGTGGTCACGGCGCGAGTCCGAAAACTGTGAGATTCGCGTGAGATTCCTGACAAGTCTGCGTATGAAAAAGGCAACTCACCTGCGATGGTAAAGGGGATATTCTGTGTCATGATGGGTCACGATGAACCGTGAAGCTCGTTACACCAGTAGATAAGGAGCAGCATGACGGTCTTGTGGATCGGCATCATTTCAATTATAGCCATCGCCTCGTTTGCACTGGCCCTACAGGCCTGCGTTCGAGGAATCTTAGAACTGGCCGACAGCGACTGAGCCTGGTTAGCCGATACGGATGATCGGCGCTCATCCAGCGACCCCTACGGACTAACGAGCACCGGCTCGGGTATGGATTATTTAGAAGGGAGGGTATATCGATCGTTCATCGCCCATAGCAAATGCCCGCGCGATTCAAGAAGGGAGGTGATAGCTATAAGGCAAAACTGAAGTGTGCTAGGAGCCCCGACATGGTCGGGGCTTTCCTTTCTTGTTACACAGCATTTGAGTGATCGCGAATGTGGCGTAGAGATGCAGCGGCGCACCCGAGTAGTCATGATCCGCAAGCCATATTTGGACACATGTGAGTTGAGCGCGGGACAGTTGTAAGAATCTCGTAAGATTGTTCCCGAATGACGGACAGCGCACAAAGAGATAGGAAAAAGGGCACAGGCTTTAGGCCGGCGTAAAGTGGATGCATCTTTTCACCAAGGAGGTTTCAATGTATCCACAGAATGTGCCTGTTCAGAACCATCCAATAGTCCGGCTGCTGATCAGCCTGATCGTTGTGGGGGGAATCCTTGGCTTGGTGGTGGCGAATGCGCCCGGCCAGATCGCGGAGGCGCAACAGACGGCGGTCGCAAGCAGCTATCAGGAGGATCTCAATCAACTCGATCTGCAGAAGAGAGCTGCCCAGAATGCCGTGGATATTAAGAAAATCGAACTGCAAGGAGCATTCCTCGAGCAGCAGCAACAAATTGAGCGGGATCATCAATCTCAAGTGAAGGCCCAGATGCTGGATTTCCAGGCGCAGCAGAACGCTCAGACCTTGGCTCATCAGCAAGCCATTTACGCGCAGGAGCTTGCCTCGAAGGATCACGATGCTCAAATCAATGAGGCGCTGAAAGGGGGACTCGCAGTTGTGATCGGTTTCGCTATTCTGATTCTGGCAGGCGCGGGTGCCGCCTACCTGGTTCGAAGGCCCCGTCGAGCCTCAGCCTCATCTCCAGATACAAGTATCTGGCAATCGCCAGAAGCCCGACTGGTCGCTCGCAAACGCGCACAGGTCGTCGAGAGAGCAATGCGTGAGGCAGCCATCCGTGCCAGAGCCGCGTCGCCGGTGATGCCGAGTACCGATGGTCAACGTAAATGGTCTGACCTACCACTCGCCGTACTATCCGACGAGATCCCAGGAAACTCCGCGTCCAACCCGGATGGAGATAGGGCGGATGGCACAACGCCCAACTCATAAGAGCGGGCTAGATAAGGAGGGATTATCGAGAGATCAGCCTGAACGTGGAAAGCGACATTCTACAAAAAGGCCCCGACGTGGTCGGGGCCCCTGATCCAACACCAAGTTAGCAAGGAGCAGGTAGCACTATGCACATGACAACAATCACTTTCGTCCGGCATGGACATGTCTACAATCCGCACAATTTTTTTTATGGCCGTCTACCAGGTTATCCATTGAGCGATGAAGGGCGGCGTCAGGCCCAGGCAGCTGCCGAAACGTTGCGCGCAGAATCGCTCGCGGCAGTTTATAGCAGCCCACAAGTGCGCGCTCAACAGACCGCTCAAATCATCCTGGCATCGAGGCCTCCCACACTGTTTGAAATCTCGGACCTGCTCGATGAAGTATTTACTCCCTTCGACGGCCGACCGGTTAGCGAAGTGATAGCGCGTGACTGGGATCTTTACAGTCATGTCGGCCCGCCTTACGAACAACCGATTGACGTTCTAAATCGCATACTCGAGTTCACGATGGAGGCTCGCGCCAAGCATACGGGTCAGCACGTTCTTGCCGTGACGCATGGTGATTGCATTGTTTTCATGCTATTGTGGGCAGCTGGCGTGCCTGTAACTCCACAGAACAAGAAGGACTTGCGCAATTGGGGCCTGCCTATTCAGCACCCCGCCCCTGCCTCCATAACCACGTTCGTTTATCGAACAGATGCGAGCGACGAAGCGCCAACTTATACGTATGCCGAACCGCTGCAATCATTATCGCTCGCTTAGTGCTTGACCGCACCATCTAGCCGCCATGTCACCCTCGCCTAACGGCCGGATAATGCGATACGGGCCGAGCTGTCAGCCCATGAGATCTTCCGCAGCCGTTCGCTCTTTAAGGTTTCATTTGTATCTAATGTGGGGAACTTGCCAAAGCTTGCGCTATCTTTGATACTGTTGGCGAATTCAGAAATGAGGCATAATGCCCCTGACCTTGAACTTAGCCAGGAGTAGCCAGCATGAGCCTTCAGCCGCAGACGACCGACCTTATCCCCGACGAGACTCAGCGGGTAGCGCATGCCGCTTTTCCCAAAGGCAACGTGTATATGCGGATGCGCGATGAATTTGGCGAAGTGTATACGGATGGTTGCTTTGCCGAGTTGTTCCCCCGGCGCGGTCAACCGGCGGAGTCGCCGGGCCGGTTGGCGTGGGTCACGGTTCTGCAATTTGCCGAAGGTCTCTCGGACCGCCAGGCGGCAGACGCCGTCCGCGGGCGCATCGACTGGAAATATGTCTTGGGCCTGGAGCTGACCGATCCGGGATTTGACTATTCGGTGCTGAGCGAGTTTCGGGAACGCCTACTGACTGGTCAGAAAGAATCGGCCTTGCTGGACGCGTTGCTCAGCCGCCTCCAGCAGCGCGGGCTACTCAAGGCACGCGGTCAGCAGCGTACAGACTCGACCCATATTCTGGCCGCCGTGCGGCAACTGAACCGCATGGAGATCGTTGGGGAACCCTGCGGCGGGCTTTGAATGAATTGGCGGAGGTGGTGCCGGACTGGCTGAAGGCGCTCGCGCCGCCCGAATGGTTTACGCGCTATGGCCGCCGCTTTGAGCAGATGCGCTTGCCGAAAGACCGCGCGGAACGTGAGAAGTTGTTAGAAACCATCGGCCGGGACGGCCTGGCGCTCTTGGAGGCGGTGAGAACCACGCCCCCGACCGAACCCGTGCAACAGTTAGCCGGGGTCGAGTTTTTGCGGCGCATGTGGATCCAACAATATTGGCTCGAAGTGGACGCCGTAGGCCACAGCCAGTTGCATCTTCGCGCGGATGATAACCAACCGCCGTGTAGAAGTTCATCCACTTCTGCGGCGGAACGTCGCCCGTCCACATCAACTGCGTCGCCTGCGTACCCCCCTTCTTGCCTGGTGCCGGTACTTCGATGATGTTGGCTGTTGCTGCCTCAGACGACTGAGAGCCTGAACCCGCTATGTACTCGGTGCGCCCGTCGTTGACAATCGGCGTTTCAACTTGCGGTGTGGGTGATTCTTGGGTCTTCTTGTAGGCTTCCGCTGTCTCGCGGGTGATGATGGAGACGTCGTCCGAGATTTCCACGTCGCCGGTGTTCATCGGCGCATTGTAGATGAAGGGAGCGTATTCACCGGAGGCTTTCTTGCCGACATACGCCAGATACCCATTCTGCACGCCGCGCGCAAGCGTTTCCTTGACTACATCGGGATTGAGGAGCCGTGGAAACTGCGGCGAGGCGAAGAAGGCCTCGCGCACCGATTTGGTGCTCCACTCCTTGAACGCGGGCGGCCAGTTGCGCACGAGGAAGTTCGGGCTGATGTTGTCTTCCACGTCGCCGTCCTGGCGCAGGCGTTGTAGGATCAGCGCGATGATGCCACCTGTAATGCTGCTGGAATGGATCAATCCCAGATCAACCGTTCGAAGAGCGTTGTCCTTGCCCAACATCGCAATGTTCTTGTAGGTGCGCCATACGCTCTCTCTTAGATCACGTTCGGCCTTCTTGATGTTCTCAGCAAGCTGTTGCTTCTGTGCCTCATCCAGCCGATCTGAGTCCTCGTCGCGGCTGGCCTCCCAGGCCAGCGCCTTGCGTGCCTCCTCTTTCAGCGGCGCATCGTCTTCGGCGATGGCCCACACCAATGCACTCTTGAACGTGCGCGAGGATGTCCCGTGATCTCGGGTCATCGTCTCGACCAGCGGGAGCGTCTTTCTGTCGCGCAGGGAGTTCTCTGGCGCGAGCACAATCAGTGTGAAGGCGGGTCGGTCGGGAATCTGTCCACTGCGTTCGGGGAAATAGAGCGGCTGCACGCTCGACGACGACGCGAACACGCGCTGAATCTCGGCGCGCATACGCTCCTCGATCGTGTCCGGCTGGATGTTCGCGCGCCGGTCGGCCAGCAGTTTGTTGAGATTCGGCGATAGGCTGAAGCGATAGTAGGTGCGCTCGACGGAGAGATAGTAGCAGGTTGTGCCTAATGCCTCCAAGACAGTCTCGACGTTGCCGATATCCAGATCGGGTTCGGCGACGGCCAGGCGTACTTCGGGCACGGTGGCGTATTCGCGCAGCATCCCGCCGTTCGACTCGAAGAAGATCGCCGTCGCCGCCTTGCGAATGGTCTCCACGGCCTCGCCCTCCAGTCGATCCTCGCCCAGTTGCTCGAACACGGCGGCGCGGAACATCGCATCGTCCAACGGCGCAGTGCCGACGCCGATCAATGGATCGGCGTGCGCGCCTTTGAAGCCGTCCTGATAAGCCCTGGAGGCCCACAACGCCAGCAGCCGCAGGATGCCGCGCGTGCGCTGGAAGCGCAGGATGGCCTGCCACTTGCGCTCGAAGACGGAGAGCAATGTCGGGTGGAAGGGGAACGTCGCGGCGAAGGCTTCACGCGCGTTGTCGATGGGGAACCAGGTCGGAACCTGCTGGCGGTGCGTGTTGATCCAATCGGCGTATTCGTTGCAGGTTGCCAGCGCATCGTGCGGAAGCAGGATTCGCCCATCCTGCGTCACGGCTGGCGAGTCCCACTCGAACAACCGGCGCCGAATGATCTCCGATGTCTCGGCTTCCGCGGCGATGATGACGGCCTTGCCCAGCCGGTCGAGCATTCTCCTGAGACGCTCGTAATCCGCCTGGTCTTCGGCGCTCATCTCCAGTTCGATCGACGAGGGGATGGACACACACAGGACGACGTTGTCCTCGCCACGCACGGTCTCGGATAAGTTCTGAAGGAAATCGTAGAGTTGTGTCGCCATGCCCAGCTTGCGATAGCGGCTGACGTAGTTCATCAACTCGTCCAGCAGGAGCAGGCACGGCCTGTCCTTCCGGAACAACCGGCGGATGACATCGTCCGCCGGGGCAATCATCTGCCGATCGTGTTCTGCAACCACGGCGAAGCCATCGGCCCCGCCCAGTTGAAAGGCGATCTCGCCCCAGGGCGTCTTGCGCAGCGGCGTGCCGTCATCTCCGCCGCGACCGGTGAGCGAGTCGAACTCGGTGCCGACGAAGACGGCCGCATCGGCGTGTGGCACGCTCTTCACGCCGGCCTTGTCGAGCAACTTGCCGACACCCGTCCAACGATCGGCTTTTGGGCCGTGCTGTGCCAGATGGTAGAGCAGCGTCAGTGCGTGCGTCTTACCGCCGCCGAATGCGGTCGCCATGTTGAAGACTGCTGAGGTTTCGGTCTTGATGCCCGCCAGGCGGCGCATGACCTCGGCCGCCAGGCCGGTCAGGTTTTGCGTGAGGTAGGTGCGGTCGAAGAAGCGTTCCGGCTTCTGGTAGTCGTCAGGCGCGCGGCCATCGCGCACCTGTTCGAGGTGTACGGCGAACTCGGAGGCATCGAGCGGCTTGCCTTCGCGCAGGTCTGCGCGCGGGGTGACGACTTTGTACCAGGGTTTGAGTGCCATACGCTTTGCCTCGAACTAAACAGGGATAGACAGGATGGACAGGATGAAGGATTATTTGTGCAGGCGGCGGTATTCGATCTTGGGACGGCTAAAGTTGATCAACAAGCCGACCTCGATGCCGGTGGCTTTGAGGTAATTGATCACTTGGGCCTGATGCTCCGGCGCTAAGGCAGACACGGCTTTGAGCTCGACAATGACTTTGTCTCCGACCAGAATGTCGGCGTAGAAATCGCCTACGTTTTCGCCTCGGAAAGTGACCTGTAGTGGAAACTGCGGTTGCGCCTTCAGGTTCTTCTGGCGGAGCGCGATGAGCATCGCCTTCTGATAGACCGATTCCAGAAAGCCGGCGCCGAGCTCGTTGCCAACCTCAAAGGCGGCCTCGAGAATCTTACTCGTGATTTCTTCATACAAGAGTGCCATGTTGATTCTCTATGGAACGAGATTGACAGTGTAGATGGGATAGGTAGGAACCGGATGATAAATCCTGCGTATCCTGTGCATCCCTGTTAAAACCCCAGTCCCTTCTTCCGCGCCAACACGCCATCGACCCAGCGCTTCTCGTCCGTGCCTGACGGATACAACGCCGAGAACGCCTGCGCCAGCCGCCAGAAACGCTGATCGCTCCCCACGCCATCATCGATGAGGAAGCGCTTGAGCGCCTCGCCCCGACCGGCGGCGAACAGGATCATGCTCTGATGCACGCGGTCGAGCGCGGTCTCGCCTGCCTTCGGAGCAGATTCGACCGTCCAGCCGCCCTCTTCCTCGGCTTCGTTTAGCGCCTCGAACATGCCGATCTGCTTGGCCTTCTTGTTCTTCTTGACCGGAGCCTTGCCCTCGTCTTTGCCAAAGAGATAGCGTGCCCGCTCCGACACCGGCAGCAGCCGCGCCTTGTCGCCCTTCACCTCGACCATGCTCGTCAGCGTCTCAGGGTGCGCCCAAGCCCCTGCGCGATCTTCCGCGCGGCGTCATACTCCAGCACGTATCCGCTCACCTTCGCCGTCTTGCCGCCTTCCTCTTCTTCGTCCGATTCTTCGCCTTCTTCACTTTCTGCATTCTTCATTCCACCTTCTGCATTCGCCGCCAACGTCCACAGCCACATCGCCGTGAGCCGGGCATCTTCTTCAAAGCCACTCGCATCCGCGCCGGTGAAGATCATGTTGAGCGCCTCTTTGGCGACGGCCGCCCACACCTGCTCAAGGTATTCTCTGAGTGTGACGACTTCGCCGCTGGCCTTCTCCACGCGTGAGTAGCGCGAGAAGATTTCCAGCGCCGGGCCGAGGCAGGCGAAGCTGGCATCCGCGCCGACAATGCCTTCTTGCGCCAGACGCGGCATCCAGTCGTGAATGCGCTTGGGGAGTTCGGAGAGAATGTCGCGCCAATCGCCGACGTTTGAGGATGAAGGATGAGGGCTGAGGGCGGAAGCTTCATCCTTCATCCCTCCGCCCTCATCTTTCCGCTTGACCCACTCGCCTGCGTTTCGCATCCAGCACGAACTGTAGCGCAACCGATCGCTCGCCCTTCTTCGCCAGCCACAGCGAGCGCATCAGTGGCACTTCGGCTCCACAGCCCGGCCCTTCGCACTTGATCGTCCGCGCCCACAGATAGGCAATCGGTATCGCGCCATCCGGGTCTTTCGGGTAGAACTCGGCCAGCTCTTTCTTAGCCTGCTCCTTGATCCAGTTGCCCCAATAGCGCACTGCTTCCGCCAGCCCGTGCAGCACAATTTCACCGGAAGAATCAACAGGATGCACAGGATGGTCAGGATTTTCTTTTCCAGCATCCTGTGCATCCTGTCTATCCTGTTTGAACCGAAACTCGGCATTCCCATACTTTGGGATGTATTCCAGCACGACCTTGTTGAGCAACACCGCCGCCGGGTTGAGGTCGCTGGCAAAAGCATCCGCCCCGACGCGCAATGCCTCAAGCGGGATCGCCCCGACGCCGGCAAACGGATCGACGACGAGCGGGCGCGTGCCAGGTTCGCCGCCGAGCGCTTCGTGCGCGGCTTGCGTCAGCGCGCGGCACGCGGCCAGCGGTCGCCGCGCCCACCAGATGTGCAACGCGCGGATGTGGCCATGGCGGATCGATTTCTCGCGCCGGGCGTGCGCCGAGATGCGCTTGATGGGCAGATCGACTTCGATGAGGCGGCGAGGGTAGGCAGTCATCTCTGTTGACGTGAGCCGAGGAATATGCTATTCTTCACCCGCCAGTGGATGAAATTCGGCTCCATGCCGTGTGATTCCTCAACTGCGGTTGAGGAATCCTATATCCCCTGGTAGCCCTTCTAAAGCCGCTAATGTCAGCGGCTTTTTCTGTGTGTAGTATACGCCATACTGCGCGATGTGTGTATCGTCCACATCGTGCACCAGCCGCACCAGCGGCCACGCGTATTGCAGATAGCGATCCTCGCGTCGCTCATACAGCCGTTGCAGCGCCCACAACAGATAATCGGTGGCCGGCCGTGCGCAGCGCTGCCGTCCGATCGGAGTTGCCGCGCCGCGCGAACGTGATGTGGTACTCGTCGTCTTTGTGCAGCAAATTCTTGAACAGGCGGCGCACCAGATAGTCGTACAATTCGTTGGGGTTGTAGCGATACGCGGCATCACGCTCATTACGCTGCCGCACATATTCCAGCAGCTTCTGCTTGTCTCTGACCACCGCCAGAAACCGCACGGGATGCCGTAACAGCAAATCAAACACCTCGCGCCGCACTTCGGGCAAATCGTCTTTGGCGTGAAAGGCGAGCGCCGTTTTTTGCGTCTCGGGCTGAAATGATGGCACATCTTTGAAGTAGGGATCGGCCAACAACCGGGCGCGCAGATCATCCAGGGCCTGTTGCAAGCTGACCGGATCAGGCACATCGACCAGGCCCAGCATGAAGTAACGCGAACACCCCTCCGTGCCGATGATCACTCGGCCCTTGCGATCGAACAGTGTGCCGTCGCCGGCTTCATCGACAAAGTAGTGACGAGTGGACGGTAGCAGGTCTGGCGTCATGGAGATTCTCTGCGGTTTACATGCAACGCGCGGATGTGGCCATGGCGGATCGATTTCTCGCGCCGGGCGTGCGCCGAGATGCGCTTGATGGGCAGATCGACTTCGATGAGGCGTTTGGGGTAAGTCGCCATCGAGTGAATTAGCGGGATAGTGGGCTGACAGATGGGCCGCTATCGCGTGATGGTCGCGCCGACAACGACGACCGCATGCGCGACGTCATGCGTCCAATGTTCGAGAAAAGCGGTGCGCACGAATACGATGACCGGGTGACCAGCTGGAAGCGCTTCCAGCAAGTGCGGCGCCGACCATTCTCGATAGTCGACCTGAAGACCCAGCGCGGCGAGGCGGCGAACGGCGAAACTGGGCGTGCCGTATTCTTGCGCGCCGAGAAGCCGGCCGACTTCGGCCTCGGCGCGCTCCAGGCCAAGATGCGCCAAGGCCATGCGCGCACAGGCCGGCAGGCAGTAACCTTCCGCTCAACCGCCGCCTGCCCTCGTAAGGGGGTCTAAGGGTCTTCAGGGTGCGGCCGGCGCGAGATCAGGCGGAATGCGTAATCTTGCGGAAGCGCTCAGTGTCCACTTCCTCGACGATGCGGTCGATGATGACCTGGTCAGTCAGATTGCGCGCGTACATATCGCGCAACATGCGTTCCAGTTGATTCGCCGGGAAGACGTCGCCCAGGGCGTTGAAGATCTTGCCGGTCTTCGCCGGGTCAAGGTCGCGCTCGATCTCCCGCAGCCGCTCGAACAGTTTCTGAAGCACGCGCCCTTCGCGCGTGTTGGTCGAGACGAAGTTGAAGATCAGGCAGTCCTTCTCCTGCCCGTAGCGATGGATGCGGCCCATGCGCTGTTCGAGGCGCACCGGGTTCCACGGGATGTCGTAGTTGATCATGAACCAGCAGAACTGGAGGTTGATGCCTTCGCCGGCGGCCTCGGTAGCGACCATCACCTGGCAGTCGTCGCGGAACTCGCGCTCGGCGTAGATGCGCGTGCCGGCCATGTCGCGGCCGCCGATCTTCATGCCACCGTGAATCTGCGTCACCGTCAATTGCCACCAGCAATTCTATATGTGAACCATGAGGATAGCAAACATCCCAACATCCATCAGACAAGATACAACTCCCTTTCACATCTCTGCTCAGAGCAAAGCGGCTCTCCAACCCGGGTTGGAGAGCCGCTTCTTCTGATCGCTTTCGGCGCGACTGGAGATATTTGGGGATAAAAAGTGGGCGGTAGAGGACTTGAACCTCTGGCCTTTGCGATGTCAACGCAACGCTCTAACCAACTGAGCTAACCGCCCGGACGCGACTGATTATACTCGCAGGCGCGCGGATTGACAAGAGGAGATCAAATAACCGGCTCACCGGCCCGCGCAGTGGGCGTCGCTCGGCGTGACTGCAACAATTGCGGACTGGCGCTCAACAACCGAAAGACTTCATCCACATCGCGCAGCGTCAGCAGGCCGCGAAACTCGCCGTTCTCCAGCACCGGCACCGCTTCAATATTGTTCTCGGCCATCATCTGCTGCGCCTTGAACAGGCTCTCATCCAGCCCAATCGTCGGGAACTCTTTGCGCATCACGCTGACGACGAAGGCGTTCGACCCGCGCTGTTGCAACGCAGAGATGAGATCGGTCTTGGTGAGCAGACCAACCAGCTGGCCGTTCTCGCACACCGGGAAATCGGACTGGAACGAAGAGAGCGTGAGATCGACCGCACGAGTCAGCCGGTCATTTGGATCGAGCGCATCCGTCCTGCGGGAGAACGCCTGGCGTACTTTCAGATCGCCGAGCACGCCCTTGACCTGCGCCAGTTGCCCTTCCGAACCTGCGCCCAAGAAAACGAAGATCGCGATCAGGACCAGATTCAACTGGCCCGATAGAAAACCATACAGGCCGGCCAGCAGCGCCAGGTTCTGCCCGATCCCCACCGCGATCGCGGTCGCCCGCGCATAGTTCAGGCGCGACGCCAGGAGTGCGCGTAAGATGCGACCACCATCCATCGGGAAGGCAGGGATCAGGTTGAAGATCGCCAGGAACAGGTTGGTCGTGAACAGGTAAGCCAGCAAAGTCGGGATTTGGAGTCGAAGCATTCCCTGCTCCAGATCGCTCAAATCCAGCCCGACTTGGACGCTGGACAATACTCGCGCGACGACGAAAATCACGCCGACGATCACAAAATTCACCGCCGGCCCGGCGATAGCGACCCAGAACTCTTGGGCCGGCTTGTCAGGCATGCGTTCCAAACGCGCGACGCCGCCGATGGGCCACAGGGTGATATCGCGTACCGGGATGTTGTAATGCTGCGCCACAACGCTGTGCCCCAGCTCATGCAGCACCACACACACAAACAACAAGAGTGTTGCCACAATTCCGAAGATCGCGCCGCTCAGGCCACGCCCCGCCTGCCCAAACACGACCGCAGCATACACGAGGATCAGAAAGAAAGTCACATGGACTTTGATGTCGATCCCGCGCACGGTCATGATCTTGAATGATCCGCCCATGGTTGTCCCCCGTCATTGGCCCTTTCGAGTACGTCATTAATCTATCACACATCCAGCTGGGCAGCAACCGACTTGCGATCCGTTGACCTCGCAGTTACAATCACGGCGATGAATGAAGTGCATCGGAATCACTGGCCGGTGGTTGGGCACGCTGGGGCAGTCAATCAACTCCAGCGCGCGATCGATGAAGATCGTCTGGGGCAGGCTTATCTGATCACCGGGCCGGCTCAGATCGGGAAAGCGGCGCTGGCGCGCGCGCTGGCGATGGCGCTGAACTGTACCGGCGCGACCCGCCCCTGCGGCGCGTGTCGCGCGTGCGTCCGTATCGCGTCGAACACGCACGCCGACGTGCGCTTCATCGCGCCGGAGGGCGAGCGCCTGAAGATCGAACAGATCCGCGAGCTCCAGCGCGAATTGTCGCTGGCGCCGCTGGAGGCGCGTCTGCGCGTGGCGATCCTCGACGATTTCGATCGCGCCACCGTCGAGGCGATGAACGCTTTGCTCAAAACGCTGGAGGAGCCGCCCTCCCGCGTGGTGTTGATTCTGATCGCGCCCGAAGCCGAGGTGCTGCTCCCGACGATCGTCTCGCGCTGCCAGATCATCGCGCTACGGCCTTTGACGCCGGCCCAGGTGCAAACGGCGTTGAGCGCGCGTTGGGGCATCGACGGCGAGCACGCGGCGTTATTGGCGCACTTGTCCGGGGGCCGGCTGGGCTGGGCGGTGACGGCGGCTCAGGACGATGCGCTGCTGGAAAAACGCGCGGCGCGTTTGAATGAGTTGCAGCGGTTGTTGAGCGCATCGCGGGTGGAACGCTTCGCTTACGCCGAGGCGTTGGCGCGGCGCCCCGCCGATGCGCGCGAGGCGCTCGATCTGTGGCGCACCTGGTGGCGTGATGTGCTGCTGGTGGCCGCGGCGAGCAGCGCGGAACTGACCAATATCGATCGACGGGGCGAGATCGAAGCGCTGGCCACACGCCTCACTGCGCAGCACGCCCGCGCCGCCGCCGAAGCGTGCAGCCGCGCGTTGTGGCAACTGGATAAGAACGCCGTGCCGCGTTTAGTCCTCGAAGTGATGCTGCTGAACTTGCCGAACATCTGAGAAACTCCGACCGAGCCGCATGTTAAGGTGCGGTCTGGGGCCGGTCAGGAGACCGCGCCCCAACTTGAGCTCTTGTCGGAAAAAGCGTCGTAGCCTAGCCGCTTGTCGGCGTTTATGCGCGGAAATCCAACGCCCACGAGGGGCTAAACTACGTTTTCCGACACGAATTTTCTACGGTGCTCCACCCACCGCCTCAACGGCCAACCGCGGATCGAGCGCGATAATCCCCCCACCTCGATAGTCGAACAGGAGCCGACCGTTGGCCGTCGCGTAGACCCACGGCGCGCCAGCCAGCCGCAGCGTGCCGCCCACATCGAAAACGCGCCGGGCGCTGCCGGTCGACAAGTCGATATTCAGAACTTGACCCGTCTCCGCCACCGCATAGACTTGCTCACCCGCAACGACGATTCGCGGCGGTAGTAAGCCCAGGTCTGCAACCGATCGGTCCCAGCGCAGCACGCCGTCCGCATCGATCCAGATCAGGCGTTGACCGGCCCAGCCCCGATGCGAGAGCAGCAGGCTGCCATCCGGCAGCGCAGCCATGTTGTCATCCCGCAGCAGGCCCGCATCCAGTGGATAGATGAGCTGAATGGTGCGCGTCTCCGGCTCGAGCCGATACACTCCGGCTCGAGCGAGCACGTAAACCTGATCGCCCGCGACGAATGGCCGGCCTTCGATAGAAGCCAGGGCCTCCAGTTGCCCGTCGCGATTGATTCGGTGAAGCAGCGGCTGCTCGCCGCCGGTCGTGAAGAAGAGTTGATCATCCGACAGCGCCCACGTCAAGGGGAACGCCGGGAAATCGATTTCCCACAAACGCGCGCCCGTCGCCGATAGCCCGATCAGCTGTTCAGCGAAATAAGCGATGATCCCGCCGCCCGGCAGCGGCAGGAGCACGGCCCTACCCCGCTCCGCCAAACTGAGCTGCCACACCGATGCGCCGGAAGCGTCGATCGCCTCAACCGATCCGCGCAGATTCGCAAGGTAGATCGCCGCGCCGTTCGCATCGAGCAGCGCGCTCGACAGCGTCCGTGACACTGGCCGGCTCCAGCGCAGACTGCCATCGCGTGCGTCGAAACCGACCAGCTGTCGATCGACGATGGCGGCGAGCGTCTCATCGTTCAATAAACCGATCGCCGTCGAGAAACCCGTCGTGAATGAATGCATCCAGGCCACGCCGGGCGATGACTGCGCGCGGTAATCCCAGATCGTCGTGGAGGGTTCCAGCCAACCCGCCAGGCGCGGATCGACCGGCCAGTAACCCGGCCCCGGTTGATCGGGCATGTGCGTGCGAATCTCGAAGTGCAGATGCGGCCGGCCGCGCGGCTTGCCGATGGCGCCAACTTGCTCGCCGCGCGCGACACAATCGCCGGGCTGCAGCACGACACTCGGCGGATCGAGGTGGCCGTAGAACGATAGGAAGGTGCTGCCGTCCGGGAAGAGGTGCCGCACGATTACCACGCCGCGATCGATCCCCCACCCTAACGGCTGCGCGTAGGTCACCGTGCCGTGCCCGATGCTATACACCGGCTGGCCCAGGCTGGCGCCGCCGCTGATGCCCCAGTCCTCGCCGGCGTGAATGCCGTTGTAACGATCGCGATAAATACCGAAGCTGCCCTGCCCGCCGTAGCCTTCACCATCCGGCAAGCCAACCGGGAAGTCGAGGAGATCGACGACGCCGCATGGCGCATTCGGCTGGGAGATGGGTTGAGCCAGCAATCCAGCGCGCAGATCGCCGGTGACTTGGAGCGGAAGCGCAGTGGGTGTCGCGGTTGGCTTTGGCGTCTGCGTGGCGGTTGCCGTCGGCGTGTGCGACGGCGCGGGCGTGCGCGAGGCAACGACGGGCGCGGGCTGCGCGCACGCGGCGAGCAACCCGATGGCTGCCAGGCAAAGAAGTCGCTTGAAGGCGGTTATAGGATTCATAGCAGACTTCATTCGCACTAAAATTGCTCCACGAAGGTACACGAAGTAGCACGAAAACGGAAAACTTCGTGTGGCTTCGTGGAAACGAATAAATGCGCAACTAAGGGGTTCCGCCCGCCGCCTGAAACGCGCCGGGTAGATCGAGCGCGATGATCTCGCCGCCGCGCAAATCGAATAACACTTCCCCGGCCTGCGTCACAAACGCCCACGCCTCGCCTTCCAGTCGAGTTCCCAGGCCGCCGTCGAACAGGCGCTGCGCATCGCCGGTGAGTGGATCGAGCAGCATAACGTCGCCGTCGACGGTCAAGCCGTAAACGCTATCGGCATAGGTAAACAGCTGCGGCGTCCCCAATGCCAAACCGGGGATCGAGCGATCCCAGCGCAGCGTGCCATCGGCGTTGATCCAGATCAGCCGTTGATCGGACTGGCCGCGATGCGCGATGATCAGACCGCCATCGGGGGTGACGCGGATATGTCCGACCGCGTAGAAACCTGGATCGAGTGGGACGATGAGATCGGCGGCGAAAGCTGCTCGGTCGAGCCGATACAAGCCGGTCGAATTATAGACGAAAACCTGATCACCGGCGATGGCCGGCTGCCCGCCGATGCGCGCCGCCCAGACCAAATGCCCGGCTCGATCGAGGGTGTGAAGGATCGGGATTTCTGCGTCGGTGGTGAAGATCAACTCGTCGCCGTTCAAGACCCAGGCGTCCGGCGGCGCAACCCGATCGATCTGCCACAACTGCTCGCCAGAAGCGGAGAGGCCGGTGAGACGCCGATCGGTGTGAACGACCACGCCGCCGCCGGGCAACGGCATCAACGCCGGCCACAGCGCGCTCGCGAAATCAAGTTCCCACAGCGGGCCACCCACGGCGTCAAACGCCTGGAGCGATCCCCCTGCGCTCGAGGCGTAGAGCGCCGAGCCGCTCGCATCGATGACGGACTGAACGATCGTGCCGGACACCGGCCGGCTCCAGCGCAAGCGACCATCCAGCGGATCGATCCCGATCAAGCGCTGTTCATCCAGCGCGGCCAGCGTGCCATCACTCAGCAGGCCAATGCCCGTCGAGCCGGTCGCGGTGAACGGGCGCGTCCACTGCACGCCGGGCGCGGTGTGGATGCGATACGTCCAGATATAGTCCGTGGGAATTTGCCAGCCGGCGAGGCGCGGATCGACCGACCAGTAGCCGGGGCCGGGCTGATCCGGCATCCGGTCGCGCACCTCGAAGTGCAAATGCGGCCGGCCGCGCGGCTTGCCGATCGCGCCGACTTGCTGACCGCGCGTGACACAATCGCCCGGTCGCAGCACGACGCTGGGCGGATCGAGGTGACCGTAGAAGGATAAGATTGTGCTGCCGTCTGGAAACACGTGCCGCACGATCACGACGCCTTGATCGACTCCCCAACCATACGGCTGCGCATACGTGACTGTGCCATGCCCGATGGTGTATACCGGTCGTCCCAGGCTGTTGCCGCTGAGCAAGCCCCAATCCTCGCCGGCGTGAATCCCATTGTACCGGCCGCTATATCGTCCAAAGACCCAGCGCACAGAATAGCCGGAACCGTCCGGCGGGCCGAGCGGAAAATCGAACAGATCGACCACACCGCACGGCGCGCCAGATTGTGGCGCAGGCGTCGTCAACCGGATGGCGCGTATGGTATCGAGAAGCGTGATCGGCGCGGCGGTTGGCGTAGCCGTGGGTGTGGGTGTGGAGGTCGGGATCGGGGTAGCGGAGGCAGTCGGCGTTCCAACCGGTGGCGCCGGCTGCGGAGTCGGCTGCGCACACCCGCCAAGCAGTAACAGGCTGGCGATCACCAAGAGTGGCTTCGAGGCGGTCGGCAATCTCATCGGCAAATAGTATGCACGAAGATGGCTAGAAATTTAACAGGCAATTGGTGGGATTGCGCATCACTCAGCATATTACGCGCGAAGGCGGGTTAAGGTTCAATACACCTCTCTCTCACAGCAGTTGTAGCTGTGCTGAAAGCAGTGATCTCAATTTGATTTTCCAGCCTTACACACACTGACACTCCGCTCTGCCGGTGGTGACATTCGCCACTACGGGCGGCATCTTGGAGCGTTTAGGATCAGCCAGGCTGTGGAAAATAGCTAAGGAGATGAAGCATGAGCGTTGAACCCCGCATCGAGACCCTGCCGACCAAACTGGGTCAAGCGGTGCGCAATATCGAGTTCCATCCCAAGACGTCGCTGTCCGATATCATCCTCGGCGGGCAGGATGGCCTGGTCAACGTGTTGGGCGTGGTGTTGGGCGTGGCCGCCGCCTCGTCCGATCCGCGCATCGTGATTGCGGCCGGGCTGGCCGCGACCTTCGCCGAATCGATCTCGATGGGCGCAGTGGCGTATACGACGACGCTGGCCGATCGCGATTTCTACTTGAGCGAGATCGAACGCGAGAAGCGCGAGATCCGCCACATGCCCGATCTCGAACAGCAAGAGATCGAGGCGATCTTCGCCAACTGGGGCTTCGAAGGCGAGCTCTTGAAGCAAGCCGTCGAACAGGTGATGAAGGACGAGCGGGCCTGGGTCGATGTGATGATGAACAACGAGCTGAAACTCTCGCCGGTCGAAAGCAGCAGCGCGCTGCGCAGCGCCCTCATCGTCGGCTTCGCCGCCATCATCGGCTCGTTCATCCCATTGGCGCCTTTCCTCTTCATGCCGATTGGGATCGGCATCCCCGTCGCCATCGTGCTGGCGGCCGTGACGCTGTTCGCGATCGGCGCGTACAAGGCCAGAACCACGGTCGGCCAGCCCGGTCGCAGCGGCCTGCAAATGGCCGTCATCGGAACCGTGTCGGCGCTGGCGGGCTACCTGGTCGGCGCACTGTTCAGCGCGCCGCCCGCACCCTAAGGACAGTCCATGCACCACCTCCTGCGCCACTTTGAAGCCACATTGATTATGCTATACTTCAGCATCAACGCGGCTTAGAGGTGAGCATGGCCTCCATTCAAGAATTCGCGGCCCGTGTGGTTGATAACGTCGAACACGTCATCGTCGGCAAACGCGACGCTATCGAGCTGTTCATGGTCGCGCTGTTGTGCGAGGGGCACGTGCTGATCGAGGATGTGCCCGGCGTGGGCAAGACCATGCTGGCGCGCTCGATCGCGATCAGTCTGGGCGGGCAGTTCAAGCGCTTGCAGTGCACGCCCGACCTGCTCCCTAACGACGTGACCGGCGTATCGGTCTTCAACCAGCAGACCGGCCAGTTCGAGTTTCGCCCCGGCCCGATCTTCGTCAACATCCTGTTGGCCGACGAGATCAACCGGGCCACGCCGCGCACCCAATCGGCGCTGTTGGAAGCGATGCAGGAACAGCAGGTCAGCGTCGATGGTCACACCCACGCGCTGCCGCGCCCATTCCTGGTGCTTGCCACGCAAAACCCCATCGAGTACGAGGGCACCTTTCCGCTGCCCGAGGCGCAACTCGATCGCTTCCTGATGCGCCTGTCGATCGGCTACCCGGCCCCGGCCGACGAGCGGCAAATCGTGCTGAACTTGCAGCGCGAACATCCCATCACCCGGCTCCAACCCATCGTCGATGGGCAAGAGCTCCTGACCTTCCAGCAGCAGGTGTGGGAGGTGCACGTGGACGAATCGCTGCAAGACTACATCATCCAGCTGGTGAACGCGACGCGCCAGCACCTCGATCTGGCTCTGGGCGCAAGCCCGCGCGCCAGCCTGGCGCTGTTCAAAGCGGCGCAGGCGCTGGCGGCCCTGCGCGGGCGCGACCACGTCATCCCGGATGATATCAAGTACCTGGCGCCCGTCACGCTGGCGCACCGGTTGATCGTCTTGCCCGAAGCCGAGTTGCGCGGCCGGACGGCCCAGGCGATCTTGAAAGAAGCGGTCGACCACACGCCTTTGGAGATCGGCTCACTGGCGTAAGGCCCTGTGCTTGACACCATCCTCCTCTTGATGCTGCTCCTGTTCATCGCCGCGCTCACCCGTGAAGAGGCGGTCTTCACGGTGTTCTACCTGTTTGCCAGCGCGATGATGATCGGCCAGTGGTGGGGCCGCCGGGCGCTGAAAGCCGTTCGTTTTAAGCGTCACTTTTCCCGTCGAGCTTTCCTGGGCGATGAGGTCACGCTCCAGCTGGAACTGTGGAATTCCGGTTGGCTGCCCGTGGTCTGGCTGCGCGTGCAGGATAACCTGCCACAGGAGTTGGTCGAATCCACCGGTTTCCGCTGGGCGGTCAGCCTCGGCCCACAGGCGCGGCAACAGTTCGAATACCAGCTGCGCGCCCGGCGGCGGGGCTACTATCGCATCGGGCCGCTCCGGCTGCGTTCGGGTGACATTCTGGGCCTGCTGCCGAACGAACAGGATTTGGAAGGCGCGCCGGATCATTTGACGGTTTATCCGAAGATCGTGCCGCTCACCCGACTGGCGCTGCCCTCGCACTCGCCGCTCGGCACGCTGCGCCACACGCAACCGATCTTCGAGGACCCCAGCCGGGTAGCGGGCAAGCGCGACTATACCTTTGGCGATTCACTGCGGCGCATCGATTGGAAGGCGACGGCGGCGGCCGGGCGCTTGCAGGTCAAACAGTTCGAGCCGTCCATCGCACTCGAAACGGCGATCTGTCTCAACCTGAATGCCGCCGAGTACAGCTTCCGTACGCGGATCGATGCGACCGAGCTGGCGATTGTGATCGCCGCCTCGCTGGCGAATTGGATCGCCGGCCAAAGACAGTCAGTCGGGTTGATCACGAATGGGGTTGACCCGTTGAGCGCCGAGGGCCAGGCGCAGGTGCTGCCGCCGCGTAAAGGGCGCGCTCACTTGATCCATATTCTGGAAGTGCTCGCGCGCATCGGCATGGGCGAGACCTATCCGCTGGTCGAGCGTCTTCAAAAGGAAAGCGTTCACCTGGCGTGGGGCGTCACGCTGATCGTGATCACCGGCCAGGTGGACGAGGCGCTGCTCACCGCGCTGGTCCAGGCTCGACGCGCCGGCCTGAAGGCGATCATCGTCCTGGCCGGGCGCGAGTCGGCAATGGAAGCCGCCTCCTACACTCGCCGCGCCCAACACCTGGGGTTTCCAGTCCATCACATCCACACGGAGCGCGACCTAGACGTGTGGCGGCAGTAGACCGATGTCCGATCTTCAAACGCACGAATCCTTCCATTTGAACGAGCGGGTCTCAATCTTCGCCAGCCACCTGAGCGTGAGCGCGATGATCGCCTGCCTGGCTGCGTCCGTCGTGCAGTTTGGGCAGCGCGTGGTATCGACATTCAATGGCGACTACTTGTTGCCGGTATGTTTCCTGGTTGCCTTAGAGGCCGCATACACCCAACGCGGGACGCAAGGGATGGACTTCCCCAGCCGGCGCTGGGCGGTCTACCGGCTCACCGAGTGGGTTGTCATCCTGGTGACGCTCAAAGTGATCGTGCTTTTGGCGCGCGAGGCGACAGCCGGGACGGCGCTGCTGGGGGCCGACTTGTCGCCGGTGCAGCGGGCCTGGCTGACCCTGTTGCAGAGCGTGAACCAGCTGGGCATAGACCTGTTGCAGGGGTCCGGCAACTTTCTGTCCACCTTCTTCAGCGGCGAATATGTTGTGGCGCTGATCGTCGTGTGGGTGGCCTGGTTCCTGGCCGGACAATTCGCCGGCGATCTCATGGGGTTGGAGGGTGGTGATGAGGCGCTCTCGTTCGAGCGAACGGCATACCCCACCAGCGATCGGCTGGCCGCCCGCCAGAACCTGATCAGGCGCATCTTCGTCCTCGGCGCAGCGCTGCTTTTGCTCGTGGGTCTGTTGCGCATCGATCTGGGCATGCTGCGGATTGATGCGCCGGCTGCACGCCTCACGCTGACCAGCTTGCTGATCTATTTCGTGTTGGGTTTCATTCTCCTGAGCCAGAGTCGCTGGATCGTTCTGCGTTCCCAATGGAAAATGGAAGGCACGCCGATCGGGCGCGACCTGGCTGCGCGTTGGATCGTGTATAGCCTGCTGTTTCTGATCGGCCTCGGCGTGCTCGCCAGTCTCCTGCCGACCGCTTACGCTTTAGGCTTCCTGGGCACGTTGGGGACGCTGATCAGTCTGCTGTTGAATATCATCAGCGCCGTCGCGATCCTGATCTTCACCCTACTGCACTACCTGCTGAGTTCGGTCTTGCGCCTGCTGCAAGGCCAAACCACGCCGGACGAATCACCACCATTTGAGCTGCCTGCGCTGATGCCTCCTGGGCCTCAGGCGCCTACCTCATGGCTCGATCTGCTCAAGTCCGTGATTTTCTGGAGCGTGTTTATCAGCGTGATCATTTACGCCTTCAGCCAATACCTGCGCCTGCATCCAGAGATTGGCGCGGCGTTGCGGCGGCTCGCCGGCTGGCGGTGGCTGGCGCCTATCTGGCGCTGGTTACGCGGACTCCTGCACGGGCTGCGGCGTGGCATCGGGCAAGTGCTCGGTCCTACCGGGCTGCTTTCCCGGCTGGCGTCCAAATCGTCCACGCCGACCCCACGGATCCAACGCCCACTACGGCTATCGCCCCGGCAACGAGTGCTGTTCTTTTATCTGGCGATGGTGCGGCGCGGCGGCGAGGCCGGTATCACCCGGCAAACCGCCCAGACTCCGTATGAATACGCCGCCGTCCTGCGGGCTGATCGACCCGAGGCTCAGGACGAGATAGATTCGCTGACCGAAGAATTCATTCAGGCACGCTACAGCCGTCACCCGGTTTCCCCGGCAGACGTCAGCCGCGCTCGACGCTACTGGAACCGCATTAAACAGGCGTTGCGCCGGGTGCGACTGCCAGCGGGAGAGCGCACCAAGTAAGGCCTGGCCTCTCCAGGCCCACATCAATCAGTCAGGACTTACGCAGTTGGCGCGGCAGTTGCACTGCCGCCGCCTCATCTGCCGCAGTACAACTGCGGCAGCAACATGCAGCTGCGTAAGTCCTGTCAGTAGCCTAGGGCCTCACCTGCACCGCACCTGCGGTGCGCCGCAGCTGCAGGTGTGTACCCGTCCACCGCCCACGACCCCGCAAGGGGGCGCAAGCAGGGGGCTATGCTACGGCCTTACCCTGGCCGACGGCGCAGATGCGGGCGTAAGCAAAAAAACGACTAAAGTCGTTACTACCCGCTATAGGCCCATTTACTCCGTCGTGTGCTAAAAACCGGACAGTGTTACTCCGCTTATCGCGGCGACTTTTCAAGTCGCCGTTTTTATTTTCAGGAGCCGTTTGAAGAACGTAACCCACACCGCGTGACAAACCTCACTTCTGCGCCAGCTTCGCTTGCGTTATATTCTTCACAAGTTTATTCGCTTATCCGCATATGTTCATGTTTGGCTATTCGGAGTTACGCATGCAACAACCCCAAGAGTCCGAAGTTCAACTGCTCCACGCCCAAATCTGCCAGGCTCTGGCCGACCCGACGCGCATCCTCCTGCTCTACCAGCTGGCCGAGGGTCGGAAAAGCGTCGGCGAACTCGCTTCGGCCTTGAACGTGAGCCAGCCCACCATCTCACGCCACCTCAAAGTCTTGCGCGAACGCGGCATGGTTACCGCCGAACGCTTCGGCGCAAGCGTGATGTACTCGCTCAGCGATCGGCGCGTGATCGAGGCGCTCGATCTGATGCGCGCGGTCCTCGCCGATAACCTGGCGCAGAAAAGCGCGTTGGCCGAAACCCTCCGGGTGGGCCGCGCCGGCTAATCCGTTCTCCAAAACCGGACATGGCGCGCAATCGCCGGCAACTCTCAACTTGATCGAGGAGATGGCTTTATGAAACTTCAGCGTGTCGTGCTTCCCGTGAGCGCCGCGTGCCTGTTGATCGGCCTCGCGCTGATCATGGGCGGATCGTATCCGGCTTGGGGCGCGGCTTCAGTCGAGACCAAGCCGGCGTTCGCACTGGCCGGCCCATCGCCGGAACTCCAATGTAACGTCAAAGTCCCCAACGGCCTGGCGCAATGCGGCTCGCAAGCCTCGTCCTGCAAAAACTGCCATGAAGTGAAAGGCGAAGACCCGGTCAACGCCCAGGGCGACTGGCACATCTCGCACGCGTTTGGCGACTTCTGCGAATTCTGCCACGGCGGCAACGTGCAAGCGATCGACAAGAACGCTGCGCACCAGGGCCTGCTCGCGCCGTTGGGCGATGTGCAGACGAACTGTTCGGCGTGCCACGCCGATTACGCGGCGAAAGCCGAACCGTATGCCGTCGCGTTGGGCGTGACGATTGAAACGAGCAACGGTGGATCGAGTGAGCTGCCGAGCCAGCCACCCGACTCGAATCCGCCGGCCCAACCCACACCCGCGCCCACGCCGACCTCCGGCGCGATGGTTGACTACGTGGCGCAGTATCGCGCTGAGTATCCCGAACCGCTCAGCGCCGGGACGATCGTGACCGGTTTTCTACTCGGCCTGACGGTCGTCGGCGGCGGGTCTTTCGTCGTCTGGAATGAGAAGCGATTGAGGCAGGTTAATCCACCCAGCTCTAATCTCCAATCAACACCAGCGTCCCGCGAAATTAGAGATTGGCGATTGGAGATTTCCGGCGAACTCTCGCCCGAATTGGCGGAGCTGCTCCCCCTACTCCAACAACTCGACCCGGAAACGCTGCGGGCGCTGCGCACCCTCCTGTCGCATCACCGAATAGAGGCGTGACGACGTTCGAAACATCAACCAGAGGAGAAAACGAGCATGAAGAAGTTCATGGCTTACCTGCGGCAACCCGAATGGTCGCCTTACGTGGCCGGCGCCGGGCTGGGCCTGGTCACGATCCTGGCGTTGGCGCTTAGCAATGGCGCCCGGCTGATCGGCGCATCAGGCGCGTACGAGAACCTGGTCGCACCGATCGGTCAGGCGCTCGATCCGAAGAACACCTACTTCAATTACGTCATGCCGCCCGGACTCACCTGGGCCGTCTGGGTGCTCGCCGGAGTCTTCCTGGGCGGGTTGGTGTCGGCGCGGCTCTCCGGCACTTTCAAATGGCGCAAGCTGCCCGATCAACAATGGGAATCCATTTTTGGCAAGAGCGTCGTCAAACGCTGGGCGATCGTCTTCTTCGCCTCCGCGCTTTTGGAGTACGCGGCCGGCATCGCCGGCGGCTGCACCAGCGGGCTGGCGATCTCTGGCGGTGTGGTGCTCGCGCCGGCTTCGTTCATCTTCATCGCCGGCATGTTCGCGTCGGGCATCGTGACCGCGCTGGTGTTGTATCGGAAGAAGTATTAATACCGGATACCTGTTTACCTGTATACCAGTAGCAAGTAGACAGGTAGCCGGTAAATTGGTAGCAAGTAAGGAGAAATCTTCATGACCATCATCGCCCCGATCTTCATCGGCTTCTTGTTCGGGTTTCTGCTGCACAAAGGCGGGATGACCCGCTATCACAAAATCGTCAACGTGTTCCGCTTCACCGACATGGCCGTGCTCAAGTTCATGATGTCCGCGCTCGTCGTGGGCATGATCGGCATCTACCTGCTTACCGATTTGGGGCTTATCCCTTCTATGCCCATCACCCCAACTTACATCGTCGGCAACCTGGTCGGCGGGTTGATCTTCGGAGTGGGCATGGCCCTGGCCGGCGTGTGCGCCGCGCCCATCGCCGCCGGTTCGGGCGAAGGACGTTTGGACTACCTGATCCCCGGCGTGCTGGGCATGTTGAGCGGCGCGCTGCTGTTTGGCCTGACCTACAACCAGGTCTATCCCGCCTTGAGCCAGATCGCCAACTCCGGCCCGGTCACCCTGCCGCAGGTGATCGACGCCAGTCACTGGCTGGTGATCGGATTGTTCACGGTGATCACCCTTGTGCTGTTCTACGCGCTGGAGCGAGCGATTCGGATGCGCGTCGATAAGACGAAGGCGTAAATCAGTGAACAGTGGACATGGACAGTGAGCCGTGATCAGTAAAGAGTGCTGGTGACTGACCACTGATGACTGTTTACTGGTAGAGGATTACATGGCCGACGAAATCATTCAACTCACCCGACGCAATTTCCTGAAAGCCTCCGGCGCGGCGCTCGGCGCACTGGGCCTGACCGGCCTGAGCTTCGGCGCGGCCTCGGCGGCAACCGAAAGCGGCGGGCCGGCGTACGATCAGATCGTGCCGACGCTGTGCGAGATGTGCGTGTGGCGCTGCGGCGTCCTGGCGAAAGTGAAAGACGGGCGGGTCATTAAACTGGAAGGCAATCCCGGCCATCCGCATTCGCGCGGCAAGCTGTGCGCGCGCGGCCAGAGCGGCGTCATGCTGGCATACGATCCCGATCGGATCAAGTTTCCGCTCATCCGCGCCGGCGCGCGCGGCGAGGGTAAATTCCGGCGCGCGACGTGGGACGAGGCGCTCGATCTGGTGGCGAGCGCCATGCTGGACATCAAACACAAGTACGGGCCGGAAGCGATGATCTTCTCGGCGACGCATAACTTGAGCCAGCCGCTGTTCGAGAATTTGCTGTACGCCTTCGGCTCGCCCAACTACGGCACGCAGCGCAGCCTGTGCTTCAATGCGATGATCGTGGCGAACCTGATGACCTATGGCCTGGAAGAGCCGGCGCGCGACTACAGCCGGTTGCAGTACCTCATCCTCACCGGCCGTAATCTCACCGAGGCCATCTCGACTTCGGAGACCGGCGAGTTGATCGACGCGCTCGCGCGCGGCGTCAAGGTGGTGTATCTGGACCCGCGCTTCACCAAGACGGCCGACAAGGCCACCGAGTGGCTGCCGCTCAAGCCCGGCACTGACCTGGCCTTCCATCTGGCGCTGCTCAACGTCATCGTCAGCGAGAATTTGTATAACCAGGCCTTCATCCAGGCGAACACGATCGGGTTCGAGGAGCTCCAGACGGAGAGCGCGCCGTACACGCCCGAATGGGCCGCGCCGATCACCGAAGTTCCGGCCGAGACGATCCGCCGCATCGCGCGTGAATTCGCGGCGGCCGGAGCGAACGCGCTGGCCCATAATGGTTGGCGCACCTCGAACTTCGTCAACTCATTCCAGACCGAGCGCGCCATCGCCATCTTGAATGCGCTCGTCGGCAACTGGGGCGCGACGCTGATCGACGCCGGGAGCGAAGGCGGTCATGTCCCACTGGGCGCGCCGCCGCAGCCACCCTACCCGCGCGTTCGCGCGCAGCGGCTGGATGGTGTGCCGTGGAAGTACCCGCTGGTTCCGCTGAAGATCGGTGTGTTCCAGGAAATCCGCGACAACATCTTGACCGGCCAGCCTTACCCGGCGCACGGTTGGTTCATCGCCCGGCAGAACCCGGTGCTGAGTCTACCGGATCGGGCCAAGACGATCGCCGCGCTCAACCGGCTCGATTTCGTCGTCACGCTCAGCGTGCTGCCGAACGACACCGAGTGGTACGCCGATGTGATCTTGCCCGAAGCCTCGTACCTGGAACGCTACGATCCGTTGCTGGTCATCGGGAACCGCGCGTTCCTGCGCCGGCCGGCGATCGAGCCGATCGGCGAAAGCAAGAGCGCGTTGTGGATCTACAAGCAGCTGGGTGAGCGATTAGGGCTTGGCGATTTCTTCCAGTACGCCGACGAGGTCGATTACATCAGCCAGCAACTCGCGCCGTTGGGGATCACGCTCGATACCCTCGCCGAGCACGGCTGTTGGAGCTCGACGCCAGACCCGGAAAACGCGGGCGAGCGTTCAGTGTGCTTCGTGCCGCAGGAATTTCCAGCGGGCGAGACGGTTGGGCCGTCATTCAAGTTCAATACGCCCAGCGGCAAGATCGAACTCGCCTCGGAGACGTTGCGCAAGGCCGATCAACCGGCCGTCCCAACCTGGCAAGCGCCGCCCGCGCCGGCGCCGGGATCGTTCTATCTCCTCACCGGCAAAGTCGGCCAGCACTCGCAGATGAGCACGCAGAACAACCAGTACCTGCACAAGTATGAAGATGAGCCGCGCCTGTGGATGAATCAGCAGACCGCAGAGCGCCTGGGTTTTCAGGATAATGATGTGGTGCGGGTGACGAGCCAAGTAGGCCAGATCGAGATCGCGTTGCAGGTGACGCAGGCGATCCGGCCCGACTGCGTGTACCTGACGCCGGGGTTCGGCCACCAATCGATGGGGCTGCGCACCGCCTACGGCGTGGGCGCGAGCGACAGCGACTTGCATGTAACCTTTACCGATCCGGTCAGCGGCGGCCAGGCGCTATCCCAAACATTCGTGAAGGTCGAGAAGGTCTGAGCGTCTCTCTGAAAAGTTGCTCGAAGCCCGCGTCCACACGCCTGCGGCGGGTGCAGTGCTCCCGTCGCGGGCGTCCACCGCGAGGACGCGGTGGACAGAGCACGGTACTTTGAGGTTTTCTGACAGCCTCTGAGCCGAGGAGCGAAGTGCATGACCCCCAAGCAACCGTATGCTTACTTATTCGATGCAACCCGCTGCATCGATTGCCGCGCCTGCATGGTGGCGTGCAGCGTCGAAAACAATGTGCCGATGGACGATACCCGCATCTGGGTCGCCGGCGCCGGCGTCATGGGCGAATACCCGGATTTGCAGCGGGCCAGCATGCCCTATCACTGCATGCACTGCCTGGAGCCTTCTTGCGCCTCGGCCTGTCCGGTCGGCGCGTGGACCAAGCGCGCCGATGGGCCGGTGGTGTACGATAGTTCACGCTGCATCGGCTGCCGCTACTGTATGAATGCCTGCCCCTTCGGCGTGCCCCACTTCGATTGGAACAAGGGTATTCTGGATCAGCCGTTGATCAGCAAGTGCACCATGTGCGCCCATCGGCTGGACGTGGGCGAAGCACCGGCTTGTGTGCAGACCTGTCCCACCGAAGCGTTGCGCTTCGGGCCGCGCGACGAAATGCTGGCCGAAGCCAAAGCGCGTCTCGCGGCGAATCCCGGCAAGTACGTCGATCGCGTCTACGGCGAGACTGAAAACGGCGGCACGTCTTATTTGATCATCGCGCACGTGCCCTTCCAAGACCTGGGGCTGCCGCAGGTGCCGTATGAATCGGTCAACACCACGAGCGAGACGGTTATGAGCGGTACCATTCCGTTCGCGCTGGGGTGGGCCGGCGTGTTATCGGCCATCGCCGGTCTCGTCCGGCTGCGCGAGCGCGGGCTGACTAAGAAAGCGGCGTCAAAAGTGAAAGTGGAAGAGAACCCGGAGGCCGTGCAAGCGGTCGAGGAGGAGCTGCAGCCATGAACGTGCGCGCCACCTTATCCCGAGTCCGCAGTACGCGACCCTCGCCCGTTGTGCTGATCTTGAGCGCGTTCACAGCGCTCGGCGTGCTCGTCGCGCTGATTCGCTTTGTCTTCGGCATTGGCGCGATCAGCAACCTGAACAATTCGTATCCGTGGGGCCTGTGGATCAGTCTCGATCTGCTGTGCGGCGTGGCGCTGGGCGCCGGCGCTTTCACGATGGCCGCTGTCGTGTACATCTTCAACCTGAAGCGCTTCCGGCCGCTGCTGCGCCCGTCGATCTTGACCGGCTTTCTGGGATACGTGATGGTCATTCTGGCGCTGCTGGTTGACCTGGGCCGCCCCGAACGCATCTGGCACTTGATCGTTTATCAGAACGGGCACTCGGTGCTGTTCGAGATCGGCATCTGCGTCATGCTGTATACCACCGTGTTGGCGCTGGAGTTCCTGCCGGTGCTGATGGAACGGCCCAACTGGGAAAAGCCGCTGCGCATCCTGCACAGCATCTCGCTGCCGCTGGTGATCCTGGGCGTGGTGCTGTCTACCCTGCACCAATCCTCTTTGGGTTCGCTATTTCTCATTATGCCGCAGAAGTTGAATCCGCTGTGGTACTCGCCGCTGCTGCCGCTGTTCTTCTTTGTGTCGGCGGTCGCGGTTGGGCTGGCGATGGTGATCGTCGAATCGTCGATCAGCGCGCGCGCTTTCCGGCGCGGTCTGGAAGTGCACCTGCTCAGCCAACTGGCGCAAGCCATCCCGTACGTGCTGGGCCTCTACGTTGCACTGAAATTCGGCGCGCTGGTTGTGGAGGGCAAATTGGGCTTGCTGTTTCAGGTCGGGCTGCCGGCCTTGCTGTTCTGGCTCGAAGTGATCGGCGGCGCGGTAGCGCCGATCGCGCTGTTCTCCCGGCGGGCCATGCGCGAGAACCGGCGTGGGCTGCTGATCGGCGCGCTGTTCGTCATCGGCGGGCTGATGCTGAATCGATTTAACGTGAGCCTGTTCGCGGTGCAGCACCAGGGCAGCCAGTCTTACACGCCCAACCTGATGGAGTTCGCCGTGAGCTTCGGCATCATCTCCGCCGGCATCCTGGCCTTTGGCTTTGTAGCAAAGTTCTTCCCGCTCTTCGAAAGCGGCGAGCACGTAAGCCAACGCGCTATCGCCCAGCCCGCGCCATCGTCTACACTGCCGACGACAGCGCAGCGCGAGGCAGCTTAGGCTTGGCTGGTGGCCTCGGTCAGCATGAGCAATGAAAAACCCGGTTTCTCACCCCTGGGGCCTTCGGGAAACCGGGTTTCTTGTTTACTCGGCCAATCCCCGCAGTTCACGCTCGAACACACGATAGGCGCGCTGGTCGTATAGGCACATGATCACCTGCTCCAAGTTTGTTGCCCCCTGCTCCAAGTGCTCGCTGATCGTCGAGAGAATCACGCGCGCCGCCTTATCCATCGGGTAACCATACACGCCGGTGCTGATCGCCGGGAAGGCGATGCGCTTGAGCTGGTGCTCGTCGGCCAGGCGCAGGCTGTGGCGCACCGCCGACGCGAGCAGCTCAGCGTCGCGCGGGCTGCCGCGATAAATCGGGCCGACGGCATGGATCACGTGACGCGCCTTGAGCCGATAGCCTTTGGTGATCCGCGCCTCGCCCGTCGGGCAACCGCCCAACGTCCGACACTCGGCCAGCAATTGGGGACCAGCTGCGCGATGGATCGCGCCATCCACGCCGCCGCCGCCCAACAGCGATTCGTTCGCCGCATTGACGATGGCATCCACGTCGAGTGGGGTGATGTCGGCCTGGATGAGCTCCAACGAAGCGTTGTTGATTTGCACCCGGTTAGTTGGCTGGTTGGATGGTTGGTTATCACGCATCACGCTGCACTCGTCACGTTTTTCGTTTCACGCATTCAACACTTGAAGTATAACCGGCGTCAGGCGAACGAGAAAATCGTGCGCAGGTTCGAGACCGAGGCCGACCATGAACCAGATCGGCGCGTAGTCCAGGCGGATGAAACCGTTGACGTGATAAGGCGACCAGCGCGAATAGTCCCAGGGGCACGCGCCGGTAAGGCGCTTGAGCAGCCAGCCGATGAGGTATTCAACGACAAAGAAGCCAAGCATGTAGGCGAGACCGCGCACGGGCCAGCTCCAGGCGCGGAGCGCATCGTGGACAGGCTCATAGAGAATCGCGATGGAGCCGTAGATCGGGAACATCCACAAATACGTCGTGCCGGTGAGTTTCCAATCGTTCACGCGGCCGCGGACCCGATCGCGGATCGAAGTCCACAGGATTTCGCCGCACCAACCGCCGAGACCGTAGAGGACGAATCGCAGCCACATAGTTAGCGGAAGGATGAAGAATCAGGCTTCAGCTTCATCCCTCCGCCTTCCTCCTTCATCCTTTGCGCCAGCGCCAGCGTCAGCATAAACACAAACGCCAGATCGACGATGAAGTAAGCTGCGTCGACCAGGCCGTGCGCCAGGAAATCGACCATCGACGCCATCAGGCCGATCGCCAGCGCCCGATTGTTGTAGGAGGCGACTCTGTAGGAGGCATCTCCCGATGCCGACTCCCCCATCGCCAGTTTCCTCAACGGCAGCGCGATCCTCCAGAAGCCGATCTGCATCCAGATGAACACCCCCAGTCCCAGCAGCCCCAGCCGCGCGCTAAAATCGAGCACCACGTTGTGCGGATGCGACAGACCCGATTCCTGCCACGCTTCCGGGAGCATGTAACGGCCGCGATAAGCGTACAGAAAATTATCGGGGCCGACGCCGAGCAGCGGGTGCTCGCGGATCAGGTCCAGCGTGCTGCGCCAGAGCGCGAGACGGAATACCGAGGTGCCTTCGCCGCTGAAGAGCGCCTGCACCCGCGGCGAATCGAGAAACGGGATCGCGGCGACAACACCCAACCCGATAGCGCCGAGCGCCGCCCACACCCAGCGGCCTCCGGCGAGCAACCCGATCGCCAACACCGCTGCCGGAACGCCGAGGAAAAGCGCGCCGCGCGACTGCGTCAAGACAATTGCCATGAGGATCGGCGTGAGCGCCAGCGCGTACCAGGCCCGTCGCCGTCCCCGGCCCAACAGCGCGCAGGCCAACGCGATGGGGAACACGCGGCCGAGGAAGAGCGCGACGTTGTTCGGCGAGCCGTACACGCTGGCCAGCCGGCGCGTGCCCTCCTCGGCGGTGATGAGGTTGAGATTGAAGGCGTACTGCACCAGCCCGATCGCAGCGACGAGCGCGCCGGCCAGCACCAACGCATCGACGATGCGCCAGACCGCGGCGCGATCGAGTGGGCTGGATCGGAGCAGCGCGTAGAAGACTACCGGTTCGAGGATGATGATGCGCCACTCGCGCAGCGCGAACTCGAAGTAGTTAGCGGCAAACAGTGAGAGCGTGGCGACGATGAAGAACGCCAGCACCGCCCAATCGAGCGGCGCGCAGCTTCGCAATATGGAATAAGGAAATCGTAGAGCGTATCGCGTGTTCCGTAGAGCGTACAGCCGTCTCACGCCCCACGCAACGACGCATAGGATCAGCGTCAGCTCGACCATTGACGAGAAGCGATAGAACAGGTTGGCCGGTAATAGGAAGAACGGCGCGAAGAAGGCGACGAGCATCAGGCCCAGGTCGAGTCGCAACAGGATCAGGATCGCCAGCGCCGCGCCGCTGAGCACGGTGAGGATCAGCCACGGCGACAGCGTGAAGATCGTTGCGGCGGCGAGCGTGATCAGCACATTGGCCGGCTCGCCCAAACGCCGGTAGGCCGCGGCGACGTCGACGCCCCAGGTCAGCCAAAGCGAGGCGTAAAAGATGAGCGCGGTGATGGCGGTGAGGATGATCCGAGTGGTGTTACTTAATTGAGAATGGAGACTGGAGATTGCGCCCCACTGTGTCCGCTGCGCGTTGCGAATCGCGCCGTAAGCGAACACCAACCCGGCGACGCCCAACGCCCACAGCGCCGCATCATACACCGCTCGATCTTCAAACTGCCCCGCGCTCCACCCGATCAACGACCACTGGTTCCACCCGCGTTCGGTGACGAACTCGACGGTGTGCGGGCCGTCGCTCAGGCCGGTTGCCAGTGGAATCGTCGTCACGTCGATGACGTTTCTGACCGGCGGGATGAGTTGCAGGTAGCTGCCGCGCTCGTCACGGGGCAGCGCGTTCGCCGGTTCACTATCGATCGTCACGTACAAGTTGGCGCGGTCGGCGGCGCGGCGGACACGCAGCGCGATCGCGCTTCCGGTGAAAATGAAGGCAGCCTTCTCTCCGGTGGTGCTCCAATCCGCGCCCAGCTCGCCGAAGCGCCAGTTGCCTTGAAACGCTGCGTGTGGATTTGCGGTGTACTCCCCAACACCTGGACGAACCGGCGCCGCCGCAGGATAATAGCCAACGCCGGGTAGAACCCGGCTTTCTCGGAGAAACCCGGTTTCTATTTTGCTGATCGAGAAACCCCAACGTGGAGCATCGGGCGGCGCGTTCGGCTCCCAGTTCTCGATCACCATCACTCCCAGCCACGGCCACTCATGCCGGGCGCGTTGAATAGCCGCTTGTGTCCAGTCCACCTGCTGTTCTGGCGTGGCCTGTCCCCAAGTCGACCCGGGGTGCGTGTTCCACCCGAAGTGACTGGCCCACAGCGCCTTGCCGGCGTCGCCGTGCGCGACCATCTCTTCACGCAGCAGGATGAGATGCGAGAAGTTGAGAACCTCCGCATCGACGCGCCGATCGTCGGGGCCGGTGTCGAAGCCGTAGGGCTTGCCGGCGACCACGTCGAACGTATCGCGCGCGCCCGATTCGTATAGCTTGCGTAAGAACAACCAATCGGCCATGTTCACCGCCGAGGTCTCGACCGTGGGCGCAAGCCCGGCCAGGATGATCACCGCATGCGGATCGACCTCGCGGATCGCATCCCGCGCCTGGCGCAGCAGCTCGGCGTAAGCGACCGGGTTCACTTCGCCGTTCCAGCGATCGCCGAGGTTCGGTTCATCCCAGATTTGATAGTAGTCGATGCGGTCGCCGTAGCGTTGGGCGAAGGCGCGGGCAAACTCTGCGAAGTCCTGTAAGTTGGTTGGTGGGCTAGTTGGCTGGTTGGCTGGTTGGTTGGTTGACCACTGGGGGGCGGTGTCGAGGACGGCGATCAGGTTGAGGGAGGTGTCGGAGACGGCGGCGACGATGCGGTCGGCGTTGTCCCAATCGAACTGCCCGCGCTCCGGTTCGATCTGCGACCAGGCGAAGGTCTGCCGAACCCAGCTCAGGCCGGATGCTTCAATCCGATTGAGGTTCTCGCGCAAGGCGGCATCGTCGTACTGTTCCAGCGCGACGTTGACGCCGACAGCGGGCCGGTTGGGGATGTACGGCTCGATCGGGTCGGGGAAGCCGTAGGCGATACCGCGTGTGCGCTGCGCGTGATCGAGGATGGCTACTGCGCTGACGAGAATGACGGCGATCAGGCCAGCCAGGCACAAGAGTATGAGGGCAAAGTAACGGTGCGTTTTCACGGTTCTTTAGTGTGAGGCATCCCGCCGCGACGAAGTTTTAAAACATGGGTAAACACAGTCAGGAGCCGTCCAATCCGTGTACATCGGTGTGAATCCGTGCCCCAACGACCTCAGCGCGACCAGCGCGGAGAGCGCAGCGTGCCATCGGTGGTGAGTTGCTGCACCGTTCCGGCGATGGCATCGACGAGGTACAGATCGCCCTGGTATGCCTCGCGGCCGGTTTGATAGGCAAACACGAGCTGCGCGCCATCGGGCGACCAGGCGAGATCGGGGCGGCCGGGCAAACCCAGTTCGCCTTCAGGGGGAAAGACGATACGTCGATTGCTGCCATCGCGATCGAGCAGCAGCAGATCGTAGCGACTCTGATCGCTCTCGAACGGCTGCTCGGGTTGGCCGAGCGCGATCAACGACCCCGACCCGATCGGCTCCGACCACATCCCGGCCGGGCCAAACAGCCGCACTTGTGTCGCGCCGTCGCGGCTGACGGCGTACACGTCAAACCGCTCGCTGTCTTCGTCGGAGCGGCCGGTCTGCGATTTGCCGTGCAGCGTGAAGGCGATGAACTGGCCGTCGGACGACCAGGCGGGCGTCGGCACCCAGGCCCAGGTCGAACGCGTGTTGAAAGGGGTGAAGGCGGCGAGTCGGGTCGGCTCAGGCGTCTCGGCGGTCAGATCGACTATGCCAACGCCGTCCGAATCGGCGAAGGCCAGCGCCTCGCCATCGGGCGCCCAGGCGAAGGTCGTGCCCCACCAGGCATACGTCGCGCTGTTATTCTCGGTCAGGACTTGCCTGGCCCGGCCCGGCCGGCCATCGTCGATCGGCAGCGTGAACAGGTCGTTGCGCGCGCGCCAGGGCGCGGGGCCGGTCGAAGGCTCGGCGGTGGAGTACGCGATCGAAGCGCCGTCGGGCGACCAGCCGGCCCACAACACGCCAGTGAGCTCGAGCGCGCGCGCTTCGGGCGTCGCCAATACGGTCTCGACGATCCACAACTCGTTGAGCGATGCGCTGATGGCGCGCGTGTAGATCAGCCAGCGGCCATCGGGTGAAAGGTCGAAGACCAGGCCGTCGAGGTCGCCCGCCGTCGTGACGGCGCGGCGGCCGCTCGGCGTGCCGCGCATGACGAAAGCGTTGTTGTTGCTGACGAATGCGATCGTGCCAGTGAACGGGACGGTCGAGAAGGCATCCCGGATGCCGACGCGCACGATCTCGGCGACCGGCGGCGTGATTTCTTTATCCTCGATCCGCTCGCGCCGGACCTCAACTTCATCTTCAAGCGTGATCCGATAAGTGATCTGGCGCTCGCCGTTGCGGCCAGCCTGAATAATGAGCGGCGCGCCGGGCGGGATCGAGGCATCAGGCAAACGTTGAGTCTCGAACGGGATCGTCTCGGTGATCGTCTCGGTCGTCTGGACGACGCGCACAACCGTGACGGTCGCGCCATCCTGCAGCGAAGCGTTTTCGTTGGGGCGGACGCGATCGAGATCGCCCAGCGTGATGCCGGCCTGGCGCAGGAACGCGCCGACGGTTCGGGTATCGGTCGCGAGCGCCCGCGTCCGACCATCGGCCACCAGGTTGACGCTGATCTGTTCGGGCTGGCGCGCGGAGCAGGCGCTGAGGAACAACAGGGCGACGGCGAGGCGCCGTTTGAGCGACATGCGGCGAATGATACCATATTCGTGATAAGTGACGAGTGATCCATAATGGGGAATGGCGCTCATCATTTACGCGACATCGGGTATATACTCACGGTGGAACAAGAGAAACCCGGTTTCTTGAAGAAACCGGGTTTCTAGAGAATATGTGTCAACCGCCACGACATCGTGTGTGCATTTTGAGCCAATCTCTAGTCAGGCCAAGCGCCACGACATCGTGTGCGGTTACGTCGGAATTCGGGTAGTAGATCATGCACGGGTTCCTCAATCGGAAACTTGCGGGTGG
>DATDPU010000171.1:0-7933 GCA_035292585.1 Anaerolineae bacterium | reverse complement strand
GCCTGTGCTGCGGCCCGGCGCGATCTAGGGCAATCGCATCTAATATGTCAATAGCCGATCGGCCCTGAAACTAGGCCACTGCTCTCGTCCCCGTCCGCGCGGGCCGCGCGAAGCGGACGGGGACGCGGACGGTGAGCCATCACGCCTGTATTTGCGCTGTGCGAGAATTTAGATGCGATTGCCCTGGGCGCCGATTGGCCGGAAGGACAGACCGGGCGAAGGCGGGTATAATTCAGGCGTGAATTTACGCTCGGCGCGAGGAGAGAATGGTCAAGTTGCTGATGAGCTGGGACATTATCCAGGGGCGTGAGTCCGAATACTTTGAGTTCGTCGTCAAGGAATGGGCGCCCGGTCTACAGAAGATGGGCATCGAAACCCACGAGGTTTGGTTTACCGTGTACGGCGATTGTCCCCAAATACTGGCGAGCGGTTTGGCGCGCGACGTGGCGACGGTGCGCGGCGCGCTGGCTTCGCCCGATTGGCAGCGACTGGAAGGCCGGTTGAAGGAATTCGTCACCGATTTCGAGCATAAGGTGATCCCCGCGACGGGTGGATTTCAGTTGTAGTTCAACCCCTCAAATCAAGCGCGGCCGGCGGAAACCTTTCCGCCGGCCGCGCCCTGCTTCTGCCTAAGCTCACCCCAAGTTAGTCTGTGTTCTCATCCGAGGTCGGCTTCGTAGGCGTGGAAGTCGATTCAGCCTTCGAGTCTCCGGCAGGCTCCTGCTTAGCCGGCTTGCTGCCCGTCGTGGCCGAGCTGGATCGCTTTGAGTCGGTGATGTACCAACCGGAACCCTTGAATTGAATCGGTGCGGGCTGGAGGACTTTCCGCACACCCTTACGCCGACAGTTAGGGCAGCGCTCGATCGGTGGGTCGCTGAACTTTTGCGCCATCTCAAACTGGTGTTTGCAGTGACTGCACCGGTAAATGTAAGTGGGCATCTTGTCCTCGTGCTCGTCCGTGAAAGTGTCAGTGCCGCGAGATTGTACCGCGATCAGGCGCGCCTGACAAGCGCCTTAAGATAACTCCGACGGCTTTGATTGCTTGGGTACGGTGTTGGCCTGCTCCCCCCAGCCTTTTTCCGTATTGCCAGTGCTGGAACCGCATGCTATCATGAACGTCCGCCTGAACCCGATGGCGGCGCACCCTGGTAAATCTTCGGAAGGTATTACGTGACCACCCCTCAACGTCCCTCGCGTGACCCCGGCCTGCGCGCCGGGGCTTTGCCGTCTTTCACCCCTGCGCTCCGGGTGATGCGCGAGCGCTCAAGTCGACCCGGAGTCACCCGGATAGTCTTGAAGCTCGCCGGGCCGGCGGTGATCGAACAGGTCTTGTTTGCCGGCGTCGACCTCACCGACCTGTTCATTGTCGGCCACTTAGGGGCCGCGGCGCTCTCGGCCGTCGGCTTGACCGGGCAGGTGGTGATGTTGAGCCTGGCCTTTTTCGGGGCAATCGCGGTGGGCTGCATGGCGCTCGTCGCGCGTCACGTCGGCGCCGGCGAGCGCGCCGAAGCCGGCCGCGTCCTTCAGCAGGCGTTGTTGGCGGCTATTGTGCTGGGGACGATCACCGGGATTCTGGTCGGGATTCTCGCGCCCGATATTTTGCGACTCCTGGGCGCTGAACCGGAAGTCATTCAGCTCGGCGCGCCCTTCATGCGTGTGATCGCCGTTTCGCTGCCGCTGACCGCGATCGCCTTGGCCAGCACGGCCGCCATGCGCGCCGCGGGCAACACCCGCACCCCGATGCAGTTGACCGGACTGCAACTCATCGTCAACGCGGTGCTGGGTCTCGCGCTGGTTTACGGGCCGTCGCAGTTGGGCGTGCTTGGGTCGGGAATGGCGACGATGGTCGCGCGCAGCGCAACGGGCGCGCTGGCGGTGTGGTTGTTGTGGCACAACCGGGGCGAACTTCGGCTCGTCAACGGCGGTTGGAAACCGGATGCGGGCCGTTTGAAGCGCATTCTCAATATCGGCTTGCCTGCCGGCGCGGAACAGGTGTTGCTGCAATTCGCACTCATCAGCCTGGTGACGGTGATCACCGGCCTGGGCACGGTCACCTTCGCGGCGCACAACGTCAGCCTGCGCATCATGTCATTGTCGTACCTGCCGGGTTGGGGTTTCGCCGTCGCGGCCACTGCGCTCGTCGGGCAAAGCTTGGGTGCAGGTGACGCGCGGCGCGCTCAGGAGAGCGCTTATGCCGCTTTTCGTCTCGCGTTGAGCGTGATGCTGGTGATGGCTGCGGTACTCTATTTCCTGGCCGAGCCGATTCTGCGGGTCTTCACGAGTGAGCCGGGTGTCATCGCGGCCAGCATCTCCGCGATTCACATCGCGGCGTTCTCCCAACCGGCCATGGCGGCGTCGTTCGTTTTCTCCGGCGCGTTGCGCGGCGCGGGTGACACGCGCGCGACGTTAGTGATCACCGTCGTCTCTATCTGGACGGTGCGGCTGGGCCTGGCCTACCTGGGCGCAACCGTCCTGGGCTGGGGGTTGGCCGGGGCGTGGTTGGGCATCTTGGGCGATTTCGTCGTGCGCGCGCTGCTCTTCTGGTTGCGTTTCCGGGCCGGCAAGTGGCAGACCATGAAAGTGTGATTTCAGATTTGCGATTTCTGACTGCGGATTGACCTGGCGCTATTTCTAAATCCGCAATCCACAATCCGCAATCAAAAATCCATGACGTCTCTCATCCGACTCCTTGCTTTCTCGAAGCCATACTGGCGGCGCGCCCTTGCCGCGACGGTCAGCCTGATCGCGATCACGCTGACGAGCTTGAGCGTGCCGGGCTTGCTGCGCGCCGCCATCGATCTGGGCCTGACGCAGAACGACGCCGGGCTGATTGCAGCGATCGGGTTGGCGTTGATCGGCCTGGGGCTGATCCGTTCGCTGCTCAACTTCGTGCAACGCTACTACGCGGAATGGCTCAGCCACCGACTGGCCTACGATATCCGCAATGCGCTGTACGAACGGATTCAGCGCTTGTCGTTCGGCTACCACGATCGGGCGCAAACCGGCCAGTTGCTCGCCCGCTGCACCGAGGATGCATCCAACGTCCAGCGCTTTGTCGGCTTTGCGCTGGTCGATCTGATCAACGTGGTATTGCTGTTCACCGGCATCCTGGTGGTTTTATTCATCACGCATGCAAGCCTGACGCTGGTCGCGCTGATCCCGATCCCTTTCCTCCTGGCCTACACGATCCGTTTCGGCGTGCGGATCACGCCGTACTTCACGCGCATCGATCAGGCGTTGGCGCGCATCAGCACGATTCTCCAGGAGACTTTGACCGGCATGCAGGTGGTGAAGGCCTTTGCCCGTGAAGCGGATCAACGTGCGCGGTTCGTCAGCGGCAACCGCGAGCTGTTCGACAGCCGGGTGACGACGATTCGCTACTGGGCCAGCGCCATGCCGCTCATGTCGATGTTCATCGTCGTCTCGACCGCGCTGGTCATCGGCTTTGGCGGGCAACTGGTGATCGAAAAAGCGTTGACGCTCGGCCAACTGGTGGCGTTCAATTCCTACGTGCTGCTGTTGGCGCAGCCGGTTCAACGCATGGGCTGGATCGTCAACATGCTGGGCGAGGCCGTGGCTTCCGCCGTGCGCATCTTCGAAGTGCTCGATACGCCGATCGCGATCGCCGACCGACCCGGCGCGATCGGGCTGCCGCCGCTCCAGGGCCGGGTCGAGTTCGATCGCGTGACCTTCGCCTATCAGCAGCCCGCTCAACCGGATGCGCTGGATGGGGAGCATCATGCTACGGTTCGGGCTGCGCTGCGCGAGGTCTCGTTCGTCGCCGAGCCGGATCAGGTGGTGGCGCTGATCGGCCCGACCGGTTCCGGCAAGTCGACGATCATCAATCTCATCCCGCGCTTCTACGATGTGACCTCCGGCGCGGTGCGCGTGGATGGCGTCGACGTGCGTGAGGTCAACCTCCAATCGCTGCGCTCTCAAATCGGTATCGTTTTGCAAGAGTCCATCCTGTTCTCGATGTCGATTCGTGAGAACATCGCCTTCGGCCGGCCGGATGTAACGGAGGCCGAGGTGGCAGCGGCCGCCCAGGCCGCCCGCGCGCACGACTTCATCGCGGCGTTTCCCGCCGGCTATGACACGATCGTGGGCGAGAAGGGCGTGACGCTGTCGGGCGGGCAGCGGCAGCGCGTGGCGATTGCCCGCGCGCTGCTGATGAACCCGCGCATTCTGATCCTCGACGATTCGACCTCGTCGGTCGATATGCAGACCGAGTACGCTATCCAGCAGGCGCTGGCGGAGTTGATGCGCGGCCGCACGACGTTCGTCATCGCGCAGCGGCTGACGACCGTGAAGCGCGCCGACCAGATTCTCGTGCTGGATCAGGGCCGCATCGTCCAGCGCGGCACGCACGTCGCGCTGCTGGCCGAGGGCGGGTTGTACCGCGAGGTCTACGATCTACAGCTGCGCGATCAGGAAGAGCTCCGGCGTGATCTGCTGTGGGTGGACGAGATGCCGGCGAACGGCCAGGCCGAACGTGTGTCGGTCAAGTCGTCGCCTGAAGCAATTGCGTGAAGCGCCAGACGTGAAACGTGAAAACGTAGCGTGATGAGCGATAAGCCATAAGCCACAAGCGATATGCAACAAGCGACTGCAAAACGAATCAACCTGCATACCGATGACGAGGTGCTCGGCAAAGCCTACGATGCCCGCGTCACGCGACGCTTGCTGAGCTATTTGAAGCCGGAACGTCGCAGGATCGCGGTCGCCATGGTGCTGATGGTGATCGCGACCGTCGGCGACCTGGCCGGCCCGTACCTGGTGAAAGTCGCCATCGATAGCGGCGTGGGGCGCGCCGATCCGGGTGTGTTGTGGCTGGCTGGCGCCGGCTACCTGCTGGTCAACGTCGCCTGGTGGATTTCCACGCGGGCCCGGATCGGCATCATGGCCGTCACGGGACAGACCATCATCTTCAATCTGCGCACCGAGTTATTCGATCACTTGCAGGCGTTGAGCCTGGGCTTCTTTTCGCGGCACGCCGTGGGCCGCTTGATCTCGCGCGTCGTCAACGACGTGGGCGTGATGCGCGAGCTGATCACCTGGGCGCTGGTGGCCGTGGCCCGCGATGTCTTGCACCTGTTCGGGCTGGTTATCGCCATGCTCCTGCTGGATTGGCGTCTGAGCCTGCTCACCTTTCTGGTGCTGCCGTTGATGGGCCTCGCCACCGCCCTGTGGCGCAGCCGCGCGCGAGAAGCCTATCGCTGGACGCGCCGTTCGCAGAGCCGGGTTACCGGCACGCTGGCCGAGAACATCGCCGGCGTCCGCGTGGTGCAGTCGTTCTCGCGCGAGGAGCACAACTATGCGCGCTTCGCCGCTGAAGTGAATCGCGATAACCTCGACGCCAACATCGCTTCGGCGCTGCTCACGTCGATTTTCTTCCCGACGGTGGATTTCATCGGCTCGCTTGCGGTGGGCCTGGTCGTCTGGCTCGGTGGGACGCAGGTGCTGGGCCAGGCGATCACGCCGGGTGTATTGGTCGCCTTCGTGCTGTACATCGACCAGTTCTTCAACCCGATCCGCGATCTTTCCCAGCGCTACAATACCTTCCAGGCGACGATGGCAGCCGGCGAGCGTATCTTCGAGGTGCTCGACACCGATGCGGAGATCGTCGACGCGCCGGGTGCAGTCGAGCTGCCCCGCATTACCGGACAGGTCGTGTACCAGGATGTGAGCTTTGCCTACGAAGACGGCGTGCCGGTATTGAGCCACATCTCGCTCGACGCGCCGCCGGGGCAGCTGGTCGCGCTGGTGGGTGAGACGGGCGCGGGCAAGTCGTCGCTGGTCAAGCTGCTGGGCCGCTTCTACGAGGTGACCGGCGGGCGCATCTGTATCGACGGCGTCGACGTACGCACGGTGACGCAACAGTCGCTGCGCCAGCAGTTAGGCGTGGTTTTGCAGGATACGTTCCTCTTCGGTGGGACAGTCGCCGATAACATCCGCTTTGGACGGCCTGATGCAACAGACAACGAGGTGATCGCGGCGGCGCAGGCGGTTGGCGCGCACGAGTTTATTTCGAAGTTGCCGAACGGCTATGCGGCCGAAGTGGAAGAGGGTGGGGCGGTGTTATCGGTCGGGCAGCGACAGTTGATCGCGTTCGCGCGCGCGCTGCTGGCCGACCCGCGCATCCTGATCCTCGACGAGGCGACGTCGAGCGTCGATACGCAAACGGAGAAGAAAATCCAGGCGGCGTTGGCGACCCTGCTGCAAGGCCGCACCGCGTTCGTCATCGCGCACCGCTTGAGCACCATCGTCAAGGCCGATCTGATCCTGGTGATCGACGGCGGGCAAATCGTCGAGCGCGGCACGCACCACGAACTGCTGGCGCAACGGGGGCGGTATTACGAGTTGTATACACTGGCGTTTGAAGAGCGGTAGGTTATCAACGGACTGGAATCGGACAAGCGGATGGAAACGGACGCTGCCATTTCCGATCCGCTCATCTATGTTGCCGAAAGCGATCTGTTGACGCGAGTTTGGTCGCTTGGCAATTACGGGAAGATGTCGCCTTCATCCTGCTTGCGCTGCTGGCTGGCAACTGAAGATTTAACGAACATGACAGCCAGTACAACGCCGGCTGCGAAGATGACTAGATTGACTATCGAGGAGTCCAGCGCCAGCCCAAACAATCCACCCCATCCGACGGCCAGATAAGCCAATGCTAACCGCTGCCGTACAGATGGCGAGAGTGCCTTCCAGCTCCGACCACGCAATATCCACCCGCCGGCTGCCAAACCGAATAGCATCCAATAGAAGAGAATCATACTGAGCAGCGCATTACCGCGATCATATGGCGCCGTTCGGGCTGCGATGGCGGTTAAGATGCTGCCCGCCGCGAAGATAAGCAACCCATACCACTTGCTTAATTGAATGGGTTGTTCGTCGTTCATGCCTGTATTCTCCGGCTATGGAAAAATCTCGCCTTCATCTCGGTCGCGCGGGCGACCTTCGAGAAGGTATGCTGCGAAAACAACCAGCCCCGCCAACCCTGGCGCGATGAATACGACCGTGCTGATAGATGTGTCGATTGATATAGCAACCAGCGCACCCCATGCGATCGTGAAGTACCCAAACGCGAGACGCAGACGTGCATCACGTTGGATCACCCGCCAGCCTCGCCCGAGCACGATCCACGTTCCGGCCGTGATACCCAAGAGTATCCAATAAACCAGCAACAGTGCAAACAGTAGGCTAATGCCATACGCCGATGGCACGCCCATTCGGGCTAGAATGCTGGTTAGAATGCTGCCTGCGGCGAATGCAAGCAGGATTTTCCACTTTCCGAGTTGGATTGGATGGTCGTCATTCACGTCAGTCCTCCGATGATCGTGCGCCGTTCAACACGGCGCGCACGCGGCGCTCGATAGCTTCATCCTGGAACAATAGAATATTCCGCTGGATAAACTTCCTCAAGAGCTCCTCGCCTATTTCTGTTAAGCGGTAATACTTTCGCGGTGGGCCTTGCGGCGATTCCTCCCAGTAACTCGACACGATCCGCATCCCCTCGAAGCGTTTGAGCGCGCGGTACACACTCTGATCGTCGGCGTTGATCGTCTCGTTGCTGGCCTGGGCGATGGCGGTCGAGAGCTCAAAGGCATAGCGCGGCTGTTCGTGCAGCAATAACAGGATCCAAAATGTTAACAGACCTTTCTTATAGGCTTCTTCCCATTGTGTCAGCAACTCATCCGCTGCCTTGCGCGACATATCCGCCCCTATTATACCTCAGGTATAATAGCATGGCTTTGTTCCGGTGTCAAGGGTTCGCGAAGCGGGCCGCAGGGCAATCGCATCTAATATGTCAATACCCGATCGGCCCCGAAAATGGGCCACTGCTCTCGGCCCGCGTCCTCGCGGGCCGTCCGCGGGGACGCGGACGGTGAGCCATCACGCCTGTATTTGCGCTGTGCAAGAATTTAGATGC
>DATDPU010000170.1:0-22154 GCA_035292585.1 Anaerolineae bacterium | reverse complement strand
TGAATGTGTCGACGACCTGTTGCGCTATGCGCGTGATCGTTTCAGTGCTATAGTCCATGCTGAGCCTCGGGTAGGGTGGGTTTTGACCAACTGCGATCCTACCCCAGGCTCATTCTCCCTGACAACCTTTGCGTGCACACGCGCCAGCGCGTAAGTTGACAGCGCGATCGAAGCGTGCTATAGTTTCGCCGGTATGTGGCATCGAAGCAGCAGGGCGTCTGAATAACATCCAACAAGCCGCCAGGGCGAGGTAGGCGCCCGGCGGCTTTTAGTTGCGTCAGCCGCATCGACTTATCCTTTGAACTCAGCTCGAGGCATTCAGGATGGACACTCGTTGTCGCGGCATCGTGCGCTGGTTCGACATCGCGAAAGGCTATGGTTATATCCAGCCGGAGAACGGGGCGGAAGTGTTCGTACACTACACCGCGATCATCGACAAGGGGCTGAAAGCCTTGAACCCCGGCCAGCGCGTGGAATTCACTATCACGGATTCCTATCGCGGGCCGCTGGCCTCGGACGTCGTGCGCGTCTGAGCGGTCGACGAGTTCCAACTGAAGATTGACCGGAATCGCCCCGCCGGTTCGCCACCGCCGGGGCGGCTTGTTTATTACCTCTCCTACGAGTGAGGGTTATCAGGAGTAACTTTAGCTATGGCAACACCTTTACGCATCTTGCCCATCGGCGGGTGCGGCGAAATCGGCAAGAATATGACGGCGTTCGAGTACGGGCGCAACGTCCTGATCGTCGACGCCGGGATCATGTTCCCCGAAAACGACATGCTGGGGATCGATTTCATCATCCCCGATTGGCAGTACTTGCGCGACAAAAGAGACCAGATTCGCGGCATCGTCGTGACCCACGGTCATGAAGATCATACCGGCGCGCTGCCCTACTTACTGAAAGAGTTTAACGCGCCGCTCTATACGACTAAACTGACGCGCGGGCTGATCGAGATCAAGTTCAAGCAGCACAAGCTACTCGATCAAGTCAACCTCAACACGATCACGGCCGGCGAAGCGTTGACGGTCGGCCCGTTCAAGCTGGAGTTCTTCCGCGTGGCGCACTCTATCCCAGACGGCGTGGGGCTGGGCCTTACCTCGCCGGCCGGGCTGATCGTGCATACCGGCGATTTCAAGTTTGATCACACCCCGGTCGATGGCAAGCCGACCGACTTCGCCAAGCTGGCCGAGTTCGGCGGGCGCGGCGTGCTGGCGCTGATGTCGGATAGCACCAATGCCGACCAGCCGGGCACCACGCCATCCGAGCGGGTGATCGACGCCGCGTTCGACCGCGTCTTCCATGAAGCGAAAGGCCGCATCATCATCGGCACGTTCGCTTCGCTGATCTCGCGCATTCAGCAGGCGGCCAACGCCGCCATGCGCTACAACCGCAAGCTGGCGATCGCCGGGACCAGCATGGCCGAGAACGTCCGCATGGCGCAGAAGTTGGGCTATCTCAGCTTCCCCGAAGATTTGATCGTGCGGCTCGACGAAGCGGTGCGCCTGCGCCCGCGCGATGTGGTGATCATGGCGACCGGCACGCAGGGCGAGCCGTCGTCGGTGCTGGCGCGCGTCGCCAACGGGCAGCACAGCCAGATCAAGGTCCAGCGCGGCGATACGGTGATCATGTCCTCGCACCCCGTGCCGGGCAACGAAGAAATGGTGCATCGCACGGTCAACCGCCTGTTCCAACGCGGCGCCGAGGTGCTATACGACCCGATTGAGCAAGTACACGTCTCGGGTCACGCCTCGCAGGAAGAGCAGAAGTTGATGCTTAACCTGGTTCGGCCCCAGCACTTCGTCCCGATCCACGGCGAACTGCGCCATCTGCACGCGCACGCGCGCCTGGCGCGCGAGGTCGGCCTGGAGGCGCAGAATATCTACGTGATCGAGAACGGCTACCCGATCGAGTTTGACGGGGGCGAGGGTCGTCTCGGCGAGCGCGTGCCCGGCGGTTACGTGTACGTCGACGGTTCGAGCGTGGGCGACATCGGCCCCAGCGTGCTGCGCGAACGCGAACTGCTGGGCCGGGATGGTTTTGTGATGGCGGTCGTCCATCGCGATCCCGAGAGCGGCCGGCTGCTCGATACGCCGGAGATTGTCACGCGCGGCTTCATTTATCAGAAGGAAGCCGAAGACGTGCTGACCGGCGCGACCCAGTCGATCGTTAAACTGGTCGAGTCGAATGGCCGCGCCAGCCAGGAAGCGATCCGTGATAAAGTCGAGCGAACGCTCAGCGAGTACCTGTACAGCGAGACCAAGCGGCGGCCGATGATCCTGGCCGTCGTCCGCGACGTGTAATCCACGCCGTCTGGATCGGGCCGCAGTTCAACTGCGGCTCGAACTGTTTTCCGGTATAATCCCGCGCGATGACTGAACACGATCCGTGGTCAACGGCATACAACCCGCTCGCTAGACCGCGCTCGCCCAATACTCACCTGGTCGCGGCCTTATCTCGACTTGCGCCACGGCCCGGCGGTCGCGCGCTCGACCTGGGTTGCGGGTCGGGGCGGCACCTGCCCGTGCTGCTACAGCATAAGCTGCATCCCATCGGCATCGATTTGTCGGCGTCGGCGCTGCTCAAAAGCGCGCGTTTCGCCGGCGGCGTTCCCTTGACGCAGGCATCGGCTGCGGCGCTCCCCTTTATCGATCGGACGTTTCAGTGGGTCATCGCCTGGGGCGTGCTGTTTCACCTGCACCCGGATCAACTGCTCAACGCGCTGCAAGAGATTCGGCGCGTCCTCACCCCTGACGGCACGGCTATCTTGCACGCGCTCGACCCGGCCGATTGGCGCAGCGACCCGAACACCGGCCCTGCTCACCGGCGCGAGCTGGCCGATCAGCACGCGACCGGCGTGGTCGATCAGATTTACACGCCCGAAGAAATTGCCGCGCTGCTCACGCCGCACTTCGTCATCGTCTCGCGCGAGTTGGTCAGCACGCAGCACGATTACGGCCGCAGCGCCGAGTGGGTGATTGTGGTTCAGCCTCTCGCATAGCTTTCCCGACGAGCTGCCTACTTGCGTACTGGTAAACAGGTAGTAAGTAGACAGCTACGCAGCAGGCCATGAAAGTCTCCCTCATCATCACGGTTAAAAACGAAGCGGCCAGCCTGCGCCCGTTACTCGATTCGATCGCGGCGCAGACCCGCCTGCCGGACGAGGTGATCGTGTGCGATGGCGGGTCGACGGACGCCACCCGCGATCGGCTGCGCGCAGAAACCCGCTTCCCGATCCGCATCGTCGAGCGCCCCGGCTCGAACATCGCGCAGGGGCGCAATGCCGCAATTGCCGAAGCCTGCGGCGACCTCATTGCTTCAACCGATGCCGGTGTGCGGCTCGACCCCCACTGGCTCCAATCTCTAATCTCCTGTTTTGAACAACAGCCCGAAACAGCAGTCGCCTCCGGCTTCTTCCTACCCGCGCCGCAGACGCCATTCGAGGTTGCGCTGGGCGCAACGGTGCTGCCCGAACTGCGCGATGTTCGGCCGAAGAGCTTTTTGCCGTCGAGCCGGAGCGTCGCGTTCAGAAAAGAGGCGTGGCAAGCGGTGGGCGGCTACCCGGAGTGGCTGGACTACAGCGAGGATTTGATCTTCGACTTCGCGCTGCTGGAGAAGTATCGCCCGTTCGCCTTTGCGCCTGAAGCGATTGTTTACTTTCGCCCGCGTGGATCGCTGCGGGCGTTTTTCAAGCAATACTATCTGTACGCGCGCGGCGACGGTAAAGCGAACCTGTGGCTCAAACGACACCTGCTTCGATACGCGACTTATCTGGTCGGCGCGCCGGGAATTGCAGCGCTGAGCAGAGTGATTAGCCCGTGGTTTCTATTGTTGTATCTATTCGGCGGGATTGCTTACACCCGCACACCCTATCGGCGGCTGTGGCCGAGGTTGAGCGCGCTCGCGCCTGCGGATCGGCTGAAGGCGCTCGCGTTTGTTCCGGTTATTCGCGTGGTGGGGGATGTGGCGAAGATGATGGGGTATCCGGTCGGGGTGGTGTGGCGATTGAGGCAACGCTAGATGGCCGAAGGTCTTAGCGCAGCACCCCGGAGCGAAGCGTAGGGGCCAGACCAAGGCCAACGGAGTGAGCTGCAAGAGCCATGAACTGCCCCTCACCCTTGCCCTCTCCCCAGTCGGGAGAGGGTTGAGGTAAGGGTGAGCTATCGATGCGCCGTCACGCCCACCTGCTGGCACATTTCCAGCACCGGGCAGGTGGAGCAGTGCGGGAGCCGTCCCGTACAGATGTGCTTGCCGAACGGCACCAGCAGCCGGTTGATCTCGATCCAATACTCGCGCGGGAGTTTGGCTTCCAGCGCGAGCATCGTCCGCTCCGGCGTCGACGTGCTCACGTAGCCCCAGCGATTCGTCACGCGATGCACGTGCACGTCGACACTGATGAACGGCTCGCCGCACGCGACCCCCAGCGTGAGATTCGCGCATTTCGGCCCGACGCCCGCGAACGAGAGTAGAACCTCCCGATCACACGGCAACTCGCCCCCGAATTCCTCCAGCACGCGCCGCGCAATGGCTTTGATTTGGGGCGCTTTGTTCTCGTGAAAGGAACAGGCGCGGATCAGCGCGTCGAGTTCCTGCACGGATAGTTCGTCGATCGCGGCGGGCGTGCGGGCGCGCTCGAAGAGCTGGCGCGCGGTGGGCAGCGTCACCTCGTCGAAGGTTCGAATCGAGATGATGCAGGCGATGAGCTGCTCGAACGGCGATTTGAAACCGTCCTCGGCCAGTTCGAACAGCGCCGCCTTCGGAAACGGGCGAACGGCGCCGCGGATGCGGCGGATCGCTTCATCGATGTCGAGTGGTTTCTTAGCAGCTGCGACACGCTGCGCCAACCCATCACCCCGCCAGCTCAGCCACCAGCACATCTAGCGCCAGGGCATCACTCATTTCGCCGGTCTTGATGCCTACGTCGATGTCGAGCAGGTGCGCATAGATCCGCTCCAGCTGCGCCAGCGAGAAGTTGCGCGCCTGCTGGCCGATCTTGTCGATCACGAAGGGATGCTGGCCCAACACCTTCGCCATCTCCGGCGCGGGCGCATGCTGCTCTTGCAGCTCCTTCACCTGGAGCATCAAGCGGAACTGGCGCGTGATCATCGCCAGCAACCCCAGCGCCTGCTCGCCCAGGTCGAGCAGGCGCTGCAGCTCGCGCATCGCGCGTTTACCGTCACGCCGACCCAGCGCATCGACCAGCTCGAAGACGTTGGCTTCGAGCGCGGCCGGCGCCAGGCGGGTCACGTCGTCTTCCCGGATCGGCCGCGTCCCGTTCACGTAGGTGACGAGCTTCTGAATCTCGGAATCAAGCCGGCGCAAGTCGTTGCCGATCAGCGTCGCCAACGTGGCCGCCGCTTTGCGCTCGATCTCGCCGCCGTGTTTTTTCACGCGCTTCTCGATCCAGCCCGTGGCGTTCTTCGGCAACTCGAAAGGGATGACGGTCTTCCCGGCTTGTGCGGCCGCCAGCTTGAGGATCGGGTTGGAGGCTGACAGCAGTTTCGGCTCGACGAACACGATGCGCGTCGATTCGGGGGCGTGCGGCAGGTAATCGAGCAGACCGGCGATGAACTCTTTGGCGGCGCCCGACGCTGCGCTATCACCCGACTTGGGTCGGCGACTGGGATTCAATCGGCGACTGGAGTCGCCTCCTACAGTGTCGCCTCCTACAGTGTCGCCGCCTACAGCGTCGCCGCCGACGGTGCGGCCCGCGCTCAAGCGCGTGAGCAGACCTTCGACGACAACCAGGCGCTTATCGGCTAAGAAGGGAACGGCATCCGCCGCGTGGCGCAATTCAGCCAGGGTGACCTTACGCCCATCGAGGAAGGTCGCATTGAAATCACGCACCGTCGCATCGCCGACCTTCTCTTTGAACGCAGCGACTTGCTCGGCGCGGCTGAATTCGTCTTCACCGTGGAAGATGTAGAACATAGGGTTAAAAGACGAATGACGAACGACCAAGGACGGAAGGCCATTCGTCATTCGTCTTTGGTCATCCGTCGGCTAACTGCTTTTCGTCGCGACGAAATGAGTCGGCACGCCCCGGCCGGGCAGGCGGCGCACCGAAAGAATTTGCAGATCGGCCATCTCGCCGGAGGTGGTGACGCGCGCTTGCAGCAGCGGGCCAACCGGCGCGGCGAGAATCAACGCGAAGGTGGCCGCCATGATCGCATTAGGCAGGCGCTCCCATTTGTTGCGTCCGCCCAGGCTTAATGCCGCAAACGCCCCCACGCCGGCGAACGCGCCCGAAGTCAGGTAGTTGGTGCCGCAGCCCGGATGGATCGCCAGGTGCTGTTCACCGGCGCGCAAGCGCGCCAGCGCTTCTTCAGCCGCCGAGGCAATGTTAGCCACCGCAAGGTTGCCGTACAGATAAAAACCGTTTGGGGTGGAACGACCCGCCAGCGGCTGGCCGGGAAAACGGGTCGAGAGCACATGGATCGTCGCGTGCTCCAAACCATGATTGCGGCGCACCCGCCGCACGAAGGGCGCTTCGAGCAAGTTCATTCCTCGACTCCTGCGGGGGGCGGCATCTCATCCGCCGGCAGGGCGACGACGACAAGTCGATGAGTATTGTTCGTGTAAGGCCAACAGGTTACCAGCGTCAGCCGCTCATCCTCGGTCGGCTGGATCCACTTGGCGTTTTCGAGCCGGACCGAGATCGGCTGGCCGCGCTCGGGCAAGATCTTCAGCAGTGACACGACGTAATCGCGCGACCGGTTACCCGTCCACACTTGAATCTCATCGCCCTCTTCGAGATTGACCAGCTCGCGGAAGACCTCGCCGTAAATGTTGTGATGACCATCCAGCACGGTATTGCCCGGCTCACCGAGCTTGGCGCTGGTCCTCAACCAGCCTGCGGCGAACTTGTTCGGCACATCCCACATGCTGACCTGCTGGCCGCTTTGCGTCGTCACCAACCAGCCCACACTTTCGACCGGCGCATCCAAATCGATAGCCGGAATAACCAGGCGGCTGGGGGCTTCAGGGACAAAGGTCGCGGCGGGAACCGTCGCCGTGGGGAGCGGGGCCGGCGTCACGGTTGGCTCGAGCGTGGGCTGCGGCGGCAGAGTCGCTTGAGGGTCGGATTCTAATGGGGTTTCCGGGAGAACACTGGGCGGTGACCCGGTCGTCGCACCGGATGCCGGCGGCAGCGCTTCGTTCACTTCAAGAATGCCGGCCTCCAACGCGCCTTCGTCGCCAAAGCCATTCGGCGTGGGCGCCAGACCTAGCGAGTCGCGGATACTGGGGTACGCGGTGATTCCGCCGGCGATCAGTAACGCAAAGCCCACCAACATGAAGAAGTTTGCCAACCCGTTTGACGCCGAAGCTCGCCTGTTTCTCATACGCGAGGATTATACCTTTCTTACGCCGGCATCGCCAGTGACTCCACACTGGCTTGTGAAAGCCAGGCGCTGTCCGAGCCGATCGTCTAGCTGCGCCAGCTTGTCCACTGAGCCGAGCCGGGCCAGCAGCGCGTCGAGCAACCGATACAGCGGGCGCGAATACACAAAATCGTGCGCACCGACGTAATAGATAATCTTGCCGCCAAAGCCGCGCTTGAAATAATACACGCCCCACAGCCCGCCCGTTTGATGCGCAGGAATCGTCTCGCCCCGGCTGAGCAGCTCACCCACCTCGTCGGGAATGCCCCACACATCGTACGTTTGGCAGCCCTGCGCTTTGGCCGACTTAAGGCACTCCCACAGCAATAAATCGTTAGGCTTCAGATGATGATGCGTTTCGAGCGAGCCGCCATGAAAGCTGGCGGCCTGGGCGCCCAACGTCGCATCCATGCTCACGGCCAGCACCTGACCGGCATACGTCGCCAGGTACAGCTTCAGCTGACCGGCCTGCGCCAGCGCCTTCCATTCTTCCGCATAGTAAGCGAAGGAACGGGCCGGCAAACCGGCGCGCTTGAAGGTGCGCTGCATCAGCTGATAGAAAGTCGGCAGGTCGCTGGCGTCGCCCATGCGAACCTGGACGCCGTTCCGCTCGCCGCGTTGGATGTTGCGGCGCGTCGAGCGGCTCATGTTCGCTAGAATCGTTTGGAGTTCAGGCCGCAGATCGATAACGATGCTGCACCTCGGCTGATTGGTATACCGGCTGGGTCGGAAGCCCTGCGCGTCCAGGAGTTGCAACGCAGCCGGTGTGTGAGGCAGGGCCGGTTCGATCTTCAACGAGATGGCCCGCGCCCGGCGCGCGACGCAATGGATGGCTTCCAACAACGTCTGGGTCGCCGTTGCATCGCGCCAATCGACTAATGGCCCGCGCGGCACATACGCGATGCTCGCCCAGCGGAATGGCAAGCGTTTCAGCAACACCTGCGCCCCGGCCACCAGCCGCCCGTCCTGCTCCACGCCGATGCGCACAGCCTCCCAGCTCAGGCTCGCCTTGAACGCGCCCCATTCGTGCGCCTGCATCAACACAAAATCGGGCCAGCCGGCTACAAAGGCGTTCCAAGCAGCGTTATCTTCTGGCGTCAATATCTTTGCGATCACGCGCCGTCCTCACAGCACCATCAACGCGAGCGAGGTAGCAGCCTCGCCGATCAAAGGATAAAATGCTGCCGCCCGCGAGAGACCGGCTAACCAGATTTTAGCGGAAATCTCGCTAAGGACACTGGCGCATCCATTACAGGTACGGTTCCGACCCAATAGAAACCGGGTTTCCCCAAGAAACCCGGTTTCTCCAACGCCTAGGAGTCGATGGTCTCCCGCTTAGGTGCTGGTGTGCGTTGAGCCGCTATTGACCGCAGACGGCGAAGCGAGTGGAGAGCGCAGAGAAGTTTCTAGCTATGAACTCCGCGTCCTCGGCGTCTCGGCGGTGAGACCAACCCTAATTTGAGTGATCTCTATCAGGCTGCCTGCGCGGCTGGCGCTTCAACCGGTTGCTGCGTGATCGCCAGCCGGAACCCCGCGAACATGATAATCGCGCCGAGCAGTTCGCTGACGAACAGGTAATCGCCCAGGCCGCGCGCCACGAGCACACCGCCCAGCGCCGGCGACAGCGCCCCGGCCGCGATCAACACATTACCCAGCACGCGCTGCGGCATGATGCGCTTGCGCCAGAAGATGTAAGCGGAATACAACGCGCCGCCCACCAACGCCAGGGTTCCGTAGCCGGCGAAGATTCCCACCAGCGCGCGCGTTAAGCCATCGCGTTCCATCACCTGCTGATATTGCTGCGAGACCGGTTGGTTGACGCTGTACTGCGCATCGTTGGTCGGCAAGCTATAGACTTTGATCAGCGCAAACACGCTCACCAGCGTCAAAATGACCAGCAGGATTTTGGCGACATTTGCGCGCCGCACCAGCAGATGGATCGTGCCTTGTCCGAGCCAGGCCGGCGTGAGCACCGCGCCGAACAGGTACCACATGTGCAACACGAACGCCGAGTAATTGAAGGCCAGGTACGCCTCGGCAAACGTGCCCAGCCCGTACATCACCAACCCGATGCCCCACAGGAGCAAGTGCAGGCCGCCCCGCTGGGCATATCGGCCAAGCACAATTACTGCGAAGATAAACACGACCGCCGTGGACAGGAACGGCAACGCCCGAATAACATCCATCGTATCATCTCCTCATTTAGCTGGGTTGAACCCGAATCGAACCGGTAAATGCCCGTCGCCCACACGGGGCTAGACTGGTTCGTGTCCGAAATGTAGCTCAGCCCCCTGCTTGCGCCCCCTTGTGGGGTTGTGGGCGTTGGACGGGCACAAGGCCCTATACTACCCATCAAAATCAACTGGACTGACAACTACACTACGCCAGGCTCTAATAAGCGCCCGGCCCCAGGCCGAGCAATGATGCGAACACGGCCGCCAGCACAACCAGCAGCAGAACCACCATCGCGCCCAGGACGAGCGGCACCAGCCTGGTATACAGGAAGTTCGCCGGAACGCGCGGCGTCTGCTTGCGCGTTGTTTTGTGCGGTTCCTCAGCCACGTTCGCCATCCTCATACGCCTTCACCAGCGCCAGGAGCACCACATTGAGCAAAGCGCTCAGTTGACGATGCACGCTCTGCCAGCTGGGCGCGGCGATCGGTTCGAGCGCGCCGGCCATTTGCACCAGCGAATCGACCAGGCTATCGCGAAAAAACAGAAATGCGTTCAGCGCTTCGGTCAACGCGAGCGAACGACGCCGCGTCAGGTCGGCATACTCGCGCCCGATCTTTTCCGCGGCGGCCTGCACGGCTGCGGTCAGTTCAGTCGTGGAGACTGCATGGGCGATCTCCTGCATCAGCCGATGCCCCAGCTCGCGATGCGCCCGGCGCAGCTCCTCGTCAAAACGGGCCAGCCAGGGCGCATCCGCGCGCTCAATCTGGATACGCATGTGCCCCAGCGCGCTGTGCAGCAGCACTTGGGCGCTGGCATCGCTCGCCCGGCTCGCCTCCAGCCACGCCTGCAAGTCGGCGCGACGAAAGCGCCGATGCCTGCCGGCCGTACGCCGGCTGGCGATACGACCCCGATCGGCCCAGGCGCGCAGCGTAGCCGGATGCACGCCCAGCAGCTGCGCCGCGTCGCGCAAGGACAGCCATTCGTCGTCTTCAGCAGGTTTTGTCTCGGGTTTTGTGGCTACGGTAGTGGGCATACAATCCGGAAAATCTATAAAAATCTGAACTGTACGCGGCGGATTGTAGCCAGTTTGTGTAGAGATGTCAATGGGCAAATGCTCCACGCCCGCGAGGACGCGGACGGTAAGCAATCCTTTCGTCCTTCGTCTCCCGTCATCCGGCGTTTCACTACAGCATATTCACCGGATCAATATCGATGCGCCAGTTAGGGGTGAGCGGAAAATCGCGCAACAGCGCAGCCGGGTCATCGGATCGGATGATGATGTGCCAACGCGACTGGCCGGCCAGCCGCGCAAAGAAGCACGGCGCCGGCCCGATCATCGACTCGCGCTCGAGGCCGCGCCGGGTGAGATAGGCGTCGAATTGCGCCGCAACCTTCTCCGCCGCGCGCCGCGCCTTATCCTCGTCTGCATCGCGTACGATCAGCCGCGCCAGGCGAGTGCTCGGCGGGTACCCATGCTCGCGCCGGAAGGTGAGTTCTCTGGCCGCAAACGCTTCGTAGTCATGCTGCGCAGCTGCCAGCACCGCATAATGATCGGGCCGATACGTCTGCACGATCGCCCGCCCGCCGTGCAGCCCGCGACCCGCCCGCCCGGCGACTTGCGCCAGGAGTTGAAACGTCCGCTCGCTGGCGCGGAAATCGGGTAGATTGAGCGCGGTATCCGCCGAGACCACGCCGACTAATGTCACCAGCGGCAGGTCAAGCCCTTTGGCGATCATCTGCGTGCCGACCATCACGTCGGCCTGGCCGTCGATGAAGCGTTGCAAGATGCCCTCGTGCGCCGCCTTGCCTTGCGTGGTGTCGCGATCCCAGCGCATCACACGCGCCTCCGGGAACAGCTCGCGCACGGCCAGCTCCACCTTCTGCGTGCCCGCGCCGAAGTAACGAATGCGGCGGCTGCCGCAGTTGGGACACTGCGCCGGTTGAGCCTGGCGAAAGTTGCACATATGGCAGACGAGTTTGGTGGTTGTGTAGTCGGATGCCTGGGTAGTTGGGCCGTGATAAGTGAGCGGCGTATTGCAACGCGGACACTTCAACACGTGACCGCAATCGCGGCAAGACACAAACGTCGATAAGCCGCGCCGGTTGAGAAAGAGGATCGCCTGTTCGCCATTCGCCAATGTTTCCCTCAGCGCAGTCTGCAAGCGCCGGCTGAACATCTGCGGGTTGCCCGACTTCAACTCGGCGCGCAGATCGACGATCTCCACCGGCGGCAGCTCGCGGTAAAACGCCTCGCCCGAAGCGGATTCGAAGCGCGCAGCGATCTGATAGTGTTCCTCGTGATCGCGAATGCGCTGGATGTGGCCGAGGATGCGGCGCGGCAGCGTCAGCCGGCGGAACTCGCCGCGTTGCGCACGCGCATACGATTCGAGCGCCGGCGTGGCGCTGCCCATGATCACCGCCACGTCCGATCGCCGCGCCAGTTCGAGCGCCACTTCGCGCGCGTGGTAGTAAGGCCGGTGTTCCTGCTTGTACGAGGCATCGTGCTCTTCGTCGATCACGATCAGGCCGAGCCGGGCGAGCGGCGCGAACAGCGCGGAACGCGGGCCGATGATGATGTCGATCGCGCTGGAGCGGGCGCGCCGCCACACGTCGTACCGCTCGCCGTCGCTCAAGCCCGAATGCAGCACGCCTACCCGACCCGGAAACCGCGCCGCGAACCGGCGCACCGTCTGCGGCGTGAGCGCGATCTCCGGAACCAGCACGATGGCCTGCTTGCCCTGCCGCAACACGGCGTCGACGGCGCGCAGATAAATCTCGGTCTTGCCCGAACCGGTCACGCCGTGCAACAAAAACACGCGCGCGGTCGCTCCATCACCCTTCCGAGCGAGCGTCGAATCGAGCTGTTCCCACACGGCGCGCTGATCGTCGGTCAACGGCGGCGCAGTGACCGGGACGAACTCCTTATTCGCCAGTGGATCGCGCCAGACTTCCTCTTCGCTCAACCCGATCAGCTCGCGCTCGGCCAACAGCTGCACGTCGGCGGACGTGCCGCCCGTTGCCGCGTACACTTCGGCCAGCGGCGCAGGGCCGCCCGCGCCGGCGAGATACTTCAAGATCGCGGCGCGGCGCGCGGCCACATCAGCGCGTTCCGATAGCGCCGGCTGCCCGACCGGATCGGCGAGCAAGCGCGCAAAGCGGGCGCGCTTCGGGCGCACGCTCGGCGGCAGCAACACCGGTTGCCGCGCGATGACGCCGCGCCGGATCAACGAGCGCACGGCGTCTTGCCAGGTTTTGCGCGGCAGCGCATGATCGATCTGCGCCCCGCGCAGCGGGCCGCGTTGCTTGAGCAACGCAAAGACCTCCGACTGGGTATTGCCCATCCGCTCGGGTATCGTATCGACGGCGAGCGCGTACAGGGTATCGACCCGCCCAGCGATGCCGGGCGGCACGAACAGGTCGAGGCATTCGTACAAGGGGGCCAGGGTCGAGACGCTGATCCAGCGCGCCAGCTCGATCTGAAGCGGCGACAGGATCGGCGCGGGATCGAGCAGCGCTTCGATCGGCTTCGTGTCCGGCGCCGGCGTCGACTTGCTTAACGCGGCGACGATGCCCGGCAGGCGCTGATCGCGCAGCGGCACAATGACCAGCTGCCCTGGCTCGATCCGGCCGCGTAATTCGTCCGGCACTTCATAGTGAAAAGCGCGCCCTTCCTCGGAGGCGCGCCCGATGTGCTTGAGGACGATCACTTCGGCGAAGGGGGTTTCGGTATACATGGGTTAAAGCTTTTGGACACGGATGCACACTCAGGACTTACGCAGTTGGCGCGGCGCAACCCGCTTCGCTGCGCTCGTGGGCAGGCCGCCGCCTTTCTTCCTCCAGAAACCAGGTTTCTTCGAGAAACCTGGTTTCTACCGGCGGCATCCTGAAACAGGCTGCGCTGCAAAACCCGGCAGGTCTAGATCAGTCAGCTCGGCGGTTGCAGCTTCTGAATCACAATCCGATCAATGCGCAGGTCATCCATCGCCTCGACCCGGAAGGTTAGCCCATCGGACTCCAGGCTATCGCCGACAATAGGGATGCGGCCCAGGCGGCCCAGCACGTAACCGGCGATCGTGTCCGAGTTCTCGTCCACGAGATTGAGATCGAGCGCATCGTTCACGTCCTCGATCGACGTCAGTCCACTCACCGAATAGCTGCCGTCCGGGCGCGCCTGGATATCCGGCTCCTCGGTCGTGAACACATCCTGCACATCGCCGACCAGCACCTCGACCAGGTCTTCCAGCGTGACCAGGCCGGAGGTGCCGCCGAACTCGTCGAGCAAAATGGCGATGTGCTGCTTGTGACGCCGAAAACGCGCGAGCAAATCGTCGATACGGATCGTCTCCGGGACGAACAGCGCCTCGCGCATGATGTCACGCGCGGACCCGTTGAGCGGTTGGCCGTTACGGCCTTGCTCGACCGACTCGTGCATCACGCGCACGACATCTTTGATGTGAACGATGCCCACGATGTGATCCGGGTCGTTTTCGTACACCGGGAACTTGGTCAGGCCGCTGTGCGCCGCCAGGTCGAGCACTTCTTCCAGCGTCGCCGCGGCGTCCACGGTCACCATCTCGGTGCGCGGCACCATCACCTGGCGCGCCGCCGTATTGCGCAAGTCGAACACGGCATCCAGCATCTCGCGTTCGTCCGCTTCGATCAGCCCGCCCTGCTCGCTGGCCTCGGCGATCATCCGGAGTTCTTCGACGGAATGCAGCGCTTCGCGCTCCGACACGTGGTGCAGGCCCAACACGCGCAGCAGAAAATTGCCGGCGCCATTGAGCAGCCAGATGAAAGGCCGGAAGAGCGTCTCCACAAACAGCGTCGGGCCGGCTACGACCAGCGCCGTCCGCTCGGGTCGCTGCAACGCAATCGACTTTGGCATCAACTCACCGACGATGACGTGGAGAAAGGTGATGATAGAGAAGGCGACCACCGTCCCGGCAACGACGTGAGCCGCGCCGCCAGCGATCTCGCCGGGGAGAAACCCAAACAGCGGCTCGATCAGATGCGCCAGCGCCGGCTCGCCCAGCCAGCCCAGCCCCAGACTGGCCAGCGTGATGCCCAGCTGCGTGGCGGCGATAAAACGGTCGGGGTCGCGGATGGCATGCTGCACAGCGCGCGCGCCCGGCTGGCCCAGCCGGACCAGCTCTTCGACACGGGTGCGGCGCACGCTCACCAAACTGAACTCGGCGGCGACAAAGAATCCGTTAACCAGAACCAGGATGATGATCACGCCTAACCCGATAAGGTCTTGAATCATGCTGCTTCACCCACCTTACTTCGCCTGACGAACGACGAATGACGAATATCGGCAAGCGTCCTTCGTCTTTCGTCCCTCGTCCTTCGTCGTCACTAAAACGCCGTATGCCGCGCAATCCCGCCCATAACGCCGACGATGAGTAGCACGGCGAACAACGCTAAACCCAGCCACTCGCTCCGCAGCGAGGTCAGGTCTACCACACGCGGTTCGCCGGTTTCAACGCTCACGCGGTAGAACGGGCACAGCAGCCAGCCCACTGTCAGCCCGCCGATAAAACCTCCGATATGACCCAGGTTGTCGATCCCCGGCACGCTCAGGCCGATGTACAGGTTGAGCAAAGCGACGAACAGGTAGTTGTTCAGGCGGCGTCGCCCGGCCGCGCCGAAGTGTTTGCGATTGCGAATGAAGAACGCCGCCATTGCGCCGACCAGGCCGAAGATCGCCGTCGATGCGCCAGCCGAGAGCGTGGCGCCGGCGTTCAGCCCAAAACTGGCGATCGAACCGGACAGGCCGCTGAGCAGGTAAATTGCGACGAAACGGGGCGAGCCGTACAACGCTTCTGTCTCCGGCCCCAATACGTACACTGCGTACGAGTTGAACAGCAAATGCACCAGGCCGATGTGCAGGAAGTTGGCCGTCAGCAAGCGCCAGTATTCACCGGCGACGATGCGTGAGGGGATATTCGCGCCGAATTGAATCAAGACCCGGGTGTTGTCCGAGCCGCCCGCCGCCGTCATCAATAGCCAGACGGCGAGGTTGATCGCCAGAAACACCCAGACCCAGCGGGGTCGGGAGAGTGGCAGGCGCAGCGCCGGGGTGGGCGGTGCAGGCGCGGGCGCGGCGGGTGGGGGTGAACCGTTGGAATAACTCACAGATTCACCTGGCGCGGATGGACGCGGCAGTGTTCGGCGCGGATGATACACAGCACCGTATCCAGCGTATCAGCGAGCGCATCGGTGCGGTTGACGACGCAGTAATCGAATTCCTCGATGCGTTTCAGTTCTTCGCGAGCATTCGCCAGCCGCAGCTTCAGGCTGTCCGGCGACTCGGTCTGGCGCGCGCGCAGCCGCTCGGCCAGCTCAGCTTCGCTGGTGGTCAGCAGGTAGATCAGCACCGCCTCCGGCGCCAGGCGGCGGATCGTCATCGCGCCTTGCACATCCAGGCGCATGATCACATCTTTGCCCGAAGCCAACGCCGCGCGCACCTGCTGCTTGGGAATGCCCTTGTAGTCGCCGTACACCACGGCGTACTCGAGCAGTTCGCCTTGCTCGATCATCTCGACAAACTCGTGCATTGATACAAAATGATAATCCTGGCCTTCGATCTCGCCCGGCCGCTGCGCGCGCGTGTTGGCCGTGACGACGAAGTGAAACGCGCCGCGCATTTCCTTCAGGCGCGCGACCACGCTGTCTTTGCCCACCCCCGATGGGCCGGAAATGACGATCAGCAGCGGATTCTGAGGCGGGAGATACTCGGCATCGCTCAAGGGTTGCTCCACTTAACAGGATTCATTATAATTGCGGATAACGTTTAGCGAAAGTTTGCAGTTAGAGTTGAGAGTTGGAGTTTGTAAATTTCAAGCTCCAAGCTCCAAGCTCCAAGCTCTAGTCTCTAACATCCAACTCGATCGGGAGCACGGCTATGCCCATCTATGAATATCGTTGCCCCAATTGCAAAAAGAGAGTGTCGATCTTCTTCCGCAACCTGTCTAGCGTCGATCACGCAGCGGCGCGTTGCCCCAACTGCGGCAGCGGCGGCTTGCTGCGCTTGATGTCGCGCGTGCGCGTGATCCGTGGATCGTCGAAGTCGATGGATAGCGACGGCGAAGACTTCGGCGACGAGATGCTGGACGGGCTGGACGAGAACGATCCGCGCTCGATGGGTCGCTTCATGCGTAAAATGGCCGAAGAGTCGGGCGAAGACCTGCCGCCGGAGTTCAACGAAGTGGTCGGCCGCTTAGAGAAGGGCGAATCGCCGGAAGATATCGAACAGTCGATGCCCGAACTGGGCGAGATGATGGGCGACGCCGGGGACGCGGGCGAGCTTGGCGGGGAAGACGAGTGAAACGCAATACGGAATACATATTCAGTAGTTCACGAAACGTCCCGTAGCCTAGGGCCTTGTGCCCGTTTTTGCCGCCCACGAGGGGCTAAACTACGGATTTCGTGACGTACTGATATTACGTATTGCGTAGCGGGTTGAGCCTTTCTTCCACCTCCGCTCGAATCACACGCTGCACCTCTTCAACCTCACGGGCTGCATCCACCATCACCCAGCGCTCCGGCTCGGCGCGCGCCAGCGCCAAGTAGCCGTCACGCACCCGGCGATGGAACTCGATCGCTTCCTGATCCAGGCGATTCCACTCGCCGCCGCTGCCGCGCCGCCGCCGCAATCCCTCTTCGACCGCTAAGTCGAGCAGGAAAGTGAGATCGGGGCGCAAGCCGCCGGTCGCAAAGTCGAGCAGCGTCCGCAGCGTTTCCAGATCGATACCCCGCCCGTAACCCTGATAAGCCAGCGAGCTATCGGCATACCGATCGGACAATACGATCCCGCCCCGGCGCAGCTGCGGGCGGATCACCTCGCCGACCAGCTGGGCGCGCGAGGCGCAGTACAGCAGCAGCTCGCTCGCCGGCAGCATCGACCGATTGTCCGGGGTATGAAGTATCTCGCGCACCTGATCGCCGATGTGCGTGCCGCCCGGCTCGCGCGTAGCGATCACCGCACAGCCGGCTGCGCGCAGCGACTCGGCCAGCCGCGCGCTCTGCGTCGTCTTCCCGCAGCCCTCCGGCCCCTCAAAGGTGATGAACAGGCTCACGCTTCCGCTCTATTCGCGATAGATGCGCACGCGCCGGTACGGCTCACGCCCATACGAGTGCGAGATCAAATTGGCCTGCCGGATCAGCTCGTGTTGCATGCGTCGCACGTCGGCGGACTGCGGCGCCAAGTCGATCGAGCGGATGCCGGAGAAGACCTTTTGAATCGCATCTTGCGTCTCGCGCATCGCCGACGAGTACGGGTCCGCATCCTCCAGCGACAGGCCGAAGATCTCGGCCAGCACATTTTCGATTTGCGTCGTGGTGTTGGCGCGCAGCACATACAGCGGCGTGCCCCGGCGCTCGGCGTCGGTGATCAGGCGCGGTCGCTTGCGATAGTAATTCTTCACCGTCAGGATCACATCCGCCTCGCCCGCGTCGTTGGTCAACTCCGCCGGCACCTTAAGCCGCTTGGCGGTCTCCTCGATGCGGTTGCGCGCGACGCCGTAGGCATACACCCGCACGGGCGAACGGGGGCTGCGCTCGCGCGGGGCCGACATCGCCAGCTCGTTGGTGGCGGGGGCCAGCGCCGGTTCGGGCTGCGGCACCGGCGCGCGGCCTCGACGCGGGCGCTCGGCGCTTTCGCGTTCGCGGGCCGCGGCGCCGGTCAAGCTCACCCACTCTTTTTGAATCTCGCCGTCGGCGTTGCGCACGCGCAGTTCGGCCTGCAGCGGCCGGCCGCGCAGCAGCGCGTCGACCGAGGCGGCGACGTCGTGGTGCACCAGCAGCCGATCGCGTTCTTGAATTTCAACCAGAATGTCAAACGTCGCCGGGGCGCGCCGTTCCAGCACCGTCTTCTGCGTGCCGCGCCGCCGGGCCTCTTCATCGGACAACGTCACGCTCTCGATGCCGCCGACCAGATCGGACAGCGTCGGGTTGAGCAAAATGTTTTCGAGCGTATTGCCGTGCGCCGTGCCGATCAGCTGCACGCCGCGCTCGGCGATCGTGCGAGCGGCGGCCGCTTCCAGCTCGCGGCCGATCTCGTCGATGACGATCACTTCCGGGTTGTGATTCTCGACCGCTTCGATCATCACCTCGTGTTGGTGCGAGGGGGTGGGCACCTGCATGCGCCGCCCGCGACCCACGGCCGGGTGTGGGATGTCGCCATCGCCGCCGATCTCGTTCGAGGTATCGACGATGATCACACGCCGGTTGGGAACCTGATCGCTCGGCTTGCCTTCGGCCAGCACACGCGCCATCTCGCGCAGCATGGTCGTCTTGCCGACGCCGGGCCGGCCCAGCATCAAGATGCTTTTGCTGGTGCGCAAGATATCTTCCAGGATGTCGATGGTGCCGTATACCGCCCGGCCGACGCGGCAGGTCAGGCCCACCACGTAGCCGCGCCGGTTGCGAATGCCGCTGATCCGGTGCAGCGTGCGCTCGATCCCGGCGCGGTTGTCGGCGTCGAAGTCGCCGATGCGCGAGACCACGCCATCGATATCCGCCTGGGTCACTTCGTTGACGCTCAACTCGACTTCGGTATCGACGAAGCGCGCTTCGGGGCAACGACCCAGGTCCATGACGATTTCGAGCAACTCGTTGGTGCGATTCGCCTGGCGCACGGCATCGGCGATCGCCTGAGGCAGCACATCGAGTAAGACGTGCAGGTCATCCGTGATTCTTAGCTGTGGCATAATCGTTCTTACAACCTTACTTTTGAGCGGGTACGCTCAAGGCTGCGTAACCTTGGCGCGCACTTCCAATGCATGGGCCAGGGCCGGCTCCGGTTCGGCAGCGATGGGGGCGACGAGGTGTTTGACCATCAACACGCTCGCCGCGTAAGGTTCAAAGCCCAGCGACTCGAGCGGACGGCGCAGCCATTCCTGATAGCGCCGCACGCCGCAGAAGATCGGCCGGTCCCACGTTTCGCCCAGTCCGGCCAGCGCCTCGCTCAGGATGTGCGCGGCGCGCGCTTCGGCGTCGGGATGCACGAGCAAGCCGAACCACGCGCCATGCGAGCCGCGTCGCGCCTCCACATAAGCGGCCAGCTCATCTTTTTCATAGTAAACATAGCCCCGCGCGCGCGGTTGGCCGACTTGCGGCAGGCCTTCGGCCAGGTGCGCCAGCCTCGGCGCGGTATTGAAGTATAACTGCTGCACGGGCCAGACATCGATCTCTTCACAGCGGCGCAGCCCATCGCCGTGCACCTGGGGCCGGCGCGCGGGGTGAAGCCGTAGGATGTCTTGCCGCAGGTAAACCGCAAAACCCGCACGCCGCAGCACTTCGACTTCGTCGCCATCTTCCGGCGCTTCGGCGATCAGGTGATGCAGCCCCAGACCGGCGGCCTCTTGCCCGGCATAGGCCAGCAGTTGAATCCAGGTCTCATCTACACCCGCGCCGGTTGCCAGCGTGGGCGCGACAAAAGTGACATAGCCGCGGGCGGTGCCGCGCCGAGGCTTGATCTGCACGAGACCTTCACTTTTCTCCGTTTGGTTGAGCAATGCGCCGCGACACACGTAAGTGCGCACACCACGGCTATGCCAGGAGAAGAAAGAGGCGAGCGCCGATTGGAGGGGGCGCGGCTTCTGGGTAAGGGCCAGCTCGGCGTTGAGTGGCACGCCTTGACTTTCCAGCTGCGCCACCAGGGCTACGTCACGCAAATCAAAGGGGCGTATCATAGTCGGCTACAGCTCCCGAAGGTTCTTGCTGCGCGCCAGCGGGAGGATAAACTACCTTTAACGTTCTTCGGCTAGCTTCAGGAAGAAACGATGCACCCGGTTATCACCCGACAACTCAGGATGGAAAGCGGTCACCAGCAGCTGGCCTTGCCGCGCGGCGATGATGGCCGGCGCTCCATCCCAATCGATCTCGGCCAGCACGTCCACCTCTCTGCCAACCGATTCGATCAGCGGCGCGCGGATGAAGATGCCGTGAAAAGGGCGCGTCCCGTCGATGCCTTTCACAGCCAGGTCCGCCTCAAACGAATCGACTTGCCGGCCGAAGGCATTCCGCCGGACTTTCACGTCCATCAATCCCAGCAACGGCTGGTCGCGCCCAATATCTTTTGCCATGAAGATCAGACCGGCGCAGGTGCCCCACACCGGTCGACCTGCGCGCGCCAGCTCGCGGATCGGCTCCATCAAATTGTACTGCACCGCCAGCTTGCCGATGGTGGTCGACTCGCCGCCGGGAATGATCAGGCCGTCTAACCCTTCCAGGTCTTGCGGCAGGCGCACCGCGCGCGTTTCGACGCCCAGCCGTTGTAGAACTTGAATGTGTTCAATGAAAGCCCCTTGCAGGGCGAGCACTCCTAGCTTCATCGTCAATTCTTCGCCTGCGTGACCCAGCCGGGGGCCGAATCGGTTTTCTGCCCAAGGATCAGGTTCAGCTGGGCGGCATGCTCCTGGACGTGGCGCATGTTGTATAGCAGTAACTCCGCGAAGCTGACCTCACCCCAGGAGAAGCTACAGCGTCGACCAGCCCGCTCGTCGGTCAGCGCCTCAATTATCGCGCGGCACTTCTGGCGGCCATGATCGAGATAGGTCTGCAGCTCGTCCTTCGTATACCCCCGTTCGGGAAGCAGCCCGGCTGGGTCCAGCTCGTCTAGTGTGAACGGCGCGGGGGGAGCGAATCCCTCAACCGAGCCGGATAGGTACAGGTCGAGCCAGAAGAGCGTGTGATAGACGACATACCAGAACTCGGAGAACTCCGGTCGCTGCGAGCGGTCGTCCCATAAGTGCTCGCTCCAGAGCTCGTCGGGACAGGCGCGCACGGCATTTCCGAGCATGTCGATGGCGGCCCCGAACTGCGACCAGATGATTCCTCTCCAAGTGGTATCCATGATCGTTGACACTCATCGCCGCCGGAGACAGTCAACTCAGAACCAAGCGCATTTCGTTTGTCGGCAAGAATCCCAACGACTCATAGAGTGACCGGCCAGACTGGCTGGCGTGCAGCGTCAACCGGCGCATACCTGCGACCCGACACGTATCGATTGCCGCCTGAACGATGCGCCGCGCCAGGCCCCGCCGGCGATACTGGGGTAACGTGTACACGCTGTGCAAATAGGCCAGGCGTCCGGCGGGATCGGCGGGTCGAGGTAACCAATCGGGGACTAAGATGGCGCCGCTCGCAACGACCTGCCCGTCAGCCTCGATCACCCAGGCGCGCAAGCGGCCCTCCGGTAAAAGTATGCGCAACTGCCCCGCATAGGCGGTATCCATCGCCTCCAGAGCGCGCGGATCGTAAGTGATGCCTCGGGCCGCATCCATATCCTCGAACATCCGCCGCCGATGACTCACCAGCGCCGGAATGTCGGCCGGTGTCGCTTCACGCAGTGAGAACTCGTCTACCATCCGCGTGGCGCCAGGCGCTCCGGCTCGGGAATCGACATGACGGTGCGGCCGACCATCGGTTCGCCCAGGTTCTTGCTGACGTCGGCAATGATCGCCGGATCGTTGTAGTGGGTTACAGATTGCACGATGGCTTTGGCACGCCGGGCTGGATCGCCCGACTTGAAGATGCCTGATCCGACGAACACCCCATCGACGCCCAGCTGCATCATCAACGCCGCATCGGCGGGGG
>DATDPU010000169.1:0-20432 GCA_035292585.1 Anaerolineae bacterium | reverse complement strand
CCCCGGTGCCCAGTGGAATGTGGAAGGCGCCGTCCACACGGCCAAAGCCCGTGCGGCGTGGCTCAGCGGCGACTGGGACATCCTGTGCGCTCGACGGGCGGCCCGGCCGTTGGCCGTCTGACAACCTTTGCGTGCACACTGACTGGTGGTTATTCACTCACCTTACGCAGTTTGCTCGCCGACCGCGTCCCACCCGCCGCAGGCGGGTGCACTATAGCCCCCGTAGCGCAGCGGAGGGGGGTGCTCCCGTCGCGGTCGGGTGAATGGCTGGAAACGCCCGCGAGGACGCGGGCTTAGAGCACTTGTGTGCAATCACCAGCTTGGTGAGCTTAGCCTGTTTCCGCGCTTCCCGCCGCAGTTGAACTGCGGCAACCCGCGGCGTTGTTCCGCCCCAACTCTCGATATCTTCAGGGCGCGAAATTGAGACTTAGCCAGGTGTATAATGTACCCGGAGACGGTATGGGCGAACCAAGCTCGACGCGAGTATCCAACGTGAAAGCGCTGTGGGCGCGCTGGCACTTCATTCGCGCCACCTTCCACCGGCACTGGGGCAACCTCGGCAGTGGTCGCCAAGCGTATGAACGCGCAGTCGACTCGTTCACACGGGCGATCGAGATCGATCCCCAATTCGTCGAAGCCTATTTCCAACGCGGGGTGCTGTATTGGCGCGAGATCCAGAACTATCATCGCGCTATCCGCGATCTCACTCGCGTCCTTGAACTCGACTCCGATCGAACCCTCGCCCTGTTTAACCGCGCCCTCGCTTATCAATCGCGCGGCGACTTCGATCAAGCCGTCGCCGACTTCGAGCGCTTCCTTGCCGTCGATCAACACTCCACCTGGCGTGCGAGCGCCGAGATACAGTTGAGTGGGGCGCGCGAACTGCGCGCCGCGCGTGACGCCAATCGCTCCCGGTGAAGGCATCTCTGAGCGAGAAACCGGGTTTCTCCGAGAAACCCGGTTTCTGTTCTCACGCGAATGCGTTTCCTTGACTCGCTGCTACCCGCGTGTTAAGATCGGCCTGCCCAAGGAGACTGGGCAGCTGCGTGTGGTCCTGTACCACTCGAGGAAAGTCCGAACTCCACAGAGCACGGTGCTGGGTAACACCCAGGCGGAGCGATCCGGCGGATAAGGGCCACAGAAACAATACGCCTCCGGTTTGCTGGAGGTAAGGGTGAAAAGGTGGAGTAAAAGCCCACCGGCGATCCTGGCAACAGGATCGGCCAGGCATCCCCCATCGGGAGCAAGGCCAAGCAGCGAGCGACCCCTCTGGGGCACAGAAGCGGCTCGCTTCCACGCTCGCGGGTAGGCCGCACGAGGTAACCGGCAACGGTTATCCTAGATAGATGGTTGCCGCCCGATTCATCGGGAACAGAATTCGGCTTACAGGTCTCCTTGGGCACAGGTTTGTCCAGACAAGCGCATAGCCCCTTAAGCATTACGCGGTGGTGCTGCGGCAGGCCAAGCCTCGTCCTTTAACTAAATTCCTACTAGACTTTTTCTCGCTCAGTGGTGTATAATGTGGCCCGGAGTGGGGAAAAGTGGGTTAAAGTGGGAGAGTCGAGCCTGATTTCCCCAGTCTGACGGTTCAAAGTGGGGAAATTAGAACACATGTTCCTGGGCGAGTTCTCTCACACCATCGACGACAAGGGCCGCCTCACTCTTCCCGCCAAGTTCCGCGCCGATTTTGCCGGTGGCATTGTCGTGACGCGGGGCATTGATCAGTGCCTCTTCGCCTTTCCCCTGACCGAATGGCAAACCCTCGCCAGCAAGGTGAGCAACTTACCTTTAACTGAGCCTCAGGCGCGGGAGTTCCGCCGCCTATTGTTCTCCGGCGCAAGTGACGACGTGCCTGATAAGCAGGGGCGTGTTTTGATCCCGCAGTATCTGCGCGAGTATGCTAACCTGGACGGCGAGGTGGTCGTTGCTGGTCTCAACACGCACATCGAAATCTGGAAGCCGGAAGCGTGGAATGAGGCGCGCAAAGGGTTTGAATCCGGCGCGTTGGACGCAGAACACTGGGCCAAGCTAGGTATTTAGCCGCGGGACGGTGCGATGACAGAAATGACGCAGCACGTCCCTGTTCTTTTATATCAGGTCTTGAATGGACTGGACCCGCAACCCGGCGGGCGGTACATCGACTGCACCTTAGGCGGCGCCGGACACACGACGGCGCTGCTCGATCGGAGTGCTCCGCATGGGAGTGTGCTGGCGCTGGACGCCGACCCGACCGCCATCGAGCAGGCCCGACCCCGACTGCTGAGCTACGGTCAGCGCGTCAGCCTTGTCCACAGCAACTTTGCGCAGCTTGAAGAGGTGGCGCGCGCGCGCGGTTTCGAGAACGTCGATGGCGTGCTGCTGGACCTGGGCTTGTCGTCCGATCAGCTGGCGTCGGAGCGTGGCTTTGGCTTTCAGCGCGGCGGCACGCTCGATATGCGTTTTGATCCGACGCACGGCCAGACGGCAGCCGATGTGGTGAACACGCTGGACGCCGACGCGCTGGCCGATCTGATCTTCAAGTATGGCGAGGAGCCGGCCAGCCGTCGCATTGCGCGGGCGATCGCCGCCGCCCGGCCGATTCGGTCGGCCGATCATCTGGCCCGAGTGATTGCCGAAGCCGTGCGGCGGCGCGGCCGGTTGCATCCGGCCACGTTGACCTTTCAGGCGCTGCGGATTGCCGTCAACGACGAGCTGGGCGCGTTGCTGAAAGTGTTGCCGCAGGCCATTTCGCTCTTGCGCCCCGGCGGCCGGCTGGCGGTCATCGCTTTTCACTCGCTGGAGGATCGGATCGTGAAAGAGTTCTTTCGACGCGAGTCGCGCGCCGTAACCGTGCAGCCGGATTCGCCGCCGGGCAGTATCGGGCGCGAACCCACACTGCGGCTGATCACGCCCAAACCGATCGTGCCGAACAAAGAGGAAGTGGTGCGCAACCCGCGCGCGCGCAGCGCCAAGCTGCGGATTGTGGAGAAAAGGTAAGGCTTCACCGCAGACTGCGAAGCGAGCCGAGGACGCAGAGAAATGCTCTAGCACTCCGCGCTCTCCCCACACTTGCCGACCTGCCCCCTGCGAGGGGGTACGCGGCGGCGTGGGGCCAGTGTGCGGCTCCGCGGTAAGTTGTGTGAAAACGATGAATCGTTTAACGGACTGGGTGGATCATGGACTGAAATATGCACGCTGGCCGGCCAGCCGCGCGGCGCGCCTGGCCATCATCGTGGCGCTAGGGGTATTGCTGGTCGGCGCCTATCTCGTGCAGTCGAGTCAAATTGTGACGGCCAGTCGGTATGTGGAGGCGCTGCGTAACGATTTGCTAACGCTGCGCCGGGAGAATGCCTTGCGCCTGTCAGCGATCGCTCAATCGACCTCGACCAGCCGCTTGCTGGAGCGCGCCACGGCGCTGGGCTTCCAACCGGCCGAGGTGATTGAATTCGTGAACGTGCCAACGGTCTTACGCGATGATACGCCGTCGTTGCGCGACAGCTATGTGCTGCCATAACGATGTACCCGTACTCACGACCGCGCCTTTTTCTGATCGTTGCTATGATCGCCTTGTTCGGCGGGGTAGTGTTGGTGCAGCTGATCCGGCTGCAAGTCGTCGAGCACGAGCATTGGAGCGCCATTGGGCGCGTGGGGCAGACCGGTGTGCGCGAGGTGGAGCCGGAGCGCGGGCGTATTTGGGATCGCAACGGGGCGTTGCTGGCCGGCAATGAACCGCGCTTTCAGGTGTGGATCGATCGCGTGGCTGCCGAAAACAGCATGGATATCGTGGCGCGCGATATTGCCCCGATGCTCGGCCTCCAGCCCGACGCAATCCGCGCGGCGTTGAACGGCGCGCAGGCGCGCGTGATGCTGAAAACCGACGTGACGGTGGCGCTAGGCACGCAGTTGCTCGGCCAGAGCGTCTTCGGCCTGGAAGTGGTGGCGTATTGGCGGCGTGATTATCCCGAGCGGGCATTGGCGGCGAGCGTGCTGGGATTCTACAACGCCGAACACAAAGGTTACTACGGCGTGGAAGGTTTCTACGATGGCGTGCTGGCCGGCGAAAAGCAAGTGTTCGAAGTCGGTCAGGATGTGTGGCGCGATCCGCTGCCGCTGACCGTCCCGCCTGAGACGCTGGCAACCACCGGCGCCGATCTGGTGTTGACGATCGATCGCACCGTTCAAATGATCGTCGAAGAGGAGCTGGCGCGGGCGCTGGAGACGACGGGCGCTCAAAGCGGGACGATCATCGTGATGGACCCGCGTACCGGCGAGATTCTAGCAATGGCCAGCTTGCCCGGTTACGACCCGAACACGTACACCGATACGGCGAGCAGCGACCCGAAGCGCTTCGTGAACCCGGCGGTGAGCGGACTGTACGAACCCGGTTCGGTCTTCAAGATCATCACGCTGGCCGCCGCGCTCGATTCCGGCATGGTCACGCCGGAGACAACCTATGAGGATACCGCCTGTCTCGAAGTGGGGGGGCAGACGCTGTGCAACTGGGATCGCAAAGAGCACGGCGTGATCTCGATGGTAGATATGATGGCCAAGTCGCTCAACGTGGGCGCGGCGACGCTGAGCACGCGCATGGGAGCGCAGACGTTTTACCATTATGTGCGGGCGTTCGGCTTTTCCCAGTTGACCGGCATCGATCTGCAAGCAGAAGCCGCGGGCAGCGTGCGGGTTCCAACCGATGTCGATTGGTACGAAAGCGACCTGGGGACGAATGCCTTCGGTCAGGGCTTATCGGCGACCCCGCTACAGGTCATCACGGCGGTGGCGGCGGCGGCGAATGAAGGCCGGATGGTTCGCCCGCATGTGGTGAAGGCGATTGCCGAGGTTGATCGGGTGCGCGAAGCGCAGCTGGTCGAGATCGGGCGTCCGATCAGGCCGGAGACGGCGCACACGCTGACGGCGGTGCTGGCTGAAGCGGTGCTGCGCGAAGTGCCGCAGGCGCAGGTGCCGGGCTATCGCATCGCCGGCAAGACCGGCACCGCGCAAATCCCGATCCCCGGTGGCTACGACGATCCGTGGACGATTGGCTCGTTTGTGGGCTATGGCCCGGCTAGCGATCCGCAGTTGATCATCCTCACGCGGTTGGATCGGCCGACGGTCTCGCCGTGGGGATCGAACACGGCGGCGCCGCTGTTTCAGCGGGTGGCAACGCGACTATTTAAAGTGTTGGGTATTCCGCCCGACGATGCTGCAGTAGCCAGCGGGCCGTAGAGACCTCGGCGGTCTAGGAGCGTGCTGAAAAACCCTTCTTTCACCGCCGAGACGCGGAGAACGCAGAGGAATTCCTTAGGAAAACTCGGCGCCCTCTGCGCCTCTGCGGTGAGAACGCCCCTTTTTCAGGGTTCTCCTAGCGTCTGGGCAGCAGTGCAACTGCTGCCTAAACAGGTTTTTTCGTGCCTGGGTGACTTGATGGTTATCCGATGATGACGTTGGCGGACGTGGTAGCAGGGTTGAATGGACGGCGGCCGGAGCGGGCTTTGCAGCCGGTGCGACGGTTCGTCATCGATTCGCGCCAGGCCGCGCCGCGTGACGTGTTTGCCGCGTTGAAAGGCGAGAAGACCGATGGGCATCAGTACGTGGCGCAGGCTTTCTCGCGCGGCGCGATTGCGGCGCTCATCGATCGCGAGCTCGACATCGAGACGGCGATCGTAGACGTGCGGCCTGGCAGTGAAATCCCGGCGACGTTGCCGCTGCCGGTTTGTCTGCGCGTGCCCGATGTGCTGACGGCGCTGCACACGCTGGCTCGCTGGTGGCGCGAACGCTTCCCCGCGCTGCGCGTGATCGGCGTCACCGGCAGCGTGGGCAAGACCAGCACGAAGGAATTGACGGCCGCCGTGCTGTCGCGCGCGTTCGACGTGCTGAAGAGCGAAGGGAATTTGAACAACGAGATCGGGTTGCCGCTTACGCTGCTCGAACTTGACGCGCATCACGAGCGCGCCGTGGTCGAGCTGGGGATGTACGTACAGGGCGAGATCGCGATGCTGTGCTCGATCGCCCGGCCGGTGGTAGGGGTGATCACCAATGTCGGGCCGGTGCACCTGGAGCGCCTGGGCACGATCGAGGCGGTGGCTGAGGCCAAGGCTGAACTGGTCGCGGCGTTGCCGAGCGCCGGCGTGGCGATTCTAAACTACGACGATGTGCGCGTGCGCCGGATGGCCGGCCTGACGAGGGCGCGGGTATTCTTCTACGGGCTTGACCCGGCAGCCGATTTGTGGGCCGATGACATTCAGAGCGAAGGACTGGAGGGCGTTCGTTTCCAGCTCCATCACCGCGATGAGGTAATGCACGTACAGGCGCCCCTATTGGGGCGGCACAGCGTGCACACGGCGCTACGCGCCGCAGCGGCGGGACTGGCCGAAGGCATGATCTGGGATCAGATTCTGGAAGGTCTGCAAGATCGTCAGGCGCAACTGCGGTTGGTGGCCGTGCCCGGCCCGAACGGTTCGACGATTCTCGACGACACCTACAACGCCAGCCCGGAATCGACGATTGCGGCGCTGAACCTGTTGGAGGAGCTGGAAGGCCGGAAGATCGCGGTTTTGGGCGATATGCTGGAGCTGGGCGTGCAGGAAGAAGAGGGGCATCGCAAGGTCGGGCTGCGCGCGCTCGACGTGGTCAGCGTGCTGATGACGGTGGGCGAGCGGGGCCGGATTATCGGCGACGAAGCGCGGCGCAACGGGATGCCGGCCGAGCGGGTGCGCGCCTGCGCGACGAATGACGAAGCCGTTGAATACTTGATGGGCGTCATCGAGCCAGGAGACATTATTCTGGTGAAGGGTTCGCGCGGACTCCACATGGAGGATATCGTCGCCGCGCTGGGGCGGGGTTGATGGCCGCCGCATTGTTCCTGGGCGGATTATCGTTTCTGTTGGCCGTCGTGTGGGGATCGCCGCTGATCCGGTTTCTGAAAGCGCAGCGTATCGGCAAGCAGATTCGGATCGAAGGCCCGCAGACGCACCTGGTGAAGGCCGGCACGCCGACGATGGGCGGGCTGATGATCCTGGTGCCGGTGGTGTTGATCACGACCGCGCTGAACATTGCCAACTTGGTCGGTCTGAACGCGATCGGCCAGCAAATTCTGGTGCCGATGGGGACGATGCTGGCTTACGGCTTGCTGGGTGCGATCGACGATTGGACGAACGTGCGCGGGCGGCGCGTCCGCGGCGAAGGCATTTCGGCCCGGGCGAAATTTCTGTTTCAGATCGTGTTCGCGCTGGCCATCGCGCTGTTTCTGCATTTCGGCCCGCCGCAACTGCGCAGCCTGGCGCTGCCCGGCGTGCCGCAGCGCATCGACATCGGCCTGCTGTGGATCCCGATTGCCGTGATCATCATCGTCGGTTTTTCGAATGCGGTGAACTTTACCGATGGCTTGGATGGGCTGGCCGGAATCATCTGTGCGACCGCGTTCCTGGCTTACGCGGTGATCGCCTACTTGCAGTCTTTCAGCGGCATCAGCGCCGAAGAGCTGCCGGTGCCGGTCTCGAACCTGGTGCCATTTTGTTTGATCGTCGTCGGCGCGCTCCTGGCGTTCTTGTGGTTCAACGCGCATCCGGCGCAGCTGTTCATGGGCGATACCGGCGCGCTGGCGTTGGGCGCAACGTTGGCGGTGGTGGCGTTGATGACGGGCCAATGGTTGCTGCTGCCGATCGTGGCGCTGATTCCGGTGACCGAGACGCTGACGGTCATTTTGCAGGTGGCGTACTTCAAGTACACCCGGCGCAAGTACGGCGAAGGCCGGCGCTTGTTCAAGATGGCGCCGCTGCACAACCACTTCGAGCTGCTGGGCTGGAGCGAGACGCAGATCGTGCAGCGCTTCTGGCTGATCGGCATCTGGTCGGCGATGGTGGGGATTGCGCTGGCGCTCCTGTAAGGATGAAAGATGAGAGATGAAAGGGCGTTGAGCGGACAGCATGTAGTGGTGCTGGGTCTGGCGCGGCAGGGAACGGCGCTGGCGCGTTGGCTGATCGGGCAGGGGGCGCAGGTCACGGTCAGCGATGTGCGGCCGGCCGACGCGCTCGTCGAGGCTCTGCGCTCGCTCGAAGGTCTGCCGATTCGATTCGAGCTGGGCGGTCATCCGCTGGCGTTACTCGCTCGATGCGACCTGCTGTGCCTGAGCGGCGGCGTGCCGACCGATCAGCCAATCGTCGTGGAGGCGCAGAAGCGCGGCATCCCGCTGGCGAACGATGCGCAACTGTTTCTGGAGCGGTGTCCGGCGCAGGTGATCGGCATCACCGGCTCGTCGGGCAAGACGACGACGACCACCTTGGTGGGTGCGATGGGGCAGGCGGCCGGGCGCACGACCTGGGTTGGCGGCAATATCGGGAATCCCTTGATCGGTGATCTCGACGCGATGACGAGTTCTGATCTGGTCGTGATGGAGCTGTCGTCGTTTCAGTTGGAGCTCATGACCAGCAGCCCGTCGATTGCCGCGATCTTGAACATCACGCCCAACCATCTCGATCGGCACCCCTCGATGGAGGCGTACCTCGCGGCGAAGGCGCGGATTCTGGATTTTCAGTCGGCGCATGACGTGGCCGTTTTAGGTTACGACGATCCGGCGGCACAGTCACTGAGCGGGCGAGTTAGAGGGAAGGTGTTTTTCTTCGGGAGGGGTGAAGTCGGCGACGGGAGTCGCCTCCCACACGATGGGAGTCACCTTCTACATGCTAGTCGCCTCCCACACGATGGGAGTCACCTCCTGCATACTAGAGTGAAAGATAAGCAGGTCGTTTTGGTGAAGGATAAAGAAGTGCCGGTGTGCGCCTTGAACGATATCCAGCTGCGCGGCGAGCACAACGTGCTGAACGTGCTGGCGGCGTGCGCGCTGGCAGACGCGGCCGGCATTGCGCCTGAGGCAATGCGCCAGGCGATCGCCGGGTTCACCGGCGTGGCGCACCGCTTGCAGTTGGTGCGCGAAGTGGACGGTGTGCGCTATTACGACGACAGCATCGCGACGACGCCGGAGCGCTTGATCGCCGCGCTCCAGGCGTTTCACGAGCCGATTGTGTTGCTGGCGGGTGGGCGCGATAAGCATTTGCCGTGGGACGAAGCGGCGGGCTTGATCCAGCGGCGCGTGCGGCGCTTGATCGTGTTTGGAGAGATGGGCGAGCTGGTGGAGCGGGCGGTGAGACAGTCGGCATCTGGAGATGCCTCGCACACTGCCTCGCACACTGCCTCGCACACTGTCTCGCACACTGTCTCGCACACTGTCTCGCACACAGCTTCGGACACAGCTTCGGACACAGCTTCGGACACAGCTTCGCACACTTTAATACAGCGAGTGGAGGCGTTGGCGGAGGCGGTGAAGCGAGCGGCCGAGGCGGCGCGGCCAGGCGATGTGGTATTGCTCGCGCCGGGCGGCACGAGTTTCGATGCGTTCAAGGATTTTGCCGAACGCGGGGATCGGTTTCAGGAATATGTGCGTGCGCTGTAAGTGTCGGCGTCTAATGTCGGCGTCGAGAGGCGCCTCGCACAAAGGGGGCGAATGGCGACACAGGTGATACGACGAGTCCGGCCGGTTCCGGCGAAGGCCAGCCGGGCGCCGCAATTCGATTATCCGCTCCTGATCGTGGTGGGCGCGCTGCTGGCGATCGGGCTGATGATGGTCTACAGCACGACGTTCGATTGGGGTTATCAGGAATATGGCGATCCGACTTATTTCGTGCTGCGGCAGGGAGTGTGGCTGCTGCTCGGTCTGGGTGTGATGTGGTTCATGATGCGCCTGGATTACACCATCTGGCGGCGCTTCTCGATCCCGCTGATGGGCATCGGGTTGGCGCTGCTGGCGGCGGTGCTGTTGTTCGGACAGGTGAAGCTGGGCGCGCAGCGCGCGTTCTTCAACGGCTCAATTCAGCCGTCGGAGCTGCTGAAGCTGATTGTGGTGATCTATATCGCCGACTGGTTATCGTCCAAAGGGGAGAAGATTCGCAATCTGAGTTATGGGTTGGTTCCCTTCGCGGTGTTGATCGGCGCGATCGCGGGTTTGATCGTGACGCAGCCCGATTTCGGCACGGCGATCGTGATCGTGTTGGTGGCCGGGACGATGTTTTTTCTGGCCGGGGCGGATATCAAACAGATCATGCTGGGCTTGTTGATCAGCACCGGAACGTTTCTGGTGTTGTTGAGCAACTCGGCGCATGCGCATCAGCGGATTCAGTCTTACCTGGATGCATTGAACGATCCAGCGCAGGCGAGCAACCATGTGCAGCAGGCGCTGATCGCGATCGGGTCGGGCGGGCTGTTCGGCGTGGGGCCGGGCGCCAGCCGCCAGAAGTTCGGCTATTTGCCGTTCCCGCATACCGATAGTGTGTTCGCGGTGCTGGGCGAGGAACTGGGGTTGATCGGCGGGCTGGTGGTGCTGATCCTGTTCGCGTTCGTGGCCTATCGCGGATTTCGGATTGCGCTGCACGCGCCCGATGCGTTTGGCACGCTGGCCGCGGTCGGTGTGACGTGCTGGGTCTCGATCGAAGCCTTGATCAATGTCGCCGTGATCACGGGCACGGTCCCGTTCACCGGCATCTCGTTGCCGTTCATCTCGTATGGCGGATCGTCGCTGCTGAGTTTGCTGGCAGCGGTGGGCTTGTTGCAAAGCATCGCGCATGGAACGCGCAAAGGATTGACACGGAGTGCGCTTGTGGATCGCGGGCGGCGGAACGGGCGGTCACGTTTATCCCGCGTTAGCAGTCGTTGAAGCGCTAACCCCCACCCCCGGCCCCTCCCCCGCAAGCAGGGGAGGGGAGATCAGGTGGATCGGGAGCCGAGGCGGCGTCGAAGAGGAGCTGGTCAGGCGCGCGGGTATTCCGTTCGACGCGATCCCGGCCGGCGGGCTGCACGGGCTGGGACCGCTGCGCGCGGCGCAGAACGGGCTGAAATTACTGATCGGGTTAGGGCGGGCCATAGGGTTGGCGCGCACGTTCCGGCCGCAGGTCTTGCTGGTGACGGGTGGATTTGTCAGCGTGCCGGCGGCGATGGCGTGTTGGCTGCGCCGGATACCGATCGTGGTGTATTTGCCGGATGTCGAACCGGGGCTGGCGGTGAAGTTCGTGAGCCGGCTGGCGACGAGGGTGGCGGTGAGCGTAGAGGACTCAAAGCAGTTTCTGCCGGCAAGGAAGATCGTCGTCACCGGCTACCCGACTCGAGCGGCGCTGGCCCGCGCGACCCGAACCGCTGCGCTGCGTCACTTTGGGCTGGCGCCTGAGCGCAAGACGCTGCTCGTGTTCGGAGGCAGCCAGGGCGCGCGCAGTTTGAATCGGGCGCTGGGAGCGATCCTGGAAACGCTGCTGGCGCACTATCAAGTGATTCACCTCAGCGGCTCGACTGACGCGGCCGAGGTGCGCGCGCGGTACGACGCGCTGCCGGAGGACTTGAAGCCGAGGTATCGGCGGTTCGAGTATCTTCACGAAATGGAGTTGGCGCTGGCAGCGGCGGACCTGGTGGTTTCGCGGTCGGGGGCATCGGTGCTGGGCGAATATCCGCTGCTCGGGCTGGCCTCGATCCTGGCGCCCTATCCCTACGCCTGGCGCTATCAGAAAGTGAACGCCGACTATTTGGCCTCGCGCGGCGCGGCGCTCCGGCTGAACGATGCGGACCTGGCGCGCGAACTGCTGCCGGCGATTGAGCGACTGATGAATGACGACGAAGCGCGCGGGCGCATGCAGGCGCAGGCGCGCGCGCTGGCGCAACCCGACGCGGCGACACGGCTGGCCGACTTGCTGGTGCAGAGGACGAGAGCGTAAACATGGCGCCCCGCAGCCTGATGATCGAGGAGCTGCCCTTCATCGCGCTGGTGTCCCTGCCGATCATTATCTGGGGCCTGCGACACGGGCTGGATGCGGTGTTGATTGCGGTGGCGGGGGCGCTGTTTGGAATGCTGTTTGCGGACACGCTGGCCAATGGGGTTGTCGGATTTGTCAATACCTTCTGGCGGCTAGGGAAGGCCATGTTGGAGGCCGGCTTTGAGCCGAACGAAGAACTGCTTGGCAACTTCAGAGGGCAGCCGCCGCTGATCGAAACGCCGGATCAGGTGCGTGTGCTCGGCTCGATCATTTTTCTACTGATCACTTACGTGGCCTTTCGGATCGCGTTCAAGCGCAAGGGTGGCCGCGGCAGCTTGCTGGAGGGGATCTTCGGCGCAATCGGCGGCGCGGTAACGGGTTACTTGATCGTCACCTTCTTGCTGCCGCGTCACTTCCAGCTGCCGCAGGAGATCACGATCACCGAAACGCAGCAGTTACCCGTCTTCAACCTGGACGCGAGTGTGATCGTGCTCATCGCGCTGGTGGTCATCGTTTTCGGCGTGCAGCGCTCTCCGAAGAAGAAGAAGGACGAGAAGAAGTAGGTTGCCATGGGACCCATCGAAGGGATGTGGCTGGCGCTCGTGTTCGTGTTCATCCTGCTAGGCGTCATCCGTGGCTTTCTCAAAGAGCTGGGGCTGACGACGGTGATGATCGTGTGGCTATTTGGCATGGACCAGATCATCCCCCGCGTGGAAGATTACATTCGCTCCGAGGGTAACTTTCTGGAGGGGATCGGCATCACCGAAGCGAACATGGGCACCTGGCTGTGGCTGCTGTTCACGCTGATCACGTTGGTGGTGGTATACGTCGCCTATCAAGGCGAGACACTGGCCTTCGAGGGTCAGCCGCCCAAAGGCGTTCAAGGCGTGCTGCTCGGCGCGCTGATCGGCGCGATCAATGGATACCTGGTCACCGGAACGCTGTGGTGGCTCTTGAACCGCTACAACTACCCGATTCGCGCGACGGGGATGTTCATCGATTTCAGTGCGGCCATGCCCTTGACGCCGGCGGCGGAACGCATCGTGAACGAGCTGCGACTGCTGCCGCCCGATTTGCTGGGCCAGGGGGCGGACACGGCTACCTCCCTGGGCGTGCTGCCGTTGCTGGTGGTGACGATGGTGTTGTTGCGAGTCATCCGGTGAGGGCGAGAGCGAGAGTTTAGAGTTTGGAGTTAGCAGTGGGCGAGAGCGTGATTGACTTTTCTGGATTGCGACCGGATAGCCGCGTGCACATCATCGGGATCGGCGGCGCAGGTATGTCGGCCATCGCGACGGTGCTGGTGGAACGCGATTACCGCGTGAGCGGTTCGGATCAGAGCGAGTCGATGGCGACGCAGACGTTGCGCGCGCGCGGCGCGCAGATCTTCATCGGCCATCGCGCTGAGAATGTGAACGAGGTGGATCACGTGGTCATGTCATCTGCAATTAAACCGGACAATGTCGAGTTGACGGCGGCGCAGCGCCGCGGCCTACCCGTTTCCAAGCGCGCGCAATTTTTGGGCTGGCTGATGCAGGGAAGCGTGGGCGTGGCGGTGGCCGGGACTCACGGCAAGACGACGACGACGGCGATGATCGCCACGATTCTGACTCGGGCGGGCCACGATCCCAGTTTCATCGTCGGCGGGACGATCGTCGGGTTGAACACACCGGCGCACGCCGGGCGCGGCGCGGAGTTCGTCATCGAAGCGGACGAATACGATCGGACCTTTCTAGGGCTGACGCCAAGCGTGGCGCTCGTCACCAACGTCGAGCACGATCACCCCGACTGTTTTCCGACGTTCGAATCGATGCTCGACGCTTTCCGCGCGTTCGTCGGGCTGCTGCCGGAGAACGGACTGCTGATCGTGTGCGGCGACGATCCCGCTGCGCGCGGGCTGATCGAGTTTCGCGGCAGCCGGGATGTAGTGACGTACGGCTTCGGGCGCGATGTGACCTGGCAGGCGACCGATTTGCGCGTGAACAACACCGGCGGCGCCGATTTCGTTGCCGTGCGCGACGGTACGACGCGCGGGTTGTTGCGCTTGCGCGTGCCGGGGCGGCACAATGTGCTGAATGCGCTGGCCGCCGTGGCCGCCACGGACTTTCTGGGCGTGACGATCGAGCAGGTGCGCGAGGCGCTGGTAGAGTTTCGCGGCGTGGGTCGCCGCTTTGAGGTGCGCGGCGAGGCGTGCGGCGTGACCGTCGTCGACGATTACGGCCATCACCCCACCGAGATCCGCGCGACGTTGGCGGCGGCGCGCATGAATTATCCCGGCCGATCGATCTGGGCGGTATGGCAGCCGCACACGTTCAGCCGGACGAAGCTGCTGCTGGACGAGTTCGCCGGCGCGTTCGAGGACGCCGATCATGTGATCGTGACCGACGTGTATGCTTCGCGCGAGAAAGATTCGTTAGGCATTAACGCGGCAAATGTCGTCAAGCGGATGAAACACCGCGACGCGCGGCATGTGACGTCGTTGATGGATGCGACGAATGCCCTGGCCGCTGGAGTGCAGGCGGGTGATGTGGTGATCACGTTGAGCGCGGGCGATGGCAACGTGGTGGGCGAGAGCTTGCTGCGGCGGTTGCAGGTGAAGTGCGGCGATTGATGATTGCTTACAGAACTGGAGATTTGAGCGTGGAGATTGGGACGGGGGTTGGCGAGGTGAAACGTTTTATCCAGGCGCGTATACGGAACCGAAAGCGCCGGCCGGCGAATGCGTTTGAAGCGCTGTTGGAGAAGTGGCAACGGGGCGACGAAGTGAGCTGGGGTGACCTGTTTGCGGCGTGGTTAAAGCTGCCGACCGCGCCCAAGTCGCGGGAAACGGTGCGCAAGGTGATTCGCCGGGTGGAATGGATCGGCTAACTGAGTTTAGTGGTTCCCACCGCAGTACAACTGTGGTGGAGCAAGCGGCAGTATAACTGCCGCCCTAACAGCAGGGTGGAATGGATCGGCTAGCGGCGTTGAAGCAAGCATTGGGCCAGCGCGTTTGCGCGAATGAGCCGTTGAGCCGGCACACGACTTCGCGCATCGGCGGCCCGGCCGATCTGCTGGTTGAGGCGACCAACGCCGACGATTTGCGCGATCTCACGTTGGCCGCGCGGCGCGACGCAGTTCCGGTCTTCATCCTCGGCGGCGGCGCAAACATCCTGGTCAGCGATGCGGGTGTGCGTGGGTTGACGATCCTTAACAAGGCGAGACGCCTGGAATTCTTGGGCGGCGGTCGGGTTCGCGCCGAGAGCGGCGTGATTCTACCGACCCTGGCGCGCGAGTGCATCGCGCGCGGCTTGAGCGGCTTGGAGTGGGCGATCGGTGTGCCGGGCACGGTCGGCGGCGCGGTCGTGGGGAATGCCGGTGCGCACGGCCGAGACACGGCCAGCGACCTCAAGCGCGTTTGGATACTCGGGCCGGACAACGCAGTGCGTGAGTGGTCGGCTGAGGAGCTGGCGTTTGAATATCGGGGTAGCTGGCTGAAATCCGCCATCCGCAATCCGCAATCAGAAATTCCACCGGTTGTGTTGGCGGTCGAGTTTCAGCTAACGCCCGGTAGCCCGGTCGAACTTGAGCGCAAGGCCGCCGAGTTCAACGAGTATCGGCGGCGGACACAGCCGCCGGGCGCGAGCATCGGCTCGATGTTCAAGAATCCGCCGGGCGACGCCGCGGGCCGGTTGATCGATGCGGCCGGGTTGAAGGGAACGCGCATCGGCCGGGCGGAGATTTCGCGCGTGCATGCGAACTTCTTCGTGAACCTGGGTGGCGCGCAGGCGCAGGACGTGCTGGCGCTGATCGATCTGGCGCGCAAGACGGTGCGCGAGAAGTTCGGCGTGGCGCTGGAGTTGGAGATTGAGTTGGTTGGGGAATGGAAACCATAACCACGAAGATGCCGCGTGAACCTGTTTACCTGCTACTTGTGTACCTCAGTGTTAGTCGGCAGGTAAACAGGTAGCCGGTAAGCAGGTAGGCCAGAGTGGTTAACAGGTGACGTGTGACGAAACGCAAAATTCGCGTGGGCGTGATCTTTGGCGGCAAATCGGGCGAGCATGAAGTCTCGCTCATGTCGGCCAAGTCGATCATGCGCGCGATCGATAAAAGCAAATACGAAGTCGTGCCGATCGGCATCACGTCCGCAGGCCGCTGGCTGACGCGCGGCGATCCGCTCCAGGCACTCACTGGCGGGCGGACGTCGATGCCGCAGCTCCTTGAAAGTGGGTTCGCGCTAGAGGCCGAGGCCGCTTCCACAGCCGATGGGCGTGTCGAGCGGCGCGAGCTGGTGCCCGGCGCGCAATCTGCCGGCATTCCCGAAGTCGAAGTGATTTTTCCGGTGTTGCACGGGACGTTCGGCGAGGATGGCACGGTGCAGGGCTTGCTGGAGCTGGCCGATATCCCGTACGTCGGCGCGGGCGTGATGGCGAGCGCAGTTGGGATGGACAAAGCGGTGATGAAAGATGTGCTGCGCAGCCACGGGCTGCCGGTTGTCGATCACGTGCTGGTCAAGCGATCGCAGTGGGAAGCCGCTCCCGATCCGAGCCGGGCCGAGATTGCAACCTCGATCGGCTACCCGTGCTTCGTGAAACCGGCTAACCTGGGATCGAGCGTCGGCATCAGCAAGGCGCACTCGGCGGCGGAGATCGAGGCCGCGATCGCTCTGGCGGCGCAATACGATCGAAAAGTCCTGGTGGAAAAGTGCGTGGAGCAGGCGCGCGAGATCGAGGTCAGCGTGCTGGGCAATGACGACCCGATCGTGTCCATACCGGGCGAGGTGATTCCGAGCCGTGAGTTTTACGATTACGCGGCGAAGTACCTGGACGACGCGAGCGAGCTCGTGATCCCCGCGCCGCTCGAAGCAGAAGTCGCCGCGCGAATTCGGCAATTGGCCCGCGAAGCGTTCCTGGCCTTCGATTGCGCAGGCATGGCGCGGGTCGATTTTCTGTTGTCGCGGACGACCGGCGCGCTGTTCATCAGCGAAGTGAACACGATCCCGGGCTTCACTTCGATCAGCATGTATCCGAAGTTGTGGGAGGCGAGCGGCATCCCGTATGCCGAGCTGATCGACCGGCTCATCGAGCTGGCTTTGGAGCGGCACGCGGACAAGCAGCGATCGCGCACGACGTACACGGCGGAGCAGGACCGATGAAGCAGCATCGGCGGCCGGCGCCCAAGGCGACCTATCGGCGCTACGCTGCCGTGATGGCGCCGGCCGTTCGTTCGGTGCGCGAGCCGGTTTCATCAAAGCGGAGATTGCAGCAGGCCGAAGCGCGCGAGTGGGATCGGCCGCGCGCCGTGAGCGCGAGCCTCGTGGTCTTGGTCGCGCTGCTCAGCGCCTGGGTCGGTTTCGGCGACACGTTCTATGTGCCGATCCCGAAGGTGATCGGCAATGCGCTTGTTCCGGCGGAGGAGATTGTGGCGAGCAGCGGGTTGACCGGTCTGCATGTGGCGTGGGTGAGTTCGCCCGCGATTCGAAGCGCGCTGCTGCACAGGACGCCGGCGCTGCGCGAAGCCCGGGTGTCGTGCGCGCTCCCGGCCGATTGCTCGATCGCCGTGGTCGAGCGCGAGCCGCTGTTCGCCTGGCGCTGGGGGCAGGCGCAGGTGTGGGTCGACGCAGCGGGCATCGTCTTTCCGGCCTACGGCCGCCTGCCCGATTTGTTGACGATCGAGTCCAGCGACGTGCAATTGCCGCAACCGGGCCGCTCGGTCGATCCGAAGCTGTTGACAGCGATCGTCTCGATCGCGCAGGCGTTGCCGGAGGTGCGAGCCTATCGCTATTCGGCGGCGCGCGGGCTGGAGTTTACCGATCGGGAAGGCTATCCGGTGTACCTGGGCAGCGGCTCGAACATGGCGGATCGTGTGCTGGTGTGGCGGATTTTGCGAGATGATCTGGCGGCTCGCAGTCTCAAGCCGGCTTACGTAGACGTGCGTTTTCCATTGGCGCCATATTACGGGAAGTAGAGACTTCAAAGACCTCGCAGGTCTTTAAGACCTGCGAGGTCTAGAGGCGAATATGGAACGAACGATCGTTGGCATCGACGTGGGCACGACGAAGATTTGCACGCTGGTCGGCGAGAGCGGCGCAGACGGGACGCTGCGGATCGTGGGCGTGGGCGTCTCGCCCTCGCGCGGCATCAAGCGCGGCGTGGTAGTGAACGTGAACGAGGCAACCGAAGCGATCAGCGCGTCGATCGAAAAGGCCGAGCGCAGCAGCGGCTATCAGGTGGCGCGCGCCTTCGTCAGCCTGGCCGGGACGCACGTGAGCGCGGTGAACAGTCGCGGGGTGATCGCCGTCGCGCGCGGGGAGCGCGGGATCATGCCAGAGGATGTCGACCGCGCGATCGAGGCGGCGCGGGCGATCGCCATCCCGACCGATCGCGAAGTGCTGCACGTCATCCCGCGCGGCTACACCGTCGATGGTCAGGACGGGGTGCGCGATCCGATCGGGATGGTCGGCTTTCGGCTGGAAGTGGAAACACACATCATCACCGGAGCCACGTCGTCGGTGCACAACCTGCTCAAGTGCATCGAAGGGGCGAATGTCGCCGTAGACGCGCTGGTGCTCGATTCGATCGCGTCGGGCGAGGCGACGCTGACGGACACCGAGAAAGAGATGGGGGTGGCGCTGGCCGACATCGGCGGCGGCACGACCGACATCGCGATCTTTATCGACGGCAGCGTGTGGCACACGACGATCCTGGGCGTCGGCGGGAGCCACATCACGAACGACGTGGCGGTCGGCCTGCGCGTTCCGGCGGAAGCCGCCGAGCGCATCAAGATCGATCACGGGCAGGCGCGTTATCAAACGATCGATCCGGTCGACATGATCGACGTGGCCGGCTTCGACGACGGCGGCAAGGTGCGCATCGCCCGGCGCGATATCGCCGAAATCATCGAAGCGCGCGCGGAAGAAATCTTCAGTTTGATTTTACAGGAAGTGAAGCGTTCGGGCTACGACGGCTTGCTGCCGGCCGGGCTGGTGCTGACCGGCGGATCGGCGCAGCTGCGCGGCTTGCGCGAGCTGGGCCGGCAGACGCTGAACATGCCGGTGCGGGTCGGGGGGCCGCACGATCTGGTCGGGCTGGTCGATACGATTTCCACCCCGGCGTATGCCACCGGCGTCGGCTTGTTGAAGTGGGGCGATCGTGAAGGCGACGCATTGGCGCGTCGCAAGCACAGCCGCCCCGGCTTCAGCCAACGGATGGGCAAGTTCCTTCGATCCCTGCTACCCGATCGAGGTGGAACATGACGACGACACAAGGCACACCGGAACAACCACCTTGAAAGGAGCAAGCCCGATGGATCTTCAAACACGACTCAACCGATCATAAAGCGCCTAGTCAAACACACGAAACCACCAGGAGGAGTCTACGATGCAAGCGCACAGTCAGTTGGAAGTACAGCGGCAGAATCGCGGGATGGACGGCAGCGGCGCCGGCGCGGCTAACCGACCGGCGGTGGAGGGCGCGCTGCCGGAATCGTATGCACAGATTCGCGTGGTCGGCGTCGGCGGCGGCGGCACGAACGCCGTCAACCGCATGATCGCCGAAGGTCTGCAAGGGGTGGACTTCATCGCCGTCAATACGGATGCGCAGGCGTTGATGCTGTCGAAGGCGGTCAAACGGGTGCGCATCGGCGACAAGCTCACACGCGGGCTGGGCGCGGGCGGCAACCCGGAAATCGGCGAGAAAGCGGCGGACGAGAGCGCGGACGAGCTGTACGAAGTGCTTCGGGGTTCCGATATGGTCTTCATCACCAGCGGCATGGGCGGCGGCACGGGGACCGGCGCCAGCCCGACTGTGGCGCGCATCGCGAAGGAAGTCGGCGCGTTGACGATCGGCGTGGTGACGCGGCCCTTCACGTTCGAGGGGCACAAGCGCTCGGCATCGGCGGAGGCGGGCATCAACAAGCTCAAGGAGCACGTCGATACCTTGATCGCCATCCCGAACGATCGCTTGCTGGAGATCGTCGACAAGCGCGCCTCGCTGCAGCAGGCGTTCAGCGTGGCCGACGACGTGTTGCGGCAGGGCATCCAGGGTATCAGCGAATTGATCACGGTGCCCGGTCTGATCAACCTCGACTTCGCCGACGTGAAGACGATCATGAGCGGCATGGGGATGGCGCTGATGGGGACCGGGATCGCCACCGGTGAGAGCCGTGCGGTGGAGGCGGCCCAGCGGGCCATCAACTCGCCGCTCCTTGAGGATGCCTCGATCGACGGCGCGCGCGGGGTGCTGATCAACATCACGGGCGGCCCGACCATGACGCTGTACGAGGTCGCCGAGGCGTCCAACCTCGTGCACGAGGCGGCGCACGAGGAGGCCAACATCATCTTCGGCACCGTGATCGACGAGAAGATGGGCGACGCGATCAAGGTGACCGTGATCGCCACCGGCTTCCGCGAGTCGCGCGGAAGGGAGGACGCGGCGCGTCTGGCGGCGCCGAGACGTCAGGGATTGCACGCGCGCGCGGCGTCGGGCGTCAACGGAGCCGAGGCGACGGCCTCGGGCGCCGCGCCGGCGGGAGAACCCAGGACACCGTTTCTACGCAAGGGGCAGGTCGGCCGCAACGCGACCGTCGGGCCCGATGAGGGAGGATATGGCCCCAACTTCACCAACCTCAAGGACGACCTCGATGTACCCACCTTCCTGAGGCGGCAGATGGACTGACCTCCGGGCC
>DATDPU010000168.1:0-23353 GCA_035292585.1 Anaerolineae bacterium | reverse complement strand
CGGCACCGACGCGCTGGCGGTGGTGGTCAATCCCGGCAACGAGTTCCTGACCGACGTGACGCTGGAGCAGTTGGCGCTGATCTTCTCCGACGAGGCGACCACCTGGGCCGACGTAGACCCCGCCTGGCCGGCCGAGCCGATTCAGCGCTTCAGTCCCGGCACCGACTCCGGCACCTTCGACTACTTCGTCGAGGCGGTGATGGCCCCGGTGTACGACGAGGAAGGCGAGACCAAGATTCAGGCGGCCGCAGGCATCCAGCTCAGCGAGGACGACAACGTGCTGGTGCAGGGCGTCGAGGGCGACGCCAACGCCATCGGCTACTTCGGCTATGCCTACTATCAGGAGAACGCCGACCGGCTCAAGTTGCTGACCATCAACGGCGTCGAGGGCAACGCCGCCACGGTGGATAACAACACCTACCCGCTGGCCCGCCCGCTGTTCCTGTACAGCGACGCCCAGATCATGGCCGACAAGCCGCAGGTTGCGGCCTTCATCAACTTCTACCTCACCTTCGTCAACGAAGAAATCGACGCCGTCGGCTACTTCCCCGCCAGTGACGCCGCGCTCGGCGCGGCGAAAGTGGCCTGGCTGGAAGCCTTGAGTGGAGCTTCAGCGGCGCAGTAATCTTGAACTCCAAGACCTGGCAGGTCTAGTACTCCGACAGTTTGAAGTTGCGTAGTTCCCGCCGCAGTTAAACTGCGGCGAACGGCAGTACAACTGCCGTCCGAACCCTGCATAATTAAGTGGTCGGGGTACTAGTAAGACCTGCCAGGTCTTAACTGAATCGATACCTCTTAGGAGGAACAGATGCAACTCGAATCGACTGTGAGCGCATTGCCGGGTGCGCGCTTCACTCTCCGCAAGCGCCGGCGCCCCCACGAAGTTCTGATCCAGGCTTTTCTATTCGCGTGTGGCGCGGTATCGATCCTGACGACGATCGGTATCATCGTCGTGCTGTTGAGCGAATCGGCGCACTTGTTCAGCAGCAGCGATTTCAGCCTGGGCGAATTCTTCACCTCGACCAAGTGGCAGCCGCACAACGGCGAGTTCGGCGTGCTGCCGCTGCTCAACGCCACGCTGATCACCAGCTTCATCGCGATGCTGGTCGCGCTGCCGTTGGGCCTGGGCGTGGCCATTTACCTGAGCGAATACGCCGCGCCGCGCGCGCGCGGCATCCTCAAACCGGTGCTCGAAATCCTGGCCGGCATCCCCACGGTGGTGTACGGCTACTTCGCATTGACGTTCATGACGCCATTGCTGCGCTCGATCTTCGGCGAGGGTATCGTGCGCTTTTACAACATGGCCTCGGCCGGTATCGTGATGGGCATTTTGATCATCCCGCTCGTCGCGTCGATGAGCGAGGATTCGTTAAGCGCCGTGCCGCGTTCGCTGCGCGAGGCGGCGTACGCGCTGGGCGCGACCAAGCTGGAAGTGGCCGTGCGCGTCGTGGTGCCGGCGGCGCTATCGGGCATTGCCGCCGCGTTCATCGTCGCCATCTCGCGCGCGGTGGGCGAGACGATGATCGTGGCGCTGGCGTCCGGCGCCGGGCCGGCCTTCACCTTCAACCCATTTGAGTCGGCCGAGACGATCACCGGGCACATCGTGCGCATCAGCGGCGGCGACCTCAGTTACGATTCCATCGACTACAATAGCATTTTCATCCTGGGCCTGCTGCTGTTCCTGGTGACGCTGGCGCTCAACATCATCAGCCGGATCGTGGTGCAGCGCTTCCGCGAGGTATACGAATGAGCGCCGACCCCCTGCCGCAACCCGACGGGCGCGACCGATTCGTGCACAACCTGCCCGGTCGGCACCGCGCGTCGACGATCTGGCGCGGGCTGTTCCTGGCCGCCACGCTGGTCGGCATCATCGCCTTGATCGTTTTGTTATTGAACATCATCAACAGCGCATTCGGTTACGTGTCGCTCCAGAACGATGTCGATCCCGAAGCGCTGGTGTTAGCCGTCAACGAAGAACTCATGCTGAACGCGCCGAATACCGAATCGAGCGAGGACGACACCGTGCTGGCCGAAGGCGTGGCCGGTGATCCGAACGCGATCGGTTTCTTCGGCTACGCGTATTATCAGCAAAACCAGGATCGCTTGAAGGCGCTGTCGGTGGGCGGCGTCGCGCCGAGCATCGAGACCGCCGAAGACGGCACGTACCCGCTGGCGCGGCCGCTGTACATCTACACGTCGGCCGACGTGATGCAGGAAAAGCCGCAGGTCGCCGCGTTCCTCAACTTCTACCTGTCTTCGATTAACGCCAAGATTCAGGACATCGGCTATTTCCCGGTGAGCGAGCAGGTCGTGCTCGACAATACCACGGCCTGGCTGGCGGCGAACGGCCTGGGCACAAACAACCCGCTGCCGCCCGTCGATCCGGCGGCGCTGGAAGGCAACATCGTGGCCTCCGGCAGCTCCACGGTCTACCCTGTGACGCAGCGCATGGCCGACGACTTCCAGGCGGCGGGCTTCTCCGGGAGTATCGCCGTCGGCAACGTCGGCAGTTCGACCGGCCTGGCCGCCTTTTGCAACGGGGCGGCGGATATTGCGAATTCGAGCCGGCCGATCAATCGCACGGAAATCGAGGCGTGCCGGGAGAATGGCCGGGAGCCGATCGGCTTTCGGGTGGGCGCCGATGCGCTCTCGATCGTCGCCAATCGGGCGAACACGTTTCTAAATGACTTCGGCCTCGAGCAACTGCGCCAGGTGTTTACGACGGCGGCCAACTGGTCGGAGATCGACCCGGCTTACCCGGACGCGCCGATCGCGCGCTTCATCCCCGGCGCGGACAGCGGCACGCTCGATTTCTTCGTCGAGGGAGTATTCGATCTGAATCTGGCGTCCTTGCCGAAGGAGACGCTGGTCGAGATCTTGCGGAACAATATCTCGGCCGGTTTGCTGCGCCGCTTCGAGAGCGAGCAGCCGATTGCCGAGCGCTCGCAGGAAGAGATTTACGCGCTCGTCCAGGAGCGCGTCGTTTCGCCGCAGATCGTCGATACCTGGACGCTGCTCCAGTCGCTGACGCAGCGGGAGGCGATCGAAGCCAGGGTGGCCGAGATTCCGAATGGCACGCTGGAGATGCGCAGCTGGCTGACGCTGGGCTTTGCCGGCCGGCCGCAGAGCGACGATCCCCAACTCGCCGGCGTGCGCACCGCGATTCTCGGCTCGGTGTGGACCATCGCCATCACCGTGTTGTTCGCCTTCCCGATCGGCGTGGCCGCGGCGATCTATCTGGAGGAGTACGCGCGGGATAGCTGGATCAACCGCGCCATCCAGACGAACATCAATAACCTGGCCGGCGTGCCGTCGATCATTTACGGCATGCTCGGACTGGCGATTTTCGTCCGCGCGCTGGAGTCGATCACCAGCGGGGCGGCGTTCGGCGTCGGCGGCGGAGAAACCACGTTGAATGGTCGAACCATCCTGTCGGCCGGGCTGACCCTGGCGCTGCTGGTGCTGCCGGTGATCATCATCAGCGCGCAAGAAGCGATCCGCGCCGTGCCGCGCTCGTTGCGGCAGGCGAGTTTTGGGCTGGGCGCGACGAAATGGCAGACGGTCTGGAGTCACGTGCTGCCGAACGCGCTGCCGGGCATTTTGACCGGCACCATCCTCGCCATCTCGCGCGCGATCGGCGAGACGGCTCCGTTGGTCGTGGTGGGGGCCTCCACGTTCATCACCTTCGACCCGTCCGGCCCGTTCTCCAAGTTCACCACGCTGCCGGCCCAGATTTACCAGTGGTCGTTCCGCGCGCAGGACGAGTATCGTCGCCTGGCTGCGGCGGCCATCGTGGTTTTGCTGATCCTGCTGCTGACGCTGAATGCGGCAGCCATCTTACTCCGGAATCGATTTAGTACGAGGAGGCTGACGTGAGTAGTGTCGAACTCACTCGAAGTGCGACGGAGAAGCGCCTGGCCCTTAAAGACCGGGACGCGGCTGCGGTGGCCGCGGCCCCGCACCTGGGCTATGCGATCGAAACGCGCGACCTGAACGTTTACTACGGCGCTTTCCGCGCCGTCAAAGATGTGACGTTGCAGATTCAGCCCAACAAGATCACGGCGCTGATCGGCCCGTCGGGCTGCGGCAAAAGCACCGTGCTGCGCTCGTTCAACCGCATGAACGACCTGGTGCCCAGCGCCCGCGTGCAGGGCGAGGTACTGTTCCACGACCGGAACCTGTACGCAGCGGGCGTCGATCCGGTCGAGGTGCGGCGGCGCATCGGGATGGTGTTCCAGAAGCCCAACCCCTTCCCCAAGTCGATCTACGATAACATTGCGTGGGGGGCGCGCATCAACGGTTTCAAAGGCAATACGGACGAAATGGTCGAGCAGGCGCTGCGCCAGGCGGCGTTGTGGGACGAAGTCAAAGACAAACTCAAGCAGAGCGGCCTGTCGCTGTCGGGCGGGCAACAGCAGCGCCTGTGCATCGCGCGCGCCATCGCCATCAAGCCGGACATCATCTTGATGGACGAGCCGTGCTCGGCGCTCGACCCGATCGCTACGCTCAAGATCGAAGACCTGATGCAGGAGCTGGTCGAGCGGTACACGATCATCATCGTCACGCACAACATGCAGCAGGCAGCGCGCGTGTCCGACCATACCGCTTTCTTCAACATGGGCGAGGATCGGGCGGGCTACCTGGTGGAGTATTCGGACACGAAGCAGATCTTCACCACGCCCAAAGACAAGCGCACCGAGGATTACGTGACAGGGCGGTTTGGATAATATCGCACCTACCCCCACCCGGGGTGAGGGTGGGTGCGGTCAAAGAGACAACCATGAACAAAACCCGAGTCTTATTCCTATGCACCGGCAATTCGGCGCGCAGCCAGATGGCCGAGGCCCTATTGCGCCGCTACGCCGACGATCACTTCGAGGCGCACAGCGCCGGCCTGGAGCCGAAAGGCATCAATCCTTACACGATCCGCGTGATGAACGAAATCGGGATCGATATCAGCAACCAGCGTTCCAAGGACTTGAAGGAGTACCTCGGTCACGTCCATTTCGGGTATGCCATCACCGTGTGCGCCAATGCGGAGAAAAATTGCCCGGTCTTTCCGTTCACCACCAACCGTCTGCACTGGCCGTTCGATGATCCGGCCGAAGTCGAAGGATCGGACGAGACGAAGTTGAGAAAGTTCCGCGAAGTGCGCGACCAGATCGACCGGCGTATCCGGGACTGGCTGGCCGAACAAGGGCTTGGGCGCACCGAACCCGCCCCAGCCTCGAAGCCGGGCTGAGCGCCGTCGACGGCAGGTTCCACATTCCGCTCACAGAGGAGAGAGGAGACGATGTCAACCATCGGTCTGTTCCGCAATACGGAAGACGCGCTCACGTTCGAGGCCGGTCAGACCATTTTTGAGGAAGGTCAACCGGGCGATAGCATGTATGCGATCGTCGAAGGTGAGGTGGATATCCTGCTCGGCGAGAAAGTGATCGATACGGGAAGCGCCGGCGGCATCATCGGCGAGATGGCGCTGATCGATTCCAGCCCGCGCAGCGCCACGGCGCGCGCGAAGACGGCGTGCAAGCTGGCGCCGATCGATCAGCGGCGCTTTACTTTCCTGGTTCAGCAGACGCCCTTCTTTGCCATCGAGGTGATGCGCATCATGGCGGACCGGCTGCGCCGCCTGATGGCGAACGCGCAGTGAGCGCCCGGCCGAGGCGAATGAACGCTATGAACAGCACTTTGAATTTGAATGTATTGCCCGCGCTAAAAATGAGTCCTGAACCGCCGCCCGCCAACACCGTCTTCAGCGTGCCGGCGCGGCGCAACCCCCAGCTGCAGGTGTTGGTCGATCGCATCAACGCCGATGAGGAACTCTGGCACTTGTGGCGCTGCGCGAATGTCAACGCGGTCGATCGGTTGAGCCTGGGCGACCACGGCGAGGTGCACATCCGCATCGTCGCCAACGCCGCGCTGCGCTTGCTGCGGCTGCTGCGCGACGCCGGGCGCCTGCCGGGTGTGGTCGCGCAGCACCATCTGACGGCCGAGGACGCCGAAGTAGTCGTGGTGCTGGCGGCGGCGCTGCATGACCTGGGCCTGGCCATTCGCGGCGATACGCACCAGACCTTCAGCCTGGACCTGGTTCAGCTTAAAGCGAAAGAGCTGCTGGCCGACCTGTATCCCATTCGAGAGCGCACTATCATCGTCGCCGAGGTGCTGCACGCCATCCTCGCGCAACACGACGCGTGCCGTTGCCTGACGTTGGAAGCCGGCGTGCTCAAAGTGGCCGATGCCCTGGATTTGGCTGAGGGCCGCTCACGCATCGGGTTCGAGCATGGCCGTTCCGGCAGCCCGGCCCTTTCGGCCTCTGCCGTCGACGAGGTGAAGATCAGGCGCGGCGAGCAGCGGCCGGTGCGCATCGAAATCCGCATGAGCCGTTCGGCCGGTATCGCCCAGGCGGATGAGCTGCTGCGGCGTAAACTGCCGCACTCGACGCTGGCCGACCTGGTGGAAGTTGTCGCGCGCATCGAGAGCGAGTCGGAAAGGCGTCTCGTCTCACTTTACGCGCCGGAGGCAGAGGTTTAAAACGGAGGCGCTTGTGAAACTGGCTATCCTGTCTGACATTCATGCGAACCTGCACGCGCTGCAGGCCGTGCTGGCCGATATCGATCACGCTCAACCCGATCGGGTGATCTGCCTGGGCGATCTGGTGGGCTACGGCGCGCACCCCAATGAGGTGATCGACCTGATTCAGGCGCGCAACATCCCCACCCTCAGCGGGAACTACGACGAAGGCGTCGGGTTCGACCTGGCTGATTGCGGCTGCGTCTATCGCAATCCCGAAGACGATCGGCGCGGCAAGCAATCGCTCCTCTGGACGCGCGGGCAGGTGACGGTTGAGCGCAAGGAATATCTCCGCCGGCTGCCGCTGCACATCCGGCAGGAGTCAGCGGGACTGCAACTCCTCTACGTGCACGGCAGTCCGCGCCGCATCAACGAGTATCTCTATGAAGACCGGCCCGCAGCGACGTTTCACCACATCGCCAAAGTCGCCGGCTGCGACCTGTTGTTCTTCGGCCATACGCATCTGCCCTACCAGAAAACGGTGGGTCAGACGCTGTTCGTCAATACCGGCTCGGTCGGGAAACCGAAAGATGGCGATCCGCGCGCGGGCTATGTGCTCGTCGAGCTGACCCGTCACCCGCAAGTCGAGTTTCGGCGTGTCGGGTACGACGTGGCCGCTGCCGCCCGCGCCGTGCGCGAGTCGGGATTGCCGCCGCACTTCGCCGACCTGTTGGAAAGCGGCGGGCGGGCAGCGCCGCCCGAGCGCGCCGCCGTGCCGCGGGTCTCAGCCCGCTAGAGGAGTTAAGGTATGACCACTCAACCTCGCGTCACACTCGACCGCGATCTGCGCACCGTACAAGACGATCTGCTGCGGTTGAGCGGCTGGATCGATGCCACCATCGAGCGCAGCCTGCAAGCGCTCGCCCGGCGCGACGCCGGCCTGGCCCGCCAGATCGTCGCCGACGACGCGGAGGTTAACGCGCTGCGCTTTCAGATCGAAGAAACGTGCTTCGCCCTGATCGCCACGCAGCAACCGGCCGCGCGCGATCTGCGGATCGCCATCGCGGCGCTGAACATCGTCAGCGACCTGGAACGCATGGCCGATCACGCGGCCGGCATCGCCGAGATCGTCTTGCGCATGGGCGACGAGCCGTTGCTCAAGCCGCTGATCGATATGCCGCGCATGGCCGACGAGTGCCGCGCCATGTTGCGCCAGGCGCTGGACGCCTACGTGCGGCACGACGTCGAACTGGCCCGCGCCGTCGCCGCCCGCGACGACGTAATCGACGGCTTGTATAAACAGATCTTCCGCGAGCTGCTGTCGTTCATGATCGAAGACCCGACCACTACCACGCGGGCCTTGTACCTGCTGTTTGCCGCGCACAACCTGGAACGGATCGGCGACCACATCACCAACGTTGCCGAGCGTGTCATCTTCATGGCCAGCGGGGAGATGCGGGAATTAAACGTTTAATGGAGACGCCCATGTCCATCGCCGAAGCCAACGTGAACGACGTCTGGGAGCTGCTGCACGTTCGCCGTCGAACGCCAAGCCAGCCGCTGGCGGCGCCGGTCGATCCCGAGCCGGTGTGGAACCGGCTGCAAGAGCCGGCGCATCCCGGTAGCCTCGATGCCAGCTACCGCTTGCTGCGCGCCGCGCTCGACACCGGCTGGCGCATCGAAGAGCCGATCTACCTGCGCCCGCGTTGGAGCGATAGCGGCCCGCGCGTGTATCACTTCATCCTGCGCCGCCCTCGATACACGACACAACGGTTGCTCAGCGTGCCGGAAGGCCCGGAAGTCGAACGGTTCGTGCGCGACGAAGGGCTGCGTATCTCGACGCCCACCTGACAGCAGCCCTGAGCCAACGCGAGTATAATACCGGCATGGCTCAGACCGATATTCTCGCGCTCATCCTCGGCGGAGGCGCCGGCTCGCGGCTGTATCCGCTCACACGTTTGCGCGCCAAGCCGGCGGTGCCCATCGCCGGCAAGTATCGTTTGGTCGATATTCCGATCAGCAACTGTCTCAATTCGGGCGTCAACCAGATTTACATCCTCACGCAGTTCAACTCCGTCTCGCTCCATCGCCACATCAGCCAGGCTTACAAATTCGATCTCTTTTCGCGCGGCTTCGTTCAAATCCTGGCCGCCGAGCAGACCCCGCGCAGCACCGATTGGTACCAGGGCACGGCCGATGCGATCCGTAAGCAGCTGCCGGAAATCCGCGCGCTCAACGCGCGCGACGTGCTGATCCTCTCCGGCGATCACCTGTATCGCATGGACTACAGCGCCTTCGCCCGCGCGCACCGCGAGGCGCGCGCCGATATCACGGTGGCCGTGCTGCCGGCGCCGCGCGCGGACGCGCCGCGCTTCGGAATCCTGGAAACCGACGCCGAGCAGCGCGTCATCAGCTTCCACGAAAAACCTTCCGCGCCGGCGCAACTCGACGCGCTGGCAACCTATACCGATCCCGATCGTCCCTATCTGGGATCGATGGGCATCTACCTGTTCCGTTCGGAAGTGTTGTACGAGCTGCTCGACACGAACGACGGCTCGGACTTTGGCAAGCATATTCTGCCGGCCAGTATCCAGCGCCAACGGGTGATGGCGTATCCCTTCGGGGGCTATTGGGAAGACATCGGAACGATCCGGTCGTTTTACGAAGCCAACCTGGCGCTGGCCGACCCGCAGCCAGCCTTTCGGCTCTACGATCCCGATCGGCCGATTTACACCCATCGGCCCGTCCTGCCGACGACCAGTTTTGAAGGCGAGTGCTACCTGGATCGGGTGCTGCTGGCCGACGGCTGCAAGGTGATCCGTTCCCAAATTTCCGAGTCGGTGATTGGCCTGCGCAGTCTCATCGGCCCGGAAGCGCGTCTGACACGCACGGTCATAATGGGGGCGGATTTTTATGAGACCGAGGCCGAGCAAGCCTGGAATGCGAAGAAGGGGATTCCCAACGTGGGCGTCGGGCAGGGGTGCAGCATCGACGGCGCGATCATCGACAAGAACGCGCGCATCGGCGAGGATGTCGTCATTCGGTGTATCCCCGATCGGCCGGATACGGAAACCGAGCACTACGTAGCGCGCGACGGTTTGGTGATCGTGCCAAAAGGCAGTATCGTCCCGAAGGGAGTGGTGATTTAAGACGCGAATTTCCATCTTCATCGCTTCCAACACCACCAGCGTCTGCCCGCGCTCGACCGCCCACGCGATTGGGAGCATTCGTGCGCGGGTCAAGCCTTCGGCGCGAAGTAGACGTCGGTGGGCTTGAGCTTGCTGTTGCGCAAGAAGCGCGGCTTCACCTCCATGCCGATCCAGTCCAGCGCAGCTGCGGCCGGATCGACGCCCATCAACCGCGTCAGAAACAGTGTGTGCACTCCGTCAAACTCGATCAGCGCCAGGACGAATGGCGTCTCGGGCAGAAACTCCTCCGATCCGAAATGGCACACGGTGAAGGCGTGCACCCGCGCCGCTCGATCAGTGATGTCGATCCACTCGGTCTCGCGCCCCGAGTACATGTCGTGGCGGCGCGGCGTGGCGTAGGTATAGCCGGAGTGCGGCTCGCGTGTGGCGAGCAATTTCCGGTTGGCTGCGGCGGCGAACCACGGGCTGTCCTGCCCGTAGGAGTGCAGATAGGTGATTTGGTATTCCTGCTCGATCTGGATTGGCGCCAGGCGCTTGAGGAAGGCCAGCGCGTCGGGATCGGTTTCGATCGGAAAGGGCACGCCGTGGACGATGTAGCCGCCGAGGGTTTCGGGTCGTTGATCGGGTAACTTGGACATGGGTCTCCTTACGCCCTACGGAATACGCCATAGACACGTGTCGCGTATTGCGTAGCGGTTAGTCTGCGCGTTCCAAAATGCTGACGGTGACGTAGGTGCCGGTGCCGGCGTGCGAATGAATCGCGCCGCGCCGGGCAGGCTTCACCTGCAATGTCTCATCGCCGAAGTGCTTCTTGATCGTCCCCTGCAACTGCCACAGGGTGAACACAGCCTGCATCAAGCCGGTCGCGCCCACCGGGTGGCCGCAGGCGATCAGCCCGCCAGATGGGTTGACCGGGCAAACCGGCGGCTGGGGCAGGTCGAGGCCATACTCGATGCCGGGCATGAAGGCCTGGCCCGACGCGGCGAACGGGCCGCCCTCGCCGTAGCGGCACAGGCCCAGGTCTTCGTAGGTCTGGACCTCGCTCGACGTGTAGGCGTCGTGCAGCTCGATGAAGTCGAGTTCGCGGAGCGGATCGGAGATGCCGGCGTGCCGATAGGCCATGTTGCCGGCCGTGCGCCCGGCGCGGAAGGAATGGACGCCGGGATAGCGCGTGCCGTGCTGCCAGAGTCGCCGGTAGTAGGCGCGCGTATCGTCGGACGATTTCTCCTGCGCGGTGGCGTAATCGCGCATGAACGTGTCGTAATCGACGTGCGGCCGGTCGGCCATGCGCATCGCATCGGTGCCGCGCCCGATGCCGGTCACGCGCACCAGCGGCCGCGTGATCGCCGCGCCGGCCGCCTCCAGTTTCTTCAGACCCTCCTCGGAAGCCAGGAGCGTCGCCGCCGCGCCATCCGACATGACGCAGATGTCAAGCCGGGTGAGCGGCCAGGCGACCATCGGCGCATTACGCACGTCCTCGATGGTATAGCGCTGCCGCTTCTGGGCATAAGGGTTGTGGTAGGCGTTGATGTGGTTCTTGACCGAGACGGCCGCCATTTGCTCGGCGGTTGTGCCGAACTCCTGCATGTGGCGCGTGACCATCATCGCGTAGTAGCCGGAATAAAAACCTCCAACGGGATAGTCCCACGACACGTCAGACGCCAGGGCGATGAACTCGTTGCCCTTCCACGTTTCGACGTGGCTCATCGTCTCCCAGCCATAGGCGACGCACACGTCCATGTGGCCGGAAGCCACTGACTTCCACGCTTCCTGGAAGCACAGCCCGCCGGTCGCGCCGCCGCCTTCGACGCGGTGGCCCGGCTTGGGGCACAGGCCCAGGTAGTCCTGAACCATGATGCCGGACATCAGCTGGCGTGAGAAGTGGTCAGAGAAGTACGACGCGACCGAGCCATCGACGACAGCGGTGAACGCCGGCTGGTCAAGACCGATGTCGGCGATGGCGTAGTCGTATGCTTCCTTGACGATGGCCTGGAATGTCTTATCGGGGCGAGCTTTAGCAAACTTCGACACGCCCCCCGATACTGCGTAGACCGGGCGCATAGATTTTCCTCCCTAGTGGTGTGGATGAAGCGGCGCTAAAAGCCGGTAGCAAAAGTATAGAACGAGAGCGCGTGCGGAGTAAAGCGGGGGTAGCCAGGGCAAATCAGAAATATCTCGTCGGCAAAGCCCCGCTCAATCCAGCTCGACCGTGAGCGTCCTGCCGCCAATCATCACCGTATCGCCCCCGACCAGCTTGCGCCCGCGCCGCGTTTCGACCTGCCCGTTGACGCGCACCTGCCCGTCGAGGATGAGCTGCTTGGCCTGGCCGCCGGTATCGACCACGCGCTGCCGCTTGAGGAATTGATCGAGCTTGATATAGTCTTCCGGCCGGCTCATGGCCTGGCCTCGATACATAGATCGACGACGATCGGCCGGTGGCCCCGGAACCGGCAGTCGATCGAGCGATCCGAATCAAAGGTGGCGCGTTGATATAACCAGCCGCCACGGTGTTGCAGGAAAGTCACTTCGCGCAACGCCCCCAGCGCCGGCAGCGCGACATTCAGCCAGCGCCGCACCTCGCGATCGGTTTGCACCGGGCAGCCGGCGCAGGTCAAGCGCCCCCGCGTCGCCAGCTGTTCCATCCAGGCCCGCAAGTCTTGATCGAGCGGGGTGCAGCTGAACACCTGGCCGTAGCTGTGCTGGCAGCGCAGCAGCCGGCCGGTATCGAATTGCACGTCGACGGTCGTGGTCTCCAGGTCTGGCGAGCTCTGCACCCAATACAGGGTGTAGTCAGACGTAAGCTGCGATCGATGTTCCTGTAAGAAAGGCAATCCGGCTGCGCGCAGATCGCGGTTCGGGTCGAGCGCCGTTTGAAACGCCTGGCTCACGTCGAGCAGCGCGGTGCGCGTGGACGAGTGGATTTGAAAATCGGCAAACAGGCCGAACAAGGCAGCTCCCGGCAGGCAAATACTCAGCGTCAGCAGCGAGCGCAGGCTGAGCCGATGCCTGGCGGTGGAGTAGTTCCAGGCGCGGTCGAGGGCCAACAATTGCAGCAAGCCGGTGATTAAGCCGACGCCCGCACCGATCACCATACTGAGGCCGGTGAAAGCGCCGGCCGGCGCCGAGAAAGGATACATCGGTAGGGCAGGCGGATAGGGATCGCTTAACCGCATGATCCAGCTGATGCCTTCGTACGGCAGATGCCCGGCGATCCAGGCGATCAGCGGCGCGGCGATGATCCAGATCAGAATGCTCACGGCCGACCAGCGCGCACGCGCGGCCACCCAACCGGCCAGCGCACCGATCGGCAAGCACAGCGCCAAACCCGGCAACAGCTCGGCCCAGGCCACGCCCACCGAGGCGCGCTGCAACTGCACGCCGGCCAGACCCCAGAAAGCGGCGGCGAAACCGGCCGCGAAAATCAAACCGTAGGCGACCCCGGCCGAACCAAGCACCCGAATGCGGATGCGCGGATCGAGCAACGCTGTGCTGAACACGTGCGGATAGCTGTTCAAGACGGCTCAACCTGTTCGCTCCGCAGTTGCGCTGCGGGGTGCGGCAGCAGTACAACTGCTACCGAACTGCCGAAGCCCGTTCGGCCCGCAGTTGTACTGCGGGCCGAACTTCGGAACTGCTGAGTAACCCTACTCCGGCGTCGTGATCCACTGGCGCAGGAGACCGTCGATGACGGTGCGATCCAACTGAGTGGCAGCCGCCGTCAGAAGATCGTCCGCGTGTGCGATACCATAGCGCCGCGCTTCGAAGTAAGTGCGCAGAAAGGTGTTGAACTTCTCGTCGCCCAGCTGCTGGTACAGCGCGTCAAAGAACAGCGCCGCCTTGCCGTACACCAGGCTGCTATACTGCCGCCCCGAGTAGCGTGTCACCGGTAAATCGGCGCGCCAATCGGCGTGAACAGCCAACACGCGCCGATACCGGTCACGCAAGTCGCGCTCGATCAAGGTCTGCGCGGCGGACTCCCCCTGCACGTCGCGATAATACAGAACTTGCGTATACTGCGTCAGCCCTTCATCCAGCCACGGTTCGTCCAGCTGATCGTTGCCGACCAGGCTGTACCACCACTGATGCGCGACCTCGTGCGCGGTGGCGACTTCCTGGAAGGTCGGCTGATGATCATACAACTCGGCCGCGACGACGATCAAGCCGGGGTACTCAATCCCGCCCGCCGTGGTCGGCGTTTCCAGCAGGTCGAGCTCGGTGAACGGGTAGGGGCCGATGCGCCGTTGGTACGAGCGCAGCGCAGCGGCGGCGACTTGCAAGCCGGCCCGACCGGCCTCGGCATCCTGTGCGAGGAAATAGGAATTGATCATCACGCCGTCGGCATCGGTCGACTCCACGCGGTAATCAGCGCTCAAGGCGATCATGAAATCGCGCATCGGGCCGCTGACGCAGCGCCACGTCTTGGTCGCGCCGCCGGTCGTGGCCTGGCACACACCGGTCGCGGCCAACACCTGATCGGCCGGGGCGGTGATCGTCGCCTGATATAGGGCCGTATCGGTGTAGGTCGCATCGCCCAGGCCCGACGCCCACTCGACGTTCCAGCCTTCTTCGTCGTAGACCGGGATCATGAAGTAGAGATTGGGCAAGGCCAGGACGCCCCGGTGCAGGCCAAACTGATCGTAGCCGGGCGCGATCGAGCGATCGGGGAGCGTGGTCGTGAAATCGAAAGCGAAGTCCGCCGCAGCACCCGGCCGCAAGGGCGGGTTCAGCTCGACCCGCAACGCCGATTGACCTAGCTCCCACTGCGGTTGGACTGCATCGCCATTGACACGCAGCATAGCGAGTGTAGTCTCGCCGCCGTACGTCGGCGTGTTCGGCAGGATGCGAAAGTACACGGCGTCTAGCGGAACGGTCTCGGCGTTGACGTAGTGGACGGCCTGCCGACCGTCGATCGAGCGCAGGCTGTCGGAGAGGGTGAGGTCGATCCGATATTGCGTGGCCTGCGCAAATCGATCGACCTCGTGAGCAAACTCAGGGCGCATGGCGGCGCGATACGGCGATAGGTCAGCCCATTCGGGCGACGGTGTAGATAGGGAACCGGGCAAGCGCGTCGGCGTGGGCAGGCTGGGTTGCGTCACGGCAGGCGTACAGGCGACCAGCAGGAGGAATGAAATCCAAAGGTATCGGCGCATAGAGTCACTCGCTACACCTTTCATCTTTCATCCCTCATCCTTCGTCTCCGCAACACCACCCATCCTATCAGCCCGATCGCGATCAGCGCGACGCCGATCGGCGCAATCCAGGTCGCGCCGGAAACGGCAGGAGCAGCAGGCGCTGGCGCAGCGTGCAACACTATCATTGCCGCCGAACCCGGATCGAGCGCCGCGCCGGCGGGCAGCACGCCATTACGTTCCAGCAAGAAAGTCGTGAGCTGTAGATACTCTGTTTCGGTCAACGAACCGGGCGCGTTGAAGGGCATGGCGCGACGGACGAACTCGTACACATCGGCGGCGGTATTGAAGCGCTTGAGCGTGTCCGGGCCAATAAGCGCCGGGATGGTCTTGGGCAAGGTAAACCCGCCTGCATACGGCTTGCCACCGTGGCAGCCCGATTTCCAACAGTCCGTATCCTCTGGCGGGTACTCACGAGTGCGGAACTCGTCGGTGAGACCCTGCCCCCGGTCGCCGTGACACGGCATGCAGTGGACGTAGAACAGGTTCGCGCCGTGGCCGCCCTGCGTGGCGGGTGTGGGCGTGGCAAACGGATCGGGCAAACGAGTTGGGCGCGGCGTCGCCTGGACAGGCGGCAAGGCCGGAAAGGAGAACAAGCTCAGGCTCAACGCCAGGCAGATTCCAGACAGTAAAAACAAAACTTGAGAACGCAGACTCATTTTTATAAACCAGCAGTCGCCATCTGGAGAAGTCGCCATCTGGAGATGGCTCCTACAGATGGCTCCTACAGATGGCTCCTACAAATGGCTATCCGTTTATTCGAGGTTTATTCGTTGCCACCGACAAAACAAAAGCCTCTCCCGACGAACCCGGAGAGGCCCTTCCATCCCTTACCTCACATAGACCTCGCAGGTCTTTGCGAAACAGACCTGCGAGGTCTTCAGTTTACCGGGTCTTGCGCATACGCGGGTCGAGGATATCGCGCACCGCATCGCCCACCAGGTTCCAGCCGAGCACGAACAGCACCAGCGCCATGCCGGGGAAGAACACCATATACCAGTATTGATCCAGCGTGGTGATCCAATTGCGCGCGAACGACAACAGCTGGCCCCAGTCGGCGTACCCCGGCTCCGCGCCCAACCCCAAGAAGGATAGCGCCGCGAAGGTGATCACGTAGGTGCCGATGTCGAGCCAGGCGACGACCAGTGTCGGGAAAACGGCGTTGGGGATGATGTGCTTCACCATGATGCGAAAATCGCGCGCGCCCACCGCCCGGACCGCCATGACGTAATCGCGCTCGCGCACCGACAGAATATCGCCTCGGATGAGACGGGCGTAGCCCATCCAGCCGAAGATGATAATGGCGATGCCGGCCGTGATCAAGCTTGCCCCGCCGATGCCGGCCCGGCCGCCGATGATCGGCTGCAAAATCGTGGCCGCCGTCAACGCCGCCAGCAGGAAGGGAAACGCCATAAATACTTCAGTAATGCGCTGCAGGACGAGATCGAGCACACCGCCGTAATAGGCTGAGAGCGTGCCGATGAGGACGCCGATGATCAGCGTGAAGAAGACGATGACCAGGCCGGACAGGAAGGCGATCCGCGTGCCCCAGATCACGCCATAATAGATATCCCAGCCGCCGCTCGCCACCCCGAACGGGTGCGTCCAATGATCCAGCCCGGTGAGCGGCTGCCACCAGAACGGTAAGGGCGGCGGGTTGCGCGTCCAGGGTGTGCCCGGCGGCTGCGGCACGGTGCCAAAGCCATCGCGCGGGATGAGCATGGGATCGCGCGCGCGCGGCAGGGGCGGCGCGAGGAGCGGCGCCGCCAGCGCGACGAAGATAAAGAACCCCAACAGGATGAACCCGGACACCGCGAGTCGGTTTGAGAGCATCTGCCGCGCGATGCTCGGCGGCTTGCGCGAGGCGGCAATCACACCACCGGAAGTGACAACGGCTTGGGCTTCAACTGCAGTAGCCATGTCTTTTTCTCCTGGAAGTTGGATGTTAGATGTTGGAGTCTGGATGTTAGATGTTGGAAACTGGACGTTGGAAGCACGCTTCTCCGGCTTCTAACCTCGAACCTCTCATCGCCAACTTCCAATCTCCAATTACCAATCACCCATCGCCAACTCTAACCCAGCCGAACGCGCGGATCGACGACGGCGTAGAGCACATCGACCACCAGGTTAGCGAACAGCAGAATGAGTCCGTTAAACAAGGTGAACCCCAACACGGTCAGCACGTCGAGCTGCTGAGCCGCCCGCGCCGCAACCGAGCCGATGCCGGGATAATTGAAGATCGTCTCGGTGATCACCACGCCGTTCAACAGGCCGACGATGGTGAAGCCGCTGACCGTCACCACCGGGATCATCGCGTTAGGCCGGGCGTGCCGATAAATCACATCGCGCTCGGCCAGGCCCTTGGCCCGCGCCGTCGTCACGTAGTCTTGACGCAGCGACTCCAGCATCGAGGAGCGGGTGACGCGCAATAGCAGCGCCCACTGAATGTACGCCAGCGTCAGGATGGGCAGCACCATGTGCCGCAGCGCGTCGAGGAGGATGTCCAGCCGGCCGTTAAGCAGCGCGTCGAAGGTGTTCATGCCGGTGTAGCGGGTGAAGACGGCCGAGTTTTGAACGATCCGGCTGGCCCAATCGGTCAGGTTATCCGGCGGAAACCACTGCAAGCGCGCATAGAAGATCATCAACACCAACAGGCCGAACACGAACGACGGGAACGAGTAGCCGATGATACTGAACACGCGCAGGATCTGATCCGGCAGCTTGTTGTGTGATACCGCTGCGCGGATGCCCATCCATATCCCCACTACGACGATCGGCACGGCGCTCCAGAGCGCCAGTTCCACCGTCGCCGGGAAACGGCGCTTGATAATGTTGGCGACGGTATCCGAGCCGGACCTGGAATAACCGAAATCGCCGCGCAGGATGCCACCCTGAATGACCTTCTTGCCAGTGGTAGGATCGTCAACCTCGCGTCCAAATAGCCAGTTCCCATACTGGACCAAAATCGGCTGATCCAGACCATACCGGCGAATCAGGCTCTGGGCTTGCGCCGGGTTGCGCGGGAGATCGCGCAGGTACAGCGCCAGCCGCTCATCGGGCGAGAGCATGCTGATCATCAAGAAGATCAAAATCGTCACGCCGAATAACAGGATCGGCATGAGCAGGATACGGCGAATGATGTAAGCGAACATAGGCGCCTCTCCTAACAATACCGAATGAACCTCGAGTCAGCGCATCAACCGGTGATCCTTCTTGCGAAGGCTTTGGAGCCTTCGCAAGGTTTAGCTGCTGCGCTCAGTCGATGCCCAGTCAAATCCTGGCTTAATCCCGGTAGCCGTAGCATAGGGCCTTGTGCCCGCCCACGACCCCACAAGGGGGTGCAAGCGGGGGCCAGACTAAGAAGTTCGTGTCGGAAAATGTAGTTTAGCCTCTCGTGGGCGTTAAGGGTTCAGCAGTCAAACGCCGACAAGCGGCTATGCTACGGCGCATTTTCCGACAGAAACTAGTACTTCGACAACTTGAAGTTGCGTAGTTCCTGCCGCAGTTGCACTGCCGTCCCAACCCCGCAGAATTAGGCGGTCGGGGTACCAGACCCCGTTGCACTGAACAGTATTGCGGCTAATCCGCGTCCACACATCGATCCCAGCCCAGGCGGTTGCGTGTACCCCCAACAGCCAGGGCCGCGATGAATGCGGATTGGGTTTAACGAGTCTAGCGGGGGCCGGTTTGCCCGGCCCTCGCCAGAGAGACCTCGCAGGTTTCGGAAACCTGCGAGGTCTTGGGTACAACTTAGTCCTTCGAGAAATCGGCGTAGTAGAACGGCGAGATCAGCGGGTTGCGGCTTTGGCCTTCCCACCAGCCGTGCAGGTACACCGGCTCGTAGATGTTCGAGGTGGGCACGGACAAAATGATCAGCGGCGCATCCTCGTGGATCAACTGGTTGAGCTCGCTATAGATCTCGGCGCGTGCCGCTGGATCAGTCTCCGACACACCCTGGGCGATCAGGGGTCTGTACCTCTCTTTGAGCTCGTCCGGCAGGTTAAAATTCGAAGCATGGAGGCCCAGCAGGTACGGCACATACCAGTTGTGCGGGTCGTGGATATCTTCCTGCCAACCAGCGGACGCCAGCGGGACCTGCCTGGCGCGCGTGCTGCGCAGGTAGACTGGCCACGGCAGCGCCACCGGCGAGATGAAGAAGTTTGGATTCACCTGCTGGAGGTTGGCCGCCAGGATTTCGGCAATAGCCTGGCGGCCGGTGTTGCCAGCGTTGTAGACGAGCTGCATGTAGAAGCCGATATCCCACAGCGCGGTGCCATCCTCTGCCGCCCAGGTCGAGGCTCTTAACGCCTCCTCGCACGCGGCCAGGTCGTAGTTATAGATCGGCGTGCCCTCGTGGCCCAGCTCGCCGGGCAGCGTGATCGCCAGCGAGCGGACGCCCAGACCCAGTTGCACATCCTGAATGTAGGTATCGTAGTCGAAGCAGTAGTTGAAGGCCTTGCGGACGTTCACATCGCTGAAGAAGTCCGCCGGGATGCCCTGGCCATCCAGCGCGCCGCTGCCGACGAAGTTGCTGCCTTCGGCCACGTTGAAGTTGAAGTAGATATCCGTGCGGCTCAGGTTCGGATGGCCGGGGTACTTGCGCAGAAGGCCGTCCGGGTTGGTCGTCGTGCACTCGCCGGTCGCGTAATCGCACTCGTCGCGGACGAGGGTGTCCAGCTGGACGTAGTCCGCCTGCGACCCCACCGAGATCTTGTCGGCGTCGCCGGCTTGATAGGCGGCGAAGCGGGTGCCGAACTCGACCACGTTCTGGATCACCACGCGGTCGATCGCCGGCTCCCCGCCCCAGTAATTGGGATTCGCGTTCAGGACGACCTCTTCCTCGGGCGTCCAGTGGTCGAGGATGTACGGGCCGGTGCCATTGGTCTTATCGCGAATGATGCCCGACTCGGGCGGGATGCCGTAGAAGTTCTGCCAGGTGGTGCACTCGCCGTCCCAGTCGCCCTGCTCGGCCACCCACTCGTTATCGACTACCGCACCCCAGCCACCACCGGCCAGCGTCGAGATGAACGGCCCCCATGGATGAACCAGCTTCATGGTGACAGTTCGGGCGTCGTTATCAAAGGTCACTGCCGCCTTTACTTGTTCGCACGCCGCGACCAGCTGAGCCGGGTCGGCTGCACTAAGCACCTCGGGGTCGCCAGTCGCGTCCGCCGGATCGACAAGCTGGGTGGCAAGATCGAGATCGAAGAAGGCTTCGGTGATCAGGAAGCCGGGAGTATTCGGATCGGACATGAGCATTACCCGCCAGAACGAGAAGGCCACATCCTCCGCCGTCAGGTCATTCCCGTTGTGGAACGTGACGCCGTCGAGAATGGTAAAGGTGTACTGCACGCCGCCGTCATCGGTCGGTTCGGGATCAGGGATCGCCTCGGCCAACAGCGGCTTGAAGGCGTTCGGGTCGGCGCCGTCGAACCAAACCAGGTTTTCATAGATGTTCTGAGTGATGCCACCTCCGGCAGTTTCATAGTCGATGTGCGGGTCGAGCGTATCCGGATCGCCGAAGGTCATCCAGGTAAACGTCTCGGGATCCTTCGACGTCAGACCTTCCGGCTCCGGCGGTGTCGTCGCTTGCGCCGGCGGTTCGGTCGCCTCCGGGGCGGTGGTCGGCTGGGCGCCGGGCGCCTGAGTAGCGGGGGCGGCCGTGGGTGTGGGTGTGGCGCACGCCGACAAGATCAGGCCGGCGATGGCCAACAGGTTCGCTGCGAACAGCCATTTCTTGTTGCGATACATGTGTTTCTCCTCCTAAAGAGAAATGTGTATGGAGTTCAACTCTTCAGAGCGCCGGAGTCATAAACTCCAGCCAGTGAACCAGCAGTGCAAAGTTGTCCGTTACCACCTCCTTTCCGAAGTTCTGTCGAGTCTCCCGCCCGCCCGGTAGCAGTTCGGTTCAAGAGACTAGTACCCTACCACAGAGAAAATGACGGGTAGCTTAGCCCCCTGCTTGCGCCCCCTTGCGGGGTTGTGGGCGTCTGACGGGCACGAGGCCCTACGCTACGCCCATCAAAATCACTGTGGTGGAGTACTAGCTTAGAACTCACCACCAAGACACCCAGGCTTTAAGCTAAACGGTGGTCGCCGGTCGCCTACTTGACCTCTCTGGCGCCGACTTTGCCGATGGTCTGAATTCGCTCATCGAGCGGCACACGTGGATCATTGAGCTCGGCGTAGTGACAGGCCACCCAGTGTCCCGGTTTGATCTCACGCAGCGGCGGGTCTTCGTGCACGCAGCGCTCCTGTCGCAACGGGCAGCGCGTGTTGAAGCGACAGCCTTGCGGCGGATTCGCCGCGCTCGGCACGTCGCCCTCCAAAGTAATCCGTTGGCGCTGCGCTTCAATAATCGGATCGGGGATCGGGATCGCGGAAAGCAGGGCCTGCGTGTAGGGATACCGGGGGTCCTCGTAAATCGTTCGCCAATCCGAGAGTTCGCCAATCCGACCCAGATACATCACCGCGACGCGATCGCTGATGTGGCGCACCATCGACAGGTCGTGCGCGATGAACAGATAGGTCAGCCCGAACTGCCCCTGCAAGTCCTTCAACAGGTTGACGATCTGCGCCTGGATCGACACGTCCAGCGCGGCGATCGGCTCGTCGCACACGATGAACGAGGGGTTGAGCGCCAGCGCGCGCGCAATGCCGATGCGCTGCCGCTGCCCGCCCGAAAACTCGTGCGGGTAACGGACGACGAAGATGGGATCGAGGCCCACCACCGAGAGCAGCTCGCGCACGCGCTCTTCTTTGGCCCGGCCCTTGGCGATGCCGTGCACTTCCAACGGCTCGCCGACGATCTCGCCCACCGTCATGCGCGGGTTGAGCGAGGCAAACGGGTCTTGAAAGATGATCTGCATCCGGTTGCGCATGCGCCGCAGCGTCTCGCCCTTGAGCTGGGTCAGGTCAAGGCCCTCGAAGATCACCTGGCCCGCCGTCGGCCGATCGAGCTGGAGGATGGCTTTGCCGGTGGTCGATTTGCCGCAGCCGCTCTCCCCGACCAGTCCCAACGTCTCACCCTGCTTCACGAAGAAACTCACGCCGTCGACGGCCTTGACATCGCCCACGTGAGTCTGGAACACGCCGCGGCGGATGGGGAAGTACTTCTTGAGGTCTTTAACTTCTAAGAGGTAATTATTATTGTTTGCCATGGCTAGCGGGGTCTCCCTACCGGCACGTCATACCAGCACGCCACTTCATGGTCCGGCCCGATCGACCGCAAGGGCGGATTCTCCTGGCGGCAGCGCTCAATCACATAGGGACAGCGCGCCGCGAAGGGGCAGCCTTGCGGCAGGTCTACCAGATCGGGCGGGGCGCCCTCGATGGACACCAACCGCCGCCGCTCCAACTCGTCCAAGCGCGGCAACGACCCCAACAACCCCAACGTGTACGGATGGCTCGGCTGCGCGTACAACTCCTTCACCGGCGCCCGCTCGATGATGTACCCCGCGTACATCACAATCACGTTCGCCACCAGCCGCGCCACCACCCCCAGGTCGTGCGTGATCCACACGATCGCCATGCCCAACTCGTCCCGCAGCCGCTTCACCAGGTCCACAATCTGCGCCTGGATCGTCACGTCCAGCGCCGTGGTCGGCTCATCCGCAATCAGAATCTGCGGCGCGCACGACAGCGCCATGGCGATCATCACCCGCTGCCGCATCCCGCCGCTGAACTGATGCGGATAGTCATCCAGCCGGTCGGCGGCGCGCGGGATGCCCACCATCGACAGCAACTCGGCGGCCCGCTCGCGCGCCTGTTTGCGGTTCATCGCCATGTGCAGTTCCAGCATCTCGGTGATCTGCCGCCCGATGCTCATCACCGGGTTGAGCGAGGTCATCGGGTCCTGGAAGATCATCGCCATGCGGTCGCCCCGCAGGCTCTCGAACTCCTGCTTGGGCAGAGTGAGCAGGTCGCGGCCTTGCAGGTTGAGCCTGTCCGCGGTGAGCTTCGCCTTCCGCGGCAGAAGGTCCATGACAGCGAGCGCGGTGATCGACTTGCCGCATCCCGACTCGCCCACGATGCAGAGAGTCTCGCCCTGGTCGACGTAGAAGTCGATCCCGGACACCGCATGCAGCGTCCCCGCCGGCACCTCGATGTCGACGGTGAGGTTCTTCACTTCCAGGACTTTGTTCGTCATCGTGCGATTCCAGTGGTCAAGATCTACTCCTTGCCAGGTCATCACGCCGAGGCGTGCGCTCCAAACAGCACCCCATATAGGACTGCGCGGCCGCCACGTAAGAATTGCCACGCGCGCTTCGTGGCACGCCTGCGCCGGCCGAAACATCATAATTGCGGTGCAGTGGGGCCCTCCCTGGTCCCAACGTCTCCCTGAACGTTCTTATCGACCTTCCCGCGCATTTGCACGGATATTTTCGATCGGCGAATTCATCTTGTTGGTGCCGATCGGGTGCGCTCATCGCGCAGCCTCCCGCAGCGACAAGTAGCACATCACGTCCGAAAATTATAGGCCCGGCTCCCCGTCATCCCGCT
>DATDPU010000167.1:0-24675 GCA_035292585.1 Anaerolineae bacterium | reverse complement strand
GGGTGGGTTCGACGGTCGAGTAGACGGGGATCGACGCGGGCTGCGGGCGCATCTCAGCCAGCGCGGCGACGAGTTCGGGGCGCAGCGTCTCCATCTGCGGACTGTGCGCCGCCACATCGACCTTGACCAGGCGGCAGAAGATATCCTGGCGCTGCAACTGGGCGACGACCTGTTGCAGCGCGGTCGGGTCGCCGGACAGGACCGTTGAGCGCGGGCCATTGCTGACGGCGACGGACAGGCGATCTTCGTAGCCCTGGAGAGCGGCCTGGGCCTCGGCGCGGGACAACTCGACGACGGCCATGGCGCCCTGGCCGCTGAGGCGCTGCATGAGATGGCTGCGGGTGCAGATGATGCGGGCGGCGTCGTCGAGGCTGAGTGCGCCGGCGATGTGAGCGGCAGCGACCTCGCCGAGGCTGTGGCCGATGACGGCGTCGGGCTGGACGCCGAGGGCTTGCCAGACGGCGGCGAGCGCGACCTGGATGGCGAACAGGGTCGGCTGGATGACCGCGATGTCGTCGAATTGAGCGTGGTCGGTGGTCAGTTGGTCGATGAGTGACCAGTCGACGTATGGCTTGAGCGCCAGTTCACAGCGGTCGATGGCCTGGCGGAAGGTGGGGTTGTGCGCGAGCAACTGGCGGCCCATGCCCACCCACTGCGACCCTTGTCCCGGACATACGAAGACGATCTTGCGCGAGCCGCTTGCACTTGCGGCGAGTACACTGTTGTCGGTGTGCTCGCCCAGCCGCTCGACGAGTTCTTCACGCGAGTAGCCGCAGACCGCCAGGCGGTAATCGTGATGCGCGCGGCGGACAGCGGCGGTGTAAGCAATATCGGCCAGCGAGGAATCCGTCGCGTTGAGGAAGGCACGATAATGTTGCGCGAGCTCGCCCAGTGCCTCCGGCGTATGGGCGGAGAGCGGCAGCAGGTAGGGCGCCTTTTCTTCACCCGCCTTGGCGAGGGCGGACGGCGCGCGCGACTCAGGCGCGGCCTGCAGGACGATGTGCGCGTTGGTGCCGGTGATGCCGAAGGCGCTCACGCCCGCAAGCGCGGGGCCTTCGTGAGCGGGCCACGGCCCCAGCTCACGCTGAATGCGCAACGGCAGATCGTCCCACGGGATACTCGGATTGAGTTCCTGCACGTGCAGGCTGGCCGGGATCTGCTGGCGCTTCAGAGACAGCACGACCTTGATCAGCCCGGCCAGTCCTGCCACGCTTTCGGTGTGGCCGAAGTTGGTCTTCACCGAACCGATCCGGCACGCTCGATCGAGCGGCCGAGCTTCTGACAGGACGGCTCCCAGCGCGTTGATCTCAACCGGATCGCCGGCTAAGGTGCCTGTGCCGTGGGCTTCCACGTACTGCACCTGTCCGGGCGAGATGCCCGCATCGCAGTAGGCTTTGCGCAGCATGTCCTCTTGACCTGCGCCGCCGGGCGTGGTGAGGAATCCGCTGCTGCGGCCATCGTTGTTCATCGCGCTGCCGAGGATGACGGCGTGGATGGGGTCGCCATCAGCCAGCGCTTGCGACAGCCGTTTGAGCACGACGACGGCTGCGCCTTCGCTGCGGACGTAGCCATTCGCCCGCGCGTCGCCGAACTTGCAGTGGCCATCGGGGGCCATCATCTTCGACTGCGAATAGGCGATGGTGATATGAGGCTGGAGGATGACATTCGCCGCGCCGGCTAAAGCCAGCGTGCTCTCGCCGGAGCGCAGACTTCGGCACGCCAGATGTACGGCCGAGAGCGATGACGAGCAGGCGGTATCGAGCGTAAGACTCGGCCCTTCGAGTCCAAAGATATACGATAGACGCCCCGAAGCCGAGTAGCGACCACTGCCTGTGGTCATGTAGAAATCCACTTGACCAGGATTGCGAAACAGGCGTGCCTCGAAGTCACTCAACCACATACCGACGAAGACGCCGGTCTGACTACCCATCAAGCGATCGGGGACCTGCCCGGCGTTATCCAATGCTTCGCGAGCGGTCTCCAGCAGCAGCCGTTGTTGAGGGTCCAAGCGCTCGGCTTCGCGGGGCGAGATTCCAAAGAAGTAAGCATCGAACTGATCAATTTGATCGAGGAAGCCGCCCCAGCGCGTCATGACTTTGCCGGGCGTGGCGGGTCGAGGATCGTAGAACGCGTCCACATCGAATCGATCGGCGGGGATTTCGGTAATCGCATCGACGCCATCTGCCAGCAGTCGCCAGTAGCTCTCTAGGTCTTTGACGCCGCCGGGGAAACGACAGCCAATGCCGATGATGGCGATAGGTTCGTGTGTCTCATGCGCCATTGGAGAACTCCCACGTCCAGTACGAGATCGACCACTCACTGCTGGCGACAGCCACCGCTCCCACGTAGTTCGTTTCGGGCGCAAAAGCAAACAACGACCAGTTGCGCGCCTCACGCTCGCTGCCGCCGACGCTCATGATTCGGGCCGGATCGCCCGGCGCGAGCGCGACATCGAATTGATCGAGTGGTCGTGATAACCCATCGCCGATCGCCTTGATGAAGGCTTCCTTGCGTGTCCAGCCGGCGAAGAAGGTTGCGTGTTTCAAGTCAGTCGGCAAGGCGCGGAAGGTCGCGCACTCCTGCGTTGAGAAGAAACGCTCGACGATCTGATCGGCGTCGAGAACCGGGCGCATAAATTCCAGATCGATGCCAATCGGTTGATAGCGGGTGATACCGCACACGGCGTACTCGCCGGAATGAGCCAGGTTGAACTCGATCCGATCTGAAACGCCGTTGGCTGCCAGCCAGGGTTTGCCGTGCGCTCCGTACTCGAAACGGATCTGGTTGGGTTGACTAGCCAGGTATCGAGCGAGTAACATGCGGAGCGCCGCATGAGCGCTGATGAACCGGCGACGGTCGCGATCGAACTGGAAGCGTTCAGCCCGCTCTCGCTCGTCGCTCGACAGCGTCGATTGCAATCGGTGAATCGTCGCCTCAGGTTGATCGAGCGCGATGCGCCACACATGAATGTCGTGCTCCTCCAGCACAGGTTCGGCAGATTGCTTGCGCCAGGCCAACTCGGTAGACATGATATGTGCCCGATTCAATTGCTTACTTGGCTAATGCGGAGAGTTCTTCAGCGAATGCTTCAAGCACGAGCGAACGAGCACTGTTGACGAAAAAATGCCCGCCGGGAAACAGTCGCATAGTGAAGTTCCCGCGCGTCTGATCGCGCCAGGCGCTCAGACTGTCAAGGCTTGTCCGGCTGTCTTGAAGCCCGCCGTAAGCGGTGATCGAACACTCGAGCGGGTCTTCGTTAGCGTAAGCGTATGTTTCAATCACGGCAAAGTCGGCCCGGAGGATTGGTAGGAAGAGCTGCATCAAGTCATCATCCTGCCGGATGACTTCTGGGATTCCTTCGTAGCGGCGCTGCACTTCGGCAACCAGTGCACTGTCGGGCAACTGATGTAAAGGCGAATCGGGATCGAGCAGATGAGGAGCGCGCCGCCCCGCTACGAACAAATGCACAGGTTGTAGCGCGTGCTCGCGCGTCAAATAGCGAGCGAGTTCAAAACTGATCAGCGCGCCCAGGCTATGGCCGAAGAAGGCAAAGGGCAGGTCGAGATACGGGTGAAGCGCCTCGCCCAAATCCTCAACCAACATCGACAACTGGCGATAGGGCGCTTCTCGCAGTCGCCTCTCTCGTCCAGGCAGCTGAACCATGCACACTTCGACTTGAGCGGGCAGGGCTGCGGGCCACTCGCGGAAAGTGGCAGGCCCGCTGCCCGCAGCGGGGCAACAAAACAGGCGCAGGCGGGCTGCTGGATCCGGCTTGAACCGGACCGTCCAGAGGTCGATAGAAGGCTTGCTGTGAATAGGCGCGATCATAGTCTCCGTGTTTCTCAACGCATGTTAACCAGCAATGGTATGAAGGAAGCGTGATGCCGGTAGGAGAAATGTTGAAATTGGGGGAGCGCCGCAACCCGTGCAGCAGGGCAAAACCGCGGATAATTACTGGTTGAAAACCGTGATGCGCCGTTGCTGGCCTGCACTATCACGCGCGCCCAATAACCTGGCCGTACAGCTGGAGCAGCTCGGCCATTTCCTGATCGAGTGTCTTGACGGGCGGTGCGCAATCGCGCAGGCCTATGAGCAAGCCCGGATCGCCGAGTAGTCGCGACATCTGCCGGCTCAGATCGGCGGCGTCATTCAGTCGGAACAGCAGACCATTCTCCTCGTGCCGTACGAGCTCGGCCATGCCACCCAGCTCGGTGGCAATCACCGGCACGCCAGCAGCCTGCGCCTCCAGGATAATATTGGGGCTGTTTTCGTACCAGCGCGACGGTACGAGGATCGCGTCTAACCCGGCGAGCACAGTCCACGCGTCGTGCGCCGTGTACGTGCCGCGCCATTCCAGCCATGTCGCGGCTCTGGCCCGGCGCTTGAGTGACTCTGTGTAGCGGCGATCCTCTTCTGCGTTGCCGTAGATTGCGATCTTGAAGCGATAGCCACGCGCGGCGAGCGCCGCGCCCGCTGCGACGATCAGATCGACGCCCTTGTGAGGTTTGATTTGGCCCGAATAGCCGAAGACGGTCACGTCATCGGCGGGGCGGCGGGGCGGCTGCTGATCGGGCACGGCCAGTCCCTGGCGCATCAACAACAGTTTCTCAGGCGCGACGCCGTTCTCGACAAACAGCTCGCGCAGAAATCGAGACGGACAGATGAGCGCCTGCGAAAGCGCCAGCGCCTCACTTAATACCTGCCGCCGATCGTGGATCGCCAGCGCCTGGGCGCGAACGGCAGGCAGGCGTTGACCCAGCTGGCGCCATCCCTGCGCCGTGAGCTGCGGCGCGACCTGCGCGGGCCAGCTGAAACGGCGACTGGCTTCGGCCTGGCATTGGACGCAGCCCAGTGGATCTGGGGGTGGAGCCGGGCACACACGACCAGCGCCGCGCAGCAGGGTGATCCGAGGACACAAAAACCAGAAATCGGTCAGCGTGATCACAATCGGAATGCCGCGCCGGTGCGCGGCGCGGATGGCGCCCGCTGTCATCAGGTAACCGCTGATCAAGTGGAACACATCGGGGCGCTGTTCATTCAGCAGCTCGGTCACCCGGTCTTCGACGAATGCGTTGTCGTATGTCCAGCGCGTCGCTTCCGGGAACGATCGATGATCGAACGACAGCCGACGGATCGGAATACCCTCTTCCACGCGAGTCTCAACAGCCGGTTCGCGCTGATCAATGGCTTCGACACAGATCATCGCCGCCTCGTGGCCGAGAGCCTGCATGCGGCGCGCCGTGCGTAGCGCGCGGGCTTCGGCTCCACCGGTATAACGTGGTGGCAGGTGATGGACCGCATAAAGGATTCTCATGTCAGAGTTCCTTCATACTCGATCCATGTCCGACTTGTCATTGCCTGGCGTGTCATCTTCGATCCGCACCGAGGAAGCTTCTCGGAGGATCAGGCCGGTTACCAGCCACTGTTTGCCGATGCGAACAGCTGGCAATCGCCCGGCGGCGCACCAACCCCGCACCGTCTCTTCGGTCGTTTCCAGCCGCTCGGCGGCCTCGGTTGTGGTCAGGATGATGGTGTCATCCTGACCAGCCGTTTCGATTGCTTCCCAGAGTCGCTCGGCCATTAAATGGCTCTGGCTCTGCGCCGCTTCGAATGCAGGCGGCTCATGCCCATTGCCAGCCGACAATTGCGCCGGAAGTACTTGGCTGTTGTCGTCGGGCGCGGGGGTTGGCGATGAAGGAACCGACAGGCGCTTTGAGGCAGGGCGTAGGGGTAACTTCAGGCGGGCGCGCAGCGCGGCGGGGATTTTCTTCATGCGGGTTACGAGGCTATCGGAAGGAGCAAGTTGGTGATAGTAATGGTAGTACTGACTATGCGAGCGCTTGAGCGAAACGCGGTTGAAGATCAGGCCGAGCAGGTTGTAACGCTCCATTTGGGCAATGGCCTTGATCGCCATGCGCCGGCGTGTCCGGTCGACGTTGGCAACCAGGACGACCGCATCGGAGGCAGCCGCCAGCAGGGCCGCGTCTGGACCGACACCGACCGGCGGCGTATCGACCACGACCAGATCGGCGTCCGCCAGCAGGGCCGTCATAAGTGCTTCCAGTTTCGTGGCGGAGAGCAGCGAAGCGGGGTCGAGGACGGGTCGGCCAATGGGGATGAGGAACAGGTTTTCAACCGGCGTTGGCTGGATTACATTCTCGGATGATACGCGGCTATGGCTGCGGCGCAGCAGATCGGACAGCCCCGGTTCGGATGTGCCGCCCAGGAAGGTGTGGAGGTTGCCCAGGCGCAAATCGCCGTCGACGAGAATCGTGCGCAGGCCGGTCGCGGCGGCGGCAACGGCCAGATTGATGGCCGCGAAACTTTTCCCATCACGCGGCGCGGAGCTGGTGATGGCGAGCTTGCGGATCCCTGAATCTTCATCGCCGAGGCTGATACGGGCGCGCAAGCTGCGTAGCGCGTCGGCTTCCGGCGAGTGTGGTTGCGTGGGCAGAATGAGGGAGTGTTCCTGATCGGTCCAAATCGGCACCACGCCCAGCACCGGTAGGCCCAACGTGAAGGGCGAGTCACCCCAGTGCAGCACATCGTCGGAATATTCAAGCAGGATGATCGCGCCGATGCTAAGCACCAGCCCGCCGGCGATGGCGAGCAGCAGGGTCGTGGTCAGGTCCGTCGAGACGGGTCGGGTGGGTACAGTGGCCGGTTCGACAATGCTCAGGGAATTCACCGTCTGGTTGTTCAAGACCGCCAGGTATTGCGCGTAAGTCTCGGAATAGGTTCGTTTGAGTGTTTCAAGCTCGGCGACGGTCGCTTGGGCCTCGTTTAGATCGGCGGCCGAGGTCATCTGAGTGATGCGGTTATGCAGATCAGCCAGTTGAGCATCGATCTGGTTCATTTTCTCTTTCAGATCGACCAGTTGGGTTTGGACGAACTCTTGATTTTCCTGCCCAACGCTTGAAGATGGGCTTTGCTCGATCAACACGTTGGCGGTCTCCGTCGCGATGGCCGCCGCGCGGCGCGGATCGACATCGTAGATATAGATTTCCAGGATCTGCGCGTCGAAGATCACGCGTGTCTCGATCGCTTCACTCAGCTGTTCCGGCAGCATGGATAGCCCCAGGCGCTGGATGACGGCCTGGGTGATCGGCTGCCGCTTAGTCATCTCGCCGTAGAAAGTGGCGAGCGTGCGCTCGATGCCGAGTTGTTGTGCGTTAGGGTTCGCGCTACGAGCGCTGTTGCCGATGATCAACGCGATGCGCGCCTGGTAGACGGGCGGTTGGCGCTGCCAATATAGATAGGCGCTGGCTCCGGCGAGCAACACACTGACAAGGATTAACCACCACCACCTTTTGAGAGCATTCCAATAGGGAAGCAGCTGCTGTGGCATTGACCCCTCGGGCTTTGGTCGCTATTGGCTGAAGATTGAGTCCACCCTGGCTAGAGTGTGACCATTCAAGGCTGACGAACCGGCATGCGAACCAGCCGGTTCGACGGCTCGATTTTTAGAATAGTATAGGGTGGTTAGATTAAAAGAAGGAGCAGGTTGGAAGAAAGTAAAATCTGGAGTGCTTGCAGGCAGTCCTGCGGCAAACACATGTTCACCGCAGGCCCCAGGTTTGTTAAGTTGACCAGGCCCCGGTTTACTTGTTCTTCATTACCACCGGTATGAACACCCGGTTGATGGGAGGAGTGGGCACAGGCATCGGGCCGAAGACGTTGTTGAACTCGTCGTTCTCTGGAATCAGGCCGTGCTGCGCCATGTCATCCGGCAGGCAGGGATGCGAGCCATCGTTACAATTCCAGTTGTCGACTTTGAAGGCCAGGGTGGAGGTCTGAGTTGACGTGAAACTCAGGCCGGTGATCTGGATGATTCGGGTCGACCCGGGGTTGATGGGATTCACGTAGACGAACCCATTCCCGTATCTCTCGAACGGGAACGAGAGAGGCGGAGCGCTTAGACCGATAAACCAGTCTAGGCCGAACGAGCCGCAGGGAGTAGGCGGCACTGTCAGCTCGGTCTTGGGATTGCAGGCGCGCCCGGTCCCTTCATTGCGGATCACCACCGTGGCGGTGAAGAGCTGGCCGACGCTTACAGTACTGGGCGACACGGTAACGCTATCAATGACCAGATCCGGTATACCTATGGTCGCCGTATACAGGCTCGCAGCGATCGGCAGTCCACTCGGGCCATTATCATGGATCAGGAAGGTGTTGACGAAGGAAAGCATTTCGGACGTGAAAGGATAAGGCAGGCGGACGGTGAACATCAGCACGCTTGCTGCGCCGGCCGGCAGGTTGCCGATATTGTAAGTGTAGATGTAGCCGGTATCAGGCGGCGTCCAACTCGAGGAGCTGCCGGCCATGTAGCTCACGTAGGGTGACTTGGTCACGCTGATCACAACGCCGGTGGTATCCATCGCCGAAGTGTTGGTGTAGCGCACTACGTAGGTGATCACCTTGGTTGGATAGGGCGTGGTCGAACTGAAACTGACGCTCATGGCCAGGGCCGGCACGGTAGAAATCGTGTCTACATCCTGCGTGAAGTTGTCGGCTGGGTTATCGCCAAGTGTGCCGGTCTGGATGCGCGCAGTGTTGGTGATGGCGCGGAGGCCGGCCGGCAGCGTCGGGTTGAGCCTGACCGTCACCGTCACCGCGCCGCTGGTCGTCGCCGTGATAGTGTTGAGCGTGAACGAATATACGCCGCCGCCCACTGAGACACAACCGCCGGTACAGGTCAGGAACGAAACGTTGGACGGAATGCGATCGGTAATGACCACGCTCTGTGCGCGCGCGTTGCCGGAGTTGGTGTAGCGCAGCGTGTAAGTGAGCGCCTGGCCGGCGGCGGCGCTCGTCACACCGTCGCTCTTAGATAGGCTCAAGACAGGTGTGCTGACGACGGTGCTGGTGATACGGACGAAAGCGGAGATATTTTCAGTTGCTCGTATGCGCGCCGTGTTGGTGAGAAGTGTCCCATTGTCCAGGTTGTTGTTGACGCCCACGGTCATCGTCAACACACCGCTTGTCAGAGCCGGGACTGTCCCCAAATCCCACTCGACGATGCCGCCCAGCTGAGAGCAACCGACGGGCGCGCAGCTGAGATACGTAGTGTTGAGCGGAACGGCATCGGTCACCACGACATTCGAGGCGTATGAGTCAGGTGTTGAACCACTGTTGGTATAGCGCAGCGTGTAGGTCAGCACGCTGTTGGCGAGCGGCGCGCCGGCGCTGGCCGATTTCGTCAAGGTGAGCATCGGCGCGGCGACGCGCGTGGTCTCTTGGGTGGTAAATGGCGTCGTTTGATTCGTGTCGATCGTGACCTGGTTGTCCAAAATAGTTTCGTCGGGCAGGGGACTTCTCACCCGGACGGTCACCTGGATAAGGCCTGATTGCGAGCTGGTTAGCCAAACGTTGTTGCCGATGGTAGGGGTCGGAATGGCTGACTGGAACACTACCTCGCTCGGATAGGTTTCGGTGATGCGGATGCCGGTTACAGAGCCGGTCCCGCTGTTGTTGAACTGAATCGTATAAACGAGAGGATCGCCTACCCGAACTAGATCAGTGCTATCTGACTTGCTGACGGTGACATCCGGTGAAGCAGCGACTTGTGTCGTCTCCGTGAACATTGCGGTGGCGACTTGCGGGCCTCCGAAGCGCACGGTGTTGGTCAAAACGGAGCTGACCGGATATTGGCTGGCCAGCCGCACGTAGACGCTAATGCTGCCGGTCACACCCGGCGGTATGTCACTGATCGACCAAACATTCGTGCTGAACGTCGGGCCGGGAAATGCTAAGAGAAAACTGGTGCTGAGCGGGTAAGTCTCGGTGATGAGGGTGTTAAGCGCAGTGGCGTTGCCGACATTGGTGTAGACAATCGTGTACTGAAGCATCTCTCCCGGTGTGACGGGGTCAGGACTGTCGAACTTGCTGATCCGTAGCACGGGAGCCAGAATGGTGATCGGCCCGGCTACGTCGCGCGTGATGCCGAAGGTGGCCGTGACGAAACCGGCGCCGCTGATGATCGGCGCGGGGTTGATCGTGGTTGAAATGCCGCTGCTCTGGGAGAGCGTACCGCTGAGTACGCCGGAAGCAACCCAATTGGCAACTTCTCCGCCGATCGTGTTGCTGTAAACATCGTAACTCACCGCGTACAATGTCAACGTGTTGTACACCGTCATGGTCAAGGCGTTGACAGGCTGGCCGGTTCCGGGCGGCCCGTTCTCAATCGACAAACGGTAGTATCCAGCCGGTGTGACGGTGAGCAGGGATATGTCTATGGCGCTGCCCTCCGTACCGGTCACGGCCCATGTCCCAGCGACAGTCGGGGTGACGGCGTTGCCGACGAATGTCCCGCCGGAGGCAACAGGGATGCTGAAGACGGTGCTGGCGGTGACATCACCGATAGGATTGCCGAAGGTGTCGGTGGCGACAGCGGTGTAGGTGATGCGGACGCCCGCGCTGATGACGGCGGTAGCCGGAGCCAGGGTCAGCGTGTACGGCACATTCGGTGTGACGCTGACCACGGCGGTATCGAGCACGCCGGTGTCGGAATGCGTGCCGGTCACGGTCCAACTGCCGGCCACCGTCGGCGTGACGACGCTGCCGCTGAACGAAGCGCCCGCGCCAGGTGAGATGGCAAAACTAGTGCCGGAAGTGACATTGCCGATGAAGTTGCCGAAGGTATCGGTGGCGGTGGCGGTGTAGGTGATGCGCACGCCCGCGCTGATGACGGCCGTCGCCGGGGCGAGGGTCAGCGTGTACGGCACATTCGGGCTAACCGATAGCGCCGCCGTGTCCCGAGCGCTGCCGTTGGCGCCGGTGACCGTCCAACTGCCAGCGACTGTTGGCGTGACGACGCTGCCGCTGAACGAAGCGCCGGGTGAGATGGCAAAACTAGTGCCGGAAGTGACATTGCCGATGAAGTTGCCGAAGGTATCGGTGGCGACAGCGGTGTAGGTGATGCGCTGCCCGGCGCTGATCACGGCGGTCGCCGGGGTCAGGGTCAGCGTGTACGGCACGTTCGGGGTAACCGATAACGCCGCTGTGTCCCGAGCGCTGCCGTTGGCGCCGGTGACTGTCCAACTGCCGGCGATCGTCGGCGTGACGACGCTGCCGTTGAACGAAGCGCCCGCGCCGGGCGAGATGGCAAAGGCAGTGCTGGGTGTGACGTTGCCGATGAAGTTGCCGAAGGTGTCGGTGGCAGTGGCGGTGTAAGTAATGCGCACGCCCGCGCTGATGACCGCGGTGGCCGGGGCCAGGGTCAGCGTGTACGGCACGTTCGGTGTAACGGTCAATTGTGCCGTGTCCGAGATTGCACCGGTGGCACCGGTGACTGTCCAGCTGCCGGCGACCGTCGGCGTGACGATGCTCCCGTTGAACGAAGCGCCCGCGCCCGGCGAGATGGCAAAGGCGGTGTTGCCCGTCACGTCGCCGATGAAATTCCCGAAAGTATCGCTGGCGACAGCTGTGTAGGTGAAGCGCGTGCCGGCCACAATCGAAGCCGAGGACGGCCGCACGTCGATTAAGGTGAGCGGGCCGGACGTGACGCCTAGCGCAGCCGTGTCGCTCCGGCCGGCGTGCGTGCCAGTGATCGTCCAGTTGCCGCTCACCGTTGGTGTAACGACGTTGCCGCTGATCGTGGCCCCCGCGCCGGGCGAGGCGCTGAAGCTCGTGCTGCCGGTCACGTTGCCGAGCGAGTTGCCATACACATCGGTGGCGCTGGCCGCGTAGCTGATAGAAGTGCCTGCGCTGATGACCGCCGTCGCCGGCGTGAGCGTCACGGTGTAGGCCGAACCGGGATTCACCGTCAGCGATGCATTGCCGGTGGCGTTGCCATTCGTGCCAGTCACCGTCCAGGCGCCGGAGATGATCGGGGTGACGGTGTTGAGCGTGAAGGTATCGCCCGCGCCTGGGTCGATGCTGAAGTTTGTGCTGCCCGTGACGTTGCCAATGAAGTTGCCGTAGGTGTCGGTGGCGACGGCGGTGTAGCTGATCGAGCTTCCAGCGGTGCGCGTGGCGCTCGCCGGGGAGATTTCGAGCGTGTCTGGAGCGCCGGGGTCGATATCGATCGTTGCCTGATCGGAAACGGAACCCGAACTCACCGTCACATTTCGGTTCGAGCCGGCGGTGGTCAACAAAACCGAGCCGTTCCACACGCCGTTCGTCGGCGCGATGCTGTCCGGCGCGATATCCCCGCCGTTGGAAGTGGATAGCGCCGCCGTCAAGCCGCCCGTGAAGGTGAGGACGGTATTGTTGGCGAGATCTTCCGCCGTGATGATCGCCGTGAAGCCGATGCCCGCCGTGCCATTCGGCGGCAGCGTGATGCTGAAGTGATCCAGCCCACCGTGGACGACGGTGATCGTTCCCGTCGAATCGGTGATGGTCGGGCTGAACTCGGCCACGATCGACCCGGAGCCGGCGGTTCCAGCCGTGAATGTAGTGGACGTTCCGGAGGCCGGCGCACGCGAGCCGATATCGCCGTTCAGTGTCCAGTTGACGGACTGATCGGCGATGAAGTTGTTATCGACGTCATACCCGGCGGCATAGAGTGTCCACGTCTCACCGGCGGCGAGGGTGTTACCGCTGACGACGTTGCCGCCGCCGCCGGCAGTGTCACGTATAGTGATATGCTCGAGCGAGCCGACGACTACATTGAGTGTGGCCGTGGCAAAGATCGCCGGGTCGGCGACGAGGGTAGCCGTGACCACGAGTGTGCCTGGCGTGTTCCCGTCGAGCGTGGCGCTGATGCCTTCGCTAGGTGAAGGCGTGGCGAGGCCGGACGAGACTGTCCACGTAACGAGCTGGTTCGCCACGAATGTCGTGTTGCTATAGCCCGCCGCATATAGAATCAGAGGCGCATCCGTAGCAAACGTACTGGTTGTCAATCCGGAACAGTCGCCTTCGACGTCGCAGATGCGAAGTTCGTCTGACACACCGGCCTGTGCGCTGCGCGCGGGCGGCGGCAACAACCGGATCGAATTGACGGGCGCGCTCGATCGCGCGGCAGTCGGGTTGACGATGGTCACCGGTAGCCAGACGGGCCGGGTTGGCTCGGCCACGCGAGAAGCGGTTGAAACAATTGGTGCGGGCCGGAGGCGCGTGCTGACCACGTCGCTCGGCCGGACACGCGCCGATGCAGCCAACACCGCCGGCGGCATTACCGAGCTGACGGCAAACGCCATAGCAAACAGGAAACGAACAATTCGACCGAGTGTGTGCGTCATAGTCATGGTAAGGGCAACGTGATCGTTGGAAGCGGGAGCGTCGGGATGACTCCCGCTGAAGCAGGTGTATCCGTTGGCTCAGGACCACCTGTGGGAACCGGCCTAGGCGTAGGTGTCGGCGGGACAGGCGTGTTCGTTGGCGGCCGTGGAGGCGGCGTATTGGTTGGCGGAACCGGCGTGTTTGTCGGTGGCGGCGGTGGCTTACCGCCGCCACCACCCGGGTTACTTACTGGCGTATCTGTGGGCGGGCTGACGGCCGGTGTCGTGGTTGATGCAGGTGAAGGTGTAGGCGAGCGCCGGATAACCGGCGTCTGGGTTCTGGTTGCCGTCGGGGTGGCAGTAGCCGTGAAGAGCGAAGTCGGGCTGGCTCGCGGCGTCCAGGTAGCGGTAGGGGTTGGAGTCGTGGGTGAAATGATCCGCAGCGGCTCGCCGGGCGCCAGCTCGGCTCGCCACTTGACTTGCAGCGTTCCGCGCACATCGGCGGCGCGGACATCGACCGCGCCCGACGCAACCGACGCCTTCGCCGTGTCTTGCTCGAACAGCAGATCGAAGTCTCCCGGCGTCTCCTTCGGAAGTAGGATCAGATTCACCAACGCAATGTGCAGCGCGAGGGGCACCTCGCGGTAAGTCTCGACAAAAAAGCCGCTGCTGCGAGCCGTCACTTGAACCTGGCCGCTCAACAGCCGCAAGACCGGCCGGCTGTCACTGGCGTACGGTCGTTGCACACTGATCCGCGCGTTGGGGCTTAATCGAACTAAACTGCCATCGGCCAGCTGTACCTGTGCACCCTGTTCAGGCGCAGTCCAGATCTGATCATCCCAGCCCATTTCGGAGGCGGCAGGCAGCGGCACCGATTCCTGGCTCCCGAATCGAAGCCAGAAGGCTTGCCCCTCAGCCAGCGTGATGGGTAGCGCGTTTTCGTTGGCAACTGCGGCTGGTGCATCGCAAGCCGCCAGGCTGAGAATAAGTGCCCCGGCCAGCACGATCCACTTGGCCCACGCACCAATCGACATCATTCCCTCATGATAGCAGCGGGCAAATTCGTCCCGGTACCTGAACCAGTGCGGCACACTCGGCCAGAATTGACGTTGACCTGCTGGAGCAGACATCGAGCTGAGAAATCAGGTTCCAAAAGCGGGCGAGCTATTATGCACGCGCGCCTCGTTGGTTACGGTTTGCGCGGCCGGCGAAATATCTCGGAAACGATAGCCGACCCCCCACTCGGTCAGAATATAGCGTGGTTGACCGGGGTCTGGCTCGATCTTCTGGCGCAAGTAACGGATGTACAATTTGAGCGAGCGGATGTCCTGCATATAATCCGGGCCCCATACTTCGGACAGCAGCGTCTTGTGTGTAACAACAGCGCTGGCATTGCGGACTAAGCAGGCCAACAACCGGAATTCCGTCGGCGATAACGATACGTGACGACCGCGCATGCGGACTTCACGGTTGGGCAAATCGATGTACAGCTCGCCGTCAGAATAGGCAGGGTAGGGGCTTTCCCAACCCGACATGCGCGCCCGGCGCAGATGCGCTTCGATGCGGGCCTTCAGCTCGCTCAAATGGAAGGGTTTGATCAAGTAGTCATCTGCGCCCAGGTCTAGCCCGTGTACGATATCCGTCTCGCGATCGAGCGCCGTAAGCATGAGAATCGGCACATTGGTCAGCTCGCGCAGGCGGCGGCAGGTTTCCCAGCCGTCCAGATCGGGCATCATGACATCCAGCAAGATGACGTCGACCCGCTGGTTGCTGCTGAGATAGTCGATCGCTTCCTGGCCGGTGTAGGCCGAGATGACTCGGTACTTATGCTGTCCCAGATAGGCCTGGAGCATATCGGTGAACTCGATACTATCATCCGCGATCAGGACGGTGGCTTCCATGGATAAAGCGCTCCTCGCTGTCGACACTCAGCGGTCGGCGATATTGGCCAGTAGTGTGACCTGCGCTGCGCAACGACACAGACCTGAGTAGCTTATGTGCTTCAAAGGTAGTGCAGCCGGGTTAGATCGCAGATAGAAAGTTGTAAGAAAAAGGTATGCCCAAGCGCAAGGGAGAGCGCGGCGGCTCTCCCTGTCAGCTTACTCTGATTCACTGCCATGCGGCGCGTGGCGGGCAGTGGGCGCAGGACTATTCGTCGACCATGCGATAGCCGACACCCCACTCGGTGAGGATATATTCCGGCTTAGAGGGGTCCAACTCGAGTTTCTGACGGAGGTAACGCACGTACAGCTTGAGGTAATCCACCTGATCGCCATACTCCGGTCCCCAAACTTCGACCAGGCAGTAGCGATGCGGCAGGACGCGGCCGGCATTGCTCATGAAGCAGGTGAGCAGTTTGAACTCTGTCGGCGTCAGGTCGACCCGCTGGCTGCGCACCTTCACGATCCGCCGGTCGGTGTCCAGCTCCAAATCCCGAATCTTGTACACACTGGTGCGCTGATGCGCGCCCGGCGCTTTGGTGCGGCGTAAGATGGCTTTGACGCGGGCGAGCAACTCACTGGTGTTGAAGGGTTTTACTAAGTAGTCGTCGGCGCCGATCTCCAGCCCGCGCACCACGTCGCCCACGCGGCCTTTGGCCGTGATCATCAAAATCGGCGCGTTTGACACGGCGTGGAGCCGGCGGCAGATTTCCCAACCATCCATGCCCGGCATCATGATGTCGAGCGTGATCAGGTCGGGGTGGACATCGGCGGCCAATTCCAGACCGGACTGGCCGTTGGGTGCGGTGACGACCCGATAGCCGAACCCTTCAAGTCGGAGTTTAAGATATTGGACAAACTCGGCATCGTCGTCGATGACCAGAATGACTTCGTTCATAGTCCTCTCTCTCGTTTCACCGGGCGTGATTATAGCACATTGCAGGCGTCAAACAAGCGCGGAAAGGAACCGGCTCGATATGATCTGGGATGTAGTCTACTGGCTGAAACGCACTCCCTGGGATACCGGCATTACGCCGCCGGAAGTGGTCGAGGCGGCGACCCGCCGCTTTCCCAAAGGCGGCCGCGCCCTCGACATTGGCTGCGGGACGGGCGCCAACGCGGTGTACCTGGCGCAACATGGTTTTCGCGTGCTCGGAATCGATGTCTCGCGGCGCGCCATCGCCCTCGCCCGCCGGCGCGCGCAACAGGCCGGCGTGGTCTGCGAGCTGCGGGTCGCCAACATGACGCAGCTCGATCAGCTGACGGATGTAGGCCCGTTCGATCTGGCGCTGGACATCGGTTGCTTCCACAGCCTGTCGGTGGAGGGCCGCCGGGCCTATGCCCATGGCTTGCGCGATCGCGTCGTTCGCGGCGGCATGTATTTGCTGTATGCCTTCTGCCCAGGCAAACTCGGGCTGCGCCCAATCGGTGTTTCGCCGGATGAAGTAGGCTCGCTATTCGCCGATGGCTTCTTGATACACGATGTCAAGCTCGGCGAGGATAGCGGCAATGAGCACGCCTCGGCCTGGTATACGCTTCAGCGTGTTTAACCCGCATGGCCCTGATCGAACGGACAGGTGCTCACGCGCGCGCTTGACGCACCGGGGTGGAATAGATATCATTCGACTCAATGATCAACCTGGATGATCTATGTCGGCCGGACAAGATATTTTCAAGCAGGTGATGCGGCGTTGGGCCAGCGGGGTGGCGATTGTCACGACGCGCCTGGGCGCAGAGATGCATGGATTGACCGTATCGGGTTTTGGCGGTATTTCGCTCGAGCCCCCGCTGGTGCTGGTATCGATTGGACACAACCAGCATAGCCACAATTGGATCAAAGACAGCGGCAACTACGCGGTGAATTTTCTACGCGCGGATCAAGCCGATCTGTCCGACCGCTTTGCACGGCGCACGGCCGAGGGCGAGGATCGGTTTGCAGGTATTGCCTATCGATCGGCTGTCAGCGGCGCGCCAATCCTGGAAGAGTGTCTGGCCTGGTTCGATTGTCGCCTGACGGCCAGGCACGTCGTCGGCGATCACACGCTCTTTGTCGGCGAAGTCTTGGCCGGCGAGGTCGTGAGCGACGCCCCGCCGCTCATCTACTACAACGGTGCATATCGCCCGCTTGCAGCAGAACCGGAAAGACCCGTGGAGCGTAAAGATGAGCACGTGAATACGTGATCACGTATCACGCTTCAAGTGTGGTTCGCTCCACAATAAGGCTAATGCCGATCGCCCATCGCGCATTGCGCCGGTGCGAGCCAGATTCAGTGCTTCCGCGATGGAAACCGGGTGCAACTCGATCGTTTCGGCTAACTCGTGCTGGGGAGCGTGCGCCAGGCGCGTGTTGTGCGCCAGAAAGACGTGGCACTTGGAGTCCGTGATGGCGACGCCGCCGTAGTACCAGCCGAGGTACTGAAACTGTTCCGCCTCACCCCCGACTTCCTCTCTCAATTCCCGCCGCGCCAGCGATTCGGGGTCGCCGTCGTGATCGAATAAGCCGCCAGCCGGCACTTCCCACACCCACTCATCGATCGCATACCGATACTGACGGATGAGCACGATCTGCCCATCGCCGGTCACCGGCACCACCCACACGGCGCCTTTCGATTCGATATAGGCGAAGTCGAACTCATGCACGCCGCGCACACGTACCCGATCGCGTCGTAGGTGAATGAAGTGGCCTTGATACGGGTAATCGGTGCTCAAGCGCTGCCAGCCGGCGGCCTGGCTGTTGGGTTTGTCGTGTTTGTCCATGTTTGTGTTGAAGGATGAAGGCGGAAGGACACTTGCACCTGCGCTGGCGCGCAGCGCAAGTGTCCCTCATGCTTCAGCCTTGCTCATTGTGCTTTGTTCTGCCGCGCATTATACTCCAACCCATGTCGCCCTTCGACCCTGACTTCGACGATGCCCGCTGGACGCTGGAGTGGGCGCGCGTGCCGATCCGGCAAGTGCCGCTGGGAACTCACCGGGACGGTCACGTGGTGCTCGAGCGCCACTTGCGCCAGGCTCAAATCTTCGATCGGATTTACGAGGCAAGCGAGCCGTTCCCGATCCGCGCGCTAGTCGACCCGACCGGAAAGCTGTGGATGTCGGACACGCCGCAAGAGCGGATGATGATGTACAACAATGCGCTGCGCTCGCGCGGCCACATTCTGATCGGCGGGCTGGGGTTGGCGCTGTATCCGCAGTACGCGGCGGCGCGCGCCGCACGGTTCACGGTGATCGAGCAGAGCCGGGCGGTGTGCGAGATCGTCGGCCCGACGCTGGAGCGGGCGTTGACCGAACGATCCACCCCGGTACCCTTTGGCATCATCACCGCCGATGTGGGCGAGTACCTGGCAGCGGGGCCCTCCGCTCGCTATGACACCATCTTCCTCGATACCTGGGATACGCTGGATGCGGCGCGCTTGCCGGAGATCAACCGGCTGCGCGATCGGGCGATGTGTCATCTTGCCCCTGGCGGGTGTGTCGTGTTATGGGGTTATCGTTGGATGGTGCGGCTGTTCGAGGATGCCTGCCGCCTGTTGTTGAACGTGCCGCCCGAACAACGCGAAGAGTGGCTGGCAGCGTTCAACCAGCCGGCGGCGGCGGCGTTGTTGCAACCGGTGATCGCGGAGTTCGCGGGTCGGGTAGTGGAGGATGTTGAGGCCGCGCTGGCGTGGTGCCGAGAGTATATCGTCTGGCAACGGACTGAGTAACGGACAAACGGACAGAAGCGGATAGTATCCGTCTTATCGGTTTATCCGTTGCCCGCGATCGCCTTCAACACATTCACCAGCGCCGCGCGCCAATCAACGGTTTTGTCTTTCAGCGGCAGGTTGATCTGGCGGCGGGACACTACCGCCAGCGGGGCGATGCGCCCCTGGAGTCCGTGCCGATCCATGCGCTCTAGTGCGTCGGAATAAATCACCAGCATGTTCCGTTCGCGGTCGCGGATGATCGACTCGACCCGCGCCTGCGCCGCCATCAGCTTGAGCCGCAGCTGGAAGATCAGGTTCTGCACCGGATCGGGCGGCGGGCCGAAGCGATCGGTGAGTTCCTTCTCCAGGCTATCGATTTCCTGCATCGACGCCAGATTGCCCATGCGCCGATACAACTGCAACCGGAGCGGGTTGTCGGGCACGTATGCTTCGGGCAGATACGCCTTCAGCGGCAGGTCGAGCGTCACGCCCGTGATCGGCGGCGGCGGCGGTTCTTTCCCTGCGCGCCGCGCGCGCAGCTCGCTCACGGCGCGCTGCAACAACTTGGTGTACAGGCCGAAGCCCACCGCGCTGATCTGGCCGCTCTGCCGCATACCGAGAATGTCGCCCGCGCCGCGCAGCTCCAGGTCGCGCATCGCGACCGAGTAACCCATCCCCAGCTCGCTTGCCTCGCGGATCGCTTCCAGCCGCTGGCGCGCTTCCTCCGTCAGCGGCGAATGCGGGTCGTACAGGAAGTAGGCATACGCCTGCGATACGCTGCGCCCGACCCGGCCGCGCAGCTGATACAGTTGCGCCAATCCGAAGTGATCGCTGCGGTCGACGATCAACGTATTGGCGTTGGGGATGTCCAGCCCGCTCTCGATGATCGAGGTGGACAGCAAGACGTCGATCTCGCCCTGGATGAACTGGTTCATCGCGCGCTCTAACTCGTGCTCGTTCAGCTGCCCGTGCCCGACGCCGATGCGCGCCTCCGGCACGAGCGCGATCAGGCGTTTGGCCACCTGCTCGATGCCCATCACCCGGTTGTGCACGAAAAACACCTGGCCGCCGCGATCGAGTTCGCGCAGGATCGCCTGGCGCACCAAATGCTCGTCGTACGGGCCGACGTACGTCGCCACCGGCAGGCGCTCTTCCGGCGGCGTCTCGATCGTGCTGATATCGCGCACCCCCGTCAGGCTCAAGTACAGCGTGCGCGGGATCGGCGTCGCCGTCAGCGTCAAGACGTCGACTTCCGTCCGCATCCGCTTGAGCACTTCCTTATGGGTCACGCCGAAGCGCTGCTCTTCGTCGATGACCAGCAACCCCAAGTCCTTGAAAGCGACGTCGCGTTGCAGCAAACGATGTGTGCCGATGATGATATCGACCTGGCCCGCGCGCAGCCGGTTGAGGATCTCTGCCTGCTCCGCCGGCGATTTGAAACGCGACAATACCTCGACCGTCACGGGGAACGGGGCCAGCCGCGCCGAGAAAGTGACGTGGTGTTGTTGGGCGAGCACCGTCGTCGGCGCCAGCACGGCCACCTGCTTGCCGTCCTGCACCGCCTTGAACGCAGCGCGCAGCGCGACTTCGGTTTTGCCGTAGCCCACGTCGCCGCAAATCAACCGATCCATCGGGCGCGGCTGTTCCATGTCGGCCTTGACCTCGTCGATGGCGCGCAGCTGGTCTTCGGTTTCGACGTAGGGGAACGCGGCTTCGAGTTCGGCTTGCCAGGGCGAGTCGGGGCTGAAGGCCTGCCCCGGCGTCAGCTCGCGCCGGGCGTACAGGTCGAGCAGATCGCGCGCCACTTCCAGCGCGGCCTGCTGCGCGTTCTCGCGCATTTGCGTCCAATCGGCGCTGCCCAGCCGGTTGACTTCGGGCGGCGCATCCGTCGCGCCGATGTATTTGCTCAACCGATCGGCCTGATGGATGGGCACGAACAACCGATCGGCGCCGGCGTAATTGACTTGCAGGTATTCGCTCTCGACGCCATCGAGCGTCAGCTTGGTCAGGCCCTGGAAGATGCCGATACCGTGATCGACGTGCACCACGTAATCGCCGGACTGGATATCGGCGAAAAACTGTTCGGGCGTGATGGCGCGGGGTCGAATGCGCCGGCGCGGCTGGGGGCGCGCCCAGCCGAAAATCTCGCCGTCGGTGATGACGTGCACCGACCACAACCCGATCCGCTGATCTGCGCCCGATCGCACGCCGTGCAGCGTCCAACCATCGTCGAGCGCGCCATTCACAAAGAATAGCGAACGCGGCGCAGGGGGAGCAGCGAGATCAGAGATGGGCGGCCGCAGGTGATCGCGTTCAGCCCACAGCTCGGCCAAGCGCTGCGCCTGCCGGCTGACCACGAGCGTGCCATCGCCGATCGCGCGCAGCTGCGCCAGATGATCCATGAAGGTTTTGAGCTGCCCGCCGAAGCGCTGGCCGGACGCGAAGGGGAGTTCGGGGGCGAGTTGGGTGGGTAGTTGGTTCGTTAGTTGGCTGGTTGGTTGGGTAGTTGGTTCTTTGGGCAGGATGGATTCGCTCAACGCGAGCAAGCTGTACTCATCCAGCGCATCGCGCCATTCATCTCGCGCCAGGTACGGCACGGGGTAGTCTGGCGGCAGTGTGCCATCCTCTTGCGCGTTGTGACGCAGTTCCAGCGCCTGCTCTTCAAGCTCGTTCCAGCGATCGTCGATCTCGGCGGCGTCGTCCAGGATGATCAACGCCTCGGGCGGGAGATAATCGAGCAGGGTCGCCGGGCGTGAGTAGAGGTAGGGCAGGTAGAACTCGATCCCGCGAAACGGCGCTCCTTCCGCCAGCGCCGCCCGATCCTTCTCGAACTGCGCCCGAAGATCGTCGGGCAGCCGGCTCAAATCCCACGCGCGCAACTGTTCGGCGGCGTGTGGGCCGTAACGCGGCAGCGCTTCATTGGCCGGTGGAATGATGCTGGACTCGCACGCCTCCTGCGAGCGCTGCGTAGCCGGGTCGAACGTGCGCAGCGAGTCGATCTCGTCGCCGAACAACTCGATGCGCAGCGGCGCGGGCGACGACAGCGGCCAGATATCGACGATGCCGCCGCGCCGGCTGAACTCGCCCGGCGACAACACCGTCGTCGTGGCCGCATAGCCCACCCCGGTCCACGTCTCCAGCATCTTATCCAGATCGAGCGTCTGGCCGGTTTTGAGCGCGCGCGTGCCCAGCGTCAATTCGCGCGGCGGCAGCGTATGCGCCATCAACGCGCGCACGCCCGCGACGATGACCGGCCGGCCGTCGGGGCGGCGGACCAGCTGCGTGAGCACGTTGAGCCGCTCGGCGACGACTTCGACGGCCCACGGCGATCGTTCGTAAAACAGCGCCGCCGGTTGGGGAAAGCCGAAGAGCGGACGCGCCGCGCCCAGATAGGCGCGCAGGCTTTCGTAAATCAGCTGCGCGCGATCGAAGCGAGCCGTCACGAACAAGATCGGCCGGGCCAGATCGCGCGCTAAGGCGGCGACGAGGAACGGCCGGGCGGAGCGCAGCACGGCCAGCGAGCGCTGACCGGGCTGTGAAGTTCGCAATGCTTCAAATAACTGCCGATAAGCGGAGGATGCGGTAAGGAGCGAAAGCAGGCCGGAGAGGTTCATGCGCAAAACGTGAAGCGTGAAACGTGATAAGTGAGCCGTGATCCGCTCACGCTGCACGCCTCACGTTTCACGCCGTATTCACTGAGAGCTACGTCTCATCGGATTCGTTGATTTCATCTGCCACTAAATTGGGGGTCAGCAGCACGTCACGCCGGTCGAGTTTCTGGAGGGCTTGCAGGATGCGTGTCACGCTGGGCTTGGGCACGCCCGCGATCGATTGTGTCGTTCTGACAAAGCGCTCGGCGGTCATCACCGGCGGCTTCAAGCCGTGCTTGCGGCCGCGCGCCCAGTTCGCATTCAATATCGTCGTGATTTGCTGCAGCGAGCTCATTTTCTGCGGCGGCGGAACCGTTTTCGATCGGCGGGCCGCCCCCCCGTCGACTTTCGGCGCGGCCGCCGGCTCCTCGTCGACAACTTTGGGAGCGCGGGTTCTAGCGGGCGCGCGCTCCATCTTCGTCAGTTGTCCAACGATCGTCTCCATCGAGAGTTTCTTCGGCGCGATTTTTTTCATGGCCGCGATGATGCTCTCCATGGGAACTTCGTGGCCCATCCGTTCGTGGATACGCGCCACGTATATCGGCGCCGTCTCCAGCGTGCAGCGAAAGATGCGAGCAAACTCCTGCAGTTTCTGATTGTCAGTCATTCTAAAACATTCCTCGCCGGGCTGTTATACGTGTTCATCGCCGCGCCGATGCCCTCGGCAACAAAGGTCTCGATCGCCTGGCCCGCGCGATCGAGGAGGCTGTCCAGTTCGGCTTGCTCGACCGGATCGAAATCGCGCAGCACGTAAGCCGCCGGGTCCATTCGGCCGGAGGGCCGCCCGACGCCGATCCGCAAGCGCGGGAAGTCATCGCTGCCCAGGCGCTCGATGATCGAGCGCATGCCGTTGTGCCCGCCCGCGCCGCCTTTTTCGCGCAGCCGGATTGTTCCGAACGGGAGATCGATATCGTCGAAGATGACGAGCAGGCGGTCGAGCGGCGCTTTGTAAAAATGCGCCAGCGGTTGAACGGCGCGCCCGCTCAAGTTCATAAACGTCTGCGGTTTGGCGACGATCGTGCGCGCCCCGCCGATCTGCCCCAGGGCGACCAACGCATCATTTTGTTTCTTGGTGAAGCGCCAGCCGTGCGCCGCGACGAAGCGATCGGCCGCGCGCCACCCGATGTTATGCCGGCTGCCGGCGTACTCCCGACCCGGATTGCCCAGGCCGACGACGAGTGCGGTCGGGGCCGATGGTTCGATTGTGGACTTGCCGCGCAGTTTGTCGAGTAAGAGCATGTTAGGAAACAGGTAAACAAGTAGCAGGTAGATCGGTAGTTGGAGAGTTGGCTGGCCGGCGCGCTGACTCTATTGATTTTCCCGTTCTTGCATTTGTTTCAGCAGCCGACGCATCCCCCACCGCCCGATGCCCAACGCGCCCAACAGGAAGAACACGCCGACGGAGCACCACACCCCGTTGATACACGCCGAACTGAAGCGGCTTAGATCAAGCCCGGAGTTTCCATCGCGGCGCGCGGCGGCCGAATCGTCGGTCGACCCACCGGCCACTACCGGCTCCGGGGTGGATGTCGGCGGCTGCTCGATGACGATTGTCGGTTGGATCGTCGCTTGCGTTTCCGTTTCAAAGGTCGGCGGCGGCGGCACATCGGTCGGCGTCGCCTGCGGCGTTGCCGTGGCTGCCGGTCCCACGATCAACCCGCGCACGATGTCTTCCGCAAAATTACCGTCGGGCCGGATCACCCGCAGCCGGATCATGTATGTTCCCGCCGGCAGATTCGTCGTGTCCCATACACCGAGCTGCGCGTCTCTCAGAATCACCTCAGCCGTGGCGAACGGTTGCCAGGCGTCATTCGGGTTGGGATCGGAGCCATAAGCGATCTCGTAACGCGCGAAATCATTTGAGGTGGCCGTACCGAAGATCGGCGCCAGGCCGGCCACGGCCTGCCCATCGGTCGGCGACGTGATGATCGCTTGATTGTCCTGCTGCGCCGGTGCGGCAAGCACCGGCAGAACAAAACTCGCGGCGCTGACAGCCGCCACGATCGCTCCCCGAATCAATCGTTGCATGTATCCCTCTGCGCGCCAGGTGCAGGGTGCAAGTCTACCATACCGCATGGGGATCAGCAACTACGCAATCAATTGGTGTGCACGCAAAGGTTGTCAGGGAGAATGAGCCTGGGGTAGGATCGCAGTTGGTCAAAACCCACCCTACCCGAGGCTCAGCATGGACTATAGCACTGAAACGATCACGCGCATAGCGCAACAGGTCGTCGACACATTC
>DATDPU010000166.1:0-2997 GCA_035292585.1 Anaerolineae bacterium | reverse complement strand
CACGCTTCAATGGCGCAGGCATGCGCTGGAGCCGCCCCAGTCTCCAGAGGCTGATACCCATTCGAGCGGCTATCATGAGCCGCCGCTTCGATCAGACCTGGCAGACGGCGTACAAGTCGCCCCGAAATTGAAATGCTCCCTGATCAACATGGCTTGACGATAGAGCTCGGTTGCCCGGGAATAATCTCTGAGGTCCACAAACACGTCCGCCTGCCCGGCGAGAATGATACTCTCCAACCGGGCGCTGCTGGCCCGGCGCGCCCAGTCCAAGGCTTCTTCATACGTCGACAGCGCCGCCGCATATTGACTCAACATATGCAAATCCAGTCCGATGTTGTTCAGCACCGCGCTAAGCGGACCGGCGGCAGGTCGTTCGCGCCAGATCGCCAAGGCTTTCTGCTGGAAATGCGCGCAGCGTGTGGTTTGTCCTCCGGTGCGTAGAATCAAAGCCAGGTCATGCAGCACCAACGCCAGATCGTAGCGATGTCGCGGCGAGTGCAGCAGCTGCTCCGCCTGGAGAAGCGACTCTTCAGCCAGGGCGAGCTGACCCAGCGCGAAACAGCACAGTCCCTTGTAGCGTAAGGCTTGCGCCCGTAAGCCCGCCTGATTAAGAGCGCCAGCCCGCACTAACGCGCGCTGAACGAGAGCCATGGCCTGTTCAAACTCACTGCGCCGATACAACAGCAGGCTTCGCTGGAGATCTACGCGGAGGGCGCCGATCGCGTCGCCACGTTGAGCGAACCCGGTCGCCGCAATAGCGAGTTTGGCCTGGGCGGCCGTGAGCGCGCCGGCATCGGTATCCACTTTTGAAAGGAAAAGATACAGGGTCGGGGTTTCATGCGCCTGCAGCTTTAAGAGTTCAGCCCAATGGCGTAACGTCGCATGTCGCCCGGTCGCAAATGTCGCCTCAGCATTACTTTCAATGACGTGCGCCGCCCGCGTGAAGTGACCGGCCAACCCGTAAAATGTGACTGCCGTCTCGACCATGCCGTTGGCGTTGTACCAATCGGCTGCCCGTGCTTGCAGCGTCCGCAAGCGGGCGGGGTCTTGGGCGCGCAGCTTGGCAATGAGGAACTCGCGAAACAACTGATGATAGCGATAGGCGCGGAACTCGTCACCCACCCGGGTGACGAACAAGCGACGAGTTTCCACCAGACGCAGAAGTTCTACGCTATCCGATCGATCCAGTATGGCATCGCACATCTGCGATTCCATTTCGGGTAGGACGGCGGACTCCAGCAGGAAGCGTCGAAGCGGTTCCGGTTGATGTTGCCATACTTCCTCGGCCAAGTATTCGTAAAGCGGGCTTTCGGATCGATGCGACCGAAGGAGAATCCCGCCCGATCCGCGCCACATGAGCTGGGTCGTCAGGATAATGCCTGTAATCCAGCCTTCGGTATCGGCAACCAACTTCTCTGCTTCGATCTCCGGTAGATCGATAGTGTTGCGCAGCCGAACCAAAGTGCGCACTTCGGCCGGCGTGAAGCGAAGATGTTCCTCGCTTAACCCGACAACTTGTTGGCGTGCGGCCAGCGAGACCAAGCGTAAGGAAGGAACGGTGCGTCCGGCAATCACTACATGAGCCGGCTCAGGCAAGTGGGCGAGCAACGCCTCAAAAAAACGAAGGACCGGAGCCGAATCCTCGACTAAGTGAAAGTCGTCCAGAATCAGGACAAAATACTCGCCCAGCGACGCCTCAATGTCATGCACCAGCATAGTCGCCAATTCTTGAGCGTTCGTCCGCGATTGTGGCGCTAACATCGCCACAGTCGATCGAAAGGCGGGGAAACGACTTTGAAGCGCGAGGCTTAGGTCCGTCGCGAGCGCGACCAGATCTTGGTCAGTTTCATCCAAACTACACCAAGCCGCCGGCAGGTCCGTCGCGTGAGCGAAATCAGACAACAGCGACGATTTGCCATAGCCAGCCGCGGCGGAAACAAGAACGAGATTGCGATGAATGTGCGCCTGTATAAAATCGAGCAGGCGTGGGCGTCGCAGGAAGTCAGGCGATCGGGTCGAAAGGGAAAACTTTACTGAACGGCGGATATGTGTCGTCAACATGCTACAAGTCCTGTATTCTCGTGTTTTGCTGAATGAGCATACTCGCGGTAATTTCAGTAAGAGCGCGCTAATTTGACCCAGGCGTGTCACGCGCGCAGGTTCATAATCTGTATAACCGCACGCAGCCAAGAGCATTCATCCAATCGGGTGAAGCCCCGTTGGAGAATCTACGATCAGTATGGGTTGACTCTGGGTGTCGCTGCGCTGTCCGGCCGTTAATTGTTGACTGGCTGTGTCAACGGCGCCTGAGCGCAGACGAGGGAGAGGTGTCCTAGTGAAATGGTCCTCCGACCATCAGGTTGGAATAGGCGCCGCTCTCGGCTTGCCTTGCCGAGGTCGGCGCAAGACACGTATAAAACTTGTCTACGTGTATTGAACCCATCGACTAAAGCACCCCGCTAGTAACCAGACCTACGCGATAAAGACAGGCCCAGCCGACAGTCAAAACGCGCCGCCGGGTAAATAAATAAGCCCGAAGATTAGAAGATATCTTCGGGCAACAAAACAACCACCATACACGCAAATCTGATTTTGCAGTGTTGGTAGGGCTAACCTTCTCCTATCCGGACTATACCGTCGGCCCCGGACTTCACTTGAACCGCTCTGCGCTTGCGCAGTGCAAGTGTCACCGAATCATACGCACCATCGTAAAGATAGCGAGCTCGCGGGCTATACCGCCGATCGGGAATTGTCCGACAACTTTTCACTGCCGGACTCACCCTGCCCCGAAGGTCAAGTATTTAATTGACCGAGATTGTATGTAGTAAGAAGCTCGCTGTCAAGGGGCATGGTGGCGGGTGTGCACGCAAAGGTTGTCAGGGAGAATGAGCCTGGGGTAGGATCGCAGTTGGTCAAAACCCACCCTACCCGAGGCTCAGCATGGACTATAGCACTGAAACGATCACGCGCATAGCGCAACAGGTCGTCGACACATTC
>DATDPU010000165.1:0-38859 GCA_035292585.1 Anaerolineae bacterium | reverse complement strand
CGGCTTTTCCAAAGTCATTCCGAGCCGCATAGCGGCGAGGAATCTCAAGGACTAAGCGCAAAGATTCCTCGGCCTGCGGCCTCGGAATGACAACTGCGAGGGCTGGTTATCCCACTCGATGGACTTTGGAAAAGCCCTGCCGGCCGCTGCGCCTGAGCTGCAAACGCTTGGTTAATTATGGTAGAATGGGCGTGTCATAATCCACTTCCGCCCAATGCTCACAACACGACAGCGGCCAATCGTTCAATATGGCGCCAGCATAGTCCGGGCTGGCGCGGGCCGCATCTTACCAACGACCCGACCGCGCTAAAGACTTCGCAGGAGAGAGCGACTCCGCCCAAAGTTGGAGGATGGCATGCCAATTCGAATCTTGATCGTCGATGACCACAGCGTAGTCCGGCAGGGGTTGCGCATGTTTTTGAGTTTGGATCCGGAGTTAGAAGTCGTGGGAGAGGCGGCGGATGGCGCCGAAGGCTTGCGCCTGGCGCGGGAGTTGCTGCCAGACGTCGTGCTGATGGACGTGCTCATGCCCGTCATGGACGGCATCGCCGCCACGACCGCCATCCGGCGCGAGCTGCCGGATACCGAAGTGATCGCGCTGACCAGTGTGTTGGAGGATGCCTCGGTCGTGGGCGCGGTGCGCGCCGGAGCGATCGGCTACCTGCTCAAAGATACCGAAGCCGACGAGCTGCGCCGGGCGATCAAAGCGGCCGCTGCCGGGCAGGTGCAGCTCTCGCCCAAGGCGGCCGCGCGGCTGATGCGCGAGGTGCGCGTGCCGGAAAGCCCGGAAGCGCTCACCGAGCGCGAGACCGATGTGCTGCGCCTGCTCGCCGGGGGCCAGTCCAACAAAGAAATCGCGCACACGCTCGGCATTGCCGAGAAAACGGTCAAGACACACGTCAGCAACATCCTGAGCAAGCTCAACATGCCCAGTCGCACCCAGGCGGCGCTGTACGCGGTGCGCATCGGGCTGGTCTCGATCGATACGCCGGGGCAGACGACCTAAACGCGGTAGTTTAGCCCCTCGTGGGCGTTGGAATGAGATCACTCGTTCGTTAAGCGACTAAAGTCGCTACTACGGATGACATCTCAGAACTTACGCAGTTGCATGTTGCTGCCGCAGTTGTACTGCGGCAGATGAGGCGACGGCAGTACAACTGCCGCGCCAACTGCGTAAGTCCTAATCTTCAACTTTGAGTAGGCGAACCATGAAAAAGACTCTTTTCATCCTGGCCGTTGTGTCGTTGGGTCTGTTTGCGCTCGCCGCCTGCCAGACGCCGGCCGCTCCCGAAGCCACACCCGAAACCGTGACGCTGCGCTTCACCTACTGGGGCTCGCCGGTCGAGAAACAGGCCGTCGAGCAGATGGTGCGCGCCTTCGAGACGAGTCACCCCAATATCAAAGTCGATGCGCAACACATCCCCGACGCCGAGTACATCTCGCGCGTGTCGTCGATGATCGCCGCCGGCTCACCGCCCGATGTCGGCTACCTGCTCGAGACGCACGCGCCGCTGTGGGCCAGCCAGGGCAAGGTGCTGGACCTGACCGAGATCGTGCAGGGCGATCCCGAACTCTCGTCGCGGCTGCCCGAAACGTATTACTACTACGCCCCCGGCAAGACCATCGGCACGAACACCGCCGCCGAGATCATCCTACTGTTCTACAACAAAGATGTGTTCGATCGCGCCGGCGTGCCCTATCCGCCGGCCAGGGCCGAAGACGCCTGGACCTGGGACGAGTTTCTCGCCGCAGCCAGGCAGCTCACCGTCGATCGGAACGGCAAACACCCCGACGAACCCGGCTTCGACCCGGACAACATCGACGTCTACGCCGTGTCCTCCCGCTTCGAATCCTGGTACTACTATTACCCCTTCATCTACAGCAACGGCGGCGAGATCGTCAACGCGGACGGCACCCGGCTGCTGCTCGATTCGCCGCAAGCCGTCGAAGCCATCCAGCGGCTGGCCGATCTGATGTGGGTGCATCACGTCATGGCCACCCCGGCCCAAATGCAGCAGCTCCCGCCGAGCGAAGTGTTGATGCAGACCGGCCAGCTGGCGATGGACATTCGCGGGCAGTGGAAACTGATCGACTATTCCAGCATGGAAGGGCTGAAACTCGGCGTGGCGGTGCTGCCCAAGATGAAAACGCCGAAGACGCTGATCCTGGGCAGCCCGACCGTCATCTTCGCCGGCACCCAGCACCTCGACGCGGCGATCGAGTTCTACAAATTCCACAACGATCCCAAAGCGGTCGATCTGTTCGCCCGCGGTTTGTGGATGCCCATGCAGAAAACGTATTACACCGACCCGGCCGCGATCAAGGCCTGGATCGACAACCCGGCGCACCCGCCGGAATCCGAGGACGCCATCGTCGCCTATACGCTGTGTTGCGTCGTCCGTGCACCGCTCTATTACGTGAAGGACTTCGGCCAGATCGCCGAAGAAATCCTCCAGCCGGCCCTCGATCGCGTGTGGAACAATGAAGCGACCGCGGCCGAGGCGCTGGAGCAGGCGGTTCGCGCGGCGACGCCGCGCCTGGCCGGGCGCTGGGACAAGTGAGCATGTCCCGCTTCGCGTTCTCCAGTCTCAGCGTCCGCTTGCTGCTGCTGGTCTTACTGGCCGTCGTTCCGTTGCTGATCCTGATCCTGTACAACGCCGAAGAGCAACGCAACTCCGCCGCCAACCAGGCCCAAGCGGACGCCCTGCGCGTGACCCGGATCGCGGCCAGCAACCAGGTGCAGTTCATCGAGCAGGCGCGCCAGTTGCTGGTGAGCCTGGCGCAGTTGTCCGAGGTGCGTCAAGGCGAACCGCCGCCGTGCAATACCGTCTACAGCTACCTGCAAGCGCAATACCTGCAGCAGTCGCCGCGCTATCTCAACTTCGGCCTGATCGATCCCCAGGGTAACATCTATTGCAGCGTGCAGCCGGTGAACGGCCCCGTCAACGTCGTCGATCGACCCTACTTTAGCCGCGCCGTTTTGACGCTCAATTTCAGCCTGGGCGATTACGAGTACAACCGCGTAACCGGGCAGGCGCTGCTCAACTTCGGCTACCCGGTGCTCGACTTCAACGGCCGGGCGCGCGTGGTGATCTTCGCCACACTCGACCTGGCCTGGCTCGGCCAGCTGGCCTCGCAGGCGCAGCTGCCCCAAGGCTCCACCTTCACCGTGATCGATCGGCGCGGCGCAATCCTGCTCGACTACCCAACCGGCGAGCAGCGGATCGGCCAGACCCTGGAAGCGCCGATCATACAGGCGGTGCTGGCGCGGCAAGGCGCCGAGGGCGCGACGGAAGCGCTCGATGCCGGCGGTGTGCAGCGGCTTTACGCCTTTAGCCCGCTGGGCAGCCCGACCGGCGATGTCCGCGCCGCCTACGTCGTCATCGGCGTCCCCGCCGAAGTGGCGTTTGCCGAAGGTAATCGAATTCTCACGCGTACCTTGATTGGCCTGGGCACAGTCACGCTACTCGCGCTCGCGGTGACCTGGGTCGCCGGTCAATGGTTCATCCTGCGCCCGGTGTACGCGCTGGTGCAGGCCACGCATCGGTTGAGCGCGGGCGACCTGAGCGCCCGCACCGGCTTACCCTCGGTCGGCGCGCAGGGCGAGCTCAACCAGCTGGCGCACGCCTTCGATCGCATGGCCGCCGCGTTGCAGCAGCGCCAGACCGAGCGCGACCAGGCCGAGTACGCGCTGCGCAAGAGCGAGGAACTGTATCGCACGCTGGCGCGCAACTTTCCGAACGGCGCCGTGATCCTGTTCGATCCCGATCTGCGCTACACCATCGCCGATGGCGCCGGGCTGGCCGAAGTCGGCTTGTCCAAGGAACTGCTGGAAGGCAAGACCCTCTGGGAGATTTTCTCGCCTGAGACCAGCGCGCTTCTGGAGCCGCAGTATCGCGCCGCCTTGGCCGGAACGTCGAACGTGTTCGAAGCGCAGTTTGCCGATCGCATCTACCTGATCCATACGCTGCCGCTGCGCAACGAGCGCGACGAGATCTTCGCCGGCATGACGATGACGCAGGACATCACCGAAAGCAAGCGGGCCGAGGCGCAGCTGCGTGAAAAGGAACAGGAGTATCGCGGCATTTTCGAAGCGACCAGCGACGGCCTGGTGATCAACGATTTAGACGGTTTCGTCGTAGAAGCCAACCCGGCCTTTTGCGCGATGCACGGCTACACGCCGGAAGAGATGATCGGCCGGCACCCGGCCACCTTCATCCATCCGGACTATCGTTCGGTCTTCGCCGAGTACATGCAGGCGATCAAAGCCGGCGGCCACTTCGAGGCGCAGGCAGTGGACCTGCGCAAAGACGGCACGCCCTTTCACGTCGAGGTGCGCGGCGTGGGCTTCTGGTATCGCGGCAAGCCGCACACGCTGGGCGTGGTGCGCGACATCACCGAGCGCAAGCGCGCCGAGCAGGAATTGCAGGAGCGCGAAGCGCAGTATCGCAGCATCTTCGAGTCGTCGATCGACGGCCTGTTCATCAACGATTTGGATGGGCAGCTCGTGGACTTCAACGCGGCCGCCGCTCACATGCACGGCTACACCCCGGAAGAATTCCGACAACTGCAACCCCCGGATTTCATTCACGCCGACTCGCTGCCGCTCTTCAAAGAGTACATGGACACGGTGCGCGCCGGCGATCCGTTTCGGGCGCGCGCCGTCGATCGGCGCAAGGATGGCTCGCTCTTTCACGTCGAGGTGTTTGGCGCCGGCTTCACGTATCGGCAACGCCCGCACGCGCTGGCCATCGTGCGCGATATCACGGAGGAAGTTCAAGCGCAGCAGTTGTTGGAGCAGCGCGTCATGGAACGCACCCGCGAGTTATCGACCTTATTGGATATCTCGCACAACGTCGCGTCCACGCTGGAGCTGAAACCGCTGCTGGGTCTGATCCTCGATCAGCTCCACATTGTGATGGAGTACAGCGGCGCGACGATCTTCACGCTGCAACAAGACGAGCTGACCATTCTGCATTACCGGGGGCCGATCACCCCGGCGCACGCGGCCCAACTGCGTTTCCCGCTGGCGCAGGCCGGGGCCAATCGCGCCGTGATCGAGCGTAAAACGCCCGTGATCATCGACGATGTGCGCGGCGATTTCCCGCTGGCGCGCGCGTTCCAGGAGACGGCCGGCGATGAATTGGAAACGACGTATGAATACATCCGATCCTGGATGGGCGTGCCGCTGATGATCAAAGACTGGGTGATCGGCATGTTGAGCCTGGATCACCATGAGCCAAACCATTACACCGCCCGACACGCCAACCTGGCCCTGGCGATCGCCAGCCAGGCCGCGATCGCGATCGAGAATGCCCGCCTGTACGAGCAGGCGCAGAACCTGGCGGCGCTGGAAGAGCGCCAGAAGCTGGCGCGCGAACTGCACGACTCGGTCTCGCAGGCGTTGTACGGCATCGCGCTGGGCGCGCGCACGGCCCGCACCCTGCTCGATCGCGACCCCAGCAAGGTCGCCGATCCGCTCGACTATGTCCTGTCGCTGGCCGAAGCGGGGTTGGCCGAAATGCGCGCGCTGATCTTCGAGCTGCGCCCGGAATCGTTGGAAACCGAGGGCCTGACGGCCGCGCTCACCAAGCAGGTGGCGTCGCTGCGCGCGCGGCACGGCATCGAGGTGGGCACGGCGTTCTGTGACGAACCCAGCCTGCCCCTGGAAGTAAAGACGGCGCTGTACCGTATCGCTCAGGAGGCGCTGCACAACACCGTCAAGCACGCCCGCGCGACACAGGTGATGCTGCGGGTGGATTGCCTGAAAGAGAGCGGGCTGATTGTGTTGGAGATAAAAGATAACGGCCGAGGCTTCGACACGCAGGATTCATTCCCCGGTCATCTCGGCCTGCACTCGATGCGCGAGCGCGCCGAAAAAGTGGGCGGTCAATTCGAGGTGGAGAGCTCACCCGGCGCTGGGACGCGAGTGTGGGTTCGCGTGCGAGCGAGCTAGAGGTTGATTGCGTTGCGAACAGAAACCGGGTTTCTTGAAGAAACCCGGTTTCTATGTCTGCGTTCGGCCCTCAGTTGCCGTTCGGCTTAAAAGTAGCCCGCTGAATTGCGGCCAGTAACGCCTCCTCGCCCGCATGCTTCCCCACGAAAGCGGCTGCGCCGGCGGCCAGCGCCCGGCCCTCCGTGTTAGCGTCGCTGTACAGGCTGACGATGATCACGGCGGTATCCGGCGCGATCGCGCGCAGCGCCCGGGTCGCCACAATGCCGTCCAGGCGCGGCATCTCGACATCCATCAACACCACATCGGGATGCAACTGGTGTACCAGTTCGATGGCTGCCAGGCCATCTCCGGCCTCGCCGATGACTTTGAGATTCGATTCCAGCGCGAGCCGCATGCGCAAGCCCTGGCGAATAGCCGGCTGATCGTCCACGAGAAGAAGTGTAATCATAAAGTAGGCCCACTATAGTCCAGCCCGGCCCGGCCTGCGCCCTGCTTATGCATCATTTCGCCTAAGACTTTTGGAGTAGACAGCCAACACCCACTAGCTCGATTGAGGACTATCGCATCAATCGAGCTGGTTGGATACCGTGCAGTAGAGACTTCAGTCTCTTCCGCCGTCACTACCCGCTACTGAAGCAGCTTTCGGCGGCTACACCGGCGCGCACGCCAACACGGCTGAGGGTTGTAGCGACGACGCCATTTCCCACACCGTCACAACGGCATCCACATCCTGTTGCCCCAGCGCGCGGGCCACCGAGATACGATGATGCCCATCGCGCACGAAGTAATCATCGCCCACCTGGATCAGTTCGACCGGCGGCATTGCCACACTCGTAAGCCACGCCGTGGCAACGCTCACCCAGCGTTGTTGAGTGTGCGCCTGGATCGGATGGAAGTCGATATCAAAGTCGCCGAGCCGGTTTTCGCTGCCACGGATGCAATCGATGGGCACCGCCCGCAGTCCGGCTTCGTAAGCGCCGTGCCAGACACTTGAGGCGCGCGCCGCCGTGAGGTCGAGCAACCGGCGCGAACGTCCAGTCAATGCAGCCCAGGCCTGCTTCAGCCCGGCTTTGGCGCGAGCCTGCTGATACAGCCGCCGCGCTTCGTCGGCGGCTCGCACGTCGAGATCGTGATGACGCGGTCGCTCTTGAGCATGAGGCAATTGTCTGAGATAGAGGTCGGGCTGAAACATGGTTCCCTCTCCAAACTTTGGCTGACATCGTTATAGTTGAAGACGCGCTCTCGCGCATCTTGCCAATGCCCGACCGATCCTGCGGCTTTTGCAGGAATGGCGTTCTCCGCCAAAAGTCTGAGGGCCAACGCAAAAGTTGTGGCGGCAAAAATTGAGGCAGCAGTTGAACTGCTGCCTCAACCTGGAGAGAAACCGGGGGTCTTCAGTCTCAGCTATCGGCCGAATCTAGAGGTACGCAGCGGTGAGTGCTTCCCTGCACGTGCTCCGGTCGGCGACACGTTGACTGCGCCAGGGCTGGGTGACCAATCCGCGTGCCAGACATCAAGGCTGTCGCGGCTGTAGCTGCGATCGGCTCCCAACACGCCCACTGTGACCTTATGCGCCACTTCGCCATTCGGATTGAGCAAGCGCACGTTAGAGCCATTATCATCGATCGTCAGGCCCGTCAGGTGGTGATAGAACACCATGAGCTGGCCCGGCCCTAGCAACGTCCCGGCTGGAAAGACGTAGCGTTTGCTGTCGCTCGTATCCAGCGCCCAGCCGCCGAGGTCGACGCTGATCACGCCGGTGTTCGTCAGCTCGATCCATTCATCCTGCGCGTCAGCGCTGCCGCTGCCATCCCAATCCACCGCGCCTGGCGCTGAGAGCACTTCGTTGAGCCGCAGGCTAACGGTCGGCGTGAGTGTCGCGGTTGCCGTTGCAGGTTGCGTCGTCGCCGTCGGCGTGGCGGTAGCCGTCGCGGTGGCGGGTTGCGTCGTTGCCGTTGCGGTGGCGGTAGATGTCGCCGTGGCGGGCTGTGTGGTCGCCGTCGCGGTCGGCGTAACCGTAGGTGGCAGCCCGCCGATGCGCTTCGAGTTGAACTTCACCAGCGCCAGGCCGTCGTAGTCGAAGTACTCGACGACCACGGTATGCGCGCCCGTCAGGCCCAACTCGGCCGTGTACACCGGCCCGCCGCTGCTGCCGTGCCACTCGTTGAGCGCCAGGTTGCCATCGACGAAGACCCGAATCCCATCGTCCGCCTGCGCGGTGAAGCGATACAGGCCGGCGTCAAAGTTCATCGTGCGGCTCCAGCGCGCGGCCCAGCGGTTCTTGCGCAGGCCGGACGCGGGCGCGTTCTCACCCCAGTTGAAGTCGATGGCGGCGTCGTTGCGGGTGAGCAGCGGCTGCCCGCTGAACTCCATGTTCGTCCAGAACTCGGCCTTCCAGTCGGGATACGACCCGGCCACTTTCTCCCACCACATTTGGATCCGTGCGTCGCCGATCCGTTCGTAGTATTCCACCTTCAACCGATGCGCACCTTGCGTCAGCGCGACATCCGCCGTCAGTTCGCGGGAACTCCCGTCGCGCCACTCGTCTACGATCAGCCTGTCATCGACCCACAGCCGCACGCCATCATCGACCAGCAGGTGGAAGCGATAGGTTCCAGCTTCGAAGTCGGCGCTGCGCGTCCAGCGCGCCGAGAAATTATCGGCAGGGATGAGCTGCGCGGGCGTGCTGCGACCCCAGTTGAAGTCGATCGCGACGTCGTTGCGGGTCACGGCCGGGCTGCCGCTCAGGTCACGATTCGACCAGTATTCGCCCTTCCAGTCGGGATACGACCCGGCCACTTTCTCCCACCACGCCTGGAGCAGCGCCCCGCCCACGCGCTCGTAGTATTCGACGCGCACGGTATGGTTGCCGCCTGCCAGCCGTGCCTCGCCGGTCACTTCGTGCCAGGGGCCATCGTGCCACTCATTGATGACGAGCGCGCCGTCCACGTACAAGCGCACACCGTCATCGACCATAGCGTGGAAGCGATACGTTGCATCCTCAAACCCCAGCGTGCGGGTCCAGCGCGCCGAGAAGTTATCGGCCGGCACGCCCTGCGCCGGAGCACCTCCGCTCCAGTCGAAGTTGATGTCTGCATCGTTGCGCACGATCGTTGCCGCGCCGGATAGATTGATGTTCGAGAAGTATTCGGCGCGCCACTGCGGGAAGTCGCCCAGGCGTTCCCACCACAGCTGCGCCAGCGCGTCCCCGCCGCGCTCGTAATACTCGACGCGGAGCGCGTGCGGGCCGCTGCTCAATGCCCGGTCGACCGAGTAGGTGCTGGCGCCGGCGTCATGCCACTGATCGATGATCAGCTCGCCATTCAGCCACACGCGCACGCCGTCGTCGCTGCGCACGTAGAAGCGGTAGGTTCCGGCATTGAAGGTCAGCGCACGCATCCAGCGTGCGGAGAAATCGTTAGCAGGGATGCCCTGCGCGGGGGCGGATGCGCCCCAGTTGAAATTCACCTCGGCGTCGTCGCGCACGATGATGGGCGCGCCGGACAGGTCGCGGTTGCCGTAGTATTCGCCGCGCCAGGCTTTGATCACAGGCGTGGGCTTGGGGCCAACCACGATCTGCACCCAGACGGGCACATCCGCATTATTGCCGAGGCCGAACAGCCTGCCCGCACGATTGCGCAGCAGCCAGTTGCCACGGTAGGTATCGTTGGCGGACGGCGCAGTCAGGCTAACCGACACGTCGATCGTGCCGCCAGGTGCGACACTACCCGGCAGGGCAACCGAAGCCGGCCCGCCCAGTTGCGCGCCGCTGGCGAACACCAGCGCGTAAGAGGTATCCCAGGTGCAGGTTCCAGCGTTGCGCAAGCGCCAGGTCTTGACGAAGGCTGCGCCGGGCGCGACATTGGTGTTGTCCGGGATCGTCACGTCGCTGATCAGGCTGGCGCGATCGGTGCAGACCGCGCTGGTCGGCTGGGGCGTGACGCTCGGCGTCGGGGTTGGGCCAGACGTCTGGAGCATGAACTCGGCCGTCGCCTTCGAGCGGAAGTCGTCCGTCGCCGCGACGATCACCACGCGGTCGCCGGTGATGGGCGTGCCATCGGCCCACGCACCGGGCATGTGGAACACGAGATTGATAGTCCCCGCGCCGTCGGCAAGCGCGTCGCCGTACGGCTGCAATGAAGCGCCGGCATTCGGCGGGCCGAGGCGGATGGCGACATGCGCATTCGCCGGAAAGCCGGCGCCGACAACCGTGATCGGCGTATTCGGCCCGCCCGAAGTGGGGCTGATAGCGATCACCGGCTGGTTCACCGGCGCATCGGTCGGTGTATCGGTCGGAACGCCGATCGTGCTGGTCGGAACGGCCGTCGGTTCGCTGGTCGGCGCCGGCGTCCGGCTGGCTGAACACGCCGCCACGCTCAGGGCTAAGACCAGCAGCGCTACCGTGAAAAGAACTTGTTTGGAAAATCGATACGTAGTCATTTCGACCCCCTGAATCAACTGTCTTCCTCCATTGCAGAACGCTGTAAGACACAACGTGGTTCCCAGCATTCTTCCGCACAGCACGCTCACAGTTTAGGATTTGGCGCGAAAATCTGCATCAATCAAACGACAGCGGCGCGGTGTGACCTTCGTACAGTGCGCGGCTACAGCTAAAGTCTGAGCGGCGCATCGGCTAAACGTAGAAGGTGCGCCGGGCGGGCGTGGGGAAAGGAGGAAGGAGAATGGAGAATGCAGAATGGGGAATGCAGAATGGAGAATGGAGAATGCAGAATGCAGAATGCAGAATGCAGAATTGAAACATCGAACAAAAAGGTCGTAGCTTGCCCGCGACCTTCAACCAGCCAACTATCCAACGACCACGCTACTCGTTGAACATCTGCCCCACGGATACCGCTTCGTGGACGCGCCGGATCACTTCACCCAGCAGCGGCGCGACAGACAGAATCTTCATGTTGGGCAGGTACTTGGCGTCAGGGATGGGGATGGTATTGGTGGTGATGATCTCTTTGAGCGGCAAGGCGCGCAGCCGATCGGCCGCTGCCTCGGACAGCACCGGGTGGACGAACGACAAATACACATCCCGCGCGCCGCTCTCCTTGACGATGCGAACCGCGTCCGATACCGATCCGGCCGTGTCCACCTCGTCGTCGACGATGATCACGTCTTTGCCGCGCACCTCGCCGATCACCGACAGGGCCTGCGCGCGCGCATCGTTGCCGGAGCGCCGTTTCTCGATAAAGGCCATCGGCAGGTTGAGTTTCTGGGCAAAGTTGCGACCTTTCTTGGCGAAGCCCAGATCGGCGGTCACGACGACGGCATTGCCCAAGTTCTTGGTGAGCAGATAATCGCTTAAGAGATGAAACGTGGTCAATTCGTCGCCGGGAATGCTGAAGAAACCCTGGATTTGGCCGGCATGTAGATCGAGCACCAGGTATCGATCCGTCCCGGCGGTCGTGATCATGTCGGCCAGCAGCCGCGCCGTGATCGGCACACGCGGCTGATCTTTCTTATCGCTGCGCCCGTAGGCGAAATACGGGATGACCGCGGTGATGCGGCCGGCGTTGGCGCGCTTCACGGTATCGAGCAAGATGAGGAGTTCCAGGATGTTGTCGCTGACCGGCGTGGAAGTCGTCTGGATCACGAACACATCCTGGCCGCGCACGCTCGTCTGGAGGCGAATGAAGATGTTCTCGTTCGGGAAGCGGATGATCTCGACCGGGCTAAGGGGGATGTGCAAATACTGGCAGACGCCTTCCGCCAACGACCGCGACCCGGAGCCGGCGAAGACGCGGATGTCGCCATACGCCTTCGTGCTAGCTTTCATGCAGCTCCTTGCGGAAACCATCGTTCGAGCGGGAGCCATCTTCGGCCAATGTTATCACCTTCAAGTGACTCACGTCATTCAGCCAGTTCACGCGCGGCCCGGTGCTGCCCAGTTCCACCACGCTGACCGACGCATTGTCGAAACGGAAGGGATGCCGCCGGTTCGGATCGAAACCCAACAGGTGCGCCAGGAATTCGCCCAGAATCCCGCCATGCGACACGACGAGCACCGTGCCGCTCGGGTGCCGGATCGCAATTTCCTGCATCACCTCGGCCGTGCGGGCGCGGAACACCAGGTGTTTCTCCCCGCCCGGCATATCCATCGCGTGCACCATCCAGGCCTGAGCGAACTCGGGGAACTGTTGCGCGATTTCGATCCAGATCAGGCCGGTGAACAAACCCATGTGATGCTCTTTCAAGCGATCGTCAAAACGGATCGGCAGGCCGACCGATGTGGCAATCGGCTCCGCCGTTTGGCGCGCGCGCTGCAACGGGCTGGCATACAGCGCCGTAAACGGTTCGCCGCCAAACCGCTCGGCCAGCTGGGCGGCCTGCGCCTGGCCTCGCGCGCTCAAAGGCGGATCGGCCTGACCCTGTACGCGCCCCTCGGCGTTCCAGGTCGATTCGGCGTGGCGGACGAGATAGAATTTAACAGCCACCGGAGCTCCTCACCGATACAGGCAGCCTACAGACCTGAGGCATCCTGTTTGGAAAATGCTCCCCAACCGCGTCCTCGCGGTTGACCCGCTCGCGCGCGCAAAGCACGCGGGGTTGGAAGCGCCCGCAAGGACGCGGGCTTCGTTCGAGCAATTTCAAAACACTTTCTAAAAGGAGACCTCGCAGGTCTATCGCCGATCAGGGGTTGTCTCGCCTCGAGCTTTCCATCAACTTCCGGGCAGCCGTGTAGGGATCGACTTCACGCGCGGCGACCTGCTCGATGCAGTGGTCCAATTCAGCCGGCCCCAGCTGTCGCAGCAAGCGCTCCAGCAGTCCTTCACGCAAGACGGTTTCGAGCGCGGCGGCGGCTCGTAAGCGTTGGCGCGCCAGGCCTTCACCGGTCGTCGCCAGGTAGGCGCGATGCCGCTCGATCGCGCTGACCAGCTCGGCGATGCCTTGCCCATCGACGGCCACGGTCTTCACGATCGGCGGGCGCCAGTCCGACGAACTCTGTTCCGCCGGCGTCGCCTCGGGGAGGCGCAGGGTCTGCCCGTGATGGCGAAGCGCGCGCGGCGCGCGGCCCAGGTCGAGCATAGCTTGCAGCGCCCGCGCTGTGTTATCCGCGCCTTCACGATCGGCCTTGTTCACCACCAGCACATCGGCGATTTCGAGAATGCCGGCCTTGATCGCCTGCACTTCGTCGCCCAGGCCGGGCGCTTCGACGACGAGCACCGTATCGGCCGTGCGCGCGATCTCCACCTCGCTCTGGCCGGCGCCCACCGTCTCGATCACAATCACGTCGAAACCGCCCGCGTCCAGCGCGCGCACCACGTCGGCGGTGGCGCGCGCCAGCCCGCCCAGGCTGCCCCGCGTCGCCATCGAGCGGATGAACACGCCGGCGTCACCCGCCAGATCGCGCATGCGGATGCGGTCGCCGAGGATCGCGCCGCCGGTAAACGGCGAGCTGGGATCGACCGCGACGACGCCGACCGTGCGCTCGCTGCGCCGGAAGGCCTTAGCGAGTTCGTTGACGAGCGTGCTTTTGCCGGCGCCCGATGAACCGGTCACGCCGACGATCGCGGCGCGGCCGGAGCGCGGGTGCAGTTGAACCATGCACGCGGCGGCGGCCGCCGCGTCCGTCTCAATCAGGCTGATCAATCGGGCGAGCGATCGCCGGTCGCCGCTTAAGGCGCCGTCGATCAATTCTTGCGGGGTCAGTTGAGCCGCGCGCACGTCAAGCCGACTCAACCCGTTCGGTGATAAAGCGGGCCACGTCGAGCGTGTTGGCGCCCGGCCCGAACACACCCTGCACGCCGAGCGCCTTCAGGGGTTCCACATCTTCGTCGGGGATGATGCCGCCGACAAAGACGAGCACAGCGTCGAGTCCCTTCTGCTTGAATAGTTCGAGGACGCGGGGCACCAGGGTCATGTGCGCGCCGGACAAAATCGATAGCCCAACAGCGTCCACGTCTTCTTGCAGCGCCGCCTCGGCGATCATCTCCGGTGTCTGGCGCAGGCCGGTGTAGATCACTTCCATGCCTGCATCGCGCAGGGCGCGGGCGATCACCTTCGCGCCGCGATCGTGCCCGTCCAGTCCCGGTTTGGCAATCAACACTCGAATCTTCTTGTCCATCGCACTCCTGGGGAAACCGGGTTGCTCCACACCTGTCATGGTGCGAGATTATACAACATTCATACAGGTCGGGGAAGGTTGACCTCGCCTTCCCCCGACTCGCTACGCTCGTTCACCCCCTCCCTCTCCTCGGTGAGGAGAGGGAGGGGGTTGGGGGTGGGTGAGGTCGCAACGCAACCGTAACCGAACTGTCCAATAGACAAAGATATACCGCTATGTTAGAATCTGAGCGTGCTGCCCTGGTAGTCAGTCCATCTGAAATTGATAGGCCGTAGCATAGCCCCTTGTGGGCGTTGGACGGGCACAAGGCCCGAGGCTACCCATCAAAATCAGTTTGGCGGACTACTCGACTGTGTCTGAAGATGTAAGCCCGAGCCTATTGGACAACCGGGGTCGTCGGTGGCGGACATTTCATCCCCTTTCTCAACTTCGCTCGAACCGCCCGTTCCGCGTTATGCGCGGCCGCTGGTGATCGCCAGCTTGCTCATCGCCGCCGCCGTGTACCTCGTCGCCCCGCTCGTGGCCTACGACTGGGTAAACCGCGTGCCCTTCCTCGGCGTGGCGCTCGAACAGACCTTCAACGTCAACGATAGCCGGGGCGCGACCTGGGGGCCATCCCCTACCCGGCTCGATCTCCAGGATCACATTCAGGCGATCAAGGGTCGAGTCATCGATAGTCAAGCGGCATTGGAGCAGGCGCTGATCGCGGTAGGCGTTGGCGGCGACCAGGTGGCCCAGGTGACTTACCGGCAACGCACGGCGCAGGGCGCGCCAATCGAGGGCACGCTCAGCCTCCGGCTTACCCCTTTCCCGGCGAGTGATCTGCTGCGCTTGTTCTGGCTGCCGTATTTGATTGGGCTGGCGTACCTCGGCATCGGGTTGTGGGTGTTTCGATTGCGCGGGCAGCAGCGCGCCGGGCTGGCCTTCACCTTCTTCAGCGCCTGGGTCGCCATCGCGCTCGGCATCCTGTTCGATATGAACTCGACGCACCGCCTGGCCGAGCTGTGGCCGTGGGGGCTGGCGTTGTCCGGCGGCGCGATGTTCCACCTCGCGTTTGTCTTTCCGCAGGAGCCGCGTTCCGTCGCGCAGCGTCCGGCGTTGCGGCTGCTATCTTACATCCCGGCCGCCGCCCTGGCGCTGTATGCGCGCACGCAGTTGTATGACCTGAGCGACCCGTGGGCCTACATCGGGTCATGGCAGCTGTTGTACGTGTTCATGGTCATCGGCTTGCTGTTTTTCTACGGGATGTTGATCTACCGGCGTTTGGCTTCCACCTCGCCGGTCGCCCGGCAGCAAAGCCGGATCATTCTATGGGGATCGGCGCTGGCCTTCCTGCCGTTCGGGCTGTGGGCGATCGTCGGGGTGCTGGGCTTCGTCGCGCCCTTCGACCCGCTGTTCTACCTGCCCACCTTCATCTTCTTCCCGCTGGCGATCGCTTACGCGCTGCTGCGTTATCGCCTGCTGGATATCGACCTGATCCTCAACCGCACGCTGGTATACGTGCTGGTTACCGGGCTGGTCGTGGGCGCGTACTTCTTGATCGTCGCCGTGATCGGCGCGCTGGCGGGAAGCACGCAATCGCTGATGTCCAACCCGGCTCTATTGGCCGCCTTCGTCCTCGCCACTGCTGTTCTGCTCGATCGGCTGCGCAAACGGGTGCAACTCGCCGTCGATCGCGTGTTCTTCCGCACCCGCATCGACGTGCGCGGGGTGTTGCAATCCTACAGCCACGATCTCACCGGCGCCGCCGACCTCGCCTCGATCGTGACGCTATTAAGGAACGTCGTCAGCCAGACGCTCAACCCCGACCCGCTGCGGGTCTACCTGCACGACGCGCGCACCCGATCGTATCAGCTGCATCTATCGGGCGCGGAACGCGGCAAGCTGCCGCCGCTGGTGGCGCGCTGCCCGGCGGATAACCCGCTGGCGCGCTGGATGAGCGAGCAGCGCCAGCCGTGGTATGTCCAGCCCGACCGCCCGCTGCCCCGGCCGATTTACAACGAGGGCGCGCGGATTGAAGCGATGGGCGGCATTTTGTTCGTCCCGTTGCACGGCCGGTATCAGCTGAACGGCTGGGTGTCGCTCGGCGCCAAGCTGTCGGGGCATCCGTACACCACCGACGACATGAGCTTCCTCAGCGCGTTAGCCGATCAGACGACGCTGGCGCTGGAGCGCGCGCTGACCTACACCGATCTGGAACGCCGCGTCACCGAGCTGAATGCGCTCAGCCAGATCAGCCAGGCGGTGAACTTCAGCGTCGATCCCGATGCGATCCTGGAGTTGATCTACGCCCAGACCGGCAAAGTGCTGGACACCGCGAACTTTTACATCGCGCTGGCCGACCTGCGCCGGGGCACGCTGCGCTTTGCGTTCTACGTCGAGAACGGCGAGCGGCTGTACCCCGACGACGAGTGGCCGCTGGAGGTGGGTTTGACCGGCGAGATCGTCCGGGCCGGCCAGCCGATCATCACCGACGATTACGTGCAGGAATGCGTCAAGCGCGGCATCCTGCCCGGCGGCAAACCCGGCCGCGCCTGGATGGGCGTGCCGCTGTATGCCGGCGACCACGTGCTGGGCGTGATGAACGTCTCGTCCTTCGACCCCGGCGTGACGTACAGCGACGATCAGCTGCACGTGTTCGCCGCCATTGCCGATCAGGCGGCGAGCGTGCTCGACAAGATTCGGCTGTATCAGAAGACCGAAGAACGCGCGCGGCAACTGGCGGTGCTGAACGAGGTCTCCACCGGCATCACCTCCTCGCTCGACCTGCGTACCGTGCTCAACACGATCATGGAGAAAGCGGTCGAGATTCTTGACGCGGAGGCCGGCTCGCTGCTGCTGGTCGACGATAAGCGCAGCGAACTGGTCTTCGAAGTGATCCTCGGCCCGGCCGCCGAAAAGCTGGCCGGGGCGCGCCTGCCGCTGGGCAAGGGCATCGTCGGCGCGGTCGCCGAGTCGGGCCGCCCGCAGATCGTCAACGAGGCGCAGACCGATACCCGCTGGCTGCGCGACGTGGGCCAGACCGATCGCTTCATCACCCGCGCGTTGTTGACCGTCCCCATGCGCGCGCGCGATAAGGTCGTCGGCGTGATCCAGCTGCTCAACAAGAAGGACGGCACGCCGTTCGACGAAGACGATCAAACCTTGCTCGAAGCGTTCGCGGGCAACGCCGCCATCGCCGTCGAGAACGCGCAGTTGTTCAGCCGCACCGATTTGGCTTTGGCGCGGCGCGTCGAGGAACTCAGCACGCTGCAGGAGATCGATCGCGAACTCAACGTCTCGCTGGACTTCAATCGGGTGATGGACCTGACGCTGAAGTGGGGACTGAGCGTCAGCGGCGCGGAGGCCGGTTCCATCGGCATGATCGATCGGGAGCAGAACGAACTCTTGTTGTTGGCCAGCCGGGGTTACGCCAGCGACTGCAAAACCTTGCCGCTGGAGGCGGGCCTCGCGGCCAAGTCGATGCGCATCGGGCTGCCGTTGCTGCTCGACGACGCCACGCCCGATCCCGAAAGCGCGCCCGCCTCGCCTGGAACCCAATCGCAGATCAGCGTGCCGATCCGGCGCGGCAGCGAGGTCGTCGGCGTGTTGAACCTGGAGTCCGCGCGCTCGAATGCGTTTGGCGCGACCGAGTTTGAAAGCGCGATCCGCCTGGCCGACCACGCCGCGGTCGCCATCACCAACGCGCGGCTGTACGAGGAAGTCAAGCGCGCCAACGACGCCAAGAGCGAGTTCGTGTCCGTCGTCTCGCACGAGCTCAAGACGCCGATGACGAGCATCAAAGGCTACACCGACCTGGTGATAAAGGGCGCGGCCGGGCCGCTCACCGAATTGCAGCAGCAGTTCTTGAACACCGTGCGCACGAACGTCGAGCGGATGAGCACGCTGGTCGGCGACCTGCTGGAGATCAGCCGCATCGAGACCGGGCGGTTGAAACTGGATATCAAGCCGGTGTCGATGGGCGAGGTGATCGAAGAGACGCTGCGCACCACGCAGCGCCAGATCGAGGAGAAGCAGCAGGCGCTGGACGTGACGGTGCCGAAAGACTTGCCGCAGGTGCTGGGCGACCGCGCCCGGTTGATCCAGGTGATGACGAACCTGATCAGCAACGCGTACAAATACACGCCGACCGGGGGGCAGATCTTCATCAGCGCCCAACCGCAATTGAACGGCTCGCCGCCCTTCGTCATGTGCGCGATCAAGGACACCGGGGTCGGCATCTCGCCGGAAGACCAGGCCAAGCTGTTCACCAAGTTCTTCCGCTCCGGCGATCCGGCTGTGCGCGAAGTGCCGGGCACCGGGCTGGGGCTGTCGATCACCAAGAGCCTGATCGAACTGCACGGCGGCCAGATTTGGGTGGAGAGCCAGCTGGGCAAGGGGACGACGTTCGCGTTCACCGTGCCGGTGGCGAGGCAGGTAGCTGCGTAAGTTGGTAGGTGGGTAAGTTGGTTGGGGTCGCGGGCGGTCTGCGGCCTTTTGTTTCGCCTATGCTAATCCGCACCCAGCTATTACCCTGGATTCTACCCGTACTCACCCCCATCCTCCCTCATCTTCTTCTTAAACTCCAATCTCTACCCAGGGCAATCGCATCTAAATTCTCGCACAGCGCAAATACAGACGGGATGGCTCACCATCCGCGTCCCCGTCCGCTTCGCGCGGCCCGCGCGGACGCGGGCCGAGAGCAGTGGCCTATTTTCAGAGCCGATCGGCTATTGACATATTAGATGCGATTGCCCTAAGCTCTAACTCCCCTCGGAACCTCTTGCCCCCGGTCGTTGTAATATAGTCGGAAGCGCAGTTCTCCGGAGAACGTGGTTGGACGATAGCCAGTTGGTCGAACGCGCGCGGCGCGGCGACCTGGGCGCGTACGAGGAGCTGGTGCGCGCGCATCAGGCAGCCGCTTTTCGCGCCGCTTATCTCATCACCCACGATGCCGACGACGCGGAAGATGCGGCGCAGGAGGCTTTCATCCGCGCCTACCACGCGCTGGGCCGCTTCGATACGCGCCGGCCGTTCCGGCCGTGGCTGCTGCGCATCGCCGCCAACAGCGCGTTGAATCGAATCAAGGCGTCGCAGCGGCGGCAGAAGATGGCCGAACGATACGGGACAGGCAGCGTGGATGTTCAGAACGACGCAGCGACGATCGAGGCGAAGGTGTTGAAGCGCGAACGCAGCCAACGGGTATGGAATGCGCTGGGCCAGCTCAAGCCCGACGATCAACGGCTGCTGGTTCTGCGCTATTTTCTCGACCTGTCGGAAGCCGAGCTGGCGCAGACCTTCGACGTGGCTGCCGGGACGATCAAGTCGCGGCTGCATCGGGCGCTGGCGAAGCTGCGCGACCTCATCGGCGCGCACGATCCGGACTTGCTGGAGGCAGACAGGTAGGCAGGTAACAGGTAGATTGGTAGCAGGTAGACAGGGAGGGAGGCAGATGTTCCATCGACTTGTGGTCAAACTTGCGCTGAGCGTGCTCATCGCACTGGTCGGGGCAACGCCGGCGTTCGCCGGTTGCTGTCTCATCGTCACACTCGATCGCCTGCCGGGGCAGGTCGTCGCCGGGCAGCCGTTCGATGTCGGCTTTACGCTGAGAATCAATCACATACCGATGGCGAGATGGACACCTGAAGTTGTCGCCAAACAGGCGGACACCGGGAAGTCATTCACAACGACAGCCACTGAGCAAGGCGCTGTCGGTCATTATGTGGCGACGCTCACGTTGCCTGAACCGGGCACATGGGAGTGGTCGATCAATGGTCAGCGCATGCCGCCGCTGATAGCGCCCGCGACCAGTTCGCCGGCTGAGGTGAATGTGAGCTTGCCTGCCTGGCTGCCGTTCGCGGTAGGGGTACTCGCGCTGTTCGGCGCGGCCGGTGGAGCGCTCATCGCGCTGCGCACGCGGGCGCGCTGGTCGATCGCGCTCGTTGCGGCAGCCTTGATAGTGGGCGGCGGCAGCGTGGCGCTGGCGACCCGCCCGACGCTCGCCGCGCCCGCCGCTGCGCCGGATCAGGCAGCGATCGGCCAGGCGCTGTTCGTGGCGAAAGGCTGCATCGCCTGTCATCGACACGACGCAGTTGGCTCCACTGTCGAATTCGGGCCGAACCTGACGAACTTGCAAGCCCGCCCCGAGTTCCTGCGCCGCTGGTTGAAGGACCCTTCAGCCGTCAGGCCGGGCACGCCCATGCCGACGTTGGGTTTGGCCGACGACGAGATCGAGTCGCTGATCGCGTTCTTGAATGCAGAGGACTAAGAGCTGGCATCAGGGGAGATTATCGGTGTAGACCTCGGAGGTCTGAAAGTAGGACAGACCGTGAACGATAATCGCGACTTCGAAAAGCTCGAACAACTGTTGCGCCAGACGGCAGATGATTTTCGGCAAGGCTACCCCCCGACGCCGCCGATCGCCGCGTCGGTGCGGCGAGAACTCGAAGGCCGGGGGCGCGCGCGCTCATCGCCGTACTGGCGCGCCCGCCTGGCCTGGGCTGCCGCGATCGCGCTCGTCGCCTTCGCCGCGCTCCTGCTGATCTCGCCCGGCGTGCGCGAAGCCGTCGCCCGCTTCCTCGGCCTCGACACCGTGCGCATCGAGTATGTAGCGACGCTGCCCTCGCCCACCATCCAACCCACTCCCGCTCGCCCGCTCGCTGGTGAAACGACGCTCGATCAGGCGCAGGCCCAGGCGCACTTCGACCTGCGCCTGCCAACTTACCCGACCAACCTGGGCGAGCCTGTGAGTGTGTACTTTCAGGATTTTGGTCCTGAGAACCCCCAAGCCCGTCAAGCCATTCTGATCTACCCCGACTTCACCCTCTACGAGGCGCAGGGTTGGGTCTACTTCAAGAGCATCGACAGCAGTACGCTGCTTGAGGAAATCGAGGTGAACGGCGCGCGCGGGCTGTGGTTATCCGGCGGCGAGCACTTCGTCCAGGTGCAAACGTCTGCGGGCCGAGCCAACGTCGAGCCGCGCCGGGTCGAGGGCAACGTGTTGGCCTGGGAGGCTGGCGGCGTCACCTATCGCCTCGAGACGCAATTGCCGCTTGAAGAAGCCGTGCGGATCGCGGCAGCGTTGCGTTGACTGGACAAGCCGGAAACGTCTACGCATCGCGGTTTGGAAATGGCGCACGAGCCGATCGCCAGGGTGGAACGCTTTTCCACCGGCTGGTGTAGATCAGGTAGAAGTGAGCAACCGCAATCGGTTCTTCAATGGGAGAAAGGAGAAAACCATGTTACGTCGATCCGCTTTGAGTGTGGTGTTAGCCCTGCTCGTCGCGCTGGCGCTGGCGCTGCCGGCGTTCGCGGGCGGTGTGGTCGTCAGTGTGGACCAGCCGCCGCCGCCCGATATTGGAGCAGGTGAGCCCTTCACAGTCGGCTTCACAGTCATCTCGGCGCATGATGGTTCGCCGGAGTCCGGCCTGGAACCGACCATCACAACTACCAATCCAAACACCAAAGAGAAGATTACGGTGACGGCCAGGCGGGAAGGCGCCGCCGGTCACTATGTCGCCACACTGACGCTGCCGGCCGAGGGCGAGTGGAACTGGGAGATTCAGCCGTTCGGCAGGTATGGGGAAAATTACCCCGCCTCGGTGATGACGCCGATCAGCGTGCGCGCTGGGGCTGTCCAGTCCGCCCCAGCTGAGACGGCTACGCCGATCGCGCCGTCTACGGCGTTGTGGCCGACCCTGGGTGTACTCCTCTTGGCGGCCGGTGCTGCGGCGATCGTCATGCTGCGCGCGCGGCGACGTGCGGCCGCACGCACATGAAAGCGCTGACTTTGCTGCTGGTATTGCTATGGGTCGGGTGCGCCGGGGCCAGTGCAGCGACTCCGGCGCACCCGGCCCCGGCAGACACAGCAGCCGAGTCAATCGAGCGAGGCCGGGTTCTGTTTCGGGATAAAGGTTGCGTCACCTGCCACGTCAACAATCGCGTCGAAGGAAAAACCGGGGTGATGAACCTCGGTGCGCCGAACCTGACCGACTACACGAACGAGCCTGAGTTTCTGCGTCGCTGGCTGGCCGACCCGGCAGCGGTCAAGCTCGGCGCCCGGATGCCCAATTTACAGCTATCGGAGACGGATATCGCAGACCTGATCGCGTTTCTGAACGAGCCGCGCTGAGGGAGCAGTGCGATACCAGCGTGGGCTGCGCAGCGCGCGGCGCAGACACACCGGCTTGACCAAGACCGGCGAGGTCCCTAAGGAGAGACTTCGCCGGTCTTTCGCAGCAGCGTTCAGCCCAAGCCCATCGCCTCACGCGCCAGGCGCAGCGTCGCGCGCGCAATGGGCCGCGCCCGATCCGCGCCGGCGGCGAGAATATCATCCACCACAGAAGGTTGGCGCGCGAATTCGGCGCGTCGCTCACGGATTGGATCGAGAAAGCGATTGAGCGCGGCCGCCAGCTTGTGTTTCACTTCAACATCTCCGACGGCGCCCGCTCGATAGCGCGCTTTCAAATCTTCAACCTCGGCCTGGTTGTCGTTGAACGTGTCGTGATAGATGAAGACCGGGTTGCCTTCCACGGCGCCGGGAATATCAGCGCGCGTGCGGGCCGGGTCAGTATACATCTGCATCACCTTCTGGTTCACCGTCTCCGCCGCGTCGGCCAGGTAGATCGCGTTGCCCAGGCTTTTGCTCATCTTCAGCTTGCCGTCGATGCCGACCAGCGTCGGCACTTCGCCGATCAGCGCTTCCGGCTCTACAAAGACCGGGGAGTAAAGTGTGTTGAAGCGCCGCGCGATCTCGCGCGTCACCTCCACATGCGACTCCTGATCGCCGCCTACCGGCGCCAGGTCGGCGCGCACCAGCAGGATATCGGCGGCTTGCAATACCGGGTAGCTCAACAGCCCTAACGACGGCTGCGCGATGTGCTGATCGCGCATGGTCTCCTTCAGCGTCGGCACGCGCTCCAGGCGCGGGACCGTGGTCAGCATCGAGAACAGCAGCTGCAGCTCGGCCACTTCAGGCACGTCGGATTGGACGTAGATCGTGGCGCGGTCAGGATCGATGCCGACGCCCAGGTAATCGAGCACGATCTCACGCGCATTCCGCCGCGTGCCCGATACTTTTTCGCGCGTGGGTTGCGTCGTCAGCGTGTGATAGTCGGCGATGACCAGAAAGAGTTCGTGCGTGTCCTGCAATTGGACGCGGTTGGCGAGCGTGCCGACGTAATGGCCCAGATGCAGCTGGCCGGTCGGTCGATCGCCGGTGAGGATGCGTTTGTTGCTCATCGTAAACCTCCGGTTGGCCTCGGTCTTGCCCCCGGCGCTACGCTCCGGGGGTGCTACGCAAGACCTTCGGCCATCACGGGTGGTGATGGTTGTTGATCGAAACAAAAAGCGCTCATCCCGTAAAGGGACGAGCGCTCTGCCCGTGGCGCCACCCTGTTTAGGCTGGCGCATAACACTTGCGCCGCAGCCTGGCCAGCGCGATACCTTCGACCCTGATAACGGCGGCGTCTCCGGCGCAGGCTAATAGACGATCGTCGTTCGCCGGCGCGACTCCCGGGGCCATTCGGCGCTTTTAGCGGCATCGGGCTTCCACCTGCTCCCGACTCTCTGGGCAGCCTCCAGCGCTTACTCGTCCCGTTCGCAGTCATTACACTTCAGCCCCAGGTCACGCGACCCGGGAGGTTTCGTTTTTAAATCGTCGTAGCGGCGGCCAAGTCCAGATGCGGCGTCAACTTGGACAGCAAACGTTCCTTCGGCATGTAGCCGGTGATGCGCTCGACCGCCCGGCCGCCCTTGAACAGAATCAACGTGGGAATGCCCATCACGCCGAAGTTCATCGCGGTGTTCTGATTCTCGTCCACATCCAGCTTCATGACTTTAATCTTGCCGTCGTACTCGGTGGCAATGTCGTCGACGAGCGGCGCGATCATGCGGCAGGGGCCGCACCACACCGCCCAAAAATCGACCAGCACCGGCACCTCGGCTTTCAAGACCTCGACGTCAAAGGTCACATCGGTCACGATAGTGGGCTTCGACATGTTGCACTCCTTTGCCATTAAGAAAGTACGACCAGGTCTGGTCGTTACAGTGACGAAAGTTTACCGCGTCCATCACAGCCTGTCAAGCAACTCGCACGCCCCGCTCCCCCGCCACCTCCAAACTCTCACTCCCTCAATGCGTCCGGCGGCGCCATTCTTCTTTGAGCGCCAACGAGGTCAGGTCTTCCGGTTTCGCTTCCAGAAAATCCTTGAGCAGGCGCTGGAACTTGGCCGCTTCGTCCAGCATGGGGAAGTGTCGCGAGTCGGCCAGGGTGATCGGCTTCACATTCTTGTCGGGCATGTGCAATTGATCGGGCGCGGGCAACGCGATAAAGGGGTCCTTCTCGCCATGCACCAACAGCAGCGGCAGATCGATTCGTTCCAGGATACGGCCCAACTCCAGGTTCGTGATCGAGCGCGCGCTGAACGCCACAGCGTTCGGGTCGGCCTTCTGCGCTTCGATCTCGACTTCGGGATAATCGGCCGCGCCCCGGCGGCCCAATACCCGATCCAGCAACGAACCGCCTCCCACGGTGAGACGCCGGCCCGCCGCATTGGCCGCCATCGGCGTGCTCACCGCCATGATCCGCAGCGACTTTTGATCTGCGCGAGAAAACCGCCCGGCATACAACAGCGCAATCGCCGCCCCCAGCGCGTGCCCGACCAAACTGAAGGACAGTTCGCTCAAGCCCATGTTGTCGATGAACAATTCGAGTTGCGTCACATACGATTCAATGTCGTAGCGCTGCGGGTTATGATCCGAATCGCCAAACCCCCACAGATCGAACGCATAGGTGCGGTAGCGATCCGCCAGCGCCTCCATCGTCGGCATCCAATAGCGCCAGGAGCCGAGCCAACCGTGCAGAAAGATCACCGGCCGTCCCCGTCCGATGGCCTCGTAATGCACCAACCCATTGTCGATGATGATGACGCTCACGCTGCGACCGCTGCCGGGATTAGAGTGCGACTAGCCTTCGCCGGCCCGTTGCAAGACTTCGCGCACCTTGTTGGCCAGATCATCCGGCGCGAACGGTTTCAAGATATACTCTTCCGCCCCGGCATCCAGGCCCTGTTGGATTTCGGTTTCCTGCCCTTTGGCCGAGAGAAAGATCACCGGGATATGTTTCATATCCTCCATCGACTTCAGTTGCTTGCACGCCTCGTAACCGGTCATTTTCGGCATGCGTACGTCCATCAGGATCAGGTCTGGCTTCACGGCCACGGCCCGATCCACGGCTTCCTGCCCATTGGCGGCCTCCACGACTTCAAACCCGCCATACCGCAAGCTGAACGCAATCAGGTCGCGAATATCCCGCTCGTCTTCTGCGATCAGAATCTTGGCTGCCATGCTATTTTCCTTCAGGACGTTTATTCCTCTCGCGATAGGCTGCCGGGCAGCAACGTTGCGAGGCGCTCAAGCCGAGCACCCGCTGTTGGATTTGCGTTGGACGTGAAGTGTAGTCATTTCGCTAAAGAATGTCAATGCAACACCGTTACACATTCGAGACAATCTGATTTCGATTCGAATATACTGTCCGGTGTGAGCACAATTCGTAAGATGTTCGATAGAGCAATCTTTGCGCGGCAGCTGGCCCCGATATACAATGACGGCCAGGACCCCTGGAGAGAAAGATGATCGAGTTTCGTTCAGGCCGCGCCTACTGTCAAGACGCGCCGCTGACAGATTTGGCTCCGCGTTTTGGCACACCGTTGTACGTCTATTCGAAACAGCGCCTCGCGGCAAATTACCGGCGCGTATCCCTGGCTTTCGCCGCGCTCGGCGCGCGGGTCTGCTACTCGGTCAAGGCCAACGGCAACGGCGCGATTTTGCGCCTGTTGCGCGAGTGGGGGTCCGGCTTCGATGTCGTCTCCGGGGGAGAATTATACCGCAGCCTGCATATCGGCGCAGAGCCTGAGCGGATCGTCTTCGCCGGCGTCGGCAAGACCGAGGCTGAGTTGAGGTTTGCGATCGAATCGCGGGTCGGTTGGATCAACGTGGAGGCGCGCGAAGAGCTGGAGGCGTTGGATGCGATCGCCGCAGCGCTGGGCAGGCGTCCGCGCGTCGCGCTGCGGTTGAACCCCGCCGTCGAAGCCGACACGCATCACCACATCGCGACCGGCGGCCGGCGCTCCAAGTTCGGCATCGATCGCGACGAAGCCGGGCGCTTGCTGGCCGATGCCGCGCGGTTCGCACAGCTCGATCTGGCCGGGCTGCACATCCACATCGGCTCGCAGCTGGCCTCACCTCAGGCCACCGTTGCCGCCGTGCGCACGGCGCTCACGCTGATCGAGCGTTACCGGCTGCCCATGCTCGACATCGGCGGTGGGTTCCCCGTCGACTATCATCCCGGCGATTCTATACCGCTGCCCGAGCCGTCCGCCTTCGCCGAAGCGCTCACGCCGTGGCTGCGCGATCGCGGTCTGGAGTTGCTGATCGAACCCGGTCGCTCGATCGTCGCCGACGCCGGCCTGCTGCTCACGCGCGTGCTTAACGTGAAGCAGCGCGCCGGCCGACAGATCGTCGTCGTCGACGCGGGGATGAACGACCTCCTGCGGCCGGCCTTGTACGACGCCTATCATCCGATTGTGCCCCTCGACCCGGGGCCTGGCGAGCCGGTAGCCACCGACGTTGTCGGGCCGGTGTGCGAATCGGCCGATGCTTTCGCCCGCGACCGAGCGCTGCCGCCGCTCAAGCGCGGCGATCTGTTGGCGATCACGCACGCCGGCGCATACGGCATGGCGATGTCGTCCAACTACAATTCGCGCCCGCGCCCCGCGGAAGTGCTGATCGATGGTGCAAGCGTTGCCTTGATTCGGCGACGAGAGACACTGGAAGACCTGGTCGCCACAGAAATAAAGGATGAAGAGGGAGGATGAATCGCTTCATCCTTCCGCCTTCATCCTTCATCCTTTGAGGAATTCAGGCTTGGCGCGCTTAACCGTCAGTACGTCCCGCGCCCGGCGGGCGTGCCGCCTTCAATCGGCTTCACGATCACCCAGACCTCGATCAGCCAGGCCACATTATTCGGATCGATGAGCGAATAGGCCGTCGCGTGTGGCGTCGATGCCGGCAACTCGGACAAGTCAAAGGTCGTATCGGCCTCCACCGTGCCGTCCCACTGAACCTGGTCAACGCGCATCAGGCCCGCGCTCGATCGAATGTCGAATACCAACGTCCACTCTTCCAGCGATTGGGCATCGTAACCGCCGCGCGCCGCGATCGCCCGCGCATAATGGTCCAGGACCTTGACGGCAAAAAACTGGGTCGCGCGCAGGTGTTCTTGTTCCCAGCCGCCGTTGTAAGCGGCCAAGGCGCGGAACAGGCTGCCCTCCGCCTGCTGGATCACCTGACCGAGGGTGCGGGTGCCCCAATACAAGTTGACCGCCGGCTTAAGCAGCTCCGCGCGCTTGGGTCGCCAGGCGAATCCAGTCTCCTGCGGCATGATCTGCATCAGCCCCACGGCCCCGACGGCGCTGATCTGGTTGGGGAGGCCGTGTGATTCTTCGTAGATGAGCGAGGCGATCAAATCGGGGTCGAGGCCGCGCTGGCCGGCATAATAGGCAATCAGCGCATCCCACTGGCGGATGGTGGGGCCCCAATAGGAAGAGAGCGATGAGGTTGAAGACGTGTCGGCGGTTGCCCGTCGCACATCGGGCGTCAATAGCAGCGCCGAAAGCAACACAACGACCAACGTCAGGTAAGCTGGTTTACGCATGTCCTCCACAGCTCCGCTTAAGCAGGGCGATGGTCGGATCGGCTTACAGGCATGAGGTCAGGCAGACAGGGTAACATGGGGATACGCCACGCATTTTACCACAAAGCCGATGGGACGCAAGTACTAGCTAAAAAAGCCTTTAAGTCGTTCTTATTCGTAAATAATGGCCTAAAAAAGGCTGGTTTGACATTCTCCAGGGACGATCCTATGATGAGCAGGCGCTTGGGCTTCGTCTTTGAGATGTGAGAGTGCGGTCAAATTGATTAACTCGCCTTACGCAAAAGACCATTTCACCGCCGAGAACGCGGAGAGCGCGGAGAGAATTTCCTAGCAAATCTCTGCGCCCTCTGCGGTAAAATCCTACCCACCTGCGTAAGGTGAGTGATTAAGGAAGCTGGATTCTGGTATGCCAAAACCCCGCACGTATACCCGGCGCTTCCGCGTGCGCTCCACAGACTGCGATGCACTGGGGCATGTCAACCACGCCGTCTATGCGCGTTATCTGCAAGAGGCGGCGATCGAGGCTTCCGCCGATGCCGGCTACGACACGGCCTGGTATGACCGGCATGCGCTCAGCTGGCTGATCCGCCGCTCACTCATCGAGTATCTCCAGCCCGCGCGTTACGGCGACGAACTGGATATCATCACCTACGTCGCAAATGTCCGCCGGGTGCGCTCGCAGCGCAACTACGCGATCGTGCGCGTCCGCGATGGCGCCCCGGTGGCCCAAGCGGCAACCGATTGGGCCTTCATCGATCAGCGGGCCGGCGCGCCGGCGCGCATTCCCGCTGAGGTCGGAACCACCTTCCTCCCCGACGGCCCCGATCCGAACGCTCAACCCGTCATCGATCCAGCCCACCTGCCTCACGCGTCGCCACCCAACGCCTATCACACGACGCGTCGCGTCCATTACTACGAGATGGACGAAAATCAGCACGTCAACAATGCCGTCTATCTGAATTACCTGGAACAAGCGACGATCGACGCCGCAGCCAGCGTCGGGTTAGACCTGCCGCGGCTGTTGGAGTTGGGCGGCGTGTTCGTCGTCCGCCGACACGACATCGAGTACCTGCGTCCGGCCAGGTACGGCGACACGCTGGACATCGCTGCCTGGATCGGCGGGGTGGGCCGGAGCAGCGTCCGGCGGCACTACAGCATGCACCTCCAAAACGGCGAACTGTGCATTCGCGCACAGACAGACTGGGTCTGGATCGATCTCCGAACGAAAGAAGCGTCGCCCGTGCCGTCGAACGTGCTGGATGCGCTCGATCCCGGAGTGTGAGCGCTAAGCCTGGCCCGGTTCATGTTGTGCGCCCTACGCTGTCGTCATCACGATGATGCAGAGCGGCGATATGCGCGAAGCCTTGCCAGCGATCGTCATGCTCGCACACGGGAAGGGTATGTAGGAATTTGCTGAGTTTTCCTTGCATTTTGCCTGACTTGTCGATATAATCTGCTCAACTCAAATCCTTCCTTAATTGTTCGCCACACTTTGAACCTTTTAATCCTCCCACACGTATTACTGGATGCGGGGGTTATCCTTGAGAGGTACGATGTCGGTTATCCACGAGGACGGGCAACTCGTCGCTCGAATCCGTGCAGGCGACTTGTCGGCGTTGGGAGCGTTGTACGACAAATACCGCTTACAAGTGTTCCACACCGCGCTAGCCATTACCCGCGATCGGCAGGTCGCCGAAGACATTTTGCAAGAGTGCTTCCTCAAAGTGCATACCTACGCCGATCGCATCGATCTCGGCGTGTCACTTTCCCCCTGGCTATACCGCGTTACCGTCAATCTCAGTTACACCTGGGCCACGCGCCAGGCCAAGTGGCACACCTCGCTTGAGGGCCTGCTCGATCGGCTCGTCGAACCTGCGCGCCAGGCGCCCGACCGCCAGTTCGAGACGCGCGATATCCGGGGGACGATCCAGCGCGCCATCGACGCACTGCCCTTCAACCAGCGGGTCGTCGTGATTCTGCACTACCTCAGCGGCCTCGACCTGAAAGAGATTGCCTACATCCTCGATTGCCCGGTCGGCACCGTCAAGTCGCGTTTGCACTATGGGCGCGAAACGCTGCGCCGCCAACTGGCCGGCCGCCTGGAACCGCAAGCGACCGCCGCCCTCGAAATGGCCTACGATTTCACCTAGCCCAGCGCTAGAACCTCCCGAAGGCTTGAAACCTTCGGGAGGTTTTTTCTTTTTGCGCGCCGGTTGAATCGAGATATAATCGGGCAGCGGTTCACCGGGTCATAGCCAGCCTGCGACCGCGCCCGGATGAGAATCCTTCGATCGAAAGCGGCACAATGACCTCCGACACTATCCTCGTCGTCGATGACGACGCCCAGATTGCCGGTTTCCTCAGCGAATTATTGCAGCAAATCGGCCATCACGTCCTGAATGCCTATGGCGGTCAGGAGGCGCTCGACGTGCTGGCAACGCCCGAAGGCGCGGCGGTGGACCTGATCCTGCTGGATGTCATGCTGCCCGATATGCGCGGCACCGATGTTTGCCGGCGTATCAAGGCTGCTCCGATGACGTCGCACATCCCCGTGATCATGGTCACCGGCCTGGATCGGCCGTCCGACAAAACGCGCGGGCTGGAAATCGGCGCGGACGACTACGTGACCAAGCCGTTCGATCCGGGCGAGCTGACCGCGCGGGTACACGCCATGTTGCGCCTGCGCCGCGCCGAGCGCGATCTGCGCGCGCGCAACCGGGCGCTGGCCGCGTTGAACGCCGTGGCCGAGACGATCGGCCGCGCCGTCGAGCTGGCCGATGTGCTCACCGCCGCGCTGGATCAAGTGCTGACTACGCTCGACCTGGAAGCCGGCATGATCGCGCTGACGCATGCCGGCGGCGAGCAGGTGCCGGCGGCGCAGCGCGGACAGGCATTCGATCTGGCGTCGGGCGTGGGCGCCTGCGAACAGGTGGCGCGCACCGGCGAACCGGCGCTGCTCACGCTCGCCCCGCGCGGGCGCGAGCAGGCGGCGTGCGTCCCGCTCCGGAGCCGCGATCGGGTGGTGGGCACGCTGCTCGTCGCCGGCCCACGCACCATCGATCCGGCCGGGCTGGAACTGTTGAGCGCGATTGGCAGCCAGGTCGGCGGCGCGATCGAGCGCGCGCGCCTGTTCGACGCCGCGCAGCGGCGCAGCGACGATCTGGCGATCCTGAACGACATCACGCGCGCGGTCACGTCCTCGCTCGATCTCGATATGGTCTTGACCCGCGCGATGCGCGGCATCCGCGAAATTCTGCGCGTCGAAGCCGGATCGCTCATCCTGGCCGACGAGGATAGCGGCGCGCTGCGCTTCCGCAAGACGTTGAATCGTGAGCAGGAAATGATCGTAGACATGTCGCTGCGACCGGGTGAAGGTCTGATCGGCCAGGTGGTCGCCGCCGCCGAACCGATTCTGCTCAACGAGCCGCCCGGCGATGCGCGCTTCTCGCCCAGCCTCGATCGCATCACCGGCATCACCACGCGCAACGTCTTGGCCGTACCGCTGATCGTCAAAGGCCGCGCCGTCGGCGCAATCGAGGTGCTCAACAAGCTGGACGGCGGCTTCACGCACGATGACCTGGAGATGTTGCAATTCCTGGCGGCCTCGGTCGCCGTGGCGGCGGAGAATGCGCGGCTGTACGGCGAGCTGGCCGAATTCACCCATCAATTGGAACGCTCGCAAGAGCAGCTGGTGCAAGCCGAGAAGCTGGCCGCGACGGGCCGGCTAGCGGCGTCGATTGCGCACGAGATCAACAACCCGCTGCAAGCCATTCACAACTGCCTGCATCTCGTCACGAATCGGCGGCTGGAACCGGAGAAAGAAGCGTACTACCTGAATATGGCGCAGGAAGAAGTTCAGCGACTGATCAGCATCGTGCAGCGCACGTTGGACTTCTACCGGCCCTCTAAGGGGCGTGAGGCGCCGACCGACCTCAACCAGGTGGTCGAGTCGGTACTGGCGCTGGCGAACAAACGCCTGGAACACGGCAAAGTGAAAGTGCGCCGCCACCTGACGCCGGACCTGCCCCGGCCGCAGGCCGTAGCCGATCAACTCACGCAGGTCTTCCTGAATTTGGTCATCAATGCGGTGGAGGCGATGGCCGAGGGCGGTGTCTTGACCGTCGTCACGCGGCGCGACGAGGAGCGGGTGTATCTGCGCGTCAGCGATACCGGCCCCGGCTTGAATCCCGACGAGGCCAAGAAAATCTTCGAGCCGTTCTACACGACCAAACGCTCCGGCACCGGTTTAGGCTTGGCCGTGAGCTACGGCATCGTCCAACGGCACGGCGGCGAAATCACCGTCGAGAGCACGCCGGGCAACGGCGCTACGTTTGTCGTTTCATTGCCAGTGGCACGGGTGGCCGCGCCAGCCGATCCCCAGACCATTCTCAACGCGTGAAGAGTCTATGGAAACGAACGCTTCGTACCACATCCTGGTCGTCGACGATGAAATGGCGATGCGCGCCACGCTATCGGAGATTCTGAGCGGAGAAGGGTATCGCGTCAGCACGGCCGAGAACGGTGAAGCGGCGCTGGAGCTGCTGCGCCAGACCCCCATCGATCTGATGCTGCTCGATTTGAAGATGGCCGGGCTCGACGGCTTGCAAGTGACCGAGGCCGCGCAACAGCTCAGCCCCGATACGGTGATCGTGATGCTCACCGCCCACGGCACCCTCGAATCGGCCATCAACGCGATGCGGCGCGGCGCGCACGATTACCTGCTCAAGCCCGCCGCCGTGCCCGAAATCCTGGCGGCCGTCGAGCGCGGCTTGAAGCACCGCACGCAATCGCTGCGCCAGCGCGACCTGATCGCGTTGATGCAGCGCGCCATCCAGGAGCTGCAGGTTCCGGGCGCGGGCACGGCCGGCGAAAGCACCGGCCGCGATCGCTTCATCCAATCGCGCGGCGTCAGCCTGGATCTGCAGCGGCACGTCGCCACCGCAAACGGCAACCTGCTCGACCTGACATTGACCGAGTTCAAGCTGCTGGCGTATTTGATGCAGCATCCCGATCAGGTCGTCTCGCCGCGCGAACTCGTCTCGGCGGTGCAAGGCTATGAGGCCGACGAGCACGAGGCCCGCGCGATCATCCGGGTTCACATCCGGCGGCTGCGCCAGAAAATGGAACCCGACCCCGACAACCCGGAGTACGTGCTCAACGTGCGCGGCGTCGGGTATCTGTTTGCCGGTACGCCCGCGTGAATTGTTAGACCTCCGAGGTTTCGGAAACCTCGGAGGTCTGGTTCGCTACTTCTCACTGCGAATCTCGATGCTGCCATTGCTGCTGCTGGCCGTGATCGAGACGCTCGTATTCTCGCCCACCGTGCCGCGCAGTTCGTTGTCGTCGTCGTCCGGGCTGGTCCGATTGATGGCGAAGTCCGTCGTGACCTTGCCGTTGCTGGTGCTCGCGTCCAGGCGGAAACCCGCCGCCGCCGGCAGCGTCAGCTTGATGCGGCCGTTGCTCGTGCGGAACGAGTGATTCCCTTCAGCCACCGACCCCACAAAATCGATCGAACCGTTGGAGGTGTGCGCATCGACCACGGCCGCCTGCGCGTCAATCGTCACCGAGCCATTGCTCGTGCCCAGATCGAGCCGGCCGGCCCCATCCCGCACTTCCACATCACCGTTCGAGGTGTTCAGCTGCACATCGCCGGTCACACCGCTCGCCGTCACCTCGCCGTTACTGGATGAGAGCTCCAGCGTCGCCCCGGCCGGCACACTCAGTTCGATGGTCGCGCCGGAGTTGCCGACGTTGAAAGCCGCGTTGAGACGGCGCGCGACGATGCGGACGGTGTCGCCTTCCTGCGTCAGCGTGACTTCGACATTCGCTAGATCGTCTTCCGCTTCCGCGCGGCTGAAGCCTGCGCCGCGCTTGATCACGTCGACGGAGACTTGCCCCGCCTCAGCGGCCAAGACGTTGATCTCGCCGTTGAAGGTCTCGGCCACAACTCGCGGCGTTGCGCCGGTTTCGAATGATTGCGAGATGGTCTCTTCGGCGGTGATATTCCCGCCGACGAAGCAACCGGTCAGCGCCACGGCAGCGACCAGGAGCAAACCCAGACCCAGTACGGTTTTGCCAATCGATGACTTGCGTATGAACATCGTTCACTCCTTCAGGGATTTGCGATGAAGTATCGTCCTTCAGTTTATACAGAACGCGGCAAAGCGAATCGGCAAAGGGGAGGGCTTGCGCAGCCGCCTGTAGATGGGCAGCGCCTCGGTCTTTCGACTGAGGCGCTGGGTAACTCAATCGTAACTCAGGAGTAACCCGCTCTCGATTTGAACCGTGCTATCCTGTTGCCAATCGGGGAGACAGACTCGGGAAGCGTACATGCCCAGCAAACGTATCTTAATCGTAGACGATGAACCCAGAGTGGGTTTCTTCTTAAAGGAGAGCCTGGAGTCGCTGGGGCGCGGGTACACCGTGGCGCATGTGCCCAGCGGCGAAGCCGCGCTCGACGAGATGGCCCGCGAGCCGTATCACCTGGTGGTGACCGATCTGCGCATGCCGGGCATGAGCGGGCTTGATCTGCTGAGCCGCGTGCGCGAAGTCGCACCCGATACGCGGACGATTCTGATCACCGCCTACGGCAGCGACGAAGTCGAGACGGCGAGCCAGCGTTTGAAAGCATCCTATTACTTCACCAAGCCCTTCCCCATCGACGACTTTACCAGCGCCGTCCAAGATGCGTTAGAGGATCGATCCAGCGCCTCGGCGGAAGCGCCCAGCCTTGATCACGAACGCCTGGATCGCATTGCGCAGCGGTTAAGCGACTTGCGGTTTGAGGTCGGCGCGCAGTGCATTCTGCTGGCGAATGCCAAAGGCGCGCTGCTGACCGAGGTGGGCCTGACTGAAGGCTTGACCCCGGCTCTGCTGACGGAATTGATGGGTGGAGGCTTTGCCAGTCTGTTCGAGGTGGCGCGTCACCTGCACGAGGGACGCGCCTTCAACCTGACCTATCACGAAGGGGTGCGCTACGATATCTACGCCGCCAACGTGGGCGATCATCTGTTTCTGACGTTGGTGTTCGATCGGCGGCAGGGGGCCAGCCGTATCGGTATGGTGTGGTTGTACACCAAGCGCGCGATTCAAGACCTGCTCGATCTCGCCTCGCCTTCAGCGCGGCCCGCCGCGTAACAGCCGGCTTCGATTCTAAGCTCAAACAGAAACCCGGTTTCTTCCAGAAAGAAACCCGGTTTCTTCCAGAAACCGGGTTTCTCTATTTCCTCCTACAGGTGCGGCAGCAGTGCAACTGCGGCGCGAACCGCAACCCGTTCTAAACAGAAGCCCGGTTTCTTCCAGAAACCGGGTTTCTCTATTTCCTCCTACAGGTGCGGCAGCAGTGCAACTGCGGCGCGAACCGCAACCCGTCTAAACAGAAACCCGGTTTCTTCCAGAAACCGGGTTTCTCTATTTCATCCGCCAATCTGGCTCATCACGCGGTGGAGGGGGATGACGCCATCTGGTAAGCCGTGTCCCCACGGCTTGCGCCAGATTAAGTCCCTAATTCTCGCCTTCAGCTCCGCGTCACTCGCGCCGGCGCGCAACGGTGTCAGCAAATCGCCCTCGTCGTCGCGCAGCAGGCACAGCCGCAGTTTGCCGTCGGCCGTCAGGCGCACGCGCGAACAGGTCGCGCAGAATGGATTCGTGACGGTGCTGATAAAGCCGATCGGCGCCAGCGCGCCGCGCAGCCGGTACAGCTTTGCCTCGCCGTCGAGCCGGCCGGAATCAACCAGCTCCAGCGGCCCCAGCTCGGCCTCGATCCGCGTCATGATCTCTTCCTGCGACACGACGGCATCCTGCGCAAATTCCGCCACATCGCCAAACGGCATCATCTCAATGTAGCGCACCTGCCAGTTGTGCGTCAAGGTGAGCGCGGCCAGATCGGCCACGTCGTCGTCGTTGTAGCCGCGCGCGACGACGGCATTGATCTTGAGCGGCGTCAACCCGACCGCTTCGGCGGCGTAAATGCCGGACAGCACAGCGTCGAGCTGGCCCCAACGGGTGATGCGGTGGAACTTAGCGGGGTCGAGCGTGTCCACGCTGACGTTCACGCGCTCCAGGCCCGCAGCCTTCAACGGCCCGGCCAGCTGCGCCAACCGCAACCCGTTGGTCGTCATCGAGATGCGGTGCACACCGGCGTCACGGATACCGCGCACGATCGGGATCAGGTCGGGGTGCACGGTCGGCTCACCGCCCGTCAGCCGGATCTTATCGACGCCCAACTCGACAAACAGCCGCACCAGCCGCAAAACCTCATCCCGCTTCAGCAGGTCCGCGGTCGGCTGGAAGAACATCTCCTCGGGCATGCAATAGACGCAGCGCAGGTTGCACTTGTCGGTCAACGAGATACGCAGGTAATGAATGTCGCGCCCAAACGAATCGAAGGTCATCGGCCGTCACCGTTTGTCCCTTTCAACATAGCGCTGTGATTGTATCATCGCGAAATGGGCATGTCAATAATGACATTTACCATCTGTTTTTTATGGCTTTGACGACTGCCAGGCGGCCCGGTACAATTCAGCGCAGAATGCCCGACGCGCTCTCGATCCGACCTGCCCGATCCCAAGACGCTGCCGCCATCAAACGGATGGTGCACGCAGCGGGTCTCGATCCCACGTCGCTGCACTGGCCTAACTTCCTGGTAGCCGAGCATGGTGGGCGGGTGATCGGCGTAGGGCAGGTCAAGCCGTATCGGGGCGGGCGGGAGTTGGGCAGCCTGGTCGTGCTGAAACCGTATCGGGGTCAGGGTATCGGGTCGGCGATCGTGCGCGCGTTGATCGAGCGTGAGCCGGGCGAGCTGTTTCTGTTATGCAGGGAACCGCTCGAAACGTATTACCAACCGTTCGGGTTCCGCCGCGCGAGCATACGCGAGCTGCGCGGCATGGTTCGCTTGAAGTATATCGTCGCGCAATTGTTTCGCATGTTGTTCGGAGTTCGGGTCATTGCGATGAGACGATGTAAACCCCTCCCCCATTTCACGGGGGAGGGTGACACGTAATAGCGGGAGGGGCAGGTGAGGTTATGCCGGGCGCGTCGGTCGTATGAACGAGCGCAACAAGAGCAGCACGCCGCCGGCGATCAAGAGGATGGGGCCGAGCGACTTGAGCGCTGCGCCGCCGAACAATGTACCGAAGAAGCCGAATACGATCGTGCTGACGACGATCATCCAGATGCCGGTCCACAAGGTGCTCCGCCCCCAGGCGCCGAAGCGCGCCGCCAGCGCCAGCCCTAACCCGACGCCGGCCGGGATCAGAGTCCAGGCATACGCCCAAGAGGCCCAGTCATCGGTGACGGTGTTATACGTGAAGATCAGACCGAGCACGATCATAATCGAGCCAGGGATAAATAGCGCGGCTAAACCCTGACGTGCAGACGGCCAGATAAACGGCGGCAAATAAAATCCGGCGGCGATGAGGAAAAAGATCGCCGGCCAGGTGCGGCCAATGTTCAGGCCGGGAATCAAGTTGTAGGCCAGGAACAGCACCCCCAGCAAGATGAGGATAACGGCAACGATGATCGAGCTTCGATCGTGTGAGTTCATGCAACGCCTCCAGTGATGAACAGCAGACTTCATTTAAGGATCGCCGGAAATATAGCACACCTGCCAACCGGAGTCATGTGTCGAAAGGTATAACTTGACTCGGACTCTGGACTGAGAATGCCATTCGCTTGCGCCGGACAGCCGATGAGTCGGGTTGTTTGAAAGACGAAACGGTGTAATATTGGCTATGGGAGACCGATTCCATGCCCGGCAAATACTTCGACGACCTCGCAGTTGGACGGCGCATTCAGCACGCCACCGGCCGCACGGTGACGGAAACAGAATGTGCTGTTTAGCGCGCTGACGATGAACACGCAGCCGTTGCACTTGAACGAAGACTTCGCGCGCCAGACCGAGGGCACGATCGTCGCCAATCTCAGTTACGAAAAGATCGCGCATCCCCACCCGGTCTTTCACGGCGACACGCTCACGGTCGAGACGGAAGTTCTGGAAAAGCGTGACAGCCGCTCGAAACCCGATCGCGGCATCGTGCGCTTGAAGCACATCGGCCGGAAGCAAGCCGGCACAGTTGTAATCGAATTGGAGCGAACGGTGTTGTTTCTCAAGCGACCGAAATCTGGATAGATATCGAGATAGCGTAGTAACCATGGGTGCTAGTTTGAGCCAAAGTACCTGGTAGTTTAGCCCCGCGTGGGCGTTGAGGCAGGGCGCTAGTACTCCGACAGTTTGAAGTTGCGTAGTTCCCGCCGCAGTTGAACTGCGGCGGACGGCAGTGCAACTGCCGTCCGAACCCCGCATAATTAAGTGGTCGGGGTACTAGGCTACGCGCGCAAAAACTGAACTAGCACCATTCGTTAGTAGCGACTTCAGTCGCTCCAACACCATTGGTGGAACAAGGAATAATGGATCGGGTTCGACGCGCACTGCTGTACCTGCCCGGCGACGACCGGCGCAAGATCGACAAAGCGGCGACGCTGAACGTCGATTGCGTGTGCCTGGATATCGAGGACGGCGTCGCGCTCAAGCGCAAGCCGGCGGCGCGCGACACGATCGCCGCAGCGCTGCGCACGCTCGACTTTGGGCGAGCCGAGCGGCTGGTGCGCATCAACCCGGTCGGGTCGGAGCTGGAGACCGAAGATTTGCTGGCGACGATCGACGGCCGGCCCGACGGCTATGTGTTGCCCAAGGTCGAGACCGCCGAAGAAATCGAATGGCTGTGCTGGCGCTTGACCGGCGCCGAGCAGGCGCGCGGTTGGCCGATCGGGTCGATCCGCGTGCTGGCGATCGTCGAGACGGCGCGCGGCATCGTCAACCTGCACGAGATCGCCGACAGCGACCGCCGCTTGTCGGCTCTGATCTTCGGCGCGGAAGACCTGGCCGGCGACATTGGCGCGACGCGCACACGCGAAGGCTGGGAGGTGTTCTATGCGCGCAGCGCGGTGGTGACGCACGCCACGGCGTTCGGGTTGCAGGCGATCGATATGGTGTATGTAGACTCAGTAGATCCAAGATTTAGAGTCTGGGCAGTGCCGGAGCTTCGATTTCGTGAACGCAGCCATACAGCTGTTCCAAGGCGCGCAGGATGAATCGGGCGAGTCGAAGCAATTGGAAGCGTCGCGTATCCAACCAGC
>DATDPU010000164.1:0-4817 GCA_035292585.1 Anaerolineae bacterium | reverse complement strand
GACCATACCGCGCGCACCGTGGCCGTCGCCGGTTTAGTCAATCGACAGATTGAATGCCGCATGGCTTACTGACACTCCACTCCACCTGGACACCTAGCTAAAGTCCGCCTCATGCCCTTATTGAGAAGCTTATCTAGTGTCTTGAGCCGTTCAAACTCGGCTTTGCCGCGCGGGGTGCTTTCTCCCCAGGCCGCATCGCAAGCGTTTTTCAGATGGTCACACGTATGGTAAAAGTCCACGATCTCAATCCAAGTCTGGGGCAAGAAGGGCGAGCCCACGGCTTGCTCCAGTGCTTTCATCAATCGCCAGTTGTCTTCGGCTCCATCCGCCAAATGCACCCGGATCAAATCGGGACGCACCGTCACGATACTGGCCACTTCAGCTTCCAACTGTTGCTGCCACGTGACTTTCTTGCTTTCCGGCATTCGCCCGTAGCGCACGGTTTGCAGACGTTCTCCTTCGGCATCGTACAGCACCACTGTGCCACAGCCGACTTCCTTGTTCCCCGCAGGGCCACTCGCGTGTTTGCCCGGCAAGTCACGCTTGGCACTCCGGCCCGGGCCTTTCATGGGCGCCATAACGCCATCCACCGAGATGGCGATTACAGTCGCTTCAGCCGGAATCGTTTCCTGTGCCCGTATCGCCGCCTCCCAGTCTTGCCGCTGTTGTTCCCAATGGTTCGACAGGACTTTGGGCAACCGATCCAAACTGCTGCGCGAAGGCTGCATCGCCTCCAATTCGTCAAACAGAGCTTCACTTTCGCCCGGCGTCAGATGGGCCATCACGGACGCGGCTTGGCGAGCCGCGCGGGGTGTGAAGTGGCCAGCGATGATTCCCGCCCGCAACTCCAATGGGCAAATGCTCTTGCGACTACGCCCGGCGGGTCGGTACAGATGCCGCGTCACCTTCACCGACCCCGCCGCCGACAGATAGACTTCGGGCGAGGTCAGCGCCAGCCGATAAAGGACTCCACCAACCTCGATCTCATCCGCGGTCACATCGTAGTGCGCCAACTCTTCACCGATCAACTCGCATTCGAGTGCCATCACCAACCGATGCAACTCCCGTTCAAACTGCTCAAAGTCAGGCAGGTGGTTCTCCCACTGTTGACGCCATTCCAGGACAAATTGTCCCAAACGTTGAATCGCTGGGCTTTGCAAAACCGAATCCGTGTAGCACAATTCCATCGGGTAGCCTCCGTGCAGAGTGGTATCTTGGTAGAGATCAACACTTTGCGCGAAGGCTCCTTTTTGTCAAGTCCGTGAGCACTCACAGTTTCAGAGATGCACCCATGTCACATGCCGGTCACGCTACACCTGCACTGCATCCGCAGCGCGGTGCAAGTGTGCCCGCCGCGAAGCCCGCCGAACACGCTGAGCACGAAATGGCTACTGGCGAAATGGCGTCGATGGCGCACGAGATGGGGCATGGCGGCGGCATGAACATGGAAGGCATGGTGCGCGATATGCGTAACCGCTTCCTGGTCGCGTTCATCTTGGCGATCCCGGTCTTCGTATACTCGCCGCTGTTCACGGACGTCTTCAAGATTCAAGCGCCGCTGCCGTTCGGTCTGTCCAACGAGGTGCTCTCGTTCTTGTTGGCGACGCCGGCGGTGCTGTATGGCGGCTGGGTGTTCTACGTTGGCGCCTAGCGCGGGCTGAAGAATCGAACGTTGAACATGGCCGTGCTGGTCTTGCTGTCAGTGCTGGCCGGATACATCTTCAGTGTGGCGGCGACCTTCCTGTTCGAGGGCGAAGTGTTCTACGAAGCGGCGGTGTTGCTGCTCGCGTTCGTCCTCTTTGGTCACTGGATGGAGATGCGTGCTCGCTCCGGCGCATCGCAGGCGATCCAGGCGTTGATGAATCTGGCGCCGCCGAAGGCGGCAGTCATCCGCGACGGACAGCCGGTCGAAGTGCCGACTTCGGAGGTCGTGCTGGACGACATCGTTCTCATCCGGCCCGGCGACAAGGTTCCGGTGGACGGCGTGATCGTCGAGGGCGCATCGAGCGTGGACGAATCGATGATCACCGGCGAGAGCCTGCCGGTCAAAAAGGAACTCGGATCAACCGTGATCGGCGCGACGATCAACACGACCGGCACGTTCAAATTCCGCGCGACGAAAGTTGGCGCGGACACGGCGCTGGCGCAGATCGTCAAGCTGGTGCAGGTGGCCCAGAACTCCAAGGCGCCGTCGCAGCGCCTGGCCGACCGGGCTGCACAGTGGCTCGTTGCAGCTGCGGTCGTAATTGGTCTGGCGACGTTCTTCGGCTGGTACTTACTGGACGGATCGGCCATCCCGGCTGACGTGGACAAATTCGTCTGGGCACTGACCATGGCGATCACCGTGGTCGTCATCGCCTGCCCCGATGCGCTGGGCCTGGCGACGCCGACCGCCGTGATGGTTGGCACCGGCCTCGGCGCGCAGAACGGCATCCTGTACAAGAACGCCACGGCGCTCGAACAGGCCGCCAAGTTGCAGGCGATCATCTTCGACAAGACCGGCACGCTCACCGAGGGCAAGCCGCAGGTGGTCGAGGTGATGGCCGCCGGCAACCCGCTCTCGCAGGACGAACTGCTGCGGCTGGTCGCTTCCGCCGAGCAATCGTCCGAGCATCCGCTGGCGCAGGCCATCGTCGATAAGGCCAAAGAGCAGAATTTAACGCTGGATACCACAACCGGTTTCGAGGCGATTCCCGGACACGGCATGAAAGCGACGATCGCGGGCAAGACGCTGCTGGTGGGCAACCGTAAGTTGATGCGCGACAACAACATCTCGCTCGATGGGCATGGCGAACACGCCGCCTCGCTGGAAGGCGCGGGACGCACAGTCGTGTATGCTGCCCTCGATGGGAAGTTCGCGGGTCTGATCGCTATCGCCGACGCGGTGCGCCCGAACGCGAAGCTGGCTGTGGAAAAGCTGACCTCGATGGGGGTGCAAGTGGCGATGCTCACCGGCGACAACCGCGCCACGGCTGAACGCATCGCTGGCGAACTGGGCATCCAGACCGTCTTCGCGGAAGTGCTGCCGGGTCAGAAAGCCGACAAGGTGAAGGAATTGCAATCACACCCCGCTGGGAAGCGCGGGGCAGGTGGCAAATTCGTGGCGATGGTCGGCGATGGCATCAACGATGCGCCCGCGCTGGCGCAAGCCGACGTGGGCATCGCCATCGGCGCGGGCACCGACGTGGCGATGGAAACCGCCGACGTGGTGCTGATGAAGTCTGATCCGTTTGATGTGATCGGTGCGATCACGTTGAGCCGGGCGACGCTGCGCAAGATGCACCAGAACCTGTGGTGGGCGGCAGGATACAACACGATTGCTTTCCCCATCGCGGCGGGTCTATTCTATCCGTGGTTCGGGTTGGTGCTCCGGCCAGAGATCGCGGCCATCTCGATGTCGGGTTCGTCGCTGCTCGTGGCGATCAACGCGCTGATGCTGAAACGGACACGGCTGGAGGGAATCAAAGCAAAGTTGTAGTATCTCTGGCGCAGAGACTTTCGTATGCCGATTCCCGACCAAGTTGACCCGAAATGACATAAATGACCGCTCTAAGCCTCTTTCCTTGGGCTTGACGCTTACTCCAATACCGGAACGACTCTCGCCGCTCTCCGCTTTTCGGCGATGGATTGGCCTGCTTCAAATCCTGATTCCAGCCGGCCTGGTGTTGTTGGTCGTCGTCTACGAGGTCGGTCCCGCACGCTGGATACAGGATGGGGTAGGCGATGCCTACCACTTCGTAGCCGAGATCCTGTTCTACGGCACGGTCGGGCCGCTGCTGGCCTTTCTGTTATTGCGCTTTCTGGGCCGGTGGTTGGAAGAACGTGAGACCAGCGAACTCCAGGCACGGGTGCTGGCGCAAGCCCGCGAGCATGCGCAAGTCAGCCGTGAACTGAGTGACGACGCGCTGCAAACCCTGTTTGCTGCCAGCATGCTCCTCGCCTCACTCAAATCCACGCTGCCCGATCTTCCACCCGAAGCCGCCTCCGCGCTGCGTGAAATGCAGCAGTCACTCGATCGTGTGATTCGGCAACTCAGCGACCACTTGCAGGCTTAGTCTCGTCCCAAAAGCATGAGCGGGAAGGAGGGACGCGATGAACCTCGTCGGCCATACGCTCGAAAAGGCGCTGGGAGTCGAACCGTAGCCCATCCCGGGCTGTGATCCAAGCACGCCCGGATTGTGAATTCATAACGACCGGACTCTGCGACGACCTGCCATTGAGCAGGTCGTCGCATTTTTGGGCATCTGTGCGGCAGCACGCCGGACAACTCACGCCATTTGGCCTACTCGAAAACTGGCGAAATGGCGCTGGTGACATCGAACCCCGCAGAGTACCATCACAGTGTGGCTTTTCTGGCTCATCCGCACTACGGCATAAGCTTACTATCACGATGTCAAGTCCTTTCCGAAAGAGCGCATGAACACATCTCACAAAAGGCAGACTTTTGGAGTCAGCAGGCCAGTATGAACCGAACGGGCAATGCCGAACCACTGAACACGGCTGAGTTCAACATGTCAGCAAGCGTCGAGACGCAGCGGGCGATGTTATCCCTATCCTGGTATGCGAGCGTGCCAGGGGCAGCGGCTCACCCTACGTTATCCAGGGTTTCAGCGCCACGGGTCGAGGGCGGTCCACGCTTATGGACGAGGGTCTGGGTAGCCTCATGGAGAACACCGGCCGACCCTCGGCCCGTCTGGCGTGCTGAACCTCGCCATGCTTCAGTTGTCCGGGTCGCACGTGCGGCATTACGCCCGCGACGCCTGAGTCCGATAGCGCTACATCGTCGCACCTCGTTGAAGAATCAGTGTGGCCGGGCG
>DATDPU010000163.1:0-150091 GCA_035292585.1 Anaerolineae bacterium | reverse complement strand
GCGCAGCTAAGTCGCGCACATTTGAAGCTCTGCTTGACGCTCTGGCGAAAGCCTTGCAGGCCATCACCCCTCAGGATGCTCAGGCTTGGTTCGCTCATTGTGGTTATGAAGTACCGTAAACCATCATGGAATCCGCTCTAGACGGTCGGCTGCAACGTCTGACGACTTATTCGGCGGCATCGTCGCCAACACTTTCCACCTTCTACTACCTGTGTGGCATGGTAGCAGCGGGCGTGTGGTTACACGTTCAGGACTTTGTCTTGCGTCCAGAACATTTTACAGGGGGTTGGCGAAACGGTGTTCGCTGGTCGAAGCCATTTCAGTGTCGCTGCCTTCTCTAAGTCGAAGTCTTTGTACGGTCTTTAATTTGCTGTTTACGAGAATTCGGTTAGCACGTGAACCAGCACCGGTTCGCTCTTACCTTTCAACTCAAGGTGACGCTTTTCCAGAGGACCAAAATCTAATTCAGCAGATGTGTATGCGGCGTCACTGATCAAAATCTCACCCTGCCGGGCACTGGAGGCAAGACGCGCCGCCGTATTGGCCGCGTCGCCGAGAACCGTGATGTCGGACGTTCCCCCTTCCGACCCGACGGAGCCGACGAACGCCGTTCCGGTGTGAACCCCGACGCCTAACGGAATCCAGGGTCCTTCAGGGCGGGCATGGCCCGTGGCGCGCAAAATCTGCTGAGCCGCGTCCAACGCGCGGCGGGCATGTTGCGGCCCAGCAAACCCGGGCACATACATGGCGGCGACCTGATCCCCGATGATCTTGTCAATCAAGGCGTCCGTGTGGATCATGACCTGGGTGGCCGTGTTGTAGAAGCGGTTGATCAGCTTACTAAATTCCGTGGGATTCATCGCTTCGGCGAGAGTCGTTGAACCGCGAACATCTGCAAAGAGCAACGACAGTTCGATCTCGGCCCCGCCCTGATACTGACGCGCAAATTGCTCGCAGACATTGCACAGCTGTGGATTCAAGTTTGAGGGTCGCTTGCCATAGACCAGTCTGACCAGCGTACTGCCGGCGCCCTTAAAGGGCGCTAAGCAATTCTTGCAGCGTGGGGTTCCAGGTAACAATCCGAAGAAGTGACGTTGGCGGCGCTCCTTCTCAAATTCCCCAGTGGTGAGATACGCCCGCCAGAGGCGTTCCACCATGGCCTCCTGTTCTGGCTGCGTAGTCATCAGCCATCACCTCGCGGTCCAAAGATCATTCTGCACATACAGATGTCCCTCGGCGAGAAGACTACTGCCCAAACGTCACTACTCCCGATTCCTCCGATTGTTCCCGCTGGGCGACCCAACTCTTAGATGGAATCGTCATCCGGTTTAGTATGCCAGACCTATAGCATATACCAGTTGCGCGAAAGAGGCTATTGCATGTTAGGCAGCTGCCCGCTCCAAGTTTAGCGCCAACAGCCGTGCAAGAATCTCCTCATCGCTCAAATCGTGCGGCCAGCCATAGGCATCGAACACGGCTTCGTCAAGCCGCTTGTGTGCCAGGTCAAGCCAGGTGGGGCGCTCATTATAGAGTTGAGTGAGTGTCCGGCCCTTGCCCTGCGTCTCGCGCAACATCACCACGTTACGAGCAGCCGAGGCAATAGCCTCTACACGCGGATCGCCTTTAGGTTCCTTGCCAGGCGGCCATGGGAAGGCGAAGGTTTCAAAGGTGGTGGTCGGTGTATACCGTGGGCGATCCTCTAGTGAAGTGCCCATCCGTAGCGCCCATAACTCATGTGGCTTCGAGTGTAGCATGCCGAACACATAATCACTTTCAGATGCGAATACAATCGTGCCGTCATTTGCCAACACATCAGATGTTATCCATACAAAGACACGATGCTTTGCCACGCGCGGGGTAACGATAAAACGAGATTTACCTTTCAGGGCTTCTCTCATGCCAGGGCGTGCTTCTGCATATTGCCACCATTTCTCTGCATATGCGGCTCGTCGATTCTTGGCGCGAACAGGATAAACATGTTTCTTGACGTACTCGAAGGGCATTTCATACTTCGCAGCTTCCTGCATGGGTAGTAATGCGAAATCAATTGTCCACATGTGCCGTGGCCTCTGTACCAAGTCTATTGCGCTCACGACAGGGCGAACAACGTCAGAATTCGACCGGCCATTCGGATTCATCGGTGCCGACAGCATAACCTTTGCACGGTCGGCATCAATGTCGAACGATCCATGTGGCGAAGGGCCTACAAAAGAGATGTTGAAATTCTCTTGCAAGCCCTTGGCGACCGTAAGATCAAGGGTCGTGGTCAAATCGGCAGCAATGGTCGCCGCAGGATGGTTGTCCAGTGAACGGGATTGCTCAGCACCATCATCGAATCCAACCATAGACACATTAACAGCCGCGCCATCAAGAATCCAATCACGGTCAGACATGGCCCAAAAGATGTCACCTGTTTCTTTAATTCGCTCTAGAACGGTGCGGTTTGCCCCACCTCGGATCGAGTTCGTCGCGAGCAAGCCCGCCCGTTTTACTTTTCCTAGCGCAAGCATCGCTCGCGCTTTCTCGAACCAGTAACACACAAGATCGCTTTGGCCCGGTATACGTTCTCCATAGAGAGACCGCAGAGCGTCAACGTATTTATCACCCAGCTCGGCGCGCATTTTCTTGTCACCTAAGAACGGTGGATTACCAACTATCACATCTGCCAGCGGCCACTCCGGTTCGGTAGGCTTACCGCTCTCATGGTTGGCGAGAATAGCATCCATGCGCAGGATAGTATCAATCGGCTTGAGGATCGGCTCAGACGGGAAACCAAAACCATTTTGCACAAACCACTGAATATAGCCGATCCAGATGGTTGTCTGCGCCAGTTCTCTCGCGTACTCGTTAATCTCAATGCCGTGCAGCTGACCGGGCGAAGGTGACACATCCGGCATTGGCATCAAACGAGGGAATCCAAGTTCAGTCATCAGATTGGATAGTTCTTTCCACAAATCCAGTAGCAACAGAAGAGACACGTATAGGAAGTTTCCACTACCACAGGCAGGATCGAGCACTTGGATTCGTGCCAGTTCAGCCGCGAAGCCTATCAGCAAATCGCGCAGTTGTTTCTCAAGGTTGCTATGCTTCTTTCCCGCTGCTTTATCTCTCTGCTGTGCCAGGCCGCGTGCCTCGGCCTGTACCTCTGCCCAGCGTCGGCGCAACGGTGCCATCAGCACCGGCCCAACGATCAGCAGGATGTCACTCTTGGACGTGTACTGCGCGCCAAGCTGCGCCCGCTGCGACGGGTCGAGACCACGTACAAAGAGTGTGCCAAAGATCGACGGCTCGATATTCGACCAATCCAGCGTGGAGACCCGCGCCAGTATCTCCAGCCCGTCGCTATCGAGTTCCAATACCGCTGCATCATCGAACAGCCGACCGTTAAACTGTAGAACCTCCTCTAATCCGAACAGCCCACCCGAAGCCATCACCCCAAACAACTGGCTCAGTTGTTGTGTAAAGATCGCCGGTCGCCGTCGCCCTTGCTCAAGCAACCGCATGAACAGCCGGTTGGGTAGCAGGCCCACATCCTCTGCGAATAAGCAGAACAGCACGCGGATCAGGAAGTGGGCTGCCCGAAGGGGTTCAATACCATACCTGCGTAGCAGTTCGGCTAACCGCGCAAATTCGGCGGCGGCCTTCTCGGTAACCTGTTCGGTTGTCTGTGCGACGCGAAAATGATCGGGATTCTCAAATGCAGCCCGCAGTGTGTTTAAGCCATCAGCGGTCAGCAGGTCGTCAAGACTAATTGTCGTGACGCGCTTCACGGTGTTCGTGAAGTTGGTGTGAATGACAATGCGCTCGATGTCAGAGACGATTAGTAACGGAGGGTTTTGTAGCGCCTCACGGTATTGCAGGAGTTGCTGGTAGGCCTTGTCGAGGTCAGCGTGCTTACCCTTGTATTCCCAGGCGAAACAGCCCTTCTTCCACACATCAGCCCAACCGTGTCCGCCCTTTTGTTTATCAGCACCCGCCTCGAAAGTGAAGCTCGTTCCGAGTCTATCAGCTTCTGCGGGGGTGGGATGGTCAATGAGTCGACACAAGTCGATGAAGTGCTCTTGTGAAGCGGCTCGTTCTTTGAGTTGTACATCACGCCACTTGTCAACGAACTGCCGTGGAGTGAGCCTCGGTGGCATGGCGCTCTCCGGGAGAGGGGTTAGCCAGCAGACTGGGGGAAGTCTACAGCTACCCTTCTGAAAAGCAAAACGCCCGACTACTCGTCAGGCGTCTCGATCCGTTAAAACTAAAGTCAGACTAGGGTTATGTCGGGCAGGTCTTCAAGAGGAATCCAACAGGAAAAGATTATCGTCCGATTTGGATTGAGTACAGTGTCTGGAGGGCGACGCTCCCCACCGACTCACTTGCGTATTCTGCTTTGACTGCGATACCTGGCGGGCATCGCTCTCCTTTGCGGCTAAACGAGTTTAGCCAGGTCTTCTGCGGCGCGTTTCATGTCCAGGAAAATCAGACCCAGTTTCGCTCTGGCGCGCGCCAGCACGGTCAACACCGCGTCCTGGCCCACCGACATGAGAATCACGTAACCGTCGTTGCCGTGAATGTAGACTTCATCCAAAATGCCGCGCCCTAATTCGTTGGCGATGCGCTCACCCAGGGAGAGCATGGCGGCGGACATCGCGGAGACGCGATCTTCCTCGACGCCGGCCGGCAGTGAAGAGGCCATGATCAGGCCGTCTACGGAGACAATGGCCGAGGCTTCAATGTCCGGCGTGCTGGCTTGCAGGTCTCTCAGGCGATCAACCATCTGATCGGTGCGCGATTTCGCCATGAGGTGAAGCTCCTTGAGTGAAGTCGGCGTGTGAAAGGTGTTGAGCCGCTCTCCCGGCCCTTTGCGGGCAAACTATACCACAAGTCATAATCGTTGTAAAGCAAAAACGGCGGCGATCAACGGACGGGTCAACGGACAAGCGGACGGCGGACGAAAACGAATGGGCGCGGTTTAGTAGATGCCGTCGGTTCGTTGACGCCGTTGCCCTCATGGTATAATCCCCGCCGCACTGCGTCCCACCGGGTCACTTCCTGCACAAGCCGTGACGCGCGGTGCTAGATCGGAATCCCTCCTTGCCCCGCATCGCCGTCAGTCTCGATCTGGAAACGACCGGACTCGATCCGAGTCGTGACGCTATTCTTGAAATCGGCGCGGTGAAGTTTCGCGGCGAAGAAGTCCTCGACGAATGGAAGACGCTGGTCAACCCCGGCCGGTCCATTCCACCTAAGATCGTCGAACTGACCGGGATCACGTCCGAGGAAGTCAACCAGAAGGGTATCCCCCTGTTCGAAGCGTTGCGCCAGGCCGAACAGTTCGTGCGCGACCTGCCGATCGTGGGCCATAACATCGCCTTCGATCTCAGCTTCCTCAACCGGCAGCGTATCTTCACCCGCAACACGGCACTCGACACGTTCGAGCTGGCCGGCATCCTGGTGCCGCACGCCGGACGGTATGGGCTGGCCGCGCTGGCGCAAGAACTCGGCATCGAGCTGCCGAAGATGCATCGAGCGCTGGCCGATGCGCAGGTGACTCACGCGCTGTACGTCAAACTGGCGGAGCGCGCGCGCAATATCCCGGCCAAGACGCTGCAGGAAATCCTCCGGCTCTCGACCCCGATCGATTGGCCGGCCCGCGCCTTCTTCGAGGATGCGCTGCGCGAGTCGGCGCGCGGCGCGTTCAGCGGCGGCAGCATCGGGGCGCAACTGGCGGCCAAGCAGGCGACGCAGCGTCGCCGCCGCTCGAAATCGGGTGGGCCGATCCCCGCGCTGATCGCTCAATCGCCGCTGTTCGCCCGGCCCGGCTACGTTGCGCCGCTGCGCCCGAACCCCGAGGTCGAGCCGATCGAGGTCGACCTGATCGCGGCGCTGCTGGAGCTGGGCGGGGAGTTTGAGCACGCGATCGAACAGTTCGAGCACCGGCCACAACAGGTGCAAATGCTGCGCGCGATCTGCACGGCTTTCAATAACGGCCAGCACTTGATGGTGGAGGCTGGCACGGGAACCGGCAAGTCGTTGGCGTACCTGCTGCCGGCGATTCACTGGGCCGTGCAGAACGGCGAGCGCGTAGTCATCTCCACTAACACGATCAACTTGCAGGAACAACTGGCCTTGAAGGATGCGCCGGCGATCCAGCAGGCGCTGCGTACCGAGTTTCGCGCGGCGGTCTTGAAAGGCCGTTCCCACTACTTGTGCCCGGCTCGCCTGGCGGCGTTGTTGCAGTCCGGCCCGGTCAGCTCGGATGAGATGCGCGTCCTGGCCAAAGTGCTGCTGTGGTTGCCATCGACGGTCAGCGGCGACGGCGACGAGCTGTTCCTGCCGAACCCGGCCGAGCGCGGCGTGTGGGCGCGCCTGTGCGCCGATAACCCGACCTGCACGAATGACCGCTGTGCGCAGTGGGGCGATACCGGCTGTTTCTTCCACAACGCGCGCCGCGAGGCGGAAGGCGCGCACGTCCTCATCGTCAATCACTCCCTGCTGCTGGCCGATGTAGCCGTAGCGAATCGCGCGCTGCCCGAATACAAATACCTGATTGTGGACGAGGCGCATCATTTGGAAGCGGCCACCACCGATCAGTTGAGCTTTTCGATCAACCAGTACGACTTGCGCCGCACGCTCGATGAGCTCAGCCCGACCCAGAGCGGACGCGGGCCGGGGCTGCTCGAAGATGCCGTCGGGCGCGTGCGCTCGGCGTGTCCCGCCGAGATCGCCTCAAGCGTGCAGGCGTATGCGGATCGGGTGATCGCGGCGCTCGAAGATAGCGCGCCCAGCCTCGAAGCCTTTTTCGATCAAGTGCGCGACTTCATCGCCAGTCACACCGACGGCAAGAGCGACTACACCCAACGCCTGCGCCTGACGCCGGCCTTGCGCACGCAACCGGCCTGGAGCAATATCGAGATCGCCTGGGATAACCTGAGCAAGCAGTTATACGACTTGATCCACCATCTCGATCGTCTGAACAGTGCGCTCAGCGAGCTGGAGCAGTTCGAGATCCCGAACTATACGGAGATGGCGGCGCGGCTGATTGGGGCGCGGCGCGGGTTGGAAGAGCTGCGCGGACACACGACCGCGATCGTCACGCAGCCGGCGGCGGGGAGTATTTACTGGCTCGAGGCGCAACCGCCGGCGGGGCGCGCGAGCGGCCGGCCGCTACCTTCGCTGCATGCCGCGCCGCTGCACGTCGGCCCGTTGATCGAGCAGCATTTGTTCAAGACCAAGAGCAGCGTGGTGCTCACGTCGGCCACGCTGTGTACGGGTAAATCTTTCACCTTCATTCAGGGCCGCCTCAACGCGCAGGAGGTCGAGACGCTCGCGGTCGGCTCGCCCTTCAATTACAAATCGTCGACGCTGCTATATCTGGTGACGGATATGCCCGAGCCGAATGCGCCCGGTTATCAACGAGGCATCGAAGTGGGGCTGATCGAACTGTGTTCGGCGATGGCAGGTCGCACGTTGGCGCTGTTCACCTCGCACGCGCAGCTGCGGGCAACGGCGCGCGTGTTAGTGCCGGAGCTGGCCCGGCGCAACATCCTGGTGTTCGAGCAGAGTGACGGTTCGTCACGCCGGCAGCTGCTCGATCGCTTCAGGAATGCCGAGCGCGGGGTGCTGCTCGGCACCCGTTCGTTCTGGGAAGGCGTGGATGTGGCGGGCGAAGCGCTCTCGTGCCTGGCGATCACGCGCTTGCCGTTCGCCGTGCCCACCGATCCAATCTTCGCGGCGCGCAGCGAAGCCTTTGACGAGTCGTTCACGCAGTACGCCGTGCCCGATGCCGTGCTTCGTTTCCGGCAAGGGTTTGGCCGGCTGATCCGGACCAAGACGGATCATGGCGTGGTGGTAGTGTTCGATCGGCGGATTATCAGCAAACAGTACGGCCAGATGTTTTTGCAATCGTTGCCCGAGTGCACGGTGCGGCGCGGCCCGACGACCGAGCTGGCGCGAGCGGTGACGGCGTGGATGAAGGCCGTCAACGGACTTGATAACGGATAAAAACGGATGGGCGGTTGTAGGAGTCGTCTCCCAACGACGACTTGGCTGCGACAACCGGCAAGGAAAGCCGTCAGCCGACTCGTTGACTCGCTGATTTACGAATGAATGTGTTGCGACGATTGTTCGCCTCCGCTCCCCTCACGCCGATTCCCGCTGCTCCGGCCCCGCGCTGGCCGCTGGTCGCCGGCGTCGCGCTGGCGATCGGGCTGACGCTAGTGCTATACCTGAATACGCTCAGCCTGCCCTTCTTTCAAGACGACGTCATTCACATCCGCTGGCTCTCGACGCGCAGCGTGCTCGAACCCTTCTGGACCGCCGAAAACCTGCCGACCTATCGGCCATTGGGCGAGTCGTTGTTGAAGTTGTGGTACGTGGTGCTGGGCCGGCACGATCCGGTCATTCTGCGCCTTCAGAACATCTTGATGCACGCGCTGAACGCGGCGCTGGTCGCGCTGCTGGCCTTGCGGATCGATCGCAGCGATCGGCGCTATGTTGTCGCGGGGGTTGCCGCCGTGCTGTTCGCCGCATTCCCGTTCGCTTATCAGACCGTGATCTGGGTCAACGTGTTCTTTTACCCGCTTGGGACGCTGCTGCTGCTCCTGGTGGCGTTGAGCTATTGGCAGGCGCGCTCGACCGGTTCGAGCCGCTGGCTGTGGCTGACCTGGTTGCTGTGTTTTCTCGCGCCGGCTGAGATCGAGTGGGGCCTGATGTCGGGCGCGATCGTGCTGGGGATCGAATTGCTGTGGCGGGTGCAGCGGCGGCAAGCGCGCCCGTGGCTGATCGGGCCGGGAGTTGCGCTCGCCATCAACTTCGTGTTTTTCGCCATCTGGCAGATCGCGCCGAAGTTCGATTACAGCGGTGGGATGCGCCTCAACCTCGAAGCGATCTTGCAGATGAGCACGTACTATTTGCAGGGCCTGATCTACCCGAGCGCGCCGCTGGCTGTGCCGCTGGTCGGGCAGCTAGGGTTGAACGATCTGAATGCCGTCCGGCTGGTCGGCCTGGGCACACTCCTGATCGTGTTGGGGTTGCTCATCCGCCGCCGACGGACGATCATCGCGTTCGTGGCCCTGGGCTGGTTCGGGCTGCTGATCCTGCCGACGCTCGTGACGATCGATTTCGATTACGTGATCAACTCACCCCGGTTGCTGTATCCCGCCGCCGTCGGCATTGTGATCCTGTGGGCGGTCTGGATCGCCGAGTTGGTATCGCCGGGACGCTGGCAGCTCTTGCGGGTGGCGCTGGCAGGAGCGATCGTGGGGATCGTGCTGGCTCAAAACATTGCTTTTATCCAAATGGAAAACCGATTGTATCACCTGGCCGAAGAGCCGGTGCACGCGCTGGCGGCAGCGGCGCGCGCGACGCCCGGCGATGACGCGCTGCTGTTCGTCAATCTACCCGCGTGGCTGGCGCCGCAGTGGCGCGATTATGCGCTCGGCAATCATGGGGTGCAGTTCATCACCGGGTACGCGGACATCAACGACGTGGTTTTCGCTTACAATGGCGTCGATCGTTTCTCGCGCGCGGTCAGTTTTACCAACTTGACGAACATCACGCCGTACTGGCTGGGGTTGTATGGGCCGAAGCTCGATTGGGATGCGCTGGCTCGCGCGCTGAAGCAATCGGGTCCGGTTTATCTCACGGTCTATAAAGATGAGCGCATCGAATTGCAGCCGGCCGGGCGGGTGACGGCGGTCGAGTTCACCGATCGCGTCGCACGCTTCGGCGGGGATATCGAATTGGGTTCGGCGCATGTCGCCGACGAGGGCTTGGTTATTGAGATCGAGTTGCGCTGGCGCGTGCTGCGCCGTATCGAGCAAGACCTGGTCGCCTTCGCGCATCTTTATGCGCCGGATGGCCGGTTGATCGCCCAGTCGGATGGCTATCCGCTGTTGGGGCTGGCGCCATTCTGGTTGTGGCCGGCGGATCAAACGCTGGAAGATCGGCGGACGTTGACCTGGCCCGCCGATGCGCCGCCCGGCACGTATCGGGTTGGGGTAGGGGTATACGATCGAAATTCGGGTCAACGCTTGGAGGCGATCGAGCCGGATGGCGCGCGCCTGCCGGATGATGTCGTCATCCTTGCAACGCTGGAGCGCCCGTGAGAACCAGAAACCCGGTTTCCCGAAGGCCCTCGTAGTATCGCGGAGAGGGTCGAGAAACCGGGGTTCACTCTCAGGAGGTGGGATGGACGAGAAAGTGATCGTGGTGATGCCGGCGTACAACGCAGCCAGGACGCTGGAACGGACGTATCGCGATCTGCCGCCGGAGGTCGTCGATCACATCGTCCTGGTCGACGACGTGAGCCAGGACGAGACGGTCGAGATCGCGCAGCGCTTAGGCTTACAGGTCGTCGTGCACATTCAGAACAAAGGCTATGGCGGGAATCAGAAAACGTGCTACGTCGAGGCGCTGAAGGCGGGCGCGGATATCGTCGTGATGCTCCATCCCGACTATCAGTACGATTCGCGCCTGGTGCCCGAGCTGATCGCGCCGATTCGCGCGGGCCGCGCCGACATGGTGTTAGGCAGCCGGTTGCTTACGCGCGGCGGGGCGCGAGCCGGCGGCATGCCGCTGTGGAAGTACATCTCGAATCGGTTTCTGACAATTGTCGAAAACGGCGTGTTGGGGCTGCGCTTGTCTGAGACGCATACCGGGTTTCGCGCCTATCGCCGGGCGCTGCTGGAGACGATCCCGTTCATGCTGAACTCGGATAACTTTGTCTTCGATACCCAGGTGATCGCGCAGGCCGTGGCGTTCGGGTTTCGCGTGACGGAGATCGCCGTGCCCACCCGTTACTTCTCGGAAGCGTCGTCGGTCAACTTTCGTTCCAGCGTGGCCTACGGCCTCGCGACGCTGAAAGTGATGTTGCGTTTTGCGCTCAACCGGTTGGGCGTGTTGAAGGCGGATGAATTCCGCCTGAGGCTGGGCCAGGTGATCAGCCGACACCATGCGGAGCAGATTTTGCGAGACGCGCCGGCGTTGCCAGGCTCGACCCGTTCACGTTGATCGAAGACTCTCCACGCATCTCCACGAATATTCGGAATCCCGTATTAATCTAAAAAATTCGTGTTCACGGGAGCACTGCACCCGCCGCAGGCGTGTGTTCGTGTGAATTCGTGGATCAATCCTCTATGGTATAATCGCGTGCGAGAATCAAATAGTAACAGGAGCAACGCTTCGGTATGATCGATGTGAATGATTTGCGCAAAGGGACGACGTTTGAACTGGATGGGCAGCTCTATCGCGTCTTGGAGTATTCACACAACAAGCCGGGTCGCGGCAATGCGACCATCCGTACGAAGATCCGCAATATCCGTACGGGCACGACGATGGAGAAGACGTTTCAGTCCGGCGATCGGGTGCAGGACATCCGCATCGAGAGCCGCGAGATGCAATATCTTTATCACGACGACGATCTCTATCATTTCATGGATACCTCGACCTTCGAGCAGATCGCGATGAACTCCGAGACGCTGGGTGACGCGGTGAACTACATGACGGACAACATGTCGATCATCGTGCAGGAGTATAACGGCGAGCCGCTGGGCGTGGAACTGCCCACGGCGGTCGATCTAAGAGTGACGCAGGCGGAAGCGAGCGTGCGGGGCGATACGGCCAGCGGTGCGACCAAGACGGTGACGGTCGCCACCGGTTTCCGAGTGACGGTGCCCTTATTCGTCAAAGAGGGCGACACGATTCGCATCGACACGCGCACCGGAGACTATGTTACGCGCGTGTGAGGGATACCCGTTAGACCTGTCCGGATTCTCAAACTGGGCAGGCCGTGCATGTTGCAGGTAGAGGCGAGCATCGGCTCGCCTCTATGCTTTTGTCAGATGGATGGCGCGCGGCCCGCTCCTACAACGTGCGGTTGGCGAGTGATACGGTTACAGGTATAATCCAGCGTATGCGTACGCCCTTCGGCCAAGAGTGCCGTTACTATTATCAAGATTTTCATCGCGGCCGCTCGATCCAAGAGTGCCGCCTCGTCGAACAAACTGCTACTGCTCAAGCCTGGTCTCCCGATCTGTGCCGGGGCTGCCCGGCGCCGGGCATCTTGCGCGCCAATGGCTGCTCGCACCTCCGCTTAGAAGGACGCGCTATCAGGGGTTTCCTCGGGTTGGGCCGGCGTATGGAGGTGACGGCAACCTGCGTCCGTAGCGGCGGCGCTGTCGCCGAGCCACACGTTGGTTGCGGCCAGTGTCACGTCGATCTGCCGGTGGCTGCCCTGTTCGGCGAGGAGTGAGATTGTGCCGCTGCGAACGGTGTTGTTCGACCTCGATGGAACACTCCTGGACAACGATATGGATGTGTTCATCACGCACTTCCTGCGCCGATTCGCGCCGCACGTCGCGCATCGTGTGGGGCCAGAACAGTTCGTACAGACCTGGCTGCACGCGCTGCAGTTCCTGCTGCACAACTCCGACCAGACCTTGACCAACCAGGAAGTCTTCGACCTGAATTTCTACCCGCGCCTCGGCGTCCTGCGCGACGAATTGCTGCCGTCCGTGGAAGCGTTTTACGCCACGTCATATCGCAGCCTGCGCAGCCTGGTTCGTCCCCGCCCCGGCGCACGCGAGACCGTGCAGGCGATGCTCGACGCCGGGTTGAGCGTGGTCGTTGCCACGAATCCCATCTTCCCGCAGGTCGCCGTGGACCAGCGCCTTGAATGGGCCGGTATCGCCGATCTGCCGCTGGCGCTGATCACCACCTCGGAGAATATGCACGCGGCCAAGCCCAGCTTGCAGTATTACCATGAGATTCTAGACCGCATCGCCTGTGCGCCGGCCGAGAGCCTGATGATCGGCGATGACTTCATCAACGATATCCAACCCGCGAATCGCTTGGGCCTGCGCACCTACTGGGTCAATACCAGTACGACCACGCCGCCCAATTTCGATCCACGCGCGCGCGGCGAACTACATCATTTCTATACCTGGCTGGTCGCCGCCGGCCTGTTGAGCGAGCCTCAGTGATCGCGAGTCGCGCGATTCTCAGCGTTCGAACTCTGCGCCCGCCGTACAACTGCGGCGCAAGCTAGGTGAGACGCAGTTCGAACTGCTCATCAGGCTATTGCATTTTGTGCGTGATGGATTAAACTTAGAGGCGCCAGGCACGCGCAGCGCGAAACGCTGGAGGCGACTGTGAACGAACGGATCCTGATTATCGACGACGATCCTGATGCCCTGACCCTAATCGGTCTCACGCTCGAACGGCGTGGCTATACGGTCCTCAAGGCGGCCGGCGGCACGGAAGCGCTGCTGCTGATTGAGTCCGATCCGCCAGACCTGATTTTGCTGGACCTGATGATGCCGCACATGGACGGGTACGAAGTCTGCCGTCGCCTGAAGTCCAATCCGCGCCTGACCGATATCCCGGTCGTCATGCTCACCGCTAAGGCGCAGATGGCGAGCCAGGTGGAAGGCTACCGGGTCGGTGCGGATGATTACGTGACCAAGCCGGTGCATCCCGACGAGTTGGCTTCACACATTCAGAGCGTGCTGGAGCGGGCGCGCGAGCGCAAATCGAAGCAGGCCGGCGGTCGCGCGGTGGGTGTGGTCGGCGTGAAGGGCGGCGTCGGGACGACGACGATTGCGGTGAATTTGGCCGTCACGCTGGCGGCGTCGTGCCCAACCATCCTGGCCGATTTCGATCCGAGCGGGACGGCGGCGATTCACCTGGGTCTGGGCGCGGCGCCCACTTCCGCCGAGCTCCTCACGCGCGAGCCGGAAGCGATCGATCTTGGAGTGATCGAGCAGGCGCTGGCGGCGCACGAGAGCGGGTTGCGTTTTTTAGCGACGACGAGCGAAGAGTTTTCAGCGGAGCAGGCCCGGATCGTGCTGGCCCGGCTGCTCGAGCTGTGTGACGTGTGCGTGTTGGATTTGGGCGGCGGCTTGAACCCGATTCCGCGTGCGTTGCTGAGCAAATGCGATTTGGTCTTGATGGCAATCGATTCGGATCGCGCGGCGGTGCTGCAAGCGCAGCGCATGCTGTTGGCGCTGACGGAAATGGGCGTCAATCGCTCACGCCTGCGGCTGGTGTGGGCGAATCGCGCCGGCCTGGAAGCGCAGAGCGCGCTCAGCACGATCCGCGCCGCAGTGGGCGAAGAGCCGGTTCACATCATCGACTCGGCCGTTGGATCGGCGTACCGATCGGTCGAGTCCGGCCGGCCGCTGGTGGTCAGCGATCCCGATTCGCCGGCAGCGGTCGCGCTGCGTGGGTTGGCGCAATCCGTGCTCGTGCTGGTTTCAACCGGCCAAAAGTAGTTGTCAGTCCAGTTGATTTTGATGGGTAGCATAGGGCCTTGTGCCCGCTTCAGATGGACTGACTAGTAAGGCGATTCGACCTGGGGCCGCATTTATACTGCGCGCGATCACAAGTCGCGCTGTTTGCTGCTCCAAGCCCGCATCCGCGCGGGCGTCTATTCTGATCGACCGCGGGGACGCGGGCGGTGAGCACAACCGCAGATTGTTCCTGCGCCGGGTATACACCGACCGCACTGATCCCGTGCGGTCGGTTTTGTGTTTTGAGCCGGTTTGCTATCTCAAAACAACACAAACCAAACTGACCATCATCCTACGCCAAACATTGGCGCCTGTCATCCTACGTTATAGTCGTCCCGGCGGTATCTCGATAACAAGGTAGAAACCGTTTGAGACGGGATGAGCATGAATGCGATTGCTGAAATGCCTGCGCTGAAAGATGAGCTGAGCCTGCCGCTTGAGCACTATCACAAGTTGCGCGAGTGGCTCGTGGCGCAAATCGCGCCCGCTGCCGGTGAGCGGCTGGGGCTGGCTCCGGCGAATGTCGACTGGGTCAAGGAGCAGGTCGGCCGGCTGCTGACGCAGAAAGGCGTGAAGCTGGTCAACGGCGATGCGGCGAAAGTGATCGAGACGGTGACCGACGACACGATCGGCTACGGGCCGATCGGTCCGTACCTGCGCGACCCGACGGTGAGCGAGGTGATGGTCAACGGCCCCGAGCTCACCTACATCGAGCGCGGCGGCAAACTGATCGAAACCGACGTTCGGTTCCGCGACTACGATCACGTGATGCAGATCATCGAGCGGATTGTCAAGCCGCTGGGCCGCACGATCGATCGCAAGCGACCGTTAGTGGATGCGCGCCTGCCGGACGGCAGCCGCGTGAATGCCATTATCCCGCCCTCGGCGCTCAACGGCCCGACGATTACGATCCGCAAGTTCCCTGCCAAGCGGCTGTCGGTGCAGGATTTGATCGGCTTCGGATCGCTGACCCAGCACATGGCCGATTTCTTGCAGGCGTGCGTGGTCGCGCGGCTGAACACCGTCGTCGCGGGCGGCACCGGGTCGGGCAAGACTACACTGTTGAACGTGCTGTCCTCGTTCATTCCAGACGACGAGCGCATCGTCACCGTCGAGGATTCGGCGGAGTTGCAGCTGCAGCAGAAACACGTCGTGCGCCTGGAAACCGTCCCGGCGTTGCCGGAAGGCGGCGGCCAGGTGACGATCCGCGATCTGGTTATCAACGCGCTGCGCATGCGACCCGAACGGATCGTGGTGGGCGAGTGTCGCGGCGGTGAAGCGATCGATATGTTGCAGGCGATGAACACCGGCCACGACGGGTCGCTGACGACCGTGCACGCCAACACCCCGCGCGATGTGATCAGCCGGTTGGAGACGATGGTGCTGATGGCCGGTTTCGATCTGCCGGTGCGCGTCGTGCGGCAGCAGATCGCGGCGGCGGTCGATCTGATCGTGCAGCAGGAGCGCTTGAGTGACGGGTCGCGCAAAGTCACGCGCATCACCGAGGTACAGGGCATGGAGGGCGAGAACATCGTTCTGTCGGATGTCTTCCTGTTCCAGGCGAAGGCGATCAGCACCGAGACGGGGAAAGTGGAAGGCGAGATGAAGCCGACGGGCATCCGTCCGAATTTCTCGCCGCGCTTGCAGGCAGCCGGCTTCAAGCTCACCGGCGAAATGTTCGGCGTCGGCGCGGCGGGATCGATGTTCAAACAGGGCCAGCGGCGCTGAGGGTAACGAGATGCGACGCACTTGGAAAGTGCGTCGCATCTTGAAGATGAGCGGCGACTCGATTGCGGGTCGCCGCTTCTGTTTGAGCGACTGGTATTACGGCAGCCCTGGCACGTTGTCCAGGTTCCAGAATTTGAGATTGTCGAAGTCGATCTCCGTCGTGCTCGATCCCCCCTGACTCTTGATAGCGTTGCCCATGCCCGTTGACGAACTGTCGCGGAAGTACGTGAGGGGGGCCTCGTTTAGGTAAATTGCGAATTGCTCTCCTCTGGCGATGACGGTCACCTGAGTCCGCAAGTCTCGTCCGACACTGCGGGTACGGCCGCTGACAATGGGGGACACGACAAAGTCAACGTGGCTGCTGACACGCCACTCTCCGGATTGAGGCCAGAACGAAAAATCAAGGAATGTCTCGTCAGCTGGCGACCAGCGCATCTGAAAAGCGATATTAGGGTTGTCTGTGGTCTTTGGGATGAACTCGAACTGCATCACAAAATCGGCGGCCTGCATCTCCGGCCTCCCATACGTCACATCATCCGGCCCGCCCTTCAAACTGAGAATACCGTTCGGGGCATTTGAGAAATCGTCCTGAAAATCCGGCTGGCGGTCGGCGATGGCTTGCAGGATCGGCTCGGCGAAGGCGCGGGCTTGCTCGGCCTGCGGGGTGAGCGGCGCGGCAGCCTCTGGTGGCGCGTTTTCCAGCCGGTAGACGCCTCCGGTTGCGCCCACAAATAGGATCACTTCGTCCTCTATTACTGTAGCGGCCAGTGACCGTACCGGGCTCCCCAGATTGCCGGTCACCTGCTGCCATGAACTGGCCCCGTCTGTCGAGTAGAAGAATCCTTGCGCGCTCGACGCATACAACGCCGGTGGATCGCCGGGCGCAAAGCCGAGCCAGTGAACGCCATATTCGCCAATGGGCGGAGCATTCACCGCAGTCCACGACGCACCCTCATTCGTCGAAACGAAGACAGCACCTCCGTAAGCGGCAAACACGCGGTAGGGCGGCGCAGGCTCCACGCCAATCCCGTTTACTTGTTGGTCAGAAAGCATCGACGGAAACCACGTCGCGCCGCCGTCAGAACTCTTCCAGATGCCGCTGCCTTGCCCCTTGTAGTCCCCGGTGCCCGCATAGATCACTGCCGGATTGCGCGGGTCAGAGGCCAGCGTGATGACCGGGCTGATTTCCCGGCCCACGTCCACGTAGGTCCAGGTCTCGCCAAAGTCGCGGCTGGTATAGAGGGCTCCGGCGACTGCCTCGCCTGACACGTTTCCCCAGAAGCCTCCACCCGCCACCATGTGGCCGGGTTGCCCCGTGGCAATCAGCGAGTGCAATCTGAACCCACAACACGCCACATACTTTGGCGGCAGTTGCGGCAGCGCCCGATGCCAGGTCGCGCCATCATCTTCGGTAATGTCCACGCCGACGTACAGGCGTCCCGCTTTCACCGGGTCAACGATCGGGGCGCGTGGCCTCTCGCTCTCAGTCGGGATTCGACGCCACGTCTCGCCGCCATCCTCGGTTTTGAAAATCCCCGTTGTGTGGACGATGGCGTACACGGTGTTCGGGTCATCCGGCGCGCTGGCCAGCCAATCGGGGATCAGGCCCGTCAACCCTTGATTGACCTCCTGCCAGGTTGCGCCGCTGTCGGTCGTCTTGTAGATACCATCGCCGTTGTAGCCCTGATAGATGACGCGCGGGTCGGTCGGGGCAACGGCCAGCGCGATCAACTGGCGAGGCACGGCGTTGAAGTCAGTCCAGGTGAGGCCGCCATCCGTGGATTTGAGGCTGCCCAACCAGATTGTCCCGGCGACTTTCTGATCAAAGACGATGGCGCCCACTCCGTCAGACACTTGCACCCACGCTCCGGAATCGTACTTCGACACGAGTCCCCAGTGCCCGCGACCATCTCCGTTGGATGCCCAGACTTCGTGCGCGCCAAACGGATTGACGGCGAGCACGCTGATAAAGTAGTCCGGCTGGCCGATGAACTCCCACGCTTCGCCGCCGTTCGTCGAGCGGAAGACATTCCCATTGCCAGTCCCCACGTACATCACCTGCGCGTCCGCCGGGTCAAACGCCAGCGCCGTGACCAGCGTATCCGTCAGCCCGTTCGTCCAATCAATCCAGGTCTGGCCGTAGTCTTCGGACTTGAAGAGGCCGCATCCGGCCGGACACGGCCCGTCGAGACCCACATACACGCTCCCGGCGACAGTCGGATGCGCGGCTGGCAGGTAGGTCTCTGCGCTTCTGTCCGGAATCGGGATAGCCGCCCAGGTGTCGCCCCCATCGTCCGAGCGATACAGCCCTTCAAACGATCTGCCCATGTAAATCCGGTGGGGCGAGAGAGGATCCATCGCCATGGGATTGTTATATTCGCTGGCAAACACCAGTTCCCAGCTCTCGCCCCCGTTCCGGGTGCGAAACACACCCGTGTCGAAGACGGTGGCGTACAGCGTCGTCGGCGCGTTCGGATCGATGGCGAGGCTGTTCACGGCCCCGCCATACGGCCCGTTGGTCGTCCATAGGCTGGTGACCTGCGACTCCGCGGATACGGGCGGGGCGGCAGAGGTCGCCGTTGGGCGCACAGTCGCGGGTGTTGCTGCCTGCGCGACGTTGCTCGTCGGCGTCGCCGCCTGCGCGATGGCGGAGGTCGCCGTCGCATTTGCTCCCGGCCCGACGATCGCAACGTTGCCCGGCAGTTGGTTGAGCAGGAGAGCCAGAAATGCAAGAAGCAGGATTGCACTGCTGATCAAACCGACCTTGCCGCGCGGCTGTCGCCACGCTTGCTCCAGTCGTGTGATCAGCGACACGTCTTCGCGCTCGCGTTTCCGCACGGCTACCGCGACCGGCTGCGGCTCGGCGACTTCCTTCGCCGCCGCCCTGCGCACGGCGGCGTTCAACGCCTGCACCATTTCGCCCGCCGTCTGGTAGCGGTGCGCCGGGTCTTTCGCTAACGCCTTGAGGATGACGCGCTCGATCGGCTCCGGCGCGTCGGGCTTAATCGAACGCGGCAGCGGCAGCGGGTCGGTGATGTGCTTGAGCATCACCGCCATCGGCGTCTCCGCCTCGTAGGGCACGTGGCCGGTGACCATCTCGAACAGAACAACGCCCAGCGAATAGATGTCCGAGCGGTGATCGACCTTGACGCCCTGACCTTGTTCCGGTGACATGTAGGCCGGTGTGCCGACGCCCACGCCCGACGCGGTGAGCTGATCCGACGCCTCCATCATGCGCGCCAGGCCGAAATCGGTGAGATACGTGTTGCCTTGATCGTCGATCAGCACGTTGCCGGGCTTCACGTCGCGGTGAATCACACCCATACGATGGGCATAGTCCAGCGCGCTGCCGATCTGGCTGATGAGGCGGGCGATCTCGTCGAGAGGCAGTGGGCCACGGGTGATGCGCTGCTTGAGCGTGCCGGCCTCGACGTAGCGCATGGCGATGTAGGTGGTGTCCCCGGCCTCGCCGTAGTCGTGGACGGGCAGGATGTGAGCGTGCTCGAGTTTGGCGATGGCGCGCGCTTCGCGCTGAAAGCGTTTCGAGAGTTGCTCGTCTTGCATCAGGTAGTGCGGCAGTATCTTGATGGCAACGTAGCGATCCATGCCGGGCTGATAGGCTTTGTAGACGGTCGCCATGCCGCCGACGCCGATTTGTTCGAGGATGCGATACGGGCCGAGGGTTTTGCCGATGAGGTCGGACATGGTTCACCCCTTGTATGCGGATCGACTCGATTAACGCTACTGGCTGGTGGCTGTCCACTCCAACGGGCCGAAGGTGCAGGCCGATGGCCCCATGCCCAAGCGCATTTTGAAGGCGCCACTGGCTGTCGTCGGCGTGTCGAAGTTGCCGCGGAATTCCACCGCTCCATCCCCCGTCGTGTATTCAAACGCCAGGTTCTTGATAGGTAGGGTGGCGTCGTACTGCCCCTGTATTTTCGAGACCGACCCGCCCTGCATGCACTTGACCGATCCGGAGATGTCGACGCTCCATCCAGCCTGGATAGACATTCCATTTGAAGCAATAACGAATGTGATTTCGCCGCCCTCTAACTTAGCCACGAAGGTAGCGCCAGGAGTCGGTCCGGCCGGAGCCTGTGCGGAGGATGGTGTGTTAGTCGGTGACGCTGGGGGCGGCGTGCCCGTGGGTGCGGATGCCGCAGGACCTGGTGTGGCTGGAGCAGGGACCGCAGGTGTACCGCACGCGCTCAAGATAAGCGCGGCGCATGTCAGGCCAACTATCCATCGCAACCATGCGTGATGGCTCATTTCGCTTCTCCGGCTCTCCCGACTTGGACGGGATTATCCGCGAATCACGCGAATCTTCGCTAATGTTTTCGCGCGATTCGCGGATTGCTTTTCCCGCCCGATCCGGTAGAGCCGCTTCTCCTTTCGGGCGCCGTGTCACTTGCCCAGATCGATCTCAGGATTGCCAGGCCAGGACAGTTTGAAGCCACGCGCCGTTGTGGCCGGTGTGAAGGCCACAAAGTACTGCGACTGGTACATGCCGCTCGCGGCGCGTTTTGCCTACGAGCCATTACTCGCGATCACGAATACCTCGTCTGTCGCCGTCATGAATTGAATGCCTGCTGTGGTGGCGTCGATCTGGCCAGTCGGCTCCAGCCAGACGATCACCATTTGATAACCGCTCTGCGCCTGGTTGCATCTCGGCGGGCCCGCGCTGCAATCTGGCGGAAAGCGATCGGTCAGCTGAACATCCTTGATGCTGAATGTGCCCAACGAAGTTTCGATCTCGCCGAGCGAGGTCGTCGCCGTTCCGCCGCAGGCGCTTGCGGCCAACGCGATCAGCACCAGGCAGCCCATCAGTCGCAACGGCAAATATCGGTTCATGAGTTGCCCGCCTTGTAACTATTCACGACTTGTAACTGCTCATGGCTTTTTCGGCCTAATCCGCGCCCATCCTGTTGTGCTTGAACCGTAACGTGCGGCTGAGACCCACGTCCGTGGGCGAGGCGTGAGGTCGCGGGCCGTAGGAGGGGATCGAGATCGCGTTTGGAAGCGGATTAGTTCGTGAGCCGTTACCTCTACGGCCCTCCCGCCGTCCAGGCGCCAGATTGAGTCAGATAGTAGAAGCAGACGTACGGCGGGTATGGAAGCCCGATTACGATCTGAAAGTTGTCGAACGCATACGTGCCGGATGCCGCCGTCGCGGAATTGAACTGACCTGTGAAGGCATAACCTCCACCCGATGAGCTGAACTGGTTGTTGGTGATACTGCCGGGGCCTGGCCGCGTCACCGTCAGGTCGCTCGACCCGACACCGCAAGATGGAGCCGAGAAATCGGTGCTGAGGGTGAAGCTCATCCACTGCGTGCTGTTCAACGACACGTCAAACGACATGGAACGCCCACGGCTGGTCGTGCCTGCCCAGTGGCCTGGAACCGGCGTTGACGCCGGCGGGATGGTGGGTGTGGCCGTAGGTGTCTGAGTGGGTGTGGCCGTGGTCGCCGACGTGGCGGAAGGCGTAGGCGTATGGGTCGGAGCGGGTGTGGATTGCCAGTTCGCCGTCCAGGTGCCGGATTGGGTCAGATAAAAAACGCACACGTAGGGCGGTCCCGGCAGGGGGTAGACGAAGGGGTAATTGCTGAATGTGTAAGTGCCGGACGCCGTCGTCGCCGAGTTGAACCGGCCCGTGAACGAGAAAACGCCGCCAGAGAAACTGAACTGATTGCTGGTGATGTTACCAGGCCCGGCCGTTGTCTGCGTCAGCTCTGAATAACTGACGCCGCAGCTGGGTGCTGCGAAATCGGTGGTCAGCACGAAGTTGCTCCACTGGGCACTGTCGGACGACACGTCGAGCAACAAGGGCTGCCCGCGACTCGTGGCGCCGATCCAGCGACCAGGCATAATGGATGGCGGCCGGGTCGGCGTGGGGCTAGCTGTCGGTGGCGGTGGGGAACCCTCCTTTTCGATTACGGGCAGGTACACGTAGACGGTGGGCGTGAAGTCCGCGAGGACCAGTGACACGGCTTGCGACGTGATAGGTGATAGAACGATCGGCAGCGTCAGCATCAGCGCGACTGCGATCAGGGTCGCGCCTCTCCGGTTGAAGCTGTGCAGCGACATGGTTCTGCCTCCTGACGAGTTCTAGTCGCAGCGTACAGCCTCCAATTCAAAACCAGGACACAGGCATGTAACAATTGTGTAAACAATTGCCCTGGTATCGAAGATGCCGCCCGCGTTAATAACCGGCGTCTTACCTGCGCGGGCGCGATGCGGTTGCGGGCAGCGGATCGTCGTTAGTCGGGGCGCGAGATCGGCAAAGAGAAAGTGAAGGTGGTTCCTTCACCCGGGGCGCTGTGCGCATCGATCGGCGCATTGTGCTGATCGAGGATGGTGCGCACGATGGTCAGGCCCAAGCCGGTGCCGGTTGCGCCGGGAGCGGTGCGCCCGCCGCGATACAGCGGCTCGAAGATGTGGGGCAGGTCTTCGGAGGAGATACCCGGGCCGTCGTCGCTGACCTCGATGCGCACCGCTTCACCGTCGACGGCCAAGCGCACCGTCACGGTGCTGCCGGGCGCGTACTTGATGGCGTTGTCGAGCAGGTTGAGGAACACTTGCCGGATACGATCGGGGTCCGCCTGCACGCGCGGGTGTTCCGCTGGCGATTGCAGAACGAGCGACACCTGACGGCGCTCGGCTGCATCGTACAGCTCCGACAGCGCCTCTTCTGCAACGCCGCGCAGGTTCACCGGCTGAAGATGCAGCGATAGGCGATCGAGCCGCGACAGGCTGAGCAAGTCTTCAACAAGTCGCGCCAGCCGCTCGGTCTCGCTCGCCACGAAGCTGAGCGAGCGCCGCCATAAGGCTTCCTCATCTGGCCGGCAGCTACCGAGGATGTCGACGTGGCCCATGATCGCCGTCAGCGGCGTGCGAACCTCGTGCGCGATGGTGCTGATCAGTCTCTGATACACTTCCGCGCGGCCCGAACCGGCCTCCGGGTCGATGAACAGCACCAGCGCCTCGGTCACGACCTGAGCGTCGAACAGCGGAGAGGCCGAAACCCGCAAGCGGCGGGCCGGGTTGCCGGGCAGCGCGATGTCCAGCGATTCGGCCAGGCGCGAGCGGATCACGCGCCCGATGGCTGCGTCCACCGCCAGCGGCAGTTCGTCGGCGTGACCGAACGCCTTTAACACTTGCTCGGCTCGCGCGTTGCGGACGATCACGCGGCCATCCGCGTTGACGATCAGGGCGGCCTGTGGCAGCGCCTCGAGCAAAGGGGTCAGGCGGGGCGTGCTCTCGACGGGACGGCGTGGCGATCGCCGTCGCGCTCGCGCGTGCGCAGCCAGCCACCCGGCGGCCAGACCCGCGCCGAATAGCAGCAGCGCTGCCAACACGATCAGTCCCAGTGGCACACTCGCGATGACGCCGTCCAACTCGTCCCCTCGAGTTCAGAGGCTGTCTGAAAACTCACCACCACGCCCTATCCGACGCTTCGCGTCGGGGGCGCGCTAGGCGAGACACCAGGGCACAAAGAAAAGCCTTATTCGTGTTCATTCGTGTGGATTCGTGGATCACTTCTGTGTTTGCGGCATGCTTCGCAGAAACTGCGTTGGCCGCGAAGTTTTTGGACGCGGATTCACGCGGATGAACGCAGATAACATCAGAATCCGCGTGAATCCGCGTTTATCCGCGTCCCCATGTTTGGGTTGCGGCACGCTTCGCAGACCCGCGCCGTGATACGCCCTCAGTCTTCGAACTTGTAGCCGAAGTTGCGCACGGTGATTAAGAATTCCGGCGTGTGGGGATCGGCTTCGATCTTTTGGCGCAAGCGTTGAATGTGCACGTCCACCGTGCGGGATTCGCCGGCGTAATCGAAGCCCCACACTTGCTCCAGCAGCGTCTCCCGGCCAAAGACCCGGCCAGGGTGGGACGCGAGCAGCGCCAACAGGTCGAACTCTTTCGGCGTCAGGCCGATCAACTCGCCGTTGCAGGTGACGGTGCGCCCGCCCAAGTCGATCTCCAGCGGGCCGAAGCGCAAGCAGCGCGAAGCCGGATCGGCGCAATGGTGGATCAGGCGCAGAATTGCGCGCGCCCGCGCGATCAGCTCGCGCGTCTTGAACGGCTTGGTGATATAGTCGTCCGCGCCGAGCTCCAACCCGACGATCTTATCGACGTCGTCGTCTTTGGCGGTGAGCATGATGATAGGGATGTAACCCGGCCGGCGGCGGATGGCCTGGCAGACTTGCAGGCCGTCGAGGCCGGGCAGCATCAGGTCGAGCAGGATGAGGTCGGGCGGGGCGGCGGCGACGCGGTCGAGCGCGGCGCGGCCGTTAGCGACGCTATCTGTCGCAAACCCCTCGCGTTCGAGCGCCGTTTGTACGAACGCGGCGATGGCCGGATCGTCTTCGACAATGAGGATGTGCTGAGGCGTCACACGAACCTCGCGGCGGGCGGCAGCGATCGAGTCGATGACTGCGAACAGTGTAAAGCCAAACACGCCTCCAGCCGAGGCGTGTTTGACATCAAAACTGTATGTCGATTGTCACGGGCCGCTGCGCCTGTAAGGGCCAGTCTTTGAGCACAGCCGCGCCATACTTGCGCTTGAACAAGGCCGTGATCTGGGCGGACGCCTGGGGGCGCTGTTTGGCGTTAGGCGGCCGGGCGCGGCCTCTAAAGCCGCGCCGTTCCACGCGCAGCACTACGCCCTGATCGCGTTGGACGTTTTGATACCAGTCGGCAGCGCTGTGCGCGAGCAGGTAGACGACGCCGTCGTCGTACACAAACGGCAATGGGGTTTCCTGAGGCGCGCCTGTCGCGTCGGCGCTGACCAGGATCAGTTCGCGGGCTTCGCCAAGCAGGTTCTCGTCCGGGCGCGTCTCAGTCACCCGCGTTCCTCGAAGGCTCGGATCGGGTGCAGGCGGTTCAGCAGCTGCTTCACGGCCGTCTCGCTATGCGGCCCATTGGTTGTGGGGCGGCCAGGCGCGCGCTCACGCAGCGTATCTTCGGCGGCGCGCGTGCCCCGCAGCTCGATCAGTTCAATTTCGGGCTCGCACAAAAAGCGCATGCGCGGCATGCCTTTGCCCTCCATGCCGATGCCACGCGAGACATACAGGGTGGTGTGGCCTTCGCGATACTCGCCCATCTCGTAGCGCTTCCAGTAGATCGAGCTGGTGAACAGCGCGCCGAACAGCGGCAGGCGCACTTGCCCGCCATGCGTATGGCCGCATAACACCAGGTCGATGCCGCAGCGCGCGGCTTCGGGCATCAGGTCGGGTGTGTGATACAGCAGCAGGCGATAGTTATCGGAAGGCAGGTCTTCGACCAAGCGCTCCAGGCGCGGCCCATCGAGCGCCGGATTGTGGGTGCAGCTCAGTCCGATCAAGCGGAGCGGGGGATAGCCCGACAGCGAGAGGATAGAATCTTTGAGCAGGGTGACGTTGTCCAGCCCGGACAGCACGTGCTCCAGCGCCGACTCGGTGTCGATGAGCGGCGTGCCGGGCACGGCGAACACGCCTAACGGCGCGCGCAGCTTCGACATCAATTCGCGACATTCCGCCTGAGCTACCGGATCGTCGACGTTCGAGAACGAGAGCAGATCGCCGGTGTAAACGATCAAATCCGGGCGCAGCTCGTCGAGCAGTGACAGCACCTTCTCCTCGCGGCGCGTGAGCCGTTCGACGTGGAAGTCGCTGAGATGCGCGATCCGGATCGGCGCTGCGCCATCCAGCTTGGGTGAGCGGTAGACCAGTCGGGTCACGCCGACGCGGAACGGTTCGCCCCACATGCTATCCAGCGCGTAGCCGGTGAGCGCCAGATGGCCGACCAACAGCAATGTCGAGGCGAGCACGGCATCCCCGGCAAACAGCGCCAGCGCCGTGCTCAGGATACAGCGCAGCCCGCCGAACAGTACGACGCCGGGCGCGATTGGCCCATACGAACGCCGGCGGCGCGGCAGCTGAGCCAGCGCGATCCAGTCGATCAGGGTGAAGAACAGGCTGACCAGCGCCACGGTAAAACCGGCGGCGAAGGAGTCGAGGCTAACTCCCCAGACCAGCATGACGAAGGCCGTGTAGCCAAGCACGACGGAAACCTGGCCGGGCCAGGACAGCCGCGCCAGCCACTCGGTAAACAGGATCAGCCGGTGCAGTCCGGGAGAGGCGACGCCCTTGATCGGTTGAGTCAGAGTTTGATCCGGCATGTCACACGGATGAAGGCCAACATTAATCGGAAGCGAACTGTGTGGTACGGGATTGCGTCTCATCATACCATTGTGCATGGGTGTGGATCAAGCTAGGGAGTGTTTCGGAAGTGTAGCGCTCCGTTACAGTTGCATTGCCAACCTGCAGACCACCAGACCTCCGAGGTCGGCACGGGACTCTCTGGCTTCAGCGCGGCGTGCGCGGGCGTTTCGACCGCCCGCATCACTTTTGGGGAGACCTCGGAGGTCTACTGTTGGAAAGTCAGTAGATCATTTCGCCGCTTAAAAACGCGCGCGTGCGCGGATCGCGTGGGGTATCGAGCAATTCGGAGGTGGGCGCGCTTTCGATGAGGCGGCCGTTCAAGAGCAGCGCCGTGCGAGCGGCGAGGCGCCGCGCCTGGAAGATGTGGTGGGTGACCAACACGATCGTGACGCCGCGCTCGTGTTGCGCCCGGATGATGTTCTCGATCAGGCCGACGTTGTAGGGATCGAGATTGGCCGTCGGCTCGTCGAGCAGCAGCACGTCCGGCTCGACCGCCAGGGCGCGCGCGAGCGCCACCCGCTGAACTTCGCCGCCGGACAGGGCGCGCGCCGGTTGAGCCGCCAGCTCGCTCAGGCCGAGCTGCTCCAGCTGGCGATCGACCTGCTCACGACCATTGCGCCGGCCGCGCAGCCGCAGCCCATAGGCAACGTTGGCGCGCACGGAGCGATCGAGCAGCATCGGGCGTTGAAAGACGGTGGTCACGCGGCGGCGGAGGGCCAGCGGCGGCTCGCTCTCGATCAGCTGCCCATCGAAGATGAGCTGGCCGGCGCTGGGGCGTTCGCTAAACTGGAGCAGCCGCAACAGCGTGCTCTTGCCCGACCCACTCGGCCCGATCATCGCCAGCGTCTCGCCGCGCTGCACGTCCAGCCGATCGAGATCGAGCACGAGGCGCGCGCCGTAGCGCTGTTGTAGAGAGTTGAGCTGATAGAGGAGGTTATCCAATGGTGTCTGTATACGTGATACGTACTACGTATTACGTAGTACGTATCACGCCTCAGTTGCGCGCCCTGCCTTGCAGCTGCAACAGCAGCAGGTTGGCGGCGAAGGCCAGCCCGATCAGGATCACGCCCAGCGCCAACGCCAAGGCGAAATCGCCCTGGCGGGTGTACAACACGATCGCGGTCGTCAGCACGCGCGTCTGCCCCGCGATGTTGCCGCCGACGAGCATCACCGCGCCAACCTCCGAGATGATGCCGCCGAATGCGGCGACAATCGCCGCCGTCACCCCGACCCGCGCCTCGCGCAGAACGGTCCAGGCGATCTGCCGGCGCGTCGCGCCCAGCGCAAACGTTTGTTGGCGCAGCGCGGGGTCGACCGAGGCCACGGCGCTTAGCGTCAAGCCGGTGACCAGCGGAAGGGCGATCACCGTTTGCGCGGCGATCATCGCCGACGGCGTGAACAACCAGCTCAACGAACCAAACGGCCCGCTGCGTGAGAGCAGCAGGTAGACGAACAGCCCGACGACGACCGGCGGCAAGCCCATGCCGGTGTACAACAGCACCGTGATGAAGCGCTTACCTCTGAACTGCGCCAGCCCCAACAGCGCGCCCAGCGGCACGCCGACGAGCGTGCTGATCAACAATGCCAGGCCGGTGACACGTAAAGTGAGCGCGACGATCTCGATTAAGTCGGGATTGCCGAGGGCGCGTAGTAGGTCTTCGATATTCTATTCACCTGCCGAAGGATAGAACAACGGCTGCCCAAACTTATTGGCTCCATAGGCGCCAATCGCCTGCTGCGTCTCCGGCGAGACCAGCCACTCGACGAACTGCGTCGCCAGCGCGAAGTTGACGCCGGGGTGCGTATCGGGGTTGACGGCCAGCACGCCATACGGGTTGAGCAGGGTCTTATCTTTGTTCTCGGCGAGCGTAGCGCCGCCGACGAGCACGCTCAGGTTAGGCAGCTGATCTTTCATCGCCAGATACGTGCCGCGATCGGCGAGCGTATACGCGCCTTGCTCGTTGGCAAAGGTCAGCGTCTCGCCCATCCCTTGACCCAGCGCGTTGTACCACTGCATCTCGGCCGTCGGCGTGATAGTCAGCGCGGCCCAGATACTCAGCTCTTTATTGTGCGTGCCCGATTTGTCGCCTCGGCTGGCGAACAACGCCTCCGCATCCATGACGGCGTTGAAGGCCTCTTGGGCCGTCGCCAGACCGTTGATCTGCGCCGGGTCATCGATCGGGCCGACCAGGATGAAGTCGTTGTACATGACGTCGAACCGCTCTTTTGCGTGTCCGTCGGCGACGAACTGGTCTTCCGCTTTGCGGCTGTGGACGAGCACCACATCGGCGTCGCCTTTGCTGCCGATTTCGAGCGCCTGGCCGGTGCCGACGGCGACGACATCGACGCGGCAGCTGCACTGCGCTTCAAAATCCGGCAGCAGGGCGTCGAGCAAGCCCGAATCGGCGGTGCTGGTCGTGGTGGCCAGCCGGAGCACTTGTGACTCCGAAGCGGTTGTCGGTTGGGCCGGTGGTGCGGCTGGCGCAGTACATGCCGCTAATACGATGGCGAGCAAAACAAGGGATCGAAGCGGGACGGCTAGCTGTTTCATCGAAAGCTCCTCTTGTGTTGATGTAGTAGACTCTATCGGAAATAACAGCGTAGCATAGCGCCTCGTGCGCGTTCTCGCGCGATTTCGACGCCCACAACCCCACAAGGGGGCGCAAGCAGGGGGCTATGCGACTATTTCCGATAAAGCCTAGCGTAGGGCCTTGCGCCCGTTTGACGCCCACCAGGGGCTACGCTGCGAGTTTCGTGATCCACTACGTCTGGCGTTATGCCGGGTTAGCATAACCTGAGCCGATAAAACACAACAGTGACATTCGTCAACAGAATCGGCGCTATGTTTCTAGGGCATAACGCAGGGAAATAAAAAGCGGCTACTTCTGGAAAGTTTCCTGGAACCGGCGCTCGACCTGCTCTTTGAAGCCGGACTGGAAACGTCGGAACTGCTCGATGTAGCGCGCACCATCGGGCGTGAGCTGCGCGCCGCCGCCGCCGCTGCCGCCCGTTTGCGTCTCGACCAATTTCACGCCGAGACCGGCCTCCATCTCGTGGATTTTGTCCCAGGCGCGATGATAGGGCACGTTCAACTGCGCCGCTGCCGCCGAGATCGAACCCGTCTGCGCGATCGCTTCGAGCAGGCTCACGCGCCACTCGCTGAGCACCACTTCGCCGTCTTGTTCGATCCATAAATTGACGCGCGGCTCCATCTCAACTCCCGCGCAAGGATACCACGCTTCCCAGGATGAGTAAACTGCCCGTCAGCTGGATCGGGCTGAACGACTCGCCCAGCAGGATAAAGGCCAACAGCGCGGTGAGCGCCGGTTCCAGCGTGGCGATCAAATTGGCCGTGCCCGCCGGGAGATAACCCAGGCTGGTCGTGTACAACCCGAAGCCGCCGAGTGTGGGAACGATAGCCAACAGGAGCAAGATTGCCCAACCATCGATCGCGCGGTCAAGCGTGAAAAGTGTACCGCCGGTCTGCGTGAAGAACAAGATGCAGGTAGCGACGGCGAAGGCCGACAGCGTCGCCGTCCACGGGTTGATCTCGCGCCGGGCCGAGAACTTGCCCATGACGCTGTAGAACGTGAAGCCCAACCCCGACGCCAGCCCGATCACGATCCCCCACGGGTTCACCGACCAGGCGTCGGTCGTGTACGCGCCCGATACCAACACGCAGCCGCAGATGCTTATGCAGACGGCCGCCACGCGCAGCCGGGTCAACGGCTCGCCAAACAATCGGCGCGCGACGAGCGCGGTGAAGGCGGGCGAAGAATAGACCAGGACGGTGGAGACCGCTGCGCCGTTCAGGCCCACCGAGTAAGTCCACAGCGTGTTCATCACGGCGAGCGAGAACCCGTAGCTGACGAGGAATAGCCGATGCCGTCGCGCGATGTGCAGCAGATCGGGACGGGCGACGAGCAGTATCACTGCCAGCGCCGAGGTGGTGAACAGGTCACGCCAGAAGGCGAGCGTCAGCGGCGCGAGGGTGTAGCGCTCCAGCAAGTAGCTGATGAAGATCGCCGTGGTCGACCATAGCAGGATGCCGGTCAGCGCAATGGCATAACCTTGACCGATCGGACGAGCGGGCGGGGCGACGATGGAAGGCGTGGTGTCCATGAGTGGGAGCGGAGAGTTAGAGTTGGGAGTTGTAGGAGTCGTCTCCAGACGACGATGGATTCCCGCAATGGTAGGAGCGATGGTAGGAGTCGTTCCAGACGACGACCGTCTTTTCGCGTCTCAGCGCTGAAACGACAGCTTGAGCACGCGGCGTGTGCGGGAGGTGACGCTGAAGGGTTGCCCGATGCGGAAACCGGCAACCCAGGCGATGCGTTCACCACTGATGAGCAGCGGCAGACGATCGCGCACGCGCTGAGGGATTTTGACGTTGGTCATCCAATCGCTCAAGTGAAGCGGCGCGGGCATGCCTTGCGGATGGAACATGTCGCCGGTGGTGCGGGTACGCAGGACAAGCTCGGCGCCAAGCGCAGCGGCGTCGAGATGGGCCGTCCAGGGATCGGGATGGGTGAAGACATCATCGCTCCAAGCCTCTACGTGCGTTGCGGCAAGCTGCCAGTCCGAATCGGGCAGGGGTGTGAAGCCGGTCCGGTTGACCGGCAGAGTCTGACCGGGCGCGAGCAGCGGCCAATCGGGCCGTTCGAGATCGTGGCCGGTCGCGCCGACCGTAAACGTCCGATAGCTCACGTCCACTGTGAGCTGCTGTGGCAGCGTGATCTGCGCGCCGGTCTGCGCGCTCTGCAAGTGTGACACGGCCGCCTCGATGTGGACGAAGTTGATGTTGCGCAGCGACGGGCGCAAGCGGCGCACCGCTTCGCGCAGCGTGGCGCGTTGCAGCGCAAGTGGCACATTGCGCCAGGCCGGCAGTTTGAACTCGATCTGCTGCTCCGACTCAGCGACGACGATTTCGCGCCAGGCCGCTTCGAGCGCCTGCCGTAAGAGTTCGACCTCAGCCGCGACGATTTCGGCGGTGCGCCGCAAGACCTCACGGATGTTGGGGTTGTACGTTTCGAGCAGCGGCAACAGTTCGTGGCGCAGACGATTGCGAAAAAAAGTCGTATCGAGGTTCGACAAATCGAAGCGCGGTTGAAGATCGTGCTCGCGGCAATAACGTTCGACGTCAGCGCGGGGCACGGCGAGCAGGGGGCGAATCAACCGCAGGGACGAATGACGCAGGACTAAAGACGAATCCAAAATCCGCAGTCCGAAATCTGAAATCGGACGCATCCCTCGCAGGCCGTCCGTGCCGCTGCCGCGCAGGAAGTGCATCAACACGCTTTCAGCCTGGTCGTCGGCGTTGTGCGCCACGGCGATGATCTGGCTGTGATTTGCCCGCGCGACTTCGGCCAGAAAACGATAACGCGCCTGCCGCGCCGCCTCCTCGATCGACAGCTTGTGCTCGCGGGCCAGCGCCGCCACATCGCGCGCGCCGAGGGTGCAAGGCAAGCGCCAGCGCGCGGCGAGATCGTCGACGAATTGCGCGTCGGCATCGGCGTCCGCGCCGCGCAGCTGGTGGTTGAGGTGCGCGACGTGCAGCGCGCAATCGAACTCGCTACGCAAGGCGAGCAGCGCGTGGAGCAGGCACAGTGAATCGGGGCCGCCCGACACGCCGACCACGACGATTTCGCCGCGCGGAAGCAGATCGTGCTTGAGGCTGAAGGTTCGAATCCGATCGAGGGCATCCACACGGCGATTATAACATCAACGAGTTGCCGAGCTGCTCAATAAGCAACAACCGCCTCGAGACTGAGGCGGTTGCGAGGCAAGCCGTGAATAGTAGCTTTCATCCGAAATCAACTCGATCCACGAAGCCACACGAAGTTTTCCGCTGTTTTCGTGTCCGTTCGTGTAACTTCGTGGATGAATCCGTATCCCGGATCCCCCTTGAATTAGAGGTACTGTGCGATCGACATTCCGATCAAGGCGATCGTCAACAGCAACACACCCCTCACTCCGTTCGTATGCAACTTCTCCTGTAGGGCTTGCATGTGAGCCAGTTGCTCCGGGCTGGGCGGCCCGCCTTTGGCCTCCAGCTCTTTGCCGAGCGCGGCGATCCGCGCTGCGGTCGGCCCACTGACCGTCGCGCCCAAGATGAACTCTGCCAAACCAGCCAGACCGCCGATCGTCAGGCCGATTCCGTAACTGGAGGTGATCCAACTACCCTGAAAGCCGGAGATTCGCCAATACATCAGCAGCCCGGATAATGTCGTGAGGATGGCTGCAATGCCGATGGCGTTGTTGATCGGCGTGACCTGGCCCATCTTCTGGATGAAGCGCTGACCTTCAGGCCCGGTCGCTTGTACCGTTGGCTCCAAAAACCTGACGTAGAAAAATCCGATTCCAAACCAGAGGAAGCCGCCGAAGATGTGGATCAAGCGCAGCACGATCATGAGCAGGTCCATGATTCACCTCGTATGAAATTACCCGTGGCTGGGCGACGAGATTATACACAATTCGCCCGCCGTTTTCCAGCTCAAACGATGTTCAGTTTGTGCTCAATTGTGGTGAAGTGGGCGTGAGTCGATCTACGCGCTCAGCGGTTTGATGCGCGGCCAGGCATGTGCGATGAAAGCGATCGCTGCCGCGCGGCTGCTCGCGCGAGAACTTGGGGAACATCCAGTGCCCGACCCCGAAGATCAGTTGCGTGATCCAGCCGACCATCCGCAAGTGAAAGTAAACCGGCGTCAACGCAGCCAGCGCCAGCGGCAAACCGAGCGCCGGGCGCGCCGCCACAACAACGCCGGTGAGCAGCGCGGCGACAAAGTAGGCCAGGGCGGTTTTGATGAATAAGCGGGTCAGCGACGGCATGCTATTGAGCGAGGGGTACGGCCGATACGCGCAGCGCGCGTAACGTGTTGCCCATGAAGAGGAGTATCGCCGCGACGTTGAGCAGGCCGCCCAACGCGCGGAGCGACGGCTCGGGCGCGAAGTCTCCGATCAGTCGCAGCGCCAGCGAAGCGTGCAGCAACGCCAGGTGCGCGTAATAGATCGGGCGGAAGGTCACCGGGGCGTTCAACACGGCGGGCAAGATGCTGGGTGCGTGGCCGAAGATCATCGAGAAGACAAAGCCGAGCAGCACGCTATGCACGGCAGCATCGTAGGTCTGCCCGCCGCTAAAGTTTCCGGCGATCCAAATACCTCCGGCGAAAATGAGCCACAAGTAACCGGGCAGCAGGCAGGCGGCGATGAAGCGCGTCAGCCCCGAGTGCCGAATCGTGCGCCGGGCGCTATCGTGTTGAAACAACCACAGGCCGAGCGCGGCCAGACCGACCCCGCCGATGCGAACCCCAAGGTTGAAGCTCACGACCGAGGCGAGCAACCCGGCGAGAAACACGCCGACGCTGCCGAGGAACATGAGTTGCGCGTTTCGACGCAAGAGCAGCACCCGCGCGAGTTCGAGTCGCTCACCGGCGATGGTGAGCACCAGGAACCCGATCCACCAGGGAGTAACCTGATACGTCGGTTGCCCCGACCACCACAGCGCGTTGCCGATCAACCACAGCGCTGCGCCGAGACCCATGACCACGGTATCCCAGGTTGTCCGCAACCGGATGATCAATCCGAGCACCGCTACGAGCGCCAAACTGCCGAGTGTGATAAGCCCGCGCCCGATCGGGTCGGGCAGGCCGAGCAGCAACGCGGTTCCTCCCAGCGCCGTCACCAGTGGGGCTGTATACGTCCAGCGGCGACGTCCACCATTCGCGGGTGCGGCGAGCGCGACCGCGCGTTCCAGGCTGATCAGTGTGCCGAGGAAACCTGAGATCATCAACGGGCCGTGGGCAGAGGGTAGCCGGAGTTGCAGTGGAGGCCAGTCCCACCCGATGCGAATCAGGCCGGCCCACATGCCGGCCAGCAGCGCGAGCACGCCCAGCGCAAGCAGCGGCGCGTGTTTGGCGAAGCGGGATGCCATGCCTTGATCCTATTTGAGCAGCAGCAACAACATCACGACCCGCGTCTTGGCGTGAATGCTGTGCGGCAGATGGGCGGGCATATACGCATAGGTCCCGGTGCGCGCTTGCAACCGATCGGCGCCCAGCTTCAAGTCGGCCTCGCCCTCGACGAAGTAGAGGATCGCCGGTTGCGTCGCCGTATGTTCCGACAGCTCTTGTCCCGCTGCAAATGCAAACAACGTGACGTTCACTTGATCGTGTTTGTGCAAGATTCGGCTGAGGATGGCATCGGCTGGGACATCCGGCGCCAGATCGGTTAAGCTGGCGAAGTAGAGATAGTCTGCATGCATTGATAGTCTCCGGTAAATATCCAACTCACCTTATGCAGCCGCCGTTCAACTTCGCTCGAAGCCCGCGTCCTCGCGGGCGTATTCTCGGCCAAAGACGGGCACGCGGCCCTACTGGTCAGTCCAGCTGAAAGTGATGGCCCGTAGCCTAGCCCCCTGCTTGCGCCCCCGTGTGGGGTTGTGGGCGCCTTCGGCGGGCACACACCTGCGCCTGCGGCGCACCGGTGCGGTGCAGGTGCGGCCCTAGGCTACCCATCAAAATCAAGGTGGTCAAGCACCAGGGCCGTAGACACGTTACGGCGTGGCCGGCCCGGCGTGGAAAATTTCGGGTTGCTCGTCGCCTTCGGCGATCAGCGCGCCGGCCAGGCCGCGCTCCAGGCGGCTGAGCGCGTGGTCGACCAGGATGTACTTGCCCGGCGCGTCGATCTTAAATTCGACCAGGCCCGCGCCGCCCGGCGGCACCGAGATCGTCTGCACGTCGGTGAGCGGCGCGGAAGTGAGCGCGGCGAACGGATACGCCCGATCGAAGATCTCGCCGATGACGTGGAACGACGAGGTGTAGTTCGGACCGCCGACGCCGAAGAAGATGCGCACCGTCTCGCCGACCTGCGCCTTCAGCGCATCGGCCTCGGTCGTCAGCGCGCCGGCCGCGCCGTTGAACACGAAGTATTCGGGGCGCTCGATCGAGAGCTTCTCGGCGCTGAAGTCCAGCTGTCCCGGCGTGCCGAAAGCTTGCTCGGAGTAGATTTCGCCTTGCATCACGTAAAACTCGCGATCGACTTGCGGCAGCCCGCCTTCCGGCTCGACCAGGATCAGGCCGTACATGCCGCTGGCGATGTGGTGCGGCACGCTCGGCGTGGCGCAGTGATACACGTACAGGCCGGGATTAAGCGCTTGGAAGGTGAAGACGGTTTCCTCGCCCGGCTTGGTCTGCATGTGGACCGCGCCGCCGCCTGGGCCGGTGACGGCATGCAAATCAATCGAGTGGGCGAACGCGCTGCCGGCATCGTTCTGGAGATGCAGTTCAACCGTGTCGCCTGACCGTACGCGCAGCATCGGGCCGGGCACTTTGCCATCGAAGGTGAAGTAGGTGTAAGTTGTGCCATCGGCCAGCTGCCCGACGACTTCCTGCGTGGTCAGATCGACGCGCACCAGCGTTGGGCCGCGATCCCCGATCGGCGCGGGCAGGTCGGTCGGGTTGCGCACGATCGAAGCGCCGACGGCCTTGGCTATTTCGCCGACCTGGAGTTTGCCCCACATGCCGGCCTGGCGATGACCCGGCACAGCGCAATAATAGACGTATTCGCCTGCGGCATCGACCGTAAACGTGATCGTCTGTTGCTCGTTTGGCTGTAGCAGATCGCGGGTCGCCGCGCCGAACTCGTCGAGGGTGAAGTTGTGTTGCAGCCCATCGCCGTTGATCAACGTGATGGCGACGACATCACCGGGGCTGGCTTTCAGCGTCGGGTTCATGGCGCCGTCGATCTCGCCGCCGACGCCCATGAAGCCCAATCCGTCGTGGCCGCTGCTCGTCGTCAGCGTGTACTCGACCGTGGCCTCGGCGTTCGACGTGGCGAGGGCAGTCGAGGTGTCGGCGCTGACCTCGGCTGCGGCTACATCGTGAGGGGCCGAGGTGTGGCTTAAGCCAGGGGGCGCGCCGATCGCGCGCGTGGTCGGCGTGGAGGTCAGGCTATTGCACGCGGACAACATCAAAAGAATTGCGGTCAGGACGGCGCTAAACTTGATGACTTTGTTCACGATCATTCCTCCTCGTGGGCTGGGGTAGGCTGTGCGTCGACGCCAGGGGATGTTTGAAGAATGGGTCGCAGGCGCTGGAGGAATTCCGCCGTCCCTATCCCGTGTATGCGCAGGGCGTCGCGGGTGGTATCGAAGGCGCTGAAGTTGCAGCCGACGCAAGCCATGCGGAAGGCCAGCAAGACCTGCGCGGCCGCCGGCCAGCGGGTGAGCACTTCGGCCACGGATTGATCCAGCGCGCTTTCTTCCGGCGCAGAGGTTTCATGCATGGCGCCACTGTAGCGGAAGTGGGCCGGGTTGTCTTTGTGCTGGAGCAAAGAAACCAGGTTTCTTCGGGAAACCTGGTTTCTGGAAAGCTGAGTTCTAGGTTGACGAGTCGAGCAGGGGCAGGTCTTCGGCGATGACGGTCAGCGCGTGCGGTTGCAGGATGGTGACTTGTTCGCGCCCGACGCGCAGGATGCCGCGCCGCTCCCACTCTTTGAGGACGCGGCTGGCGGTGAACAACGTGGTGCCGGTCAGCTCGGCCAGACTCTGGCGCGACAGCGGCGTATCCAGCACGATGCCCTCGCTCTCGCGCCGACCGATCTGGGCCGCCAGGCGCGACAGCGTGCGGGCGATGCGGCGCTCGACGCGCTCGGTGGCGAGCTCGCGCAGGCGGTGATGCGTGGCCTGAAGCTGGCGCGCGGCGAAGCGCAGCAGGTTGCGCGCCACCGCAGGATAGCGGCTGAGGATGCCTTCGAAGTCGGCGGCGGAGATGGCGAAGACGGTTACGTCGCTGAGCGCGGAGGCGCTGGCGGGGTAAGCGCCCTCGCCCAGCGTCGGCAGCGCGCCGACCAGCTCGCCCGGCCCCAACAGATGCAAGATCACCTCGTTGCCTTCGGCGGAGGTCTGAAGAATCTTCAGTTGCCCTGCGGCGATCAGGTAGTAGGTCTGCGCCGGGTCGCCTTCCAGGAAGAGTAGCGCGCCGCGTTCGAATGTCCGTGCGCTAAAGCGCGCGGCGATCTCGGCAAGTTGGGCTGCCGCGAGGCCGCGAAACACTTCGGCCTGGTTGAAGACCGGATGGATATCACTCTCGCGCGCATTCGGCATACGCGGAATTCTAGCACGACTTTTGAGGTCGGCTCATGTCCAGAACAAGGTATGGACAGTAGCTTAGCCCCCTGCTTGCGCCCCCGTGTGGGGTCGTGGGCGTGCAACGGGCACGAGGCCCTACACTACGGCGCACGTGTTCAATCCATGAGCGTTAAGGTCTTTACGACTTCTTCTCCTCACTTGGCGGCAGCAGTGCGATGAGACCGAGCGTCCCCACGTTGGCGAACAACAGCGGCGCGAGGAACGGCGCGCCGCGCACGAACCGCTCACCGACGATGGTTCCCTGCGCGATCAGGTTGCTATTAACGTGCAGCAGCGCGCCGATCACCCCGACGGCGATCAGCGCGAGCATGGCCAGGGTATAGAGGATCAAATCGGGACGCCGGGGATGGTCGAGCGCGCCGACGACGACGGCGATGACCGCGCCGAAGATGCCGGCAATCGTCGGCGCCCACAGCCAGGGATTAGCGAAGTTCGCGCGCGCATGATCGAGCACGCTGCTGATGACCGTCGCCAGCGCCGCCATCCCGACGATGAAGAAGTAGGCGCGCGTTTTGCTGTAGGGCAGGCGCAGCCGCCGCCCGCCGAGCAGCACCAACTCGCCGCTGTCGGGCGGGTCTTCCACCCACGCGGCGCTCAGTCCGAACACGCCGACGAGCGCGAACATCAACGGGCCGAGGATCGGCGGCGCCCAGACCAGCAGATCAATCGAGACCTGCTGGCCGGGCAGCGCGTTCGGCAGAATGGCGCGCACCAGGTGAAAGTACGCGCCCAGCAAGCCCACGCCGATGCTCGTGACGAACACCAGCGTGGCGATCACCGTCGCCAGTGGGCGCTGCCGGAAGGCGATCAGTCCGGCCAGCAGCAGCAACACGCCCGCAGCCGGGCCGAAGAGGATCGGAATCCACTCGTTGGGCACGATCGTCCCGCTGATGCTGTGCGCCAGGTAGATATCGATGCCGAGGAAAATCTCGTTGATCGCCGCCATCAGCAGCATCAACTGATCGCGCGAGAGCGGCAGGCGGACACGCCGCGCGATCGGGAAGGCAGTCGCCAGGTGATACATGGCTACTCTCCGGCCCCATTCAGCTTCGCATCGACCATCTCGCGCAGCTCGGCCAGATCGCTCAACACTTCGTAGATACCATGCCACTGAGTGTAATCCGGCCCCTGCATCCACACGCCGAACTTGGCGGTGCGGCCCCAGTGATGCCATAGCTCGAAATAGGTGAAGTCGATCGGCTCGTCGAACGGTTCGGACGTGAGCAGACCCTGATCCTTCAGCGGCTGCATCAGCTGGTCGCTCTCGCGCACGCGGGCATTGACCGCTTCGGTCGCCGTATCGGCGGCCGTGTAGAACGTGTCGAGGAAGTTGCGGTTGTGACACTCCAGGCACACGTTCTGCATCCGTACCTTGTTGTCTTGCCACACCGGACGCCGCTCGCTGATCGGCGCGAAGAGATACCACGTTAGCCGGTCGCCCGCGTCGTGCGTGGTGCCGCTGGCGCCAAAGCCGCTGAAGTGACAGGTGGCGCAGGTCGGCGCGGGGAAATCGTTGACGTTGAGCGTGCCGGGTTCGGCGGTCCAGTGCCAGTTGTCGCCGCCGGTCAGGTACGCGATGCCGTGCGGCGATTCCTCGTAGATTTCCCACTGCGGATGATCCGGCCCGATGTGGCAGGCGTTGCAGGTTTCCGGCTTGCGCGCCTGTTCGAGGCTGAACTCGTGGCGCAAGTGGCACTTCTGGCACTCGCCCACCGAGCCGTCGGGTTTCGGATCGCCGATGCTGTGGCAGCTGACGCACGCGAACGGCGTCACGTCCGGGCCTTCGAGGTCGAACAGCACGCTGCGCTGGGCGATCGGGCCGAGTTGGGCTTCGGGGATGGATCGATATTGCGCTTGCAGCTCGGGTGTCAACGCATCCGGCCCGGCGTAGGCGACGTAGGCCGGCAGGCTGTGCCGGCTTTGATAGAATTGCGCCACCTCCTGCTGGTGGCACTTCTGGCACATGGCCGTGGTGGGCGAGCCCAGCACGTACGTGTCTTCGTGTTCGATCGCGCCGGGATAATCGGCGTTGACTTCGTGGCAATCCCGGCATACCACCTCGGCGGCAGCCATCGTGCTGTGGCCGTACTGCTCGACGATGCCGGGCGTGGTGCGGCGATGGCAGATGACGCACTCGTCGCTGCTGGCGGCCAGGGCATCGACGCGCTCCGCGCCTTCGGTGAGCGGCGGCGTGACGGCGCGCCCGATCACCGATGTGACCAGCGCCAGTCCCAACACCAAAATCACGGCGACCAACCCGATGACCAGCAGCCGCGCCGATCGCATGACGTTCTGCGCTTCATTAGAACTCATGGGCCTTCTCCTCCTTCCTCACGAGGATGGTGTCTTCAGCTTAACTGGGGCTAATAGTATAGCATGGGGCTACGTTCGCAGGTAAATACGGTGGACGGAAAACGACGCGAGACGGCGCTCGTCACGAGCACGCCGTCTCGGGCTAGCGTTGTGAGGGGTGTCGATCCCGTTTAGGACTCAGCGAACGGATCGTAGAGGGGGTTCGTGCCCGACCACTTGCAGTGGACGTGGTCGTTCAGGTTGCACTGAATATCATGCGAGCAACGCTGTTCGACGACGCGGAAGGTGTCGGTGTCAATGAAGTCGGCCTGGGGATACACGCGCCTTTCCAGCAAGGCGACGTCGGCGTTGGCAGCCGGGCACCAATGCGACTTGACGACCGTCCATTCAAATTGCTGTGCTTGTGTCTTCATGGCTGTCCTCCCGCGTTCTTGACTGGTCCTTCTGGTCAGTTTAGCCGTAGCGTAGGGCCTAGTACTTCGACAACTTGAAGTTGCATAGTTCCTGCCGCAGTTGCACTGCGGCGGACGGCAGTGCAACTGCCGTCCCAACCCCGCAAAATTAAGTGGTCGGGGGCCTCTCGCCCGCCCACAACCCGCAGAGCGGGGCGCAGCGAACCTGACAACTCGCCATAAAGTAACATTTCCCCAGGCTGTTCCCTAGTGGCATCTGTCACCCGCCGCCGATGATAACTCTCCCTCATTTCATCCCTCATCACCTGCCCTCGCGCAGCGGGGGTTCCGCCTTCATCCTTACGGTGATATTGCGATCGGCGGATCGCCCAGCTTGGCGAAATCCACCTCGGCGGCGCCGACCGCGCAGGGAATATCTTGTTTCAAGATGACCCACTCACCGCCCGGCCCGCCGCCGGGTCGCCAGTACCCTACCTTGAACAGCTGTCCTTTCGCGCGATTGACATCGTCTTGCGTGATCGCGAGCCGGACCTTGACCGGCGGATCGATGGCGCTGCCCGCCGCCTTGTTCAACATCAGGTTCATCACCACCCGCCCGACGGGAAAGTTGGGGCCGTCGGCGGGTCGATGATATTGGCCTTTGCTGTGGCTGACCGGTTTACCATCCTTCTGCGGCGGCGCCGTGATCCACACGTCGGAAGTGACGTCGCTGTTGTTTCTGGCGAAGGTCGGAGGTGTTGCGGACATGATCGTTTTCTCCTGAACGCGCTCATGGGTTGGGAGCGTGCGCCTGCTCAGGCGTGAGCCGATCCCACAGGTCAAGCAGCGCGCAATGCTCCGGCACGTTGACCAGAAATGACTTGCCCCACCCGATATTGCTGATCTTCTCCGCGCGTCGGATCAGCTCATGATAGCCTCCTTCTACGGCTGCGCGCGATCGATCCGGCTCGCCCAACGCCTCAAAGACCTCCGCGCAGGCCTGATAGGCGCGCAGCGGAAACTCCATCCCATGCGCGCCGTATTGCTGCACATATCCCCACACTTCTTCAACATAGCGCCGCGCCTCGTCCTGGTTTCCCTGCGCCAGGGCGCAGCGGGCCAGGCTCGCCGATGCGTCCATCGCGTATCCCAGCACGCCCATGCCTTGGAAGATGTCGCGGGCGCGCTCAAACCGCCACTGCGCGCTCGCCATATTGCCGGAGTGCTCCAGCGCCAGCGCGAGATAGGACAGCCCCGCCGCGCGCCCGAACGTATCGCCCAATTCCGCCAGCTCGCTCTGTACCTGCTTCAACACCTGGCGTGCAGCGGTCACGTTTCCGCTTCGCCAGTGAACCAGGCCCAGGTTGAGCAGCATATAGGCGCTCTGGCGGCGCGCTCCCAGCGCCTGATGCATCTGGAGCGCTTGTTCAAGCGCCGCGCGCCCCAGTTCGTACATACCCAACAAGCTGTAATCGTACCCCAGGTTTCCCAGCGCATTGGCCTCGGCCGCACGATCGCCCAGCCGATGACTGATCGCGGCTTGCTCGCTATGCAGTTGCGCCGCTTTGGCTAAGTCCCCCGATTCGACGTAGTACACCGCCACATTATTCATGGCGCGGGCGGCCGTCGCTTCATCCACCTCACGAGCGCCCGCGAGCGCTTCTTGGGCTGTGGCGTCTGCTCCATCGAGATCGCCCAGCCGGTTCTGGGAAATCCCCTTCATCGCCAGCACTGCCGTTTCAAGCGCGCGATTCTGCGCGCGGCGCGCTGAGGCCAGCGCCGCATCATACGCTTGCACTGCGCCGCGCAGGTCTCCGGTTTTCTCCAGATATAAACCCTGGCGGTAACGCGCGACCGCGCGCCGCTCCTCGTCCAAGTTTTCCGCCAGCTGCAGCAAGGTCACGACGCCTTCGCGATAAGGCTCCGGCTCGCCCAAAGTGCTCACCACATCTGTCCGCGCCAGCACCGCTCGCCAGCGTCGTTCGAGATCGTCGGGCGGCGTCAACTCCAGCGCGCGAGCGAGGAACTTGCTCGCCTCCAGCGGCGCGCCTTTCGCCCCGGCGTGTTCACCGGCGCGCAAATACCACTCGGCCGCGGCGTTCACCTCGCCGGCGCGCTCGGCGTGCTCGCCCAGCAGCCCGGCAAACTCGTCGAGCCGCCCCGCCTTGCGCGCCTGGGCCTCCAGCCACGCGGCCGCCGCTTTGTGCAACGGTTTCCGTTCGCGCTTGAGCACGCTCTCGTAGGTGACATCGCGCAACAGGTTGTGGTGAAAACTCCATTCGGCCTCGCCGGACAGCGAGGATTCGGGCTGCGCCTGGATGAAGCCGCGCCGCTGCAGTTGCCCGAGTGTTTCGCGCTCGGCCTGCACGCCGAGCGCGGCTAGGCCGCTCTCCCAAAAGTTGCGCCCGAAGATCGAACCGCGCTGTAAGACGAGGCGCTCGCCATCGCGCAACGCGCCGAGGCGGGTGAGCAGCAAGTGTTGTAAGGTTGAGGGAAGGGGTGAGGCCTGCCAGCGTGCGGGATCGAAGCGCCAGGGTTCCTGGCTGCGATCGATGACGCCGCGATCGAGAAACCAGTTGATCAGCTCTTCCACGAAGTACGGCACGCCTTCCGACCGTTCGACGATCAGCTGGATCGCCTCTTCCGGCACACGCGTCACCGATCGCATGAGCTCGAGCGCAAGTTCGCGGCTGGCGGCATCGGGTAGGGGAGTGAGTGCGATCGAGCGATAGTTGGCGTGCTGAAGCAGCGCCTCCGGCGGCTGCCATTCCGGGCGCGCCGTCGCCAGCACGCACAGGCCATGTTGCCCTGGCAACGCTTCCAGAATCACGCGCCTCAGGTATTCCCACGACGACGGATCGGCCCAGTGCAGATCTTCCAGCAGGATGACGATCGGTCGTTCAGCGCGAATGGCAGTCAAGAGTTCGCGGCTCACGACGATGGCCCGCCCTTTGACTTGCGCCGGGTCGTGGCGCATGGCTCCGATGTGCGGGCTGGCGTGGAACGGCAGACCGACCAGCAGTCCCAAGGCGTGCGCCGCTTCTTCAGAGCCTGGCCCGCGCACCGCCAGGAATTGTTCCAGCCAGCGCGCCTCGGCCTCGGCCAGCGGCGCATCTTCGGCGATTTGAAAGCGGTCGAACCACATTTGGCGAATCAGTCCAAAGGCATGCTTTTCATCGCCTTGAAAGGCGCGGGCGCGGAACACCCGGAACACTTCCGGTCGCAGCTCCAGGTACTCCATCATGTCGCTCAGCAGCCGGCTTTTGCCCATGCCCGGCTCGCCCACCAGCTGCGCCCATACGACTGCGCGCTCTTCAAATGCCGTTATTACTGCCGACTGTAGGCTTTTCGCTTCTGCCTCACGCCCGACAGTGCGTGTCTCGATCCCGGCCACACCGCGTGTGACGGTGCGAAAGGGGCGCGGCTTGGCGCGCCGCACCAGGTACGTTTGGACCGGCTCGCTTCTGCCTTTGATCTGTAGCGGCGCTTGCGGCATCACGTCGAACACGCCGCGCACGTAGCGATAGGCGTCGTGCGAAATCAGGACGCCGCCGGGAGGCGCAGCCGCTTGCAGCCGCGCGGCAAAGTTCATCGCGTCGCCCGTCGCGGCGAATTCGTGTTTCACCTCCGAGCCGACATCGCCGAGGACGACCAGGCCGCTGTGGATGCCGATACGCAGCTGGATCGGCTGGCCGGTCTGTAGCGCGGCGAGACCGGCCTGAATGTCGAGCGCGGCGCGGATCGCATTTTCCGGATCGTACTCGCTGGAGGCCCGTGCGCCGAACAGCGCGAGCAGCCCATCGCCTAAGTATTGCACGACGCTGCCCTCATAGCGCTGGATGTAATGACCAACCCCGCTGTGGATGGTGGTGAGCACTTCGCGCCAATCTTCCGGGTCGAGTTTTTCGGCCAGCGCGGTCGAGCCGACGATGTCGGTGAAGAGGATGGTGACGATGCGGCGTTGTTCTACGGCTGTGGCGGCGATCTGCGCCTCCAGCGCCGCGATTTTTTCACGCAGCGAGGCCAGCGCCGGTTCGACGATCGCCTCGCCGAGAACCGCCCGCTGCGCTTCCAGCCCGGCCAGCGCCGTGCGTAACTTCTCCAGTTCGACTTGTATCGGGTCGCTCATGATCGTTTTGGCCGGAATCCTCCGCAATCTATCACATCTGGCTGCACCTACTACCGCATCGGTCGCAGGGAAAAAGAGAGCGACACGACGAGCGCGGTCAGCGCGCGGCAAATTGCCACGCTCCGCCGGCTCATGGGTGTAAAACAACCATTTTAGGATAGTCAGGACTTACGCAGTTGCATGTTGCTGTCGCAGTTGTACTGCGGCAGATGAGGCGGCGGCAGTGCAACTGCCGCGCCAACTGCGTAAGTCTTGATAGTGACAAAAGTGGCCGGTGCCAAAAGTCTAATGCAGAGCGTGCAATCGGTCAAATGCTTGTCGCCAAACCTTACAATGGCGGCGTGCAAGGTACTGCTTGCACGTGCGCGCGTGCGCGCTCCCTGTTTGCACCGCCCGTCCTTCACATGCTATAGTTGATCCTGAGGAATGAGCCTTGTTCGAACCGGTTGCCGGCCAGCAAGTTTTCGGTCCCGATTTGCCTGACTACGACGCGCTGTCTGATTGCGTTCGGTGCGGGCGCTGTCTGCCTGCCTGCCCCACGTACCAGCAGACCACGCTCGAAACCTTTTCGCCGCGCGGCCGGTTGAACTTATTGCGCGCTGCCGAAGATGGCAAACTCGATCTCGAAACCCCCAGCCTCGAAGAACATCTCTACCACTGCCTCGATTGTCGCGCCTGCAACCTGGTGTGCCCGGCCGGCATCCCGATCGGCGAGCTGATCGTCCAGGGTCGCGCCGCCGTCGGGCACGTGCGCCCGCGCAGCCGGCTGGTGCGTTTTGCGCTGAACGTCGTCCTGGTTTCGCCCCGCCGCGCGGAGTTCTTTACCGCGCCGCTGCGGTTAGTTCAACGCCTGAAACTGGATCGGCTGGGCGTATGGCTGCTGGGCTGGCTGCCCAAAATCGGTCCGGCGCTCAGAGATTTGCATCAAATAGCCCCAGACTTGTCGAGGCCAATCCGGGTAGAGCTAGGCAACGGATGGACAACGGATAAACGGATGCCAACCAACTATCCAACCAGCCAACTAACCAACGAAATCATCAAGCCCACGCATCAACGACAATACCGCGTTGGCTTCTTCTTGGGTTGCGTGATGAACGTCGCCTTCGCCGACGCCAGCCGCGCCTCGGTGGAACTGATGCAGCGTTTTGGCTGCGAAGTCATCACGCCAAAGGATCAGCTGTGCTGCGGCGCGCCGCACGAGGATCAGGGCTTGAAAGACAAAGCGCGCTCGTTCGCCCGGCGCAACATCGCCGCCTTTGAGCGCCTGGGCGAGCTGGACGCTATCGTCGCCGATTGCGCAGCGTGCAGCGGGTCTCTCAAGGAATACGCGCACCTGCTGCATGCTGATCCGGCCTGGGCTGAGCGCGCTAAGCGTTTCGCATCGAAGGTGCGCGACATCACCGAGTGGCTGGACGAGATCATGCCTGCCCAGCTCCCCACCCTTCTCGAAGAGCGGGTAGGGGTGAGAGTGACTTACCACGAACCCTGCCATCTCGCCAACGTGCAAGGCGTGCGCCGCCCGCCGCGCGCACTGCTGGCGCGGCTGCACAACCTGGACCTGCGTGAGTTGCCCGACGCCACCCGCTGCTGCGGCAGCGCCGGCATCTACAACCTGACCCACCCGGCGATGTCTAAGGAACTCCTCGACCGGAAGATGGCCGATGTGATCGCGACCGATGCAGACGTTGTCGTTAGCGCGAATCCGGGTTGTTTGTTACAATTGGAATGGGGTAAACGGCGGCACAAGTTGCCCGTCGCCGTAAAGCACATCACGCAACTGGTCTTGGATAATCTATTGGAGCGTGGGGCGTGAAACGTAAAACGTGAATAATCACCGTCACGTTTCACGCGCTAGGGAGTTTTACTGGAATATGGACACACCTATAACCGCAGCGCCTGCTCGCGAGCAGATGGTCGTCGGCGTGCGTTTCATGCCCGTCGGCAAAGTTTATCATTTCGACGCAACCGGTTACGCCGATCTGCGTAAGGGCGATTGGGTGATCGTCAGTACGGCGCGCGGTCGACAGATGGGCGAGATCGCCTCGTTTGGGCTGCCCAGGCACGGGGAGGCCGACGGCCCGTTCAAGCCGATCGAGCGGCTGGCCACCAACCGCGACCTGGCGATTCGGCATTATTGGTCGCAAAAAGAAATCGAGGCGATGGTGATCGCTCGCGAAAAGGCGAGCACGCTGAGCTTGCCGATCAAGATCGTCAAGGCCGAGTACACCTTCGATGGTTCACGCCTGTCTTTCCAGTATAGCGCCGAGGAGGAGAAGCCGAATCTCGGCTCGTTGCTGGACGATCTCCAACGCTCGTTCAAGGCCAGAGTCGAGCTGCGCTTGATCGGCCCGCGCGATACGGCCAAGATCATCGGCGGCGGCGGCGCGTGCGGCCTGGATACGCGCTGTTGCTCGATGTTCCTGACCGAGTTTAGCCCGATCTCGATCAAGATGGCGAAGGAGCAGGGCATCTCGCTGAACCCGACCGAGATCACCGGCATGTGCGGCCGGCTGCGCTGTTGCCTGATCTACGAATACGAGCAGTACGTCGAGGCGCGCAAACAGCTGCCCAAACGCGGCAAGGAAGTGGGGACGCCCCACGGCCCCGGTAAAGTGGTGGACCTGCTGCCGCTCAAGGAATCGGCGCTGGTGCTCGTCGGCGAAGTAACCCACGTCGTGCATCGCAACGATCTCCAGCCGCTGGCCGAGCTGCAGGCGTTGGAGAACAAAGCGGCGTCGCCCTGCGGCCTGAATCCGGGCTGCTCGTGCAAGCACGCGAAGAAGCGCAAGGGGCAGCAAGGCGCGTCGGGCCACGGCCATGCAGGCGGCGAACACGACGACGCTGCTCACTGAGCTGCGGGCAACCCTCGGCGCCGATCGCGTTTCGACCGATCCGGCCGAGTTGATCGCCTATTCCTACGACGGCGCGTGGGCGGAAGCCCGACCGGCCGTCGTATTGCATCCCGTCACGACCCAGCACGTTTCCGACATTCTGCGCATCGCCGATCGTGAGCGCCGCCCGATCGTCCCGCGCGGCGCGGCCACCGGGCTGTCGGGCGGCGCGACGCCGATCGCAGGCGGCTGGTGTCTGAATCTGGCGCGCATGAATCGGATACTGGACATTTCAGTTTCCGATTCGGTTGCGGTGGTTCAGCCGGGAGTCGTCACGGCAACTCTGCAAAGCGAAGTCGAGCGGCGAGGTCTCTTCTATCCCCCCGACCCGGCCTCGCTGCACATGTGCACCCTCGGCGGAAATGTCAGCACCAATGCCGGCGGCCCGCGCTGTCTGAAATATGGGGTGACGGCCGGTTACGTCCTGGGACTAGAGATCGTGTTGCCCGGCGGCCGCGTGCTGCGCACCGGTCAGCGCACGCTCAAGGATGTAGCGGGATATAATCTCACGCAAATGTTCGTCGGGTCGGAGGGTACGCTCGGCGTGATCACCGAAATCACGCTGCGCCTGATCCCCAAGCCGGCGGCCCAGGCGACGGCGCTGGCGGCGTTCCCGAAACTGGCTGATGCCTGCGCCGTCGTCGGCCGGCTCCTGGCTTCGGGCATTGTGCCGCTGGTGACCGAGCTGATGGATCAACACGTCATGCGTGCGATCGCCGCCTTCCAGCGGGAGCAGAGCGGCGGCACGGCGTTGCCGCTCGATGCTGAAGCGGTATTGCTGATCGCCGTCGATGGCGATCGTGAGCAAGTCGAGCGCGAGATCGACGCGGTGGCGCAACTGCTGACGGCGTCCGGCGCGAGCGAGGTGCATCGGGCGCGCGATGCGGCCGAAGCCGAAACGTTGTGGGAATTGCGCCGCTCGGTGGCGGCGGCGCTCATCCGGTTGGCGCCGGCCCGGTTAAGCGAAGACATCGTCGTGCCGCGCGGTAATATCCCGCGCATGGTCGAGCGCATCCGGCAGATCGCGCAGCAGTACGACGTGCCGATCGCCGTCTTCGGTCACGTCGGCGATGGCAACCTGCACCCGTCGATCCTGTGCGATCGGCGCGATGCGGCCATGCTGAAGCGCGTGGAAGCGGCGGCTGGGGCGATCTTCGACGCGGCGATCGAGTTGGGCGGCTCGATAACCGGCGAACACGGGGTGGGTCTGCTCAAGATCGGCCACGTGCGGCACGCGCTCGATCCGGCTGCGCTCGATGCGATGCGGGCCATCAAGCGCGTATTCGATCCGAACGGGATCATGAATCCGGGCAAGAAGCTGCCCCTCTAAATGGCTGAATGCTGAATGCGGATTGCTGATTTCAAACTCCAAACCCCAAACTCTAATCTCCAATCTCTAATCTCTAACATTGGCGAGGCAATGCATGGCTGACGAGCACGCAAGAGTCTTGAACCGGGTTCTAGTGATTTTGGCGCACCCGGACGACCCGGAGTTTTTTTGCGGCGCGACGATCGCCAGGTGGGCGAGGGCAGGCAAGCAGATTCGATATTGCATGCTGACCTGCGGCGACAAAGGCAGCGACGACCCCAACATGACGCACGCGCAGTTGTGCGAGGTCCGGCATGAGGAACAGACCCGCGCCGCGCGTATGCTCGGCGTGAGCGAGCTGGTCTGGTTGAATTTTCCCGATGGCGAGCTGATTCCCACATTGGAGGCGCGCCGGCGCGTCGCCCGCGAGATTCGCAAGTTCAAACCCGATATCGTCGTCACCTGTGATCCCAATCGGATCATCACCGCCTTCGGGACGATCAACCACCCCGATCACCGCGCTGCCGGCCTCATCGCGTTGGACGCGATCATGCCCGGCGCGGGCAACCGCATGTACTTCACCGAGCTGCTGGCCGAGGGCCTGGAGCCGCATCAGGTGAAAGAAGTCTACATTGCCGGCGCAGAATATCCCGACACTTTTATCGACGTGACGGACACCTTCGATTTGAAAATCAGAGCAATCGGCGAGCACAAAAGCCAGTTCAAGGATTTCGAGGCGCTGGCGCAGCGGTTGCGCGCGCGCTTCAAGCGCGATGGACTGTTCATCGAGATGTTCAGGCGGCTGGTGTTGGCGTGAGGCAGGAACAGGTAAACAAGTAAACAGTAAACAGGTGGTCACGTTTTACGAGAGGGTGATTTGCGGTATGGCACAACTCCTTCTGCTCGGCGCCGGTGCAGCCTTGAATGATGGCAGCCGCGAACCGACTATGCTCGCGTTACGCGGCCAACAGTCGACCGTGTTAATCGACTGCGGCGCGAACCCGATTCGGCAGTTGCAGCGACTCGGCATTCCACTCGACTCGATCGAGCGGCTGATCCTGACGCACTCGCATCCCGATCACACCTCAGGCTTCGCGCTGCTGGTCGAGATGTTGTGGTTGAGCAAGCGACGCCGGCCGTTGCCCGTCCATGGCCCCGCCGATGCGCTCGATGTGGCCCGGCGTGTCTTCGCGCAGTGGGACACATCGGGTTGGGAGGGGTTGCCTGAGCTGCAGTGGCACAGCGTGCCGTTGGAAGTCGGCGCGCCGATCGCCGTGGGTACGGACTTCGAGTTGACCGGTGCGCCGGGCCGACACAGCGTTCCGGTGCTGGGTGTCCGCGCGCGAGATTTGCACGGTGGAGGCGCGTTGGCTTATAGCGCGGACGGTGAGCCTTCGCCCGGCATCCGCGCGCTGGCGCAAGGCGCTGACCTCCTGGTGCATGAGGCGACCGGCGCGTATCCGGGTCACAGTTCAGCGGAGGGCGCAGCCGAGTTGGCGAATGCGGCTGGTGTGAAGCGACTGATCTTCGTGCATCTCGCGCCGGGCGCGAACGATCTGGACGCGCAACGCCTGGCGGCGACAAAGGTGTTTGACGGCGAGGTGCACATTGGGCGCGATCTGGATCGGTACGAGTTCTGAAACGTAAAACGTGAAGCGTGATCAGGTGGTCACGTTTCACCTATCACGCTGCACCTGGCGGATAAACGCCGATCGAGCGACGGCCAGGACAATGGGTGTGAATTCGTGTTCATTCGTGGATAAAAGTTTTGGAGCCGCATGGCGTCAATTGATTTCAAGTCCGAAGCGCTTGCCATGCAAGTTCAGCTGATCGCCTGGCGGCGCGACTTTCATCGCCATCCCGAACTCGGCTTTCAGGAAGTGCGCACCTCCGGAATTGTGGCAAAGCACCTGAGCGCGCTAGGGATCGAGGTGCAGTCTGGCATCGGCAAGACCGGGGTGATCGGCGTGCTCGACGGCGCACGGCCCGGCCCGGTGGTGATGCTGCGCTTCGACATGGATGCGCTGCCCATCCACGAAGAGAACCAGACCGATTACGTCTCGCGCAACCCCGGCGTCATGCACGCTTGCGGCCACGACGCGCACACGGCGATCGGCATGGGCATCGCCCGATTGTTGAGCCGGCAGCGTGAGCGGTTGAACGGCACGGTCAAGTTCGTGTTCCAGCCGGCCGAAGAAGGCTGCGGCGGCGCGCTGGCGATGATCGAGGACGGCGCGCTGGAAGGGCCGCGCCCCGAAGTCGCGCTGGGGTTGCACGTGTGGAATGAGACGCCGATCGGGCAGGCGGAGATCGGCGCCGGCCCGGTGCTGGCGGCGGCCGGTATTTTCAAGATCGTCGTACACGGCAAAGGTGGACACGCGGCTATGCCGCATCAGGCGGTGGATGCGGTGTTGGCCGGGTCGGCGATTGTCAATGCCTTGCAGACGATCGTCGCGCGCAACGTCGAGCCGCGCCAGACGGCCGTCGTCACCGTTAGCGCATTCCACGCGGGCGATGCTTTCAACGTGATCGCGGATCGGGCCGAGCTGACCGGCACGCTGCGCGCGTTCGACGACGCCACGTACAAGTTGTTGATCCGCCGTATTCGCGAGGTGGCCGAAGGCGCGGCCCAAGCGCTGGGCGCGACGGTCGCGCTCGACATCCGGACGCTCACGCCGGTGACGATCAATGCGGCGGACGCGGCTCAATTCGTGCGGACGACGGCGGGCGCAGTGTTAGGCGCGGGCAATGTCAAACCGGACCAGTTCACGATGGCCGGCGAAGATATGGGCGAGTTTCTCAAGCGCGTGCCGGGCTGTTTCTTCTTCCTCGGTTCGCGCAACGACGCCAAAGGCTTCACCGCGCCGCACCACAGCCCGCGCTTTGATATCGACGAGGATGTGCTGCCGTTGGGCGTGGCGATTCTGGCCGAGGCGACGGCGCGGTATTTGGCTGGCGCTTAGTCGCCGGTCTACCTGCTACCTGTTTACCTTCTACCTGTGTACACAAGTAATCAAGTAGCAGGTAACAAACACGCTTGGGTGAAGGGATGACGCAAGCCGGGCCGCTGCGTTGGCGAACCGGCGCCGGCTGGCTGGTGCTGATCGGCGGCGGAAATTGGGAGACAACCGAACCAATCGATCGCAATGCGATCGAGGCGATGACCGACGAAGCGCCGATCGCATTCGTGCCGGCAGCGGGCGGCTCGCCCGACTCTGGTGAGTCGTTCTTGGAACATTACACGCGCCTCGGCGCGCCGCCCGGTTACGTCGCGCCGATTTACGACGCGACCTCGGCCAACGATCCCGTTAACGCGCGACGCCTGGTGCAGGCGGGATTGATCTATTTGGGCGGCGGCGACACGCGCCAACTGTTGGACGCGCTGACGGGCACGCCTGCGCTCGATGCGATTGCAGCCGCGTATGCCTCGGGCGCGATCGTCGTGGGCATGAGCGCCGGCGCGATGGCGCTATGCGCCTGGGGGGTTGCGCTCGATCCGGCTGTCGGCGTGCTGCAAGGTTGGGGTTGGCTGCCGCACGTCATCGCAGCGCCGCACTACACGCCTGAGCGCTCGACGGCACTGCGCGAGGCGCTGCTCCAACATCCGCAGCTGCTGGGGTTGGGCCTGCCCGATGATACCGCGCTCGCGCTGGGGCCGGACGGTGAGGTGCTTACCTGGGGCAGCGGGCAAATCACGGTCACGCTCGGCCCGAAGTTTGATCCGGAAGGATGAGGGATGAAGACGGCGCCGGACTGACGCCGCAGAATTGGTCTACTGCCAGTTTTAGAGCCTGTTTGAAAAGTGGCTGTTCAGGCCGCAGTTGCACTGCTGCCGCCGCAGTCCAACTGCGGCGGGAACAGCTTTTAGGACAGCCTCTTAGAGCCTCTCTAAGCGACGCTGGTGATCCAACTTCTGATCGATAATCCATTGCTATTGCTGTTCGTCGTCGCGGCGATCGGCTACCCGTTGGGGCGCATCCGGATCGCGGGAAGCAGCCTGGGCGTGGCGGCCGTGTTGTTTGTCGGGCTGGCGATCGGCGCGCTGCACCCCGATCTCAAACTGCCCGAAGTCATCTACATGCTCGGCCTGGTGTTGTTCGTCTACACGGTCGGGTTGAGCAGCGGCGTAGGGTTCTTTGCTTCTTTTCGGCGTGAGGGTCTGCGCCATAATTTGTTCATCGTCGGTATGCTGGTGTGCGCCACGGCGCTCAGCTTGATGACGCACCACCTGCTGCATTTCAAACCGACGCTGACCGCCGGGATGTTCGCCGGCAGCCTGACGAACACTCCGGCGCTGGCCGGTGTTCTGGAATACCTCAAGGGATACGCGCCGGAAACGGCGCTCGACCAGGTGCTGGCCGAACCCGTCATCGGTTATTCGATCGCCTACCCGGTCGGGGTCGTCGGCATGCTGCTCGTCATCCACCTGCTGCAGCGGTTCTGGAAAGCGGACTATGCACGCGAGGCGCGCGACCTGCGTGATCTGCGCGCGGCCAGCCGGCGCCTGCACAACCGCACGATCCGCGTGACGCGCTCCGAGGCGACGCACCAGGCCATTCATGAGATGATCGCCAGCCAGCGCTGGGAGGTCGTATTCGGGCGGATGCGGCGCGCGGGTAAGGTGTGCCTGACCGGCGGGCAGACGCGCCTGCAACACGGCGACCTGGTGAGCGTGATCGGTGTGGCCGAAGACCTGGATCGGGTGACCGAGCACTTGGGGCAAGTCAGCGACGAGCAGCTGGAACTCGACCGGACCGAGTTCGACAATCGACGCATCTTCGTGTCAAACTCGCGCATCGCCGGACATCGCTTGCGCGATCTGAACCTGCCGCAGCAGTTCGGCGCGGTCGTCACGCGGGTGCGGCGCGGCGACATCGATTTTCTGCCGCACGGCGATACGGTATTGGAACTGGGCGATCGGGTGCGCGTGGTGACGCGCCGCGATCATCTCGATGCCGTGAGCGCGTTTTTTGGCGATTCGTACCGCGCGCTCAGCGAGATCGATATCTTGACCTTCAGCCTGGGCGTGGCGTTGGGCTTGCTGTTAGGCAGCCTGCCTATCCCGCTGCCCGGCGGTGTCGTCCTCCGGCTGGGGTTTGCGGGTGGCCCGCTAATCGTCGCGTTGATCCTCGGCGCACGCGGGCGCACCGGGCCGATGGTGTGGAGTTTGCCCTACAGTGCGAACCTCACGCTGCGCCAGATCGGCTTGATCATGTTTCTGGCGGGCGTGGGCACGCGCGCCGGTTATGCCTTCGTCAGCACGCTGGCGCAGGGTGGGGGGATCGCGATCTTTGCAGCCGGCGCGCTGATCACCTGCCTCATCGCTCTGGCAACGTTGTGGATCGGGTATCGCCTCCTGAAGATTCCGCTGGGTTTGCTGATCGGCATGTTGGCCGGACTGCAAACCCAGCCAGCCGTGCTGGCCTTCGCGCTTGAACAGACGGGCAACGATCTACCCAACATCGGTTATGCCATGGTGTATCCTATCGCTATGATTGCAAAAATCTTGCTGGCGCAAGTCCTGCTGACGCTGCTGCTGTGAGCTCAGCGGGATAGCCGCGTTACTGGTCTACCGGCTACCTGTTTACCAGTATACCAGTAGCCGGTAACCAGGTAAGCAAGTATCGTTGGCCCCTCACTTTCGTCAGGGGTGAAGGCTTACTCCGGTTAGCCGGTCGCGCCGACGTTTGATGCTTGTCATGCAGATTGATTTGAAGTAAAGTTTACGGGTTGACGCACGTCAGCGCGCTCGGCAGGCCAGCCCCCTGCGAGCGTAGACTCAGCCAGGGAGGAACCATGGAAGCAAGCAAGCCAGCGCCAAAGCCGGCCAAGCCCTTGATCAGCGGCTTAGGCTGGATCGGAATTATCCTGTGGATCGGCGCCGCTGTCATCCTCTTTATTCTCCTCAGCAACTTCCAGCTCCGCGCGCCGCTGCCGGGCACGAGAATCCCGCTGGGGGCGGGCCTCAACGCCGCCGCGCAAGTCGTAATGATCATCGCCTTGTCCTTCGGGTGGCGCTTCGCGCGAATCAAAGATTTCCGCAAGCACCGCCGCACCCAGACCACGGTCGTCCTGGTGAACTGGCTCATGATCCTGTTCATCATGGGCGTGACGTTCTTCGGGCCTGAAGTGACGCGCAACCCGGGCGGCACATCTGATCCGGTGGTGCTCCTGGAAATTGCCCACGGCATCGCCGGGACGCTGGCCGCGCTGTCGGGCGGCTACCTCGTGTTCCGCATGATATTCGAGCGCGCGCTGCCGGATTGGATCAAGGTCAAGAACTTCAAACGGATGATGCAGATCACGATCGTCTCCTGGCTGGCGATCGCGGTGGGTGGGCTGGTGATCTTCGGGATGAAGTATTTGCTGCCCTCCGGCGCACCGGCGGTATCTGCTCTTCCAACTCCGACTGCTCAACCGGCAAACACCCCCGAACCGACGGCAGTTCCTGCGACGCCGACAGCCACGCCGGCCGAAGTCGCCGGCCTGGCAGCCATCAGCGACGATCGGGCGTTTAGCGACAAGCTCACCGTCGATCTGTTCAACGTGCCGCCGTTGTCCGCCGATTCCGCCTACGAAGGCTGGCTCATCGGCAACGACGGCGAGTTTCGGTTGAGCGTGGGCGTGCTGGAAGTCGGGTCGGATGGGCATGTGACGCACGCCTATTCCTCGCCCATTGGCGAAAACCTGTTTGGCAATTACAACGAGTTCATCATGACCGTCGAGCCGGCCGGTGATACCGATGGTCAACCTTCGGACGATATCCGCTTCTCGGCCGTGGTCCCGCCGGGGGCCGGGCTGGCGCTGCGTGTGATGCTAGCGACGGTTTCGGATACGCCGGACAACGTAGGCTACCTGCTGGGGTTGAGACAGCAGGCGCAGATCGTGTCCGATCATGTCTCGCTGACCGATCTGGCGTTGGGACCGCAAGACTTAGTCGGCATTCACCGTCATGCCGAGCATCTGGTCAACGCGATCGAGGGTCTACCCGGCCCGAACTTTGGCGATCTCGATGGCGATGGGCGGGTGCTGAATCCGGGCGATGGCTACGGGTTGCTGTCGGCGGGCGGCAGCATGGGTTATATCGAATCGGTGATCGTCCACGCGCAGACGGCGATCGATGCGCCGGATGCCACCGCGGAGATCAAGTTGCACGCCGGTCACGTGATCATCAGCGCGCAGAATGCGCAGACGTGGGCGGAACAGCTGAACGCGAAGGCGCTAGAGCTGGCCCGCGTGCAAGACGTGGCGGCGGCGCGCGCGCTGCTGGATGAAATGCGGCCGCTGGCGGAGAATCTGCTCAATGGCGTGGATACCAATGGCGATGGGCAGATCGCGCCGATTTCGGGCGAGGGAACGATCGCGACAGCTTACGAGCACGCGCAGTTTGCCGCCAGCCCGGCATACAACTCGCCGCTGCTCGAGGGCGGCGCGCCGCTCGTCGTGGCGCAGGCGACGCCCACCCCCACCCCGCCGCCCGCGACGGCGATCCCGACGCCAGCGCCGAGCGTGGTGCAGGTGCTGATGAAAGATTTCGTGTTCGGGCCGCAAACGCTCACGGTCAAAGTTGGGACGACCGTCGAGTTCATCAATCAGGATAATGCGCCGCACACCGCCACGGTCGATGATAACAGCAAAGATACGGGGACACTGAACCTGAACGACAAGTTTACGCTCACCTTCGAGACCGTCGGCGAGTTCCCATACTTCTGCCTGTTCCACGGCGGGCCGGGCGGCGTGGGGATGGCGGGCAAGATCATCGTCGAGCCTTAGCGTCGGTTTCACCGCCGAGGTAGCCGAGAGCGCAGAGGTATGTAAGTTACTCTGCGCTCTCCGCGTGTCTTCGGCGTCTGCGGTACAGACATCCCTCTGGAGGGAAACCATCCACTCTTGCCATCACTCGCAAAATGAGTAAACTTGGCCCATGCCCGCCCCCGTCCTCACCGACCGTTACGAGCTCGGCCCATTCTTCGACGAGATGTTTGCGACGCCGGGCGAGCCGCGTCCCCACTATCAGATTCTCCACGATTACCTGCGCCAAATCACGGCCGCCACGTTCGATGAACGCCGCCGCGCCGCAGATTTGGCGTTTCTCTACCAGGGTATCACCTTCACGGTGTACGGCCAGGAAGAAGGCATCGAGCGTATCTTCCCCTTCGACCTGGTGCCGCGCATCATCCCGCGCGCCGAATGGCAACACCTGGAGCGCGGCCTGACGCAGCGCATCACCGCGCTCAACCTGTTTCTGCACGACCTCTACCACGGTCAGCGCATTTTGCGCGACAAGCGCATCCCGGCGGAACTGGTCTTCAGCGCCAGGCATTTCTGCCGCGAGATGCTGGGCGTGAACCTGCCCCGCAACATCTACACCCACATCGTCGGCACCGACCTGGTGCGCGGCGCGGACGGCGATTATTACGTACTGGAAGATAACCTGCGATCGCCCTCCGGCGTGAGCTACATGCTTGAGAATCGACAGGCGATGAAGCGCACGCTGGCCGACCTGCTGACGCGCTACGGCGTGCTGCCCATCGAGCACTATCCCCAGGAGCTGCTCGGCGCGCTGCGCCACGTGGCCCCACACGGTTACTCCGACGCGACGGTGGTGCTGCTCACGCCGGGCGTGTACAACTCGGCCTATTTCGAGCACACCTTCCTGGCCCGTCAAATGGGTATCGAAATCGTCGAAGGCCGCGATCTGGTCGCCCACAACAACAAGCTCTACATGCGCACCACGCGCGGCTTGCAGCTGGTCGATGTGATCTACCGCCGCGTGGACGACGACTTCCTCGACCCGCTGGCGTTCCGCAAAGACAGCCAGTTGGGCGTGTCCGGGTTGTTCAACGCCTATCGCGCGGGCAACGTCACGCTGGCGAACGCGCCGGGCGCGGGTGTAGCCGACGACAAGGCGGTGTACGCCTTCGTGCCGGATATCATCCGCTACTATCTGGGCGAAGACCCCCTGCTGCAGAACGTGCCGACCTATCTGGGCCTCCGCGAATCGGAGCGCGATCATATCCTGGCGCACCTCGACACGCTTGTGGTCAAGTCGGTCAACGAGAGCGGCGGCTACGGCATGTTGATCGGCCCCCATGCCAGCCGCGCAGAACGCGAGCAGTTCGCCGACAAGATCAGGGCCGACCCGCGCAACTTCATCGCTCAGCCGGCGATTCCACTCAGCCGTCATCCGACGCTGCTCGGCGACGAGCTGCACGGCTGCCACATCGACCTGCGCCCCTATATCCTTTACGGCGAAAAGATCACGATCGTGCCCGGCGGCCTGACGCGCGTGGCGCTGCGGCGCGGCTCGCTGGTGGTCAACTCCTCCCAGGGCGGCGGCAGCAAAGATACCTGGGTGCTGCGTGAATGATGAGCTGATCGATCACTATAACCACATTTGCAGTCAACGGGCCATCATGCTGAGCCAGCCGGCTAAGTGGGCGTTGAAAAATATCCCGCAGCCTAAAGCGTAACGCGCTGCGCTCAACACTCCACGCTATACGGTGTTTAAATGCTCTCTCGTGTCGCGGAATCACTCTACTGGCTGGCGCGTTACATCGAGCGCGCGGAGGATGTAACGCGCTTGCTGGCAGTGAATTTCAACGCGCTGCTCGACGCGCCACTGGCCGACAATGGTCGGGGCTGGCGCTCCAGCGTCGCCATCACCGGCGACGAGTCGCTCTTCGCCGAAGTCTTCGGCCAGGCCCAGACGCGGGCCGTGATTGAATTTCTGCTGTGGCATTCCCTCAACCCGAACGCCGTGATGACATGCATCACCCGCGCGCGCGAGAACGCGCGCAGCGTGCGTGAGCAGATCAGCAGCGAGATGTGGGAGCACATCAACCGGCTGTACTTCCTGATCCGCGAAGTCAACCGTGAGCGCGTGCTCGACAGCCCCACCGAATTCTTTCAGAAAGTGCGTGACGGCTCGCAAGCCTTTCAGGGCGTCGCCGCCGCCACCATGACGCACGGCGAGGCCTACCAGTTCTTGCAACTGGGGCAGTATCTGGAGCGGGCCGACAAGACCGTGCGCATCCTCGACGTGCAATATACTGGCGTGAGCGCCGTGCCGGATGGATCGGCGGAGGCGGCGCTGCTGCTGATCGCGCTGCTGCGGTCGTGCAGCGCCTTCGAGCCGTTCCGCCGCACGCCGGGGCTGGCGCTGACCACGGCCAGCGTCGCCGAATACCTGCTGCTCAACCACACCTTTCCGCGCGCGGTGTTATTCTGCGTCAATCGCTGCGTGGCCGCTCTCGACGCGATGGACCAGTCGGCCGCGCCGTTGGCAGCCGAGTTCCCGCGCCGCGCGTTGGGCCGCCTCAGCGCCGAGCTGGAATATCTGGATATTCGCGATGTGCTGGGCAACCGCGTCGACGAGTTTCTCAATCGGCTGCTCGTCCGCCTGAACGCCGTCGGCGACGACATCGCTCGCACCTACTTCAACACGCGCGTCATCTTACCGAGCGAACGGCCAAGTCAACAACAGCAACAACAACAATAACGATGCGCCTGGCCGGTTCCGCGGCAGTGCAACTGCCGCAACAACCGCCTAAGTCAGAAACAATCACCATGCACCTCAAGATCGAACACACCACCACTTTTAGCTACGATCAACCTATCAGCGAGGCGTACACCGAAGTGCGCCTGAGACCGCTGGATGGCGGCGGCCAGCGCTGCCTGGCGTTCGCCTTGAACATCGAACCGCGCGACGAGGTGCTGCAATACACCGACCGCTACGGCAACGACGTGCGCCACTTTGACCTGCTGCAATCGCACGCGCAGCTGACCGTGATCGCCGCCAGCGAGGTGCTCACCCCGGCCGCATTCCTGCCCAACGGCGCGGAACTAGAGCCGCTCGACGTGTACGACTACTTGAGCGCGACGCGCTACGCGCCCTTCGCTCCCGCGTTGGTCGAGTTCGCCGCAGCACAGGGTGGCAGCGCTGACGCGTTGGATAGTGCGCTGGCGCTGATGCACGCCATTCATGGCGGGCTGGTATACGAAAAAGGCGCGACCGACGTCACCACCACAGCGGAGCAGGCCCTCGCGTTGGGGCGCGGCGTGTGCCAGGACTTCGCCCACATCCTGCTCGCGGCCTGCCGCTGCCGAAACATCCCGGCGCGCTACGTGAGCGGCTACTTGTACAACAATGGCCGCTCGGCTGCCTCACATGCCTGGGTCGACGTTTACGTTGCCGGGCGCGGCTGGGTATCGCTCGACCCGACGCACGACCGCGAGCCGACCGATCACTACGTCCGCGTAGCGGTCGGCCGAGATTACGCCGACGTGCCGCCTACGCGCGGCGTGTTCAAAGGCAGCGCCAAAGAGCAGCTCGCGGTCGACGTCATCATTCAGGCGCTGTAGCCGGCCTGGCGGGTGAATTGTTGCTTCCGCTGGGTCTGTCCCAAGGGGAGGCTGCGCACCGACCCGACGGCTCAGAGTCGGGGTTGCAACCCGGACGGGCGTAGCCCATGCCGATGAGGCTGCCCCTCACCCGGCCTCTCCCCACGGGGGAGAGGGGCCTGCTCCCTCGCCTCTGAGGGAGAGGGTGAAGACTCAACGGTGCGCCGCGCCAAACGATTCATAGGCGGCCACCAGCTGATCGATCACCTGGTTTAGCTTCTCATCCACGTGCTGCGCCGCTGGATGGCTGGCATACCAGGCCACGATTTCTTCGGCCCCCTGGCTGAACGGAATACTCGCCACGTAGTCCGGCGTCAGGCGTTTGATCTTCGTGTTGTCGAATACCATGCTGTGCGTTTTATCGCCCAACAGGCTGGCGCCCCACTCCGCGTCAAACGCCGCGATCAGCTCCGAAGGAATATGCACCAGCTGCGCCGTGACCCCCGCTGCCTGGGCGACGATTTCAAAGATTTGGTCCCAGGTCAACACCTCATCTGAAGTGATGTGGACGGCTTCGCCCACGGCGTGCGGATTGCCTAACAGACCGACAAACCCCTTGGCGAAATCACGATGATGGGTCAGCGTCCACAGGGAAGTCCCGTCGCCGTGCACCACCACTTTTTTCCCGGTCTGCATCCGCTGCAATACCGTGTACTGCCCGTGCATCGGCAACAACGTCGTATCATAAGTATGCGAGGGGCGCACAATCGTGATCGGAAACCCTTCCTGCCGATAGGCGGCCAGCAAGCGCTCTTCGCAGGCAATCTTCGCTCGCGAATACGCCCAATACGGATTGCGCAACGGCGTCGATTCGGTCACGGGCCAATTGACCGGCGGCGTTTGATAAGCGGAGGCCGAGCTGATGAAGATGTACTGCCGGGTGCGCCCGCGAAACAGCTCCAGGTCCGTCTCGATGTGTTCGGGCGTGAAGGCGATCCAGTTCACCACGACATCGAAGGTCATATCCTGCACGAGCTGGTAGACCGCGTTTTTATCGCGAATGTCGCCGCGCAAGCTGGGCACGGTTGGGGGGATGGGGCGCGTGGCCTGGCCGCGATTGAGCAGCATCACGTCGATCCCGCGCGCCACGGCCAATTGAACGCAAGCCGAACTGATGATGCCGGTGCCACCGATGAAGAGAGCTTTCAAGGTATCCTCCGTGTGTTCACTTCAAGTAGTAGGCCACTATCGCCGCCGCGTGTTTGCGCCGGGGATCGGTGCGCCACTTGCGGACCAGCGGTTTGACGACGTCGGGCCGGGCGCGGCCCAATTTGACGGTCGCGCTGGCGACGGCGCGCCATACAAAACGTCGCTCATCGGCGGCCAACCGATGCAAGATGCGCGCGCCCTCTTCCGCATGCTGGCGTCCGCCGACCGCGCTCCACACCATCGCCGCATTCCAGCGCACGTTCTCATCCGGTTTATGCGACTGCGCGTTCAGCCACTTCAGCGTCAACTCCGGGTAATTCTTCAACAGCGCCAGACTCACGGCGAAGGGGCCGAGATTGACGCGCACGTAGCGCGCCGGGTCGGCCATCAGCGGTTCGACCAGGCGCAGCAGTCGCGCGCCCCGCTCAGGGTGCTGGCTCTTCGCCGCCGCCATGGCCGCGATGACGACGGCGCGCCGCGCATTCTCGGACGCATGTCGCGTCCATTTTTTGAGCACCGGATAGAACTCGTCGAAGTGTTCGTCCAGGATGCGGCCGGCCACGCTGCCGGCAAACTCGCGCACTTCCCAGTTGGGGCTATCGGCGTGGGCGAGCAGTTGGCGCTGGGCGTAGATCGGGTGAAACGCATACACGTCGGCCAACAACATCAACCCCAGTTCGTGCGCATTGTAGTCCGCCAGGTTGAGCAGTTTCTTCACCCATTTGGAAAGTTCGCGCGGTCGATCTGCGAAATGGGCGCGGAGCATTTTCGCCGCCAGCCGCTTGTCGGCGGTGCGCGCCGTGCCCGGGTCGGCGCCCACAGCGGCCGACCCGCTCCCGCGCGCCTTGAGCGCGGCGACGATTGCATCCAGATCATCATTTTCCAACGCGGCGCTGATCTGGCGTTGAAGTTTGCTCGGTTTGGTATTCATGTCTGATCGTCGAACAGGACGAGCAATCGCGTTATGGCGCGAGGCCGAGTAGTGGTCAGTCCACTTGAAAGCGATGGGCCGTAGCCTAGCCCCCTGCTTGCGCCCCCGTGTGCGGTTGTGGGCGCCTTCGGCGGGCACAAGGCCCTAGGCTACCCATCAAAATCAACTGGACTGACCAGTAGCGCGAGGCTATTCTACTGCAACTTGGAGATTTTACGAACTGATGCGCGTAAAACAAAAGCGGCTCTATGCGGAGCCGCTTCGTCGTTCACGCTAAGTTTAGCGAGTCTGCTGCCGAGGCCGCTGCTCGCTCCGCAGTTGCACGGCGGAGCGAGCAGCGAAAGGTGATGCTCATACTGAGCCGTTGTGATGCTAGGAGACGACGACGCGTAATGCTAGGCGACATCACTCTTGCGCGAAATCGATCACCAGCCGATCGTCTGCATCGTAGTGGGTGTGTGCGTAGAACAGCGGAGTATCCGGGCCGGCATCGAGAATGCGTGGGATGATAACGGGCAAGTCTTCTACTAAGGGCAGCGCGTTCAGCTGAGCGCGCCGCACCCATTCGGGCGTCCCCTCTTCGGAAGCCAGCAGCTCACCCGATACGTACTCGGCGGAAAACACGAACACCAGTATGCCAACCTCGGCGCCGGCATCCACATTGACGATGCCGCGTAATTGCAGGTTCTGAGTCGATAGGCCGGTCTCCTCCTGCACTTCGCGCGCCGCCGAAGTCAGAATATCTTCGTCGCGTTCGACGTGCCCGCCGATGCCGTTGTACTTATTCGCCCAGAGGCGTTTGGTCGGCGCGCCGCGCAGCAGCAACACTTCGTCACGCCCGCGCGTGATGAAGGCCAGCGTGCGCGGAAGCGCCAGGTAGCGCTGACGTTTCAAGCTGATCTCGACGCCCTGTTCTGCCTGCGGCATTTCGGATTGCTGATCTGCGATTGCGGATTGCCTGTCCGGTAAATCATCATTCAGCAATCCGCAATCATCAATTCTGATAGGGTCGCGCCAGTTTCTCTTCCAACCGGGTCTTAACTTCCGGCCACTCGCTGTCGATGATGCTGTAATAGACGCTGTGACGCAGGCGGCCGCTGTCCGTGATCATGTGATTGCGCAGCGTGCCTTCTTCCTGCGCGCCGATGCGCAGGATGGCGGCGCGCGAGCGCGCGTTGAGCGAATCGGTCTTCAGCTCGACGCGGATGCATCCCCACGTCTCGAAGGCGTGTCGCAGCATCAGATATTTCGCCTCGGTGTTCACGGACGTGCGCTGCCACTTCAGCCCGATCCACGTCCAGCCGATTTCGACGCGGCGATTCGCTCGATCGATGTTGCCGAAGCGCGTGCTGCCGACGGCGCGGCCGGATGACTGCTCGATGGTCACAAACGGCAGCGCCGTGCTTTCCGCTTGCCACTTCAACGCTGTCTCGAGGTAAGCCCGCATATCGTCCGGCGTGCGCACCAGCGCAGTCGTCCAGCGCCAAATCTCCTCGTCCAACCCCACTTCGCACAGCCGGGTATGGTGATCGAGCGAGAGCGGCTCCAGCCGGATGGTGCGACCTGTGAGAGTGATAGGCTCGATGAGCATGGTTACCCTTGCGACCTCCGAGGTCTCGCAGACCTCGGAGGTCTGTTTAGCCGCGATGGAACTCGGTTGGATTGATCTTCGAGAAGACCAGCGTGTCGCGCAACTCGCCGTCGACGCTCAGGGCCTCGTTGCGCAAAACGCCTTCGAGTAGAAAGCCGCAGCGCCGGGCCACCGCCGCGCTGCGAACGTTTTTCGCATCGCACCGGATTTCGACGCGGTTGGCGTGCAAGTGCGTAAAGGCAAAAGCGGTGATCCCGTTCACCGCTTCGGTGATGTAGCCTTGCCCGGCAAACTTCGTCCGCACCCAGTAGCCGATCTCGAACTTGCGCACGCGCCAATCGAAGCGGTGCAGCCCGCTGCCGCCGACGAAGGCGCCCGTCCCGGTGAGGTAAAGGTGAAGCAGCAGGTTCGTGCGGGTCAACCAATCGGCCAAACCTTTGCGGATGCGGCTTTCCTGCTGCTCGGCCGATGGCTCTTCTTTCGCCCACGGCATCCACGGGCGCAGGTCGTTCAACGATTCATGCACCGCCTGGGCGATCTCGGCGCCATCACCCTGGCGAGGTGCGCGGATGGTCAGACGCTCGGTGTTGAAGGAATCGGGGAAGTCGAGGAGGACCGGGTTCATGGAGTTCGGGATTGCAGATTGGTAATTGGGAGTGGGTACAGCGGTAAATTGGTAATTGATAGCACGCAACCAATTTACCAATCACCAATTTACTAACTACCAAACCACCTGTTTACCTGTTTCCCGGCTACTTCAACCTCGGAAAGGCCGATCGCCCTGCATACATTGCCGTATCACCCAGCTCCTCCTCGATGCGCAGCAACTGGTTGTACTTGGCGATGCGGTCCGAACGCGCCGGCGCGCCGGTCTTGATCTGACCGGCGTTGAGCGCCACGGCGATGTCGGCGATCGTCGAATCTTCCGTCTCGCCCGAACGATGCGAGACCACGACGCTCCACCCCGCGCGCTGGCTCATGCGCGAAGCCGCAATCGCTTCGGTCAAGGTGCCGATCTGGTTGACCTTGCACAGCAGCGAGTTGCACGCCTGCTCCTCGATCGCGCGCTTCACAAAATCGACGTTGGTCACCAGCAGGTCATCGCCGACGAGCTGCAGCCGATCGCCCAATCGCGCGGTGAGCATCTTCCACCCGTCCCAATCGTTCTCGGCCAGGCCATCTTCGATCGAAATGATCGGATACTGATCGACCAGTTGGGCGTAGAACTCGACCAGCTCCGCGCTAGATAGCTTCTTCCCTTCTTTCTTCAGGACGTACTTGCCGTCTTCGTAGAATTCGGAAGAGGCCGGGTCGGCGCCCAGGTAGATGTGTTCGCCCGGCGTGTAGCCCGCCGCCGTGATCGCCTCCGTGATCACTTCGAACGCTTCGGCGTTGCTCTTCAGCGACGGTGCGAAGCCGCCCTCGTCGCCGACGTTGGTGTTGTAGCCGCGTTTCTTCAACACCTGCTTGAGCGCGGCGTAGGTTTCCGCGCCCCAACGCAACGCCTCGGCAAACGTCGGCGCGGCGACGGGCAGGATCATGAACTCCTGCAAATCGGTCGAGTCATCGGCGTGCTTGCCGCCGTTGAGGATGTTCAGCATCGGCACGGGCAGCACGCGCGCCTCGACGCCGCCGAGGTAGCGATACAGCGGCAGCTCCAGCGCGTTGGCCGCCGCCTTGGCGACGGCCAGGCTGACGCCCAGGATCGCGTTCGCGCCCAGTTTCGACTTGTTGGGCGTGCCGTCGAGTTCGATTAGCGTCTCGTCGATCTCGACCTGCTCGACGGCATCCATTCCGATCAGCGCGTCGGTGATCACACCGTTGACGTTCTCGACCGCTTTCAGCACGCCCTTGCCGCCGTAACGGGATTTATCGCCGTCGCGCAGTTCCCAGGCTTCGTGCTCGCCGGTCGATGCGCCGGATGGCACGGCGGCCCGGCCCCACGATCCGTCTTCGAGCGCCACTTCGACTTCAACGGTGGGGTTGCCGCGCGAGTCAAGTATCTCGCGGGCGTTGATAAATTCAATCTCGGTCATGTCGGCTCCTGTTTTTACCACGGAGGACACGGAGGATACGGATAACACCGAATTCTTTGTCCGCGAATTACACGAATTGGCGCGAATATTTGTTTGATCCGTGTTCATTCGTGTCGATTCGTGGATCAATCTTTTGGTCGTGGCGAGAGGCCGTGCTATGTGTTATCTGTGAAATCCGTGTCATCCGTGGTTGAGTATTAGCGGCGGCTGAACCGCCTCCATTGTTTCTCAATCGGCCCGCCGCATTATACGCTGTCGGCGACAGCGGTCAAGCGGGGTGGTCTTCCGGCGTGAGGCGGCGGATCTCGTCAAACTCATCGGGCTGGGGAAGTTGGAGCTGCTGGAACATCTCGCGCACGATGCGCTCGGGCACGATCTCATCGCCGAACGCCAGGTCTGAACGGTCGGCATTGCGGCGCAGGCAGTCTGCGAGCGGCACATCGAACCAGAGCGCCACGCGGCGCGCGCCGAGCGCCTGGCCGAGGTTGACGGCGTACGTCCGATATCGGCGCAAATAGTGTGTCGCGTCGAGGATCACATTCTGGCCGGCGGCTAGTTGTTCGCGCGTCCGGCGTTCGACCTCGGCAAAGACGGCATCGCCATCGAGCGGGTTACGGCCGCTTTGGCGGAAATCATTGCGCACTTGATCCGAGCCGACGATGATTGCGGCCAGCCGTTCGGCGTTCCGCTGCGCCCAACTGCTCTTACCAGAACCCGGCACGCCGATCAGCACATACAACGTAGTCACCGCGCCGTGCCGCATCCGACCGTGAGTGGCTCCAGGCAATAAAAGCCTGGCCGGTTCAAGAGGTAATCTGGCGATTGGGGATCGAAGGCGCGCGTATAGGCCCACCGATCCGCATCGGATAGATGCGGCCCGATCAACTTGCCCAGGTAGCCCATGGCCAAAACCCAGTAGGCTTCCACCGCGCGCGGCATGGGCGCGACATCTTCCACCGGATACGTGTGGATCGAGACGTGTGTCAGCCCGGCGCGCTCCAGCCAGGCGGGTAGATGCCGGGCGGCATGGTAGCGTTCGATCGATGCACCGTCCGGACATTGGCTGCGCAGATACTGATGGAGCGCCGTCCGAACGCGATCTTCAAACTCGGCCGGCCAGGACAGGATGGGGCAGTGCGCCAGGTCGTTCTCGACCACGATGAACTTGCCGCCGGGTCGCAGGAGCGGCGCGAGCGCCGCCAAACGGCGCACGGGATCGCGCGCGGAGTGCATCGCGCGACACGACCAGATCACATCGAGTGTCTGGCGGCGCAGGCCGATCCGTTCCAGGTCGCTTAAACACACTTGGATGGAGGGGCCAGGCCCCGGCTCGGTCTGCAACAGGCCCGCATTGTGATCGACGGCGATGACGCGCACCTGGCGTTCGAGTGCATCGACCAACAATCGGCTGTAGAAGGCATCGCCACACCCGGCGTCAAGCACGCGCGCAGGGGTAGGCAAGCGGGCATCGGCAATGATCGTCCGGTACACCGGCTCGCGGACACGATGATAGGCTTCAAACAGCGGCCAATAATCGGGCGGTTGGGTCGGTAGCTGCGTCGGCATGGTGGTTGGCGCCGAGAAAATCGGCGACACGAGTCGCCTCCTACATGGCAGGCGTCTTGGTATCGATGTACTCGCGCCAGCGGCTGATCCGGCCATCTTTGAAATCGACGACGATAGCATCGTCGGCTCGGTTGCGAACGCCGGTCGCGTTCTTGGTATCTTCCCAATACCATTCGACCACGGCTTGATCGCCATCGACGATGATGCGCCGGATGTCGATTTTGATGTCGGAGTAGCCTTGCGCAAAGCCGGCGAGCACTTCGCGAATGGCAGACGGGCCTTGCCGGCGTTTGCCGGGGACGACGAATTCTCCGTCGGAGGTGAACAGTCCGGCAAAGGTATCAGCATCACCCGCGATCCAGGCTTGCCCGGCTTGTCTGATCAGTCTACGAATTTCGTCCGGTGTCATCATCACCTCGCATTACGCGCTGGTTCACGTCTTGGATGCGCCAGATTTCGTCGAAGTCTTCGATGGACGGGAGCTCCAGGCCGATGTGAATGCGGCGGATCGTCTCGGGGTCTTCGCGACGCAGGCCGGGACTGTTGCCGAGCCGAGTCTCGTTGTTTCGCAAACACACTGCGAGCGGGATATCGAACCAGATGGCGACTACCTTCGCGCCGCTGGCGCGCGCGCAGTTCACGGCATAAGCCCGATACGGTCGCTGCCAATGTGTGGCATCCAGGATCACCGACGCGCCGCCGGCAAGGCGCTCGGCCAGGCGCGCGCTCAGCTCGTTGAAGACCCGATCGCCATCGAAGGGATCGCCGCCATTGCGCCGGATTTCATCGCGCACCACGTCGACCGACAGAATGGTTGCGCCCAAGCGCCCCGCGTTTTGCAGCGCCCAGCTGGTTTTGCCGCAGCCCGGCGCGCCGATCAGAATGTAGACGGTTTGCATGTCGCCCATCGCACGGAGTAGGTTGTGCGGCGCGAAGCTGCCAGTGCAATTGAGGAGCGCCCGGCATACTCGTGGTGAACGGGCGCCCCAGGCCCGTTCGTATCCCGGTGTGCTGGCGAAATTGTACACCAAGATGGCGGGGAGTGGGATGGCCTGTCTGGCCGGGTGGCCGACCGTTGGGACAGCGCGGAGGGCGCGGACCGCAGTGCAACTGCTGTCCGAACTTCAGCCCCGTTCGCCCCGCAGTTGCACTGCGGGCGGGGAGGACGCGGCGGGGTACGGCTGCTGCCCGAACTGTTCAGTCTGCGGATTCCGGTGATTGCACACACGTGCTCTAGGCCCGCGTCTCGCGGGCCGCGCGAAGCGGACGCGGACGGTGAGCCATTGAGCTGTGAATAATCACCAGGCGGATTCCGTTGACGCGACCCTCCCCGCGTGCTACAATCGATTGCGTTCAAGGGGGAGCCAATGCCTGAAGCGCAGCGCAGCATTTATCTCGATCACGCGGCGACGACGCCCGTCGATCCACGTGTCGTCGAAGCCATGCAGCCGTATTGGACCGGCGCATTCGGCAACACGTCGTCAATCCATCAGGCAGGGCGCGCGGCGCTAAAAGGGCTTGAGCAGGCGCGCAAGACCGTCGCCGATGTATTGGGCTGCAATCCAATGGAGATCGTCTTCACCGGCTGCGGCACGGAGAGCGACAACCTGGCGCTGCGCGGTGTCGCGTGGGCCGCGCGCCAAAACGGCCGTGGGAACCACCTCATCACGACGCCGATCGAGCATCACGCCGTGGGCGCGACCGCCGAGCAACTGCACGAACTGCACGGGTTCGATGTTACGTTGGTCGAAGTAGACGAATATGGGCGGGTCGATCCCGATGCGATCGGTCGCGCGATCCGGCCCGACACCTGCCTGATCAGCGTGATGTATGCCAACAACGAAGTTGGGACGATCCAGCCGTTGCCTGCGATCGGCGCGATCGCCAAGAGCAAAGGCATCGTGTTCCACACCGATGCGGTTCAGGCGGGTGGGGCGCTCGATCTAAACGTCGATCGCCTCAACGTCGATCTGTTGGCGCTCTCGGCGCACAAGTTCTACGGCCCGAAAGGTGTCGGCGTCTTATACGTTCGACGCGGAATCGAACTGGTGTCGGCGCTGACCGGCGGCGGGCACGAGCGCGGCCGCCGCCCGGGTACAGTCAATGTCGCCGCGTGCGTCGGGTTGGCGACGGCCTTGCACTTGGCGCAGGCGCAGCGCGAGAGTGAGAACGCGCGCGTCGCGACGTTGCGCGATCGATTGATCGCCGGTGTGCTGGAGCGCGTGTCCGATGCCAGACTAACCGGCCACCCGACTGAACGGCTGCCGAACAGCGCCGCGTTTGCGATCCGGGGTGTCGAGGGCGAGTCGGTTTTGCTGGCGCTCGATCTGGAAGGCATTTGCGTCTCGACCGGATCGGCCTGCACCACCGGCGAAGCCGAGCCGTCGTTCGTGTTGACGGCGCTGGGACTGCCGCGCGAATGGGCGGTGGGTTCGCTGCGGCTGACGCTAGGGCATCTAACGCGGCCCGAAGATATCGATACCGTGCTGGAGGTGCTGCCGCAAGTGGTGGCACGGCTGAGGGAGCACGCGCCGGTGACGGTAGAAAGGTAGATGGGTCATGGCGGTGAAGGTGTTAGTTAAGGCCGAGGATCTATTCCAGGTGGGTGAAGATAAGCGGGTCGAGTTGGTAAAAGGAGAAATTGTCGAAATGAGTCCGACTGGAATGGAACATGGCGCTATTGTCGTGAATCTAGCCATGCTGATTGGTGGCTATGTACATGCGAACGGGCTTGGACGCGTCTACGCTGGTGAGCCAGGCGTCATTCTCGAACGCGATCCCGATACAGTGCGCGCACCTGATCTGATGTTTATTGCTGCTTCTCGGTTGCCAGCTCAAGGCACTCCGGCCGGTTTTGGGGATGTTGTGCCTGACCTGGCTGTGGAAGTCGTCTCTCCCAATGATCGCTGGAGTGAAATTGAAGAAAAGGTGGACGATTACCTGGCTGCTGGCGTTCGGATGATCTGGGTGGTTAATCCCAAGACCCGCAGTGTTCATGTTTATCGCCCATCGAGCGACGCGCGTCGAATTCTGGAAAGTGATACGTTGCAGGGCGAAGAAGTATTGTCGGGCTTTGCGGTTCCGGCGAAGGACTTGTTCAAGTAGTGGAAACGATGCCTGTTCGGGCAATCGCTGTCCTGTCGCCCCTAGTGCAACTGCTGTCGGAACACAAGTAGCGAGCCTTGAGTGAAGATGGAATACAGAAGCACACGCGTCGTCGTCGCGATGAGCGGCGGCGTAGATAGCTCGGCGGCGGCGGGGCTGCTGGTCGAGCAGGGGTACGATGTCGTCGGCGTCATGCTCAAGCTGTGGAGCGAAGATGGCGGCTCACGCGCGAACAAGTGCTGCACGCCGTCCGATGTCGCTCTGGCGCGTTCGATTGCCGATCAGCTCGGCATCCCGTTCTACCTGTTGAACATCGCCGACTCGTTCAAGTCGATCGTCGTCGATTTCTTCGTGGAGGAGTATGCGGCCGGGCGCACGCCCAACCCGTGCCTGGAGTGCAATCGGCGCGTCCGCTTCGAGTTGTTGTTGAACAAGGCGTTGGGGCTGGGCGCGCAGTACCTGGCGACCGGGCATTACGCGCGGGTGCAAGCAGTCGATGGTCAATATCGGTTGTTGCGCGGGGTCGATCGGAAAAAGGATCAGTCGTATGCATTGAGCGTATTGGGCCAGCAGGAGCTGGCGCACGCGCTGTTCCCGCTGGGCGAGTTGACCAAGCCCGAAGCGCGCGCACACGCTGCGCGCCTGAAGCTGCCCGTCGCCGAGAAAGTCGAGAGCCAGGATTTGTGTTTCCTGGGCAGCGGCGATTATCGCGAGTTCCTGACACGACGCGCGCCCGACGCGATCCGGCCTGGCGTCATTCGCGATCCGACCGGCAAGGTGCTGGGGCAACACGCCGGGCTGCCGTTTTACACGATCGGCCAGCGCAAGGGCCTGGGCCTCGCCGCGCCCGAACCCTTATACGTCCTCGCGAAAGACGTGGCGGCGAATGCCGTGATTGTCGGCACAGCCGAGGAGCTGGGGCAGCGCGCGTGCCAGGCACGCCGGATGCACTACGTGAGCGGCGTGACGCCGGTAGCGTCGTTCCGCGCCGAGGCCAAGATTCGATCGACGGCGCACGAAACGCCGGTGACGGTGTATCCGAATGGCGATACCGCGCGGGTCGAGTTCGACGAGCCGCAGCGCGATATCACGCCCGGTCAGGGTTTGGTGTTGTTCGATGGCGAGCGCGTGATCGGACAAGGAATCATCGTTGAGGGTGGAGACTGACGATTGTGCCGCCGGTATTTCTGATCTCCGCACTCATCTCCACTTTTTACGGCGCGGTTTTCCATGTGTGGCGCGGCGGCAACGCCCGCCGGCTGGCGTTGTTTCTGAGCGCCGGCTGGATTGGATTCGGGTTGGGACAGCTGATCGGCGCCTTGATCGGCTGGAATATCGGGATGCTGGGCGAGGTGCATCTGATCGAGGCCAGCGCCGGCAGTTTGATCGCGTTATTGATTGTCAACCGCCCAGCCGCGTGATATAATCGCGAGGAGATTCGTCCCATGCAGCCTGATCAACCGGTGACACCCGCTCCGCCTTCCTCCCGCCCAACTGCCGCCCTCCCGCTTAACTCCAAGGAGGGGCGGCGGCTGAATCGCGGCCTCATCGGCGGCGTTATCGTCATTCTGATCCTCGTGCTCGTGATCGGCGGTTTTGTGTGGATGGTTCAAGCCGGCGTGACCGACACCGTGCGCGACGTGTTCATCATCTTGATGGCCCTCGTGTCGTTGTTCATCGGCTTGATGCTGCTGGCGCTGGTGTATCAGGTTGCCGCGCTCACCCGCATGCTGCGCGAGGAAATCAAACCGCTGATGGAGAATGCGCAGGAAACCGTCAATGCGGCGCGCGGCGCCACCCTGTTCGTCAGCGACCACGTCGTGCGGCCGGTGATCGGCGTCGCGGGGACGGTGGCCGGCATTGCCCGGATCATTAGCCTGCTGGGCGACTTACGCCGCCCGCGTCGTTGAATCGGGCGCGATCACCGATTCACTGAAGGAGTGAAATGATGAGTGAGAACGGAAGCGACACAGGCGCCTTTTTGGCCGGCTTCGTTATTGGTGGGCTGGTCGGCGCGGCGGTGGCCTTGATTATGGCCCCCCAGTCGGGTGAAGAGTCTCGCCGGATGGTGCGCGAGAAGGCGTACGAGCTGCGCGATCGGGCCGAGGATATCGCCGAAGATGCGCGGCGGCGAACCGAGGAAGTGGCGGAAGAAGCGCGGCGGCGCGCCGGAGAGTTCGGGCAGGATGTTCAGAAGCGCGCCGATGATCTGACCGAGCGCGGCAAGCAGGTGTACGAGGAGCAGCGCACGCGCTTACAGGATGCGGTCGAACAGGGTAAGCGGGCCGCGGCTCGCAAACGCGTCGAGCTGATGGGCGACGAGGGTCAGGAAGCCGAAGGCGGCGCCTAACTTCACGGCTTTATGCCGAGACAACCCCACGGTCTGAAAACGGACCGAGGTTCGTGATCATAGGGGCGAGCAGCTGTTCGCCCCTATCCATTGGCGATTGCCCGGAGCGCCCCCGGCAGGCGATCCAACACATCGCCGGCCACGACGCCGGCCCCCCCAATCTCCCGGCGCGCCAGCTCGCCGGCGACACCGTGCAGATAGGCGCCGGCGAGCGCGGCGTCAAACGCGCCTAACCCCTGCCCGCGCAGTGCGACAATCGTCCCGGCCAGCACATCGCCGCTGCCGGCCGAGGCCAGCGCCGGGTTGGCAAAGGGCATCACGACGACTTTGCCGTCGGGCGCGGCGACGACGCTGAACGCGCCTTTCAAAACGACGACGTGCCCCCACTGGCGAGCGAACTTCGCGGCGACCCCGATCCGATCCGCTCCGATCTCCTCTGTGCTCAGTCCCGACAGCCGCGCCATTTCGCCAGGATGCGGCGTAAGCACACTCGATGCGGGCAGGCGCTTCCACCATTCCGCGATTCCGGCCAGGATGTTCAACCCATCGGCATCGACGACGAGCGGCGGCAACACAACCTGATCCGACTCGGCCTGCGCCTTCGTCGCCAATGTGAAGCCCATGCGCCGCATGGCTGGTGATTGTGCGCCGAACAGTCGCTCGACGAAGGCCGCCGCCTCTTTCTCACGGGTAAGGCCGGGGCCGAGCAGCAGCGCACGGTAGCCTTCCAGCGCTTGCGCCAACACCGTGACGGCATCGGCGGATAAAACGCCTTGCGCATCGGGTAATGGTTGGAAGGTTGCTTCGGCAAGCTTCGCGGCGACGATCGGCGCGATCGAGCGCGGTACGGCTGCGGTCACCAGGCCGGCGCCTGATCGATACGCCGCCAGCGCCGCCAGCGTCGGCGCTCCGGTGTAGTGCAGCGATCCGGCGACGATCATCACTTTGCCAAACGTGCCCTTGTGGGCGCTGGCGGGCCGCGCCGGGAGCAGCGGGCGAATCAGCGCCGCGTCGGCCATTTCTAGCGATACATCTTTTGCCAGCGCCGGATCGATGCCGATGTCTACGACGATCAACTCGCCACACGCGTCGGCGGCGGGAAAACGGGTGTGGCCGACTTTAGGATAGGCGAAGGTGACGCTCACATCGGCGGGCAGCGCGCCAGGGTCCAGCTCGCCCGAATCGAAATCCATGCCGCTCGGCCCGTCTACTGCGACGATGAGCGGGGCATCCAGAAACCGGGTTTCTAATCCCGGATTGGCCGGCGCGACCCAGGTCGGGGTTCTATCGCGTCGGGCGTCGAGATCGCCTTTGACCGTGTTGAGTATCTTGCCGGCCTCGGCGGGTAGGGGCAAACGCGCGCCCGTGCCGAAGAGCGCATCGATGATGACATCCGCGTTCTGGCTGCGTAGACGCAATACCCGCAGCCCACGATCGTCGGGCAGGGCGCTCAGAAAGACGCCTGCCTCACGCGCGGCAGCCACGCGCGCATCGTCGCGCGCTTTGAGCAGATAACAGGCCACATCGGCGCCGGCCTCGCGCAGGTGCTTGGCCGCGACCAGTCCATCGCCGCCGTTGTTGCCCGGTCCGACGAGCACCAAGACGCGCTTGCCCTCGATGGCGCTGCGGCGTCGAATGACGTCGGCCACGCCGGCGCCGGCGCGATCCAGCATCATGTCATACGTGTGGCCGGCTGTATCCGAGGCGGCCTCAATCGATCGCATTTGTTCTACGCTGACGAGCTTCATACACCCTCCAGATAGACCTCCGAGGTCTCAATCTTTCAACATGCCAATGTTGCGGTACCACTCGAGTGTAGCGCGCGCGCCCGCTTCAAAGGAGGTCGGGTTAAAGTGCAGTTCGCGCGCGGCTTTGTTGCTGTCCACGAGCCAGTCGTTGAACACGTAGGGCGCCATGTTGATCGGATAGTAAGGTTCGCGCCGGGTGATCTGCGCCAGCGCCGTCCACACTCGGGCGAGAAGAAGGATGGCCGGGGCAGGCAGATTGATCCAGCGCGGCGTGAAGCTCGTGATCCGGCTGATGATTGTGTTGATCTCCCGATGCGTCAGGCTCGGCCCTGACACGTTGTAGATTTCGCCCGGCCGGCCGTGGCTGAGCGCGGCATGAATCACGCAGGCCAGATCGGGTAGAAAGATCGGAAAGGTGACGTGCCGACCGCCGTGCACTTGAATCGGCAAGCCTTTCATGAACGGATCTTCAAAGAACAGCCGGTTGAAGGCGTAATGTCCCCACGGGCCGTAATACGCGCCCGGCCGCAAGATCAACGCCGGCAGGTTGTGCGTGTGATGATAGCGCTGCACCAGCGCTTCGCCGTCGAGCTTGCTACGCATGTAATTATCGCACGGCTCGCACGGATAGGTCTCGTCGATGACCGTGCCGGAGCGGGGGCGGCCGACGACGGCGATGGTTGAGATGTGGACCAAGCGCTCGACGCCCGCGCGGTAGGCTGCTTCGAGGACGTTGTGCGTGCCCTGCACGTTGGTGCTGTGGAAGTCGGCGTAGCGCCCCCAGAAGCGGAAATGCCCTGCCCCGTGCACGACGAAGCGGCAACCTTTCACCGCCGCGATCACTTCAGCGCGATCGCGCGTGTCGCCCCAGGCCAGCTCGACGCCCAGGTCGGCCAGGAATTGCCATTGGCCGGTCGGTCGCACCAACGCGCGGATGGCGTGTCCGCGCGCGATCAAAAAGGGGATCAGGTTGTGGCCCAGAAAACCGGTTGCGCCCGTGACGAAGATCATAGCTTAGAAACCCGGTTTCTCCAGCGCCTCGGCGGCGAAGCCCAGATCGAGCGCTTCAAGTGTGGCGCGCGTTGGACGGCCCGTGATCGCATCCCAGCCGCGCGCCGTGTAATACTCGCGCAGCAGCAGATCGAAGTCGGGCACGTGCCCCGCGATCGGGCCGTCGGGCAGCGGCTGGCGCAGCAGCTGGGGGAGGCGATCGTTCTCGCGCGTCAATCCCAAGCGGTGATTGATCGCGCGCTTGAGGTTCCAGATGCGCGCGCCGGCTGCCATGAACTGGTCGATATCCCAGTCGACGCCGATGGCGGCATTATACAGGATGAGCTGTGTAACTACCGGAACGCGGGCGAAGATACACGTGACCAGGCTGTTGCTCAACGAGCGATAGTCCTGGTGTTTGGCGACGAGCGCGGCCTTGCCCGCATCGGGGACAGGCGGGGTCAGGATCGGGATGCCGAGTTCTTCGTGATCGGCGCCGATCTCCGTCGTGAAGAAGTCGCCCTGGTTATGGCACGCGCCGCGCGGCGAGGTGGCGTACACGATGCCCATGCCCGATAACGCGCGCGGGTCGTGATAGGCCACTTCCAGGTTGTTGACCTGCACGGCGAGCTCTGCCGCGCCGACGTGCGCGCCGAGCGCCTTCGCCCCCCGACTCATCACTTCGCCCAAACCCTCGCGCCGGGCGATGAGATGGATCAGCGTTTCAGCCGGGCGCGGATCGCCCCAGGCCAGTTTCAAGCCGCCGGTATCTTGCTCGGTGAGCCGGCCGCGCTCGAACAGCAAATACGCCAGGCCGATCGTGTTGCTGGCGCTGATCGTGTCCAGCCCGTAGGCATCGCACAGCTGGCCGAGGTGTGTCGCGGCGGCCATGTCGCCGCTGCCGAGGATCGCGCCGAAGCCGACCATCGTTTCGTACTCGGGGCCTTTGCTCTCTTCACGCGCGTAGGGGCCTTCCGTGATCGTCACCAGGCGGCCGCATGCAATCACACAGGCATGGCAGGTGGTGACGCCGGTGAGGAGCGTATCGGCGATGACACTGCCGCTCACGTTTTCCTGGCCCTCGAAATGACTGGCGGTGAAGTAGCGCATCGGCATCTCGCCGAGCAGTTGAAAATACTCGGCGCCGCCGGCGCTGCCCGCCGCGCGCAGCGAGAGCGTGACGTTTTCCTCGCGCAGCGCTTTATTGACGGTCGAGCGATACAGGTTGAACTGTTCGGGTCGGGCGATGGGGAGTTTGCCGTGGCCGCGCACGGCCATGGCCTTCAGGTTCTTCGACCCCATTACCGCGCCCATGCCGGTCCGCCCGGCGACGCGCCCGTGGTCGCACAAGATCAGCGCGTAAGGAATCAAGCGCTCGCCCGCCACGCCGATGCAGGCGATGCGCGCCAGCTTATCGCCGACCTCGGCGCGGATGCGCTGCTGGGTCTGGTACGTGTCGGTCTCACCCCACAGATGTGCAGCCTCGCGCAGCTCGGCCTGGCCGTCGTGAATCCACAGGTAGACGGGTGCATCGGCCTGGCCGGTGATCAGGACGCCGTCGTACCCGGCGCAGCGGAGTTCAGGCCCCCAGAAGCCGCCGCAGTTGGCCTCGCCCCACAGACCGGTTGCAGGCGAGCGCGCGCACACGCTGAAGCGGCCATTCGTGGGGCCAGCCGTTCCGGTCAACGGGCCGGTGATGAACAGCAAGGGATTGTCGGGGCCGAGTGGATCGAGATCGGGCGCGAGGCGATCCCACAGCAGGCGGGCGGCGAGTCCGCTGCCGCCGACGTAATCGCGCGCGAGATCGGGATCGATGTGTTGATCATGCAGCGTGCCGTGGGTGAGATCGACGTTGAGCAGGCGACCGAAGGACATAGGTAGATTGGGCATGTAGGAGGCATTTCCAAATGCCGATGACCGGCGACGGGAGTCGGGTCGGCGACGGGAGTCGGGTCGGCGACGGGAGTCGGGTCGGCGACGGGAGTCGGGTCGGCGACGGGAGTCGCCTCCTACATGGGGAACTCGGTTTCGACGCGAGTGGCGCACTCGACCAGCTGCTGCGCCGCGTTCACGTGTCGCAGGATGTAGGCCATGTTGCCGTGCAGTTTCAGCTGGCCGCTGACGAGCGCGGGTATGGGGCCGATCTGCCTGGTGATCACCCGTTTCCAGTTGGCGAGCGGCGCATTGATTTTGAATTTGGCGGCCGGGGCCGAGGCGGCGTCGGTCAGATAGGCCGCGCGACATTTGCCGTGCCACAGATCGACGTAGATTACGTGCAGCGTGTCGACGCCGGGCACACGCTCGATGACAAAATTCAGATCGCCCTCCCAGGTACGGGCTGCCTGGGCATACGCGTCGTCAGAATTTATCTGGTTCACCAGCGCGGCAACCCATTCAGGACTGGGAAATTTGAGCGGCATCACGATGACGGCTCCAGACTACGAATCGGGATCGACGATCGAAGCATCCGGGATCGGCAGGCCCAGTTCGGCCAACCGGGTGACTGCATCGAATGTAGGCACTTGGAACTTTTCGCCTAAGACATCCGGCACGCGGTCGCTGATGGACAACTCGTAGACCCAAGTTTTGGGCATCAGCAGACAGCGCGCGAAGTATTTGATCTCGTGGCGGGAGGCCGGCCAGGGAACGTTCAAGCCGTGCGTGCGGGCCGACTCGCTATCGCAGATGGCGCGATAGAGGAGCCGGGCCTGGGCCATACGCGGCGCAAAACGATACAGGCCGTGACCGATGGTGGTGCTCATCGCAGTGGGATCAGCATCCCATAAATCCAGGCTCGGTTCGGCCAGCATGCGTTCAACGGGCACCGGCGGCCGATCGACGTGATACTGTTCCAGCAGGGTCCGCGCCAGTTGCTCGATCTGCTGCCGCACTTCAGCGGGTATGCTCGACTGCGGTGTGGTGGGTATGGCAGCCTCGCTTGAGTCTTCCGATCCGTGATAACCTACCCAACCCCGATTGTCATCCGAGGGCAAGCGTGCGGCAATTAAACCACACAACTAAGAACTGTCAAAATACCGCGCCGGGCGCGGGTATCGGGTGCAGGTTATGGCGAAGTTTTCCGCCGCTAGCACCCCGACCACTTAATTTTGCGGGGTTCGGACGGCAGTACAACTGCCGTCCGCCGCAGTTCTGGCCGCCGCCCTGTATGGGCTGTGGGAGGATGGGCGGCGGTCATGCGGCGGGAACTACGCAACTTCAGATTGTTGAAGCACTAGCCGTTTCGGGCGAGAGACAAAAGCAGAGCGATGACCGCGATGAGAATGAGCGTCAACAATGTGCCCGTTCGCAGGAAGTCGTTGAACTTGTAGCCGCCAGGCCCCATGACCAGCACGTTGACTGGATGCCCCAGCGGCGTCATGAACGCGAGCGAGCAACCGTAGGCAACGGCCAGCGCGAACGTGCGCGGATCGAGTTGCAGCGCTTCAGCGGTGTGAATTGCAATGGGCGCGAGGATCACAGCTACAGCCGGGCCGCTCATCACTTGCGTGAGCAAGGTCGCGATCGCCAGTAAGCCGGCCACGATCGCCGCCGGCCCCAAACCGCCGAGTAACGACACCAGGCCTGCGCCCACCGCATCCGTCAGGCCGGTCTTCGTCATGGCCAGCCCTACCGGCAACATACCGGCGATCAGGAAAATACTCTTCCACTCGATGGCTTGATACGCCTCGTCCATCGTCACTGCGCCCACTAACACCATCGCCAGGGCGCCAGCCAGCATCGCTTCCACGGTCGGCAACCAGCCGCTCGCCGCAAGCGCCACTGTCGCCGCCATGATGGCAACGGCGTAGGGTCGCTGCTTGGGGCGCAGGCTCTCGTCAATCGTATCGGCCAGCACGATAAAGTCACCCTCGCTTTGCACCAGGCGCGCCTGATCGCGCGGCCCAAGCACGAGGAGCGCATCGCCAAGTTGCAGCGGAATATCGGCGATTCCGACGCGCCGGGGACGACCTTTGCGCCAGATGGCGATGACGCTCAGGTTGTATTTGTCGCGGAAGTGAATCGCGCGCAGCGTCTTGCCGATTGCCGGTGAGCGCGGCGCAAGCACCACTTCGAACAGGCCGATCCGGTCAGATGTGATGCGGTCGATCGAGGTGGATGCCGGCTGCACGATCAGCCCGCGCTGGCGCAGTTCCGCGAGCTGCTCTTCGCGCGCCTGCAAATAGACATCGTCATCGGCGTGCAGACGTTCGCCCGGCGGCGGCGCGAGACGTGACTTGCCGTTGTGCACAATTGCGATCACGTTGACGCCCAGTTTGCGACCAAGCCCAACCTCGGCGAGCGTGCGACCTTCCAACGGCGAACCGGCCGGCACACGCGCGTGCATCCAGCGCTCGCCCAGGCTGTACACATCGGCCAACTGCGCCTGCGACAGGGTCACGAGCCGGGTCCAGTCGGCGGGCGCGCGGCGCGGCAGCAGGCGACGACCAACGACCAGCATGTACAAGATGCCAACGACGACGAGCGGCAGCCCGATCGGGGCGAAATCGAGCAGTCCGAATGCCGGATAGCCCGCGTCGCGCAGCGCCGCGCTGACCAGGATGTTCGAGGTGGTGAGCAGCGTCGCCGTGCCGCCCAGCAGTGTGCCGAAGGCCAGCGGCATCAGCAATTTCGAAGAGCCGATTTTGCGCTCACGCGAGATGCCCATGCCGACCGGCAGCAGCACCGCCGCGGCCGCGATGTTGTTCATGAACAGTGACAAGAAGGCCCCGGCGACCATGAGCACGACGATCAGGCTGGACTCGCCCCGACCGCCCCAGCGCATCAGGCGCGCGCCCAGCGCACGGGTTGCGCCGGTCTTCGCCAGCCCAGCGGTGAGGATGAAGATGGCGATGATGGTGACGACGGCGGAGCGGCTGAAACCGGAGAGCACTTCCTGTTGGCTGAGGATGCCGGTCGCGCCGAGCGCCACCAGCAGCAGCAGGGCGACGAGATCGGCGCGCAGCCACTCGGTGATGAAACAGAGACTGGCGACCGCGAGTAAGAGGAGCAACAGAATACCGGACGGTGTCATTGAACACACCCCCGTTGATGCGCTGACCTCATTATAGCGGTATTCCCTGGGTGAGTGTGTCATCGTCCCGCGTCGTTTTTCGGCAAGCCTTGTGGCACAGTGTGACGCAATTGCGAGGATTCTGCTATTGGCTGGACGGGAGTTTGCTATACAATGATGGCTGGGCGTTGGGTCCTCGAACCGGGCAAGACAGCTCACTGCAATGTCGCCCGGAGTTGTCCCTGTCCAGGAACGCTGCCTTGACGGACGGAATAAGGAGATATGCCCGTGATAGATAGTCTAGCAACGGTTGAAGCAAGACACGGCCGGCAGCGCTCCCGCCCGACCATCGGGCTGTTGATTGAGAATACGGCAGGCAGAGGCGAATGGTATCGGGCTGCGGTATGGGCTGGGGTCGCCGATGCGGCGCAGGAACTGGATGTCAACCTGCTCTCTTTCGCGGGCGGGGCGCTTGAGCGTTCACCCTTCAATGAGTTTGAGGCGCAGCGTAACTTGCTCTACGAGCTGGTGACACGGGATACCGTTGATGGCCTGATCATCAGCGGCTCACTGGGCAGCTACGTACCCCTGGAGAAGTTCAGCGGTTTCTGCGGCCGTTACCGCACATCCCTGCGGGTGGTCACCATCGCGGCGCGGCTGCCAGACATCCCAGGCGTGTTGGTGGACAACCAACAAGGCGTACGCGAAGCGGTTCATCATTTAATCGAGAAGCATGGCCGCCGCCGCATCGCCTTTATCCGCGGACCTATCGATAACTCGGAGGCAGAGGTACGCTATGTCGCGTACGGCCAGGCTCTGGTTGAATGTGGCTTGTCGCCTGATCTCGAGCTGGTTGTACCGGGTGACTTTAAGCAAGAGTCGGGCAGCGAGGCGATAGACACGTTGTTGGATCAACGCAAGGTGAGATTCGACGCCGTGCTGGCCGCCAACGACTATATGGCGCTCGGCGCGCTGGAACGGCTGAAGCAACGGGGAATGCGGGCGCCCGACGACGTAAGCGTGATAGGGTTTGATGGCGTCAAGGAGGGTGAAGCCGCCACGCCTCCACTTACTACCGTGCAGCAACCCGTGCCGCAACAAGGGAAGCGAGCGGTAGAGCTGCTGTTGGCTCTACTGGCAGGCCAAGAGATGTCTGCACAGGAAACCCTGCCCACCACGTTAGCAGTGCGCCAATCGTGCGGTTGTGCGGCCCCGGCGGTGGTGCGGGCCACGGCAGGGCCGATGGCTCATACAGGAAAAACGTTCGAGGCATCTCTCGCTGCGAAAAGGGAACCGCTCCTCTCGGAGATCGCCCAAGCAGTCGGGGAGTCCCCGGCCGGGTCGCTCTTGCAGCGATCAGGCCAGCTGCTGGATGCCTTTTCTGCCGGGTTGCAGTGCGAGTCGCCAGGCGTTTTCTTAGTGGAATTGGAGGGCATCCTGCACCAGGTTGTTGCAGAAGGCGGCGATGTGCCTGCGTGGCAGGGAGCAATCTCGGCGCTGCGCCGCTACGCGTTGCCCTGCCTTGTGGGCGAGGAGGCGTTGGCTCGGGCTGAGAACCTCTGCCAACAGGCCCGGGTGGTGATTGGAGAGACAGCGCAACGGGTGCAGGCATACCGGGGGCTGCGGGCCGAGCAACAGGCTCAGACGCTGCGTGAAATCGGCGAGATGCTCATCACAACGGTTGAAGTGAAGGATTTGATGGATGTGATGGCGCGGGAGCTGCCCCGATTGGGCATTCCAGGTTGCTATGTTTCCTTGTATGAGCGCAGTTCTGCTGCCGTGAGGCCGAGAGAGCAGCTGCCGGCCGAATTCTCCAGGCTGGTGCTGGCATACAACCAGGGTGGGCGCCTTGCGCAGGAGGCCAGCGGACAGCTTTTCCCATCTTGCCAGTTAGTACCGGATGGAGTGTTGCGTGGTGAGAAACGCTATAGCCTGGTGGGCGTGCCGCTCCACTTCCGGGAGGAGCCGCTTGGATTCGCGTTGTTCGAGATGGGGCCGCGCGATGGGGTGATCTATGAGGCGCTGCGTGGGCAGATCAGCAGCGCATTGAAAGGCGCGCTTCTCGTTCAAGAAGTGCGGAAGGCACAAGAGCGCCTACACTCTTTGTATGAGGCCAGTAGCGTCATCGTCTCGTTGCACGATCCTCAGAAGATCCTGCACGAGGTCGTCGATAGGATGTGCCAGGCTGTGGGCGCCTGGTACGCTACCGTCGTCTTGGTCGATGAGGCAGGGCATGCTCAGCGCTTGACGAAAAAAGACCGTGAGCCGGTCGACACGGATTCCCTGGTCATGTGCTCAGGTATCGCCGTAGAAGTGATGCGAAGCGGTGAAAAGATCTTGATTGACGATGTATGGCGGCACGCTGGTCCGCTAAGGTCAGCGCAGGCTGAACACGACATTCGTGCGGTGGGATGTTTCCCACTTTGGCTCAGAGGGAGGCCGATCGGGGTCATCTGGGTGTACTACAAAGACCCCCACCGTTTTTCGGATGCCGAGGTGGATGCCTTACGCCTCTACGTCAATCAGGCTGCCATTGCTTATGATAATGCTCGGCGGATGCGCGAATTGGAGCACATGCGTAAGGCCGCCGAGGCAATGGCGGGCGCGCTTGAGCCGGCTCAAGTGCTGCAGCAGATTGTGGAGAGCGCGACCAAGGTGTTGCTGGCAGACTCCTCAGCAATTTGGTCCTATGACAACGTTCGGCATCAATTTATCCCGGAAGAGCTGGTCGCGCATGGCATCTCCAAGGATAGGTTGGAGAGATTCCGCAAGACGGAACCTAAGCGAGGAGGAACCGCAGATACCGTGATGAACCGGCGTTGGGTAGGCGTCACGGATGTCTCTGATCCCCAATATGACTTCATGGGGCCTTCAACGTTGGAGCTGCTGAGTAGCATTGGCGCAAAGAGCTTCCAGGGAATCGTACTCAAGGTCGGCGAGGAGAAGCTTGGCGTGCTGTACGTGAATTACACTCGCCCTCAGAGTTTCATAGGGGAAGACAGGCGGACATTGGAGACCTTCGCCTATCACGCGAGCCTGGCGCTCAAGAAGGCCAGGTTGCTGGCGCAGGTGAGCCGGGCGCGAGACGCGGCCCAACTGGTGGCACAAGTCGCGGTTTTGGGGGATCGTGAGGCCACTTTGATATCCGTGGCTCGGGGGATTCAGAAAGCCGTGGATTGTGATGCGGTGACGCTGTTCGTCTATAATCAGGCCACAAACAAGTTGGATCACCCACCTACCATGGTGGGCGTACGGTATCCAGAGCGGGCATTGTTTCATGGAGAAGTATTATCCAACTCGATTGTCTACGAGATGCTTCGACGGGATGAGCTCTACATCGTGGGGACAGTCGCTCAAGACGCGCTCTTCAGAGACAAGCGCTTCGCGAACGATGAAGCAATCGAGTCATGTGTGGCCATTCCATTGAAAGCCGTGGGGCAAAAAGTGGGCGTGATGTTCGTCAACTTCCGTTCGGCCCATCGGTTCATCGATGATGAACTCACGAATATTCAACTCTTCGCCAACATAGCTGCCGTTGCCATCCGCAATGCCCAGTTGTATGAGGAGGCTACCGAACGCGCCAACACCTTGAAGACCCTGTGCGAAGCCGGCAAGACAGTGACCAGTTCTCTCACCCTGAACGAAATTCTAAACAGCATTGCGAAACAGGCGCTAAACCTGGCCACGCCTCGGAGCCAGCCGGCTCATTTTAGCTATTTGGCTTTAGTGGAAGGACAGCGGGTGCGAATTGTGGCGGCAGGCGATCCTAAATTACTGGAGGAGCTCCAAGCCCGGGTGGGCGAGATCGACTTGGAACGCAGCGCGCGGATTGGCATCATCGGCCGAGTGGCGAGAACGGGAATCTCCCAAAATATTGGCGATGTCACTCGGCATCCCGATTACATCCAGATCAGATCCGATATCCGTTCCCAGCTAGCAGTGCCGATCAAGATCAGCGATCAGGTGATCGGCATCATCAATGTGGAACACCCAGAGCGCAATACCTTCGACGAGGAAGACAAGCAGGCCCTGGAGCACTTGGCCGCTCAAGCCGCTATCGCCATTGAAAACGCGCGCCATTTCGAGGACTTGAAGAAAATCAAAGGGTACATTGGCTCCAAGACGGCCGTCGATTGGATCAGGATGGCCAGCACGGCTTGGGGACACAACATCCGTCGAGAGGTAGGCACGGCTTTAGGCCATGTGGCGTTGCTGCGGGGCGGGCTGATGGGAAGACTCACTCAAGAGATAGGCGACGAGCTAAATCAGCTTGAGAACGTGATCAAGGGTATCAAGGAGATTCCCATCATCGCCCCGCTTTCGTATGAAGATGCGGTCGACTCGGTGCAAATCAACGATCTTGTGAAGACGCACCTGGAACGACAGTGGACTCACATCCGTTACAAACCCGTCAGATTGCATCTTAAGCTCCAGAAAGACCTGGATAGCTTGGCAACCGTTCGAACAAGTCGGGAATGGTTACGGCGAGCTCTAGAAATTCTAGTCGACAATTCAGTTTACGCCATGCAGAAGGCAAGCGTCTCCGAAAGACAATTAACGGTGACGACGCAGCTGACAGGCAAGGTGGTAGAAATCTCAGTTAAGGACAGCGGCCCTGGAATTCCGAAGAACGTCTTGGAGAGGCTTTTCCACGAACCGGTGGATAAGCCGACCGGGAGTCGCGGGGCAGGAATAGGCTTGATGCTGGCCCAAACTATCGTCCAGACCTACGGAGGCGATGTCTATGTGAGCTCGACTGATGCTACCGGGACAGACATGGTTATCGTCTTGCCTATCGAAAACGAGATCGGCCTATGATCCGACCAATGACAACCAAGAGAATCCTTCTGCTGGACGGTCGGGATGGCTCCTATTGGATGGATACTTTACGCAGCGCTGCCTGTACATTGGATGGAGCCATAGAGGTCGTTGATGAAGCCAGCTTACCTGACATACATTGGCAAGATTATGACTTGGTCATTCTGAATAGCAGCGTTTCCAGTGATTTGCCTTCGACCATTTCATGGATTCGCTCACAAGATCCCACGGCCCAGATCGTTGTATTCTCTTCAGCGCCAGCTTGGAAACAAGCCAGGGAGGTCATGTTAGCAGGCGCTATCGATTATGCGCACAAATCGCTGAATAAGGAGTACATCCTTTCAACCCTTGAGAGGAATTTGGCAAGACAAGCATCCTCGCGACGACGTCGCGGCCAACAATAAATGGAGGCGGCCCATGCGGAAGGGCCGTTTGCTCGCAGACATACTGGCGGGAACGCTTGATAGCCGCCGCTGAACCACCGGCCGTGCGAGGCCAAGGACAATGAGCTCATGGAAAAGATTGTCTTGTTTATGGACAACGAACCGAGATTTCTGCAAGTCCAGTCCAGGATTCTGGAGCAGGCGGGTTATCAGGTGTTAATGGCCCACACGCTAGAGGGCGCGGAGAAGGAGTTGAAAGAGAAACGCATTCACGTGGCCATTTTTGACATTCGCATGCTCGACGAAGATGATGAACAAGATGTCAGCGGTCTGATTCTGGCGCAGACAGGCGAGTACCGTTCCATACCGAAGCTTATCCTGACCGGCTATCCCAGCTATGAATACGTGCGCGAGGCGCTCGGCCTCGCCGTCGACGGCCAACCTCCTGCCGTAAATTTCCTCGACAAAGATGAAGGCCCAGAGGCCTTAGTCCAGGCCGTGGGCAAGGTGTTTACTCAATACGTCCGCATCAACTGGAAACTGCATATCCAGTGGGCAGAAGACCAGCCCCTCTCTTTTCCAGGTTTGGTGAGCTTAATCGAACCATATCTTGCTTCAGATCACTTACCGGCTCGGTGCGCTGAAGTCGAAGACCTGTTCCGCAAGTTATTCTATGATTATGACCAGATCATCGTTTCTCGGCTAATCTGGCGCAAACGGACACGGGTGGGTCTCGAGGTCTTTGCCTATTCCCAGGAAAGGGAAGAACAATTCATTGTTACGTGTGGGCGTATTCAGGATAATGCGCTAGAACGGGAACTTTGCGCTAAGCCGGCCTCCCAAGCCTTCGATGCCGGAAGCATCAGCATAAAGCTCACTGCCGAGACGACCCAGTATGCTGCTACCGCCTTTGCAATGGGTGGGTCAGAACCTAAGGAAATTCAATCCCTTGTCACATTTTGTCGAGCAAAACCCGATAGACAGATCCGTTCAGTGCTGGAGCATCTTTTTCAGAACACGCTGGCTCCCTGGCACCAGCAAAGCCTCTTTGTTGAGGAAAGCAAAGGCTTGTCTCAACTTTATCGGGAGCGATCGGGCCTCACCGAGGATGCCTTTCCACCTGCCGATCTTGCGCGTAGGATGCAGGCCCTGGCCAAGGAAGCCCTTGCCCGTAATATAGCGGATATTACGTTCCCATCCAATCGAGTGGAGATTAAACTCTCTGGCGGTCGAAGCATATCCTACCCTAACCCAATTCCTTGCCTTTACAATGATGATATGCTTCTTGTCCCCCGTGTGATATGTAGAACGACGTCCGGTGGCCTGGACGTGGACACTATCCTGGTGGACCAAGCCGGTCGGACCTGGCTCTCCGATTTTGCCCAGGCAGGACCGGCTCCGATCGGGCACGATTTTGTCTCCCTCGAAACAGCCATCCGTTTCGAACTTATGGAGGTTGGCAGCCTTCAAGCGCTATACGACTTTGAAAAGCGATTGTTGGCAGCTCGTCGCCTAAATGAAACCATCTCTTCAGACGATATAGAGCCAGAGCACAGGAAAGCGTTAAGCGCGATCCAGACCATCCGACGCTTGGCTTCAGAGGCAGCCGGGGACGATCCAGGGCCATACTATATCGGGCTTCTCTTTTGCACAGCAGCGGGCCTGGCAATGTATGATCCCACGCTCAAGCGAACGGGGCCAGAGATTGCCCGACTGCTTCACCGCCTCCTTTTCGCGGCTATGCTGTGTGAGAAGATTGACCAGATGAAAACCAAGCGCTCCGAGAACTTGGACCTTCCTGCCTCAAAGAGTTTGCGTATTGATGAGGCTAACCGCGAGGCTTGGGTAGGGGAGAAGCGAATTGTACTGACTAACACAGAGTTCGACTTGCTACTTTACTTGTACAGCCACGTCGGCGCATTGTGCAAACGGTCAGACATAGCGCAAGATGTCTTTGGTCTCAAAGGTGAGAACCGCGAGACAGAGGATAGCCTGCTCAATACCAACATCGGCCGTCTCCGAGAAAAGATCGAACACGATTTGAGTTCTCCTAAGTATATAATGACAGTCCGCGGGCAAGGTTACAAATTGATAGTCCAACCCGAGTGAGCCTCTCTTCCGGATCACCCTACAAGTCCATTACCGGCAACTACCTGCAGCGGAACCCCGTTCTGTTCCATTACCTCGGAATCCACCGTGCGTTTGGCGCTGATTCAGCGCCGCGACATCACAGCGACTGGTCATTCCAGGTCGCTGTTTGCCTTTCGTGAGACAATTGCCATCCTGCTACCGTAGTTGCGCCCCGGCTGTCACCACTCTGCTTGTCAACTGCGACAGCAAGTGGTTATTTCCTGTAGTACTCTCTTTGTAGAGAAACTACCCGTTCTGAGTCCAAACAAGCTGCACGCCGACCAGAAGTAGAGCAGCGAATCATAGTCAGCAAGGTTACGCTTCTGGCGGCCTTAGTGAGTAAAGGAGGTACACATGTTGTGGGATCAAATCGAAGAACGGATCAAAGGCTTCGAGTACGCTACCCAGCCAGATCGCCTGGCAGTCCTGAGCACCGGCGACATGGCCTTTTGTGGCAATCACCGGCTTCACATTCTCACGCCATCGGCAAACGGCTGGGCTTGCAACTGCGAAACATACTGGCGCTTCCTGCTGTTGGGCGGATGGTGTCGGCATACGGTTGCAGTCGAGCGCATTTTGGCGGCGATGGATGCTCACGCGGCGTGGGTGTGCCAGGCAGAATGGGTGCAGTGATTTCCGGTACGGGCAACCCGATGCAGATAGAGAAACGGAGGTGTGCCATGATGCCAATCACGGGCTCGTCACTTTTCAGCGGTCTGGTGGGAGTGGTGGTCATAGTCGCCATCCTGGCTCTGGTAGCCGGAGCGGCGCTGTCCGGTAATGACTTACTGAACCCCAACACCAGCGATGCGAAGGCGCAGGAGAAAAATCAGGCCACTCAAAGCCGGTCGGAGAAGGACGAGATTGACCTGGAAGCTTACCGAACCCAGAAGGCCGTTGAGGCCGAAAAGATGAATCTCGACCTGGAAAACTACAAAGCCATCCAAGTTGCCCACACCCAGGCCGAGCAGGACAAATTCCGCTTGGAGGTCGAGGCTCAGAAACAAGAATTCGATCAAGCCCTGGTGCATCAACAAGAGCAGGCCGAGCTGGATATCGCATTCGCTCGCCTGGCCCGCTACATCCTTCTCGGAGTTGGAGCACTAGCGATCTCGGTCGTGAGTGTGGGGTTGACCGCCTGTCTAATCCGGTTTAGCCGTAGCCGATGGGCGCCAGCTCAAACACCGACTGCACACGCGGATATATGGTCGGACCCTATTTGGCGCGCTGAACAAATCAGATTGGCGCGCGCACAAGAGGTCGCACAGCGCCAGACCGCGCTGGTTCGGGAGGTCGCTATCCAGGGTTCTTCCAGTGATGGTAATGGGAGATACCCTCGCTAGCAGCACACACGCTGCCTTCAAGCGTCGTGACACCGGCAAGTGCTGAAGCCATAGCGCCACGGCACACAGCGGCGATTGCCCTGGTGATTATTCACATCTCACTGGCTCACCGTCCGCGTCCTCGCGGAGACGGCTTGAGCGCGACCGCTTATGCAGAAGCCCGATTCAAGGCCGCCAGGTGATCGTCTGTCAATCGAATGGCAAGCGATGCCAGGCCCTGTTCAAATTGCTCCAGGCAGCGGAACCCCCAAATCGGAATCACCGGCGGCCGCCGGTGATGCAGCAGCCAGGCCAGCACTAGCTGACTGTTGGTGACACCCACCTCCCGCGCCATCTCGGAAAGAACCGTCAGCCGCACGCGCGCGTCGTCGTTGTTGAACAGCGCCCAGTTGTAATACGCTTCGCGCTTCTGCCTGTCGTCATAGATGCCCTTCAACAGGGGCGAGTAGGCCAGCAGCGTCACATCCTCGTTCGCGCACAGGTAGTCGAGCAGTTCATCATCCACGTTGACCATGACGCCGAACTGAGCGCCCGGTTTTGGACGGAGATAGGAATATTGCTGCTGGACCGCCACGTACGAAGCCCAGCCGTATGCCGCGCTGATGTTCCGGGCGCGTTCCAGACGCCAGGTGCGGTAGTTGCTGCAGCCGATGTACCGCACCTTGCCTTCCTTGACCAGCTGATTCAAAGCCTCCAGCGTGTCTTCCAGGGCCGTGCAGCGATCGTCGATGTGGGCATAGTATAGGTCGATGTAGTCTGTTTGCAGCCGCCGCAGGCTGCCTTCCACGCCACGGCGAATCACCTCGGGCGAGAGGTGCTCATATTCGCCGGGCAACATCTGCCACATCACGTTCCCTTCGGCGTCCCGGATTCTGTGCGGATCCTTCAGCCTGGCCCCAGCTTTGGTGGCGAGAAAAACCTTGTCGCGCTTGCTCCTGTGCTTCAGCCACCGGCCGACGACGGTCTCGCTTTCATCGCCGACGCATTCGCCCGCGCCCAGCCACCAGGCGTAGCAGTTAGCCGTATCGAGGAAGTTCCCGCCTTCGCCCGTGAACCGGTCGAGCATCGCGAACGAGGTAACCTCGTCCACTGTACTGCCCATCAGCATACAGCCTAAACAGACCTGGCTTACCTGCTGGCTCGTTTTCCCAAGCCTCACTTTTTCCATGCCATAAGCTCCGCGATGGTCTCCCTCTTCAGTGTTGACGTGCAGCTCAGCCCTATTTCTCACCGCTGAGAACGCTGAGAGCCTGTCTGAAAACTAACCACCCAGTCACCACCCCGCAAAAACGCGGGGCAAGTATGCGCGCCTTCGGCAGCCCGCCTTACCAGGGCAATGGATCGCCCTGTATCTCGCGTTCCCACAAGGCGTGGATCGCGCGCACGACCTCGGCCGGCAGCGGCGAGCTCGCCGCCGCGAAGTTATCCAGCGCCTGCTCGACGGTCTTCGCCCCGGGAATGATCGTGGACACTTCCGGCTGCGCCAGAATGTATTGGAGCGCGGCATGCGCCAGCGACGTGCCGGGGGGTACCAGCGTCGCGAACTGCTCGACGAGCGCGCCCCGGCGCGCAATGACCTCGGGCGACCAGCGCCGGCGCACATCGTCGAAGCGGCTGTCACCGCGATACCGACCCGACAACCAACCCGAGTCGAGCGGAACCTTCACGATGATCCCGACGCCTCGCGCCTGCGCTGTCTTAAAGGCGGGGAGCGGTTCTTGATACAAGACATTGAACATCACTTCAAGCGCCCGGCTGCCAGTGGTCTCGGCAACCAGCTCCACTTCCTCGCGCCAGTCGAGCGAGACGCCGTAGGCGCGCAGTTTGCCTTCGGCTTTGAGTTTTTCCAATTCCTCGTATTGCGAGGCCGTCCGGCCGTCCATGAGTTCACGCGGCGGGTTGTGGATCAGAAGAATATCCACGTAGTCGGTTTGCAGACGCCGCAGGCTGCCTTCGAGTGAAGGCCGGATGGCGCCGGTGTCGAAGTTTGTGATCCACTCCGGGCTGTGACCATATTTGGTGCAGATGATAACGTTCTGCCGAACGGACTTCAGCGCTTGCCCGAGCAGCTCTTCGCTCAAGCCGTGGCCGTAGGCGGGCGCGGTGTCGAAAAAATTGCACCCGGCCGCGAGCGAGTGGTGAACGATGCGCAGCGCTTCACTGCTATCGTGAATGCCCCAATCGGGGTTGGCGAGCTGCCACGCACCCAGTCCAATTTCGCTGACGTTCATACCGGTTGTTCCAAATGGACGTTGATTCACGCTTGAACTCCTTCGGCTACGAATTGTCATTTGCCGCGGGGGCAAGGATGACTAACTGGTTAGGCATGTTCGCGGTGATGGGCACTAGGCTCCCCGACTGGGTGGTGATGGCGAGCTCGGCTGGAACCAGCGGGAGAAACTCAGCGAGCGTCGCTGAACCATAATAGCGCGCGTGTCCCTCGAAACTGTAATGGGTGGGGATGATGGTTCGCACGTTGCGTTCCAGTAACTGCTCTAATTCGTCTGTTATCGGGTGCGCCGCATCCCCCATAATATCCACAATAACCACATCGGCGTTCTTCAGTGCCGCCAGAATATCGTTTTGGGTCACGACGCCCGCCGCCCCCAGGTGAACCAGTTTCACTTCGTCTATTTCAAAGACGAAAACCGTATTTCGTCCGCCGGCTTCTCCATTGACCAGCCCATGATCGCTTTGATAGCCGGTAATTTTGACCATGCCCACCTGGAACGATCCCGGTTTCGATAGGACTTCCGGTTTTCCATTTACCGCGAACGCACTCGAATGGTCCGAATGAGAATGGCTTACCGTAACCGCATCGGCGCTGAGATCATCCGGGAAGGCGGCGAGGCCAGCGGGTTGATCTCCGTAGGGATCGCTGATAATCCGGGTTCCGTCCGGCGCGGTAATCAACGTGCAGGAATGCCCGATATATTGGAGGAGGATTGGTTCAGGTGGACTGGTCGGCTGAGCGGTTGGCGGCGTGGTCGTCGGAGGATTCGCCGGTGGGGCCGTTGGGGTGGGGGTGGTCGCGGTACACCCTACTACAAATGTGGCCGCGATGAGAAGAATCCGGCTGGCAAAAAACTTCGTTTTCATCAATGCTCTCGCCTTCTTTCTGAAAATGTGTTTTGAATCAAGCGGTAGACCTCCGAGGTCTCCCATGTGCGTGGAAACCTCGGAGGTCGGATAGCTCGGCTCACAGACTGCTCTCCCAGGCTTGCCTTCGCTCGATGCAAGTCGCCTTCGGCGCTTCATCACGCCGTTGCTGGCTTGCGCCTTTGCGCTTCTTCCGCCTGGATCGAGGCGCTGTTTCTAAGTCATCCCAGAGCGGCCTGTGCGCTTGACGCTGAATTTCTAGCGCCTTTTCCCATGCCAATATAGTAAACACGATTGGATTCATTTCGATCCTCCTGTCTGATCTTTTAATCCGAGGCCCTGGCTGTCCGACCTCATTTCTTGCCAGTACTTTATCACGTGGGCATTTCCTGAGCGTGAATTCCAGCGTATATTCAGCGTCTTTTCCGGTTTTTCTGAGCGTGCTATACTCAACTACGGTGCTGCTTGTAAGCCAATCTCACTTATGTATCGATTACGCGCTGTCGCATAGCCCTCTGCTTGCGCCCCCTTGTGGGGTCATGGGCGCCTTCGGCGGGCACAAGGCCCTACGCTACCCATCAAAACTAAATGGACTGACTAACAGGACTTTGCGCCCATTGTCACCCCGAACGCAGCCAAGGTCTCTAACTGAAAGTGATTCAAATGCTCGAAATCAGTTTGCTGGGGCAGTTTGACCTCCGACTGAACGGCCAGCCGGTCGAGCTTCCCTCCCGCCCGGCTCAATCCCTGCTGGCCTATCTGCTGATCCGACCTGGCGCCGCACACCGACGCGAAAAGCTGGCGGGTTTACTGTGGCCCGATACCGCCGAAGCCAACGCTCGCAGCTACCTCCGCCAGGCGTTATGGCGCATCCGCAAAGCCCTGGAACCCGGCGGCAGCGATTATCTCCTGGCCGACGATCTCACTATCGCTTTCGACGCCAACTCCGATTACCGGCTCGACCTTACCGACCTGGAGCGCGAAGTGGCGGCGGAAGGTTCGACGGATGAGCTGGTGCACTGTGTCGCCGCTTACCGGGGCGAGCTCTTGCCGGGCTTCTACCACGAATGGGTTCTCGCCGAACGCGAGCGACTGCACGCCGTCTTCGAATACAAAATGAATCTGTTGCTGAACCGTTTAGTCGCCGAGCGGCGCTCGTCGGATGTGTTGGCGTGGGGCGAGCGCTGGATCGCGCTGGGGCACGCGCCGGAGCCGGCTTATCGGGCGCTGATGACGGCCCACAGCCGCCTCGGGGATCGCTCCAGCATGGCGGCGGTCTACCAGCGCTGTGTGGAAGCATTGCGCCGTGAACTCGGCGTGGAGCCATCCGAACCGACACGTGCGCTGTACGAACGACTCTTGCGAAGCGCATCATCCGGGGATCGCGCCATCGAGACGTCACGCCTCGAGCGCAAGCTGCTGTTTGCTTCTGCCGCTCCGGCCGATCTTCCACGGCAACTCACCAGTTTTATCGGGCGTGAGCGAGAAATCGCCGAAGTGAAGCGCTTGCTCCCTACCTCCCGGCTGGTGACGCTGACGGGCGTGGGCGGGTGCGGCAAAACGCGGTTGGCGCTGCAAGTGAGCCATGAATTACTGGCCGAGTATCCGCAGGGCGTTTGGTTTGTCGAACTGGCGCCGTTGGCCGAACCCACCCTCGTGCCGAAAACGGTGGCGGCCACGCTCGGTCTGCTTGAGGAACCGGGCCGCCCGCTTCTCGCCACGCTGGTCGATGGCCTACGCACAAAACATGCCTTGCTGCTGCTGGACAACTGCGAGCATCTGGTTGAAGCCAGCGCACGGTTGGCCGAAGCGCTGCTGCGCTCCTGCCCCCACTTGCACATCCTCGCCAGCAGCCGAGAAGCGTTGAGCATTGCCGGTGAGACCATCTTTCAAGTGTCTTCGATGTCAACTCCCGATCCGCGCCAGCCGCTTTCTATCGAAGCAGTGCTTCAGTACGAAGCGGTGCGTTTGTTCGTTGACCGGGCGGTGATGGCCTTGCCTGGCTTCGCCTTGACCGATGAGAACGCTGCGGCCATTGCCCAGATCTGTTATCGGCTGGATGGGATTCCGCTGGCGATTGAGTTGGCCGCGGCGCGCGTGAAGCTGCTGCGTCCCGAGCAAATTGCCTCGCGCTTGAATGATCGCTTGCGTTTGCTCACCGGGGGCAGTCGCACGGCTTTGCCCCGGCACCAAACCCTGCGCGCCACGCTCGATTGGAGTTACCACCTGCTCTCCGAAGCCGAGTGTGTGCTGCTGCGCAGCCTGTCGGTCTTTTCCGACGGGTGGACGCTCGAAGCGGCGGAAGCCGTTGCCGGGCACGCGGGCACGCGCAGCGCGTCCTATGCGGTGCTCGACCTGCTCACCCAGTTAGTGAATAAATCGCTGGTCGTTGCCGAACGTGAGCCGGGTGCGGATCCGCGCTATCGCCTGCTGGAAACCATCCGCCAGTATGCGCGCGAGAAGTTGTTTGAGGCGGGTGAAGGCGGCGACGTTCGAAACAAACATCTTGAGTATTTCCTTGCTTTTGCCGCGCGCGCCGCGCCGGAGCTGACCGGGCCGGATCAAGCCGCCTGGTTGAACCGATTGGAAGAAGAGCTGGACAACATCCGGGCCGCGTTAGAGTGGGCGTTGGAGCATGAGGTGGAAGCGGGTCTACGGCTGGCGAGCACACTCAGGCGCTTCTGGGATGCGCATAGCCGCAGCCGCGAAGGAAACGATTGGTTGGGTCAACTCTTGCAACCACCTGAAACCCTATCACACCCGCAGGTCCAGGCCAAGGCGTTGGCGGTGCAGGCTACCCTGCTGGTAACGCAGGGTGATCCGGCCCCGGCGTATTCCGCCGCCGAGGCGAGTCTGGCGTTATTTCGCGCCCAGGCTGATAAATCGGGCGAGGCGTTTAGCCTGATGACTTTAGGGCAGGTCTCTTTCATACAAGGCGATGTGGTTTCCGGGCGCCCGCTCCTGGAAGAGAGCCTGGCGCTGTATCGGACTTTGGGCGATAAGGTGGGCCAGGCCGATGCGCTGGCGTGGCTGGGCGTCGATCGGCGTGACCTCGATCGTTCCCGCGAACTCTTGCAAGAGAGTCTGGCGCTCAACCGCGAGCTGGGTCATCTGGCTGGTATCGCCGGCAGCCTGGTAAGCCTGGCTCAACAAGCGTATTGGGCGAGCGACTATTCCACGCCGCTGCACTGGCTGGAAGAGGCCATGGCGCTGCAGCGGCAACTGGGTAGTAAATCTGGGATGGCCTGGGTTTCGGAGATTTATGGGAATCTTGCGTTGCGTCAAGGCGATTACGAGCAGGCGCGTGCTTGTTACGAAGAAAGCATCGCGCTGAATGAAGAGGCCGGTCAGCACCTCGCGAGCCTGTGGGCGCGCGTCAACCTGGCCTACATCGCTCTACGGCAGGACGAGGCGGCGCAGGCGCGCACGATGTTTGCAGAGAACATTCGGCATTTTCAAGAGGCCAGGATCAACATCGGTGTGATCTACAGCATAGAAGGCTTGGCGAGCCTGGCGGCGCGGCAGGGCCAGGCTGAACGCGCGGTGCAGCTTTTCGCCTGGGCCGAGGCGCAGCGCGGCGCTATTGGCGATGCTCGTCCGATAGTTGAGCAATCCGACGTAGAACGTGACTTGGCTCTGGTGCGCGCCCAACTCGACGCAGCCGCCTTCGTGGCCGCTGGCGCGGCAGGCCAGGCGTTCACGCTGGACGAGGCTATTGCCTACGCATTGGAGCAGGCGAACGCCTGAGCGGGAAGATCGTCACGGCCTGTTTGAGGTGTGCCAGCGCCGCATACGCGCGACAGCTTGTTGAGCGCGGCGACCCGCCCCATACGATAAAATCGATACATGACCATTCGCACGTCTTACGATGCCGTGATCGTCGGCGCGGGACCGAACGGATTAGCCGCAGCCATCACGCTCGCGCGCGCGGGCCGATCGGTTCTGGTGATCGAAGCGAAAGCGACCGTGGGGGGCGGGACGCGCTCGGCTGAATTGACCCTCCCCGGTTTCATCCACGATATCTGCTCGGCAGTTCAGCCACTCGCAGCCGGGTCGCCCTTCTTCCGCACGCTGCCGCTGAGCGATCACGGTCTGGAATGGATTTATCCATCCGCGGCGCTGGCGCACCCGTTCGACGATGGGACGGCAGCCATTGTAGAAAGATCGATCGAGACCAGCGCCGCGACGCTGGGGCAGGATGCCGTGGCGTATCGCCGCTTGCTGACGCCGCTCGTCGCCGATTGGGACAAACTGGCGCGCGAGTTTCTCGGCCCGCTGCGCTTCCCGCGTCACCCGATTGCGCTGGCGCGCTTCGGCGTGCTGGCGTTGCTGCCGGCGCAGACGCTGGCAAAAGTATTCTTTCGCGGCGAGCGAGCACGCGCCGTCTTCGCCGGAATGGCGTGCCACTCGATCATGCCGCTCGAATGGCCGATCACCGCTGCGTTCGGGCTGATGATGTCGATCATGGCGCACGCGCTCGGTTGGCCGATCCCGCGCGGCGGCTCGCAGGCCATCGCCGATGCGCTGGCGTCGCACCTGCGCTCGTTGGGCGGCGAGATCGTCACGAATCAAACGGTCGCGTGTATCGAAGAGCTGCCGCCGCATCGCGCCGCACTGTTCGACGTGACGCCGCGCCAGCTGGAGCGCATGGCGGGTAAGCGCTTGCCGGCGGGCTACCGGCGCAAGCTGCGCGGCTATCGCTACGGCCCCGGCGTGTTCAAGATGGACTTCGCGTTGGATGGGCCGATCCCGTGGAAGGCAGCGGAATGTGCGCGGGCGTCGACGGTGCATTTAGGCGGCGCGCTGGAGGAGATCGGAGCAGCCGAGCGCGCCGTGTGGAAGGGCGAGCATCCCGAAAGGCCGTTTGTCCTGCTGACGCAGCCCAGCCTGTTCGATGCGACGCGCGCACCGGAGGGCAAACACACCGTTTGGGCGTACTGCCACGCCCCGAACGGCTCGACCTTCGATCTGAGTGAGCGCATCGAGGCGCAGATCGAGCGCTTCGCGCCGGGTTTCCGCGATCGGATTCTGGCGCGCAGCGTCCGGAACGCGCTTGACATGGAGCGCTACAATCCCAACTACGTCGGCGGCGACATCAACGGCGGCGTGCAGGATTTGCGGCAGTTGTTCACGCGACCTGCCGCGCGAATCAACCCGTACACGACCCCCGCAAAGAGCATTTACCTGTGCTCGTCGTCCACACCGCCAGGCGGCGGCGTACACGGCATGTGCGGCTATCATGCGGCGCGAGCGGTGCTGCGCGCCGGCGTATAAACGACAAGCTGAGATACGCGGGAGGTTAGTAAGATGTGCGCAGTGACAATCATTACTAGACGCGGCTTGCCGACTCAGCTAAAATAGACCGGTTGCATTGCCCCTGCGAAAAACGCCTTAAATGCCGCCGCGACAGGATGTCCGGCATGCCTACGCAATTGTTGGCCACCAAGTTCTTCATTCCGCCGCTCAATGCCCAACGGGTTGCCCGGCCGCGCCTGATGCAGCGGCTGGACGAAAGTCTGAACCGCCGGCTCACGTTAGTTTCCGCCCCGGCCGGCTTCGGCAAGACGATCCTGCTCGGCGAGTGGGCGCAGCGCGCATCCCAGAGCGGCAACGGCAGCCGTCCGGTCGAGGTCGCCTGGGTATCCTTGGACGAAGGGGACAACGACCCGACTCGCTTCTGGGGCTACGTGCTGACGGCGCTTGGACGTTTGCTCACGCTGTCCGATTCACTGGGCAACACCCTCACCTTGCTAGAGACATCGCCGCCCTCGGCCGTCGAGCCGGTGCTCACGGCCTTCATCAATACCCTGGCCGCGTGCCCATCGCCGACAGACTTTGTGCTGGTGCTGGATGACTACCACCTCATCACCACCCCGGTGATCCACGACGCGCTGACCTTCCTGCTCGACCACCTGCCGCCCCGTCTGCACCTGCTGCTTGCCAGCCGCGCCGACCCGTCGCTGCCAGTGGCTCGCCTGCGCGCCCACGGCCATTTGCTGGAGCTCCGCGCGCACGATTTGCGCTTCACGCCCGACGAAGCCGCCGCGTTTCTCAACGACGTGATGCGCTTGAATCTCTCGTCGAGCGACGTGGCTGAACTGGAAGCGCGGACAGAAGGCTGGATTGCCGGCTTGCAGTTAGCGGCGCTCTCCTTGCAAGGACATGCTGCCCCTTCCACCCTTATCCCGGCCTTCACCGGGCAGCACCACTTCGTGCTGGAATACTTGGTGGAAGATGTCGTGAGTCGCCAGCCTGAACCCATCCGGCATTTCCTCGAACGCACATCGATCCTGGAGCGGCTGTGTGGGCCGTTGTGCGCGGCGGTGAGCGGCCAGCCCGATGGCGCCACTCTGCTCGCGCAGTTGTGGCACGACAATCTGTTCACCGAGCCGCTCGACGAGGCCGGTCAATGGTTTCGGCAGCATCACCTGCTCGCCGAAGTATTGTTCGCCCAGTTGCAACGCTCGCAGCCGGAAATTATCCCCGAACTACATTGTCGTGCGCGCGACTGGTACGCTCAAAATGGCTACTTGCACGAGGCCATGCGCCACGCGTTGGCTGGCGGGCAATTCGATTGGGCGGCGGAGACCATCGAGCGCGAGCATCGCCAGCTGATCGAGCGCGGCGAGTTCGCCAGCCTGCGCGCCTGGCTCGATGCTCTGCCGCCTGATCTCGTGGCAGCCCGTCCAGTGTGTGGCATCGTTCAAGCCTGGGCCTCGGTTTACTCCAGCCGCTTCGACGTGCTGGAGCAGTATCTGTCGCAAGCCGAGGCCGCGCTCGTGGGACTGGAACCGGCCCGGGTTGCGGCCCTGCGTGGGGAAATCCTTGCGCTGCGCGCCGTCACCGGCTCCGTGCGCGGCGACGCCGTGCACACCCTCGTCATGGCGCAGCAGGCGCTCGAACTGGTGAGCGGTGGCGATCCCTGGTTGCAGGCGATGGCCCATCATGCGATGGGCAACGCGCATCGCTTGCAAGGGCAACCGGAGCAGGCCTGTCGCGCGTTTGAAGAGGCCCTGCCCTTCGCTAAGACCATGGGCGGGCCGGCCACGGTCGCCATCACCCTCCGGCTCGGACAATCCCAGATGATGCACGGACGGCTGCATCAGGCCGCGCATATATTCGAACGCGCCCTCGATCTGGCGAGCCAATACGGCGGCCAGGTCGTTCTGTTCGCGGGTGAGGCGCACATCCGTCTCGGCGACATCTGCCGCGAGTGGAATCAACTCGACTGCGGGTTGGAACACGTGCTCCAGGGCATCGATCTGGCGAAGCGCGCCGACAACGTAACGGCGATCCTCACCGGCTACTTCACACTGATCCGCGCGTATGTCGCCCGCGAAGAGATGGCCTCGGCGCACGAAGCGATGCACCACGCAGCGCGACTGGCTGCGCGTTACGACTTTCCACATCTGGTGGAGCGCGTAGCGACTCACCGCGCCTGGCTCGATCTGGCGGCTAACGACCTGGTCGCCGCTGCTAGCTGGGCCGACACATACGCGGCGAGCCGCGCGCTTCTCAAGGAACACAACGTCACCGACTTGTCGGACACGCTGCTGGCGCGCATCCGGCTGAAGCAGGGACAGAGCGACGAGGCCGAACAAACCCTGGCCGAAGTGCTGACCGATGCCCAAGCGGTCGGTCGTGGCTGGACGGCGCTTCAAGCGCAGATGCTTCAAGCCTTAGTCCTGCGCCTGCGGGGTCACGCGGCGCAGGCGCTCGACCTGCTTGCGCACACCGTAGCGCTCGCCGAGCCGGAAGGTTATATCCGGCTGTTTGTAGACGAAGGCCAGGCAGTGCAATTGCTGCTAGAAAGGATGAGGGATGAAGGCGGCAGGATGAAGCCATATATCCGTAACCTGCTGGACGCTTTTCAAGTCCGGCAGGAGATTCTTCACCCCTCATCTCTCAGCCTTCCTCCTTCTTTAATCGAACCGTTGAGCGCCCGCGAACTGGAAGTGCTGCGCCTGATGGCCGAGGGGCGCCCCAACCAGGCTATCGCCGAGGCGCTGGTCATCAGCGTGGGCACGGTCAAGAGCCACATTAACCGCATCCTGGGCAAGCTTAACGCCGGCAACCGCACCGAGGCCGTGGCACACGCGCGGACGCTCGGACTCCTCTAAATCCAACTCCTCTGGTCGCGTATTCCATCTTTCGATAGACGACAACCAGGCCGGTTTACGGCTATGCTGCAAGCATAACTATGAATCGGCCTGTTATGTTTGCTGCGTGCCCGTTGCAACACGGACCTTGAATCGCAACCCAGGTGACTTATGCTCGAACATCTTCGCCAACGCGTGATCCAGACTCTTGCCGGAATTCGCACGGCGACGCTCTCCACCTACGGCCCGGCGGGGCTGCAAGCCAGCCGGCTGCCGTGTGAAGCGTTTGAGACCGAGCTGTATGTGCTCGTGCCCCGTGCCTCCGATCACCTCTTCAATCTTGAGACGCAGCCGGAGGTGACCGTCGTCAACGAAACGTGGAACGTAAAAGGGATAACGGATCTGCTGCTGCCGGCCGAGTGGCCCTGCCATCTGGCCTTGACCAGCCGCCCGGAAGCAGGCTGGAGCACGCTGATCCGGATTCGCCCAAGCCGGCTGACTATCCTCGCGCTTGAATCGGGCAGCCCGGTCGAGACGATTGACCTGGATTAAACCCTGGTTCGCAGCCATCACTTCATACCGGAGGACAACCCATGACGGAGAACATCCAACATTCATTTAGGAGAAGAATAATGAGAACCAGTTTTCGCCTGATCATATTCGCTCTCGGATTCGGCTTGGCGGCCTGCAGCAGTCCCGCCGCGCCAGCCACTCCACTGCCCGCCGCGCCGGCTGCACCTACTTCATCACCTGTTCCTGCGCCTACCACAGCGCCGCTGAACACGCCGACCCGTGCGCCGGCCGAACTCTCAGCTGAGTTCGTCTTGATGTTTAACGGCGATCCAGACCGATTCAACCGGCCGCAGGACCTGGCCATTGACGCCGAGGACAACCTGTATGTGGTGGATGCGGGCAATTCGCGGATCCGCAAGTTCGACGCCAACGGTCAACTCTTGACCGAATGGGGCAGTCAAGGAACCGGCGAGGGGCAGTTTGATGCGCCCAAAGGTGTGGCGGTGGATGGACAGGGCAATGTCTATGTCGTAGATGGCGCGTCGGCTGTTCCCCGCGTTCAGAAGTTTGACGGCGTGGGCCAGTTCTTGACTCAATGGGGCGGCGCGGGAGAGGGCGACGGCCAGTTTATCGATCCGACGGCCATCGCGGTGGATGGCGAAGGTCACGTGTTGGTGGCCGACGATGGAACGGACCGTATTCAGACGTTCGATAGTACCGGCGGGTTTTTAGCCCAATGGGGTAGCCAGGGACAGGCGGATGGACAGTTCCAGCGTATCAGGTCGCTCGTCGTCGATCAGCAAGGAAGTATCTATGTCGGCGACGTTCAGGGATCGGCTGCCCGAATTAGCAAGTTCGATAGCGCTGGACACTTCCTGCTGGCGTGGGACACTTGCGGGCCGAATCGTTTCACGTTGCCGGAGGGCATGTCCGTCGATCGACAAGGTCGTATCTATGTGACTCAAACCGATTCCAATCTCATCTGCATTTTTGATGCGGCTGGGACGTTGCTAGGCAGGTGGGGTGTGACCGGGCACCAAGAGGGTCAGCTCGGGTACCCGATTGGCGTCGGCGTGGATAGCCAGGGCAATGTTTTTGTCGCGGAGCAAACGCACAATCGTGTCCAGAAGTTTCAGCAGAAATAGCCGGGCCGTGTTGCCTAACCCCGTTTACAGCTGCGCGGAGTATAATACTGGATGCGGCCCTGCCTGAACCGCGATCGACCTCGCTGACATCTTACCAGGGAGAGGAAACGAACATGGCTAACCAGGTTTTGATTGCCTACGCCACCAAGCACGGCGCAACGGCAGACATTGCCGAGAAGATTGGTCAAGTGCTGTCTCAAGCCGGTCTGCGCGTCGACGTGCTGCTATTCGATCAGGTCGGCGACCTGGCTGCCTACCAGGCGGTTGTGCTGGGCAGCGCAGTCTACGTAGGCCAATGGCAGAAGGAGGCGGCGGCATTTCTGGCGGCCAACGAGAAGCAGCTGGCCGAGCGACCCGTCTGGCTTTTTTCCAGCGGCCCCACCGGCCAGGGCGATCCCGCCCAGTTGATGAAAGGCTGGCGCTTCCCCGAAGCGCTGCAACCGATCGCCGACCGCATCCGGCCGCGCGATATCGCTTTCTTCCACGGCGTACTGGACATGAAGAAACTGAGCCTGCCCGAAAAACTGATCATCAAGGGCATTAAAGCGCCGATTGGCGACTTCCGGGATTGGGAGGCCATCAACGCCTGGGCCGTCACCATCGCCGAGGCGCTGAAGCAAGAAGTCGGGTAGCCCACGTCTACCGCAATAAGCTTATCGTCTGCAACACGAGTCGCTGTCGTTTGAATTCAAGCTGTACGCCGACAAGCCGAGCAAGCTTCGCCTCAGCCTTCAGCCACCCAGAAACGGTCTGAAGGCTGAATCTTGTAAGCGGTTGTGCCGCCCAACATGTGTGCAAGCGCCAGCCTATAAGGGTTGACACTCGTCAAACACAGAGTATAATTCTTCAAATCCACGCCTTTTAAATTAAGGGAAGATTCAATCATGATTTGCATGTGTCCCGGGCGGGGGCGATAGTCACCCTCGTCTGGTAGGTATTGTTATACCGGCCAAAGGCCAACCGACGAACGGTGAGATTTCCCCCGCGCACTGTGATCCTGGCAAAAAGCCCGTTATTACAGGCTAGCGAAGGTGTCTCAGCTGATCTGCGTCAGTTGGCTTTTTTCGTTTTTTGAACGCGCGATCGGCTGTTTGATACTCCAACTGCGGGCAATGGATTGCTCATGCTGAGTCAAGAACCCGGAAGCGCGAGTCGCCGCTTCTTCTACTCGTCGATCTTCTGGCTGATCGTGCCAGGCGTCATGGGACTCATCCTGGCAACGCTGCTGTACGTCCCGTCGATCTACGACAGTCTTCCGTTAGCGCTCAAGCCTTACCTGAGTTTTGGTCGCCTGCGCCCGGCGCATGTCAACCTGATGATCTTCGGCTGGCTGTCGCAGGCTTACGTCGGCGGTATCCTGTACATCCTGCCGCGCCTGACTCGCGCCGCGCTGTACAGCGAGCGCTTGGCTCACGTCAACTGGTGGGTGTGGAACGTCATGGTCGGGGGGGCGCTGCTCACGCTGCCGATCGGGCTGACCCAGGGACGCGAGTACACCGAGATGATCTGGCCGCTCGACCTGCTGTTCGTGCTCAACATGCTTCTGCTGGCGATCAACATCTGGGGAACGGTCAGGCAGCGGGTCGAGCCGAAGATCTACGTGAGCCTGTGGAACTTCATGGCCGCCACGATCATCGTCATCCCCATCTACATAGTCGGTAACAAGATCTGGGACCCGGCTGGCGCGTACACGGGGATGACCGATAACATCGTCAACTACTTTTACGTCCACAACCTGTTCAACTCCTGGTTCACCACCGCGGGTATCGGACTGGCGTTGTACCTGTTGCCGAAGCTGGCGGACACGCCGCTCTACAGTCACCGCCTGGCGCTCTGGGGTCTATGGAGCGTATGGACCGGCCAGCATCACCAGCTGTATAGCCCGGCGCCGGACTGGTTGGAATACCTGACGGTCGTCTTCAGCATCCTGGCAGCGGTGCCGACGACGGCCTTCATGGTCAACTTCTTCATGACCATGCGAACGCGCTGGTCACGCGCGAGGGATGACGTGGCGCTGCGCTTCTTCGCGACCGGGGCGATCTTCTGGGCGCTGACGTGCGTGCAAGGCGTGGCGCAGTCGTTCCGCACGTTCTCCATGCAGGTGCACCTCACTAACTGGGTCGTCGGCCATAGCCACCTGGCGTTTGTCGCCTCCTACTCGTTTTGGGCGTTTGCGTTGATCTACCTGGCGCTGCCGCAGCTCGCGCGCCGCCCGATCTACAACCGCAAGCTGATGGAATGGCATTACTGGCTGACAACGGTGGGGCTGGTGATCTTCATGGTGTCGCTGTGGATCGCGGGACTGATTCAGGGACAGGATTGGTTGACCAACAGCATTCCGTTCATCGAAACTGTGCGCTCGCTTGAACCATTTTTCGCCGCCCGACTTTTGGGGGGCGTCCTGATCGGCGTGGGCGTCCTGGCCTTTGTGTACAACGTGTGGCAGATGGCGCGCCGGCCAGAGCCGGCGCCTGCGCCAGTGCTGGCCGCCGGCGGCGGAAGCGGGAAATGAAAACGAACCTCGTCTACCTCACCGGCGGCTCGCTGATCAGTTTGTTGCTGGGGATCATCGTGACGATCATCCTCCCGGCGCAGGAGCCGATCGGCCCGTCACCGCTCGCCCGATCCTATACCGAACAGGAATGGTGGGGGCGCGAAATCTACAAGCGCGAAGGCTGCCACTATTGCCACACCCAACAAGTGCGTGAGCCGGAAGCGAACAGGGGTATGGTTCATCAGCCCGGCGACATCGGGCCGGAATCGGCGCCGGGCGATTATTACGACCAAAGCCCGGTCTTTTGGGGCACCGGACGCCAGGGGCCGGACCTGGCGCACGTTGCCAGCCGACAAGGTATCGGCGATAACCCGGCCTGGCATCTGCTCCACTTCAGGAACCCACGGGCGATCACGTCCGGTTCGATCATGCCCTCGTTTGATTATCTGTCGCCGGCCGAGCTGGAAGCATTGACCGCCTATATGTTGACCTTGAAGTGAGCGACTCATGTTCAGAACAAGCGCATGGAGAGTAGCTTAGTCCCCTGCTTGCGCCCCCGGGTGGGGTCGTGGGCGCCTTCGGCGGGCACGAGGCCCTACACTACGGCGCACATGTTCGATATATGGGCGGAAGTGAGCTCATGATCTACACCGGCACCTGGTTAGTCCTGGCGACGCTCGCCATCATTCTGCTGCTATTCGGGCTGGGGGTGTACTGGGCGTGGAAACACGGCCAGTTCGATGATGTCGAGGCGGCTAAATACGCCATGCTCGAAAACGATCGGAGGCATCGCGACGATGAGCCCTGAACCAGTCGCTGCGTTGAACGAGACCGTGTCGAGCAACCCGCTGCCACCCGGTTACGAGGATTACGCCGGCGAGATTCAAGTCGTCAACGGCAAGCCGCCGCGTTGGGCGACGCGCGTACCCTACCTCGGCATACTCCTGGCGCTGGCGTATTACGTTCTGGTGCGGGTGAGCGATCCGGTCAACCTGGTTTTCGCGGCGTTGTTCATTGCCTGGATGATTTACACGCCCATCGCTCAGAAGCGAGGCTGGTTCTTCATCCCGATGTGAACCGTTGCGGCTCAGGTTGGCCTAATGATCATCTCGTCTCCAAGTGATGGGTCGTAGCATAGCCCTTTATGGGCGCCTTCGGCGGGCGCGAGGCCCTATGCTACCCCTCAAATAGCCATTGGAGGAAGGAGGTTGTTTATCTAGAATCATTCATCCCTTACCGTTACCCAAGTGGTTTATCCGAATCTAACTCAACTGAGGAGACACCATGGCAACCACTCAAGAAGTCAATGATTTCATGCAGCAGAACATGAAGTTCATCCCACGCATGTACCAGGTGATCAACCAGGTCGCGCCGGATGCGGGCATGGCCTTCGCCAATTTTTACCAGAGCGTGTTTGCGGATGGGGCGATCCCGAAGAAGCTCAAAGAGTTGATGTTCGTCGCCATCGGCGTATCCTACATGTCGCCGCGCTGCCTGATCCACGTCGTCCCGGCCATCGAAGCCGGCGCGACCGACGCCGAAATTTTCGAGGCGGTGAACGTAGGTGTGGTAGGGGCCGGGTTCGTGCCCGGCGGCCCCGGTATCCCTTACGCCTTCGAATACGCCCTCAAAGTACTCGACATCGCCGCCAAACATCGCAAGGGCGAAAAGTGGGAATATCTCCCGGCCTCGAAGTTCGATCACGGAACCTATTAGCTCTCAACCCAGCGATACGGGCGGGAGCTTTTCCTCTAACTCCCGCCCGACCCTTTCCCTTGAGGTCGGCTGTGTCAGATTCACTGGCGATGAAGAAGAAGTTTTATGACTGGGCCAACGCGATGCTGGCTCAATCACCCTTTGACGTGAAGACCAATCACCTGATGTCGATGGTCGCGGCGCTGGCGCGCGGCGATCAGGGCGCGGTGAGTTACTTCTATTTCTCGGCCAAAGCGGCGGGGGCCAGCGAGGCGGAGCTGGCGGCGGCCACCGATATCGCCACCGCTGCCACGGGCTTGAGCCTCTACGCGCTTCTGCCCAAAGGGGAATGAGGTGAGCGCGAAACGCTTCCCCAACGAGCATTTGCTGGTCGGCGCGGAATGGTTGGCCGAACATTTACGTGACCCGGCTCTGCGCCTGGTCGAGGTCACCCCGCCCGGCAGTGGCTACGTCTTCGCGCATCTTCCCGGCGCGGTCTATTTGAACCTCGATGAGGTGTTCACCGGGCGTGGGCGCGCTTTCTCTCACGGCACGGGGCCGGTCGACGAAGTGGCTGCCGTGCTGGGGCGGCTGGGCATCACGCCCGACAGGCAGATTGTCGTCTACGATGAGATCGGAGGTCAGCGCGCGGCGAAGACGTTTTGGTTGTTGGAATGCTTGGGGTTCAAGCGTGTGGCGATTCTGGAAGGCGGCATCGAGCGCTGGCTGGCCGAGGGGCGAACCGTCACGCGGTTGCAACCCCAGATTGAATCGGCAGCATTCACTCCCAATCTGCAACCCGATCGTCAAGCGACGGCGGAGTGGATCCTAGCTCGCCTGAACGACGACGGCCTGGTCGTGCTGGATTGTCGCTCTCAGGAAGAGTTTGTCGAGGGTCACATTCCCGGCGCCCGGCTTCGACCTTGGGAACAGACGCTGACTCGCCAGGCGTACCAGGCATTCCGCGAGGCGGACGAGTTGCGAGTCGAGTTCGCCGGGCTGGGTGTCACGGGCGACAAGGAAATCGTGACGTACTGCGCCACCGGCTTCCGCGCGGCCCACACCTATCTGACGCTCCGTCTGCTTGGATACCCGCGTGTGCGCAACTACGAGGGATCGTGGACCGAGTGGTCGGCCAGAGGGGATCTACCAAGAGATTGAAGATTGGTGATTGCGGATTGAGCCTACAATCCGCATTCAGCAATCACCAATCAGAAATCCGCAATCCTCCATCAAAAATACCAGGGGGTTAGCTATGTCTCGTAATGGATTACCGTTGTTTCCAGTCACCGTCGTCGGCAGTTGGCCTCGACCGGCTTATCTGCTGGAAGCGCTGCGCAAACGGCAGGCGGGCCAGTTGAGCTTTGAAGAATTCAACGCGGTCGCCGATCGGGCCGTGTTGGAAGCGCTACGCTATCAAGAAGACGCCGGGGTGGACATCGTCAGCGACGGCGAGCAGCGGCGCGACAACTTCTACTCGTTCATCGTTGAGAAACTGGACGGCGTCAAGCTCATGTCGCTGGCCGACATCATGGACGTGGTCGAAGACAAAGCCTCGTTCGATAAGATTCTGCGCCAGGCCGATGCGCCCGCCTTCGCCATCCACAACACCACGGCCGTCGGCAAGCTCTCGCCCAAGCGCCCGTTGGCGCTGGACGAATATCAGTTCTTGCGCGAACACACCGATAGGCCGATCAAAGTTCCGCTGCCTGGCCCGTATCTGCTCGCGCGCTCGATGTGGGTCAAAGGCATCTCCGATTCGGCCTATCCCACTCAGGAAAGCTTGGCGGTAGACCTGGTCGAAATCCTGCGCGATGAATTGATCGCGTTGCGGGACGCCGGTTGCGAGTTCGTGCAGTTCGATGAGCCGGTGCTCACCGACGTGGTCTTCAACGCCGGGGTCAAAGAGCGCACGTTCATGTGCGCGTCCATGTCGGCCTCCTCCGGCGACCCGACCAAAGAGCTGATTTTCGCGACGCGCCTGATCAACAGCATCACCGAGGGCGTGGACGGCGTCAAGACCGGCGTCCACGTCTGCCGGGGCAACTGGAGTCGCAAGGACGAAGTGTTGCTCAAAGGCTCGTACGCGCCGCTCGTGCCGACGATGATGGGCATGCACATCGATCAACTCGTCTTGGAGTATGCCACGCCGCGCGCCGGGGAGCTGGCCGCCTTCGAGCATTATCCGCAGAAGAAAGAAATCGGTCTGGGCGTAGCCAACCCGCGCTCGGATGAGATCGAGACCGCCGATTTCATCGTGGGCAAGGTCAAGGAAGCGCTTCAGTATTTTGCGCCGGAGCAAATTTACCTGAACCCCGATTGCGGCTTCGGCACGTTCGCCGAGCGACCGATGAACCCGGCGGAAATCGCGGCTAAGAAGTTGCGCGCCATCGCCGAGGCCGCGCACGAACTGCGCACGAGTCGGAATTAGGGCGTGCAGAAAGGCCAAGCGTGTCAGACCAAGAGCACACAATCATCAACGGGATTGATGTGGATGCGTTTCAAGCCGCGCTAGAGATGGTAGGAGCGCAACCCGAGGCGCGGCATGGCCGCAAGGCCTCGCGGGTGCGCTGGGTAGACGGCCTCAAGTTCAAGGCGATGGTGCGCAACCACACCTTCATGGTGGACGAGCCGTCCCACCTCACCGGCGAAGATACCAGCCCCAACTCTGTGGAATACGTCTTGGGCGCGTACGGGGCGTGCCTGGCGACGGGTTTCGTGATGAATGCCTCCAAGCAAGGCATCGCGATTCGCAACCTGGAGGTGGCGCTTGAATCGACTCAGAACAACGTCTTCACGTTTCTGGGCCTCGATCCGAGCACGAACGGCCATCCCGGCTTTGAAGAAATCACGGCCAAGCTCTTCGTCCAGGCCGACGCGGACGAGGCGACGCTGCGCAAAATTTGGGAACACACCATCACGACTTCGCCGGTACACAACATCTTGACGCGCACTGCCACCATCAAGCCCGAGGTGGACATTATCCCGTAGTGCGTATCGCGCACCGCGCAGCGCCCCTGCTGTGCGTCATCCACAATGCGCAGTACGCTCTACGCAATACGCTCTATGCGATACGCTCTATGAAGAACCTTGTTCCTCTTCCATACCGGCGCGTGAGCGTGCAGCCGTATGCGGGCGAGATGACGGAAGCCGCCATCCATGCGCACTTGCTGGGCCGCGAGGCGTATCGGCGCACCGATTTCGTCGTCTTGCGCCAGGGCGAAGCCACGGCAATCGCCGTCATCACCGCGCCCGATCGTGAGGCGTTGTTCAGCCCGATCGATTCGGTCGAGGTGCTGGCTCTGCCGGAGGCGTGCGTGTTCGCGGAGGATTCGGAGATCGATCCGGCCAACCCGTCGGCGCTGGCCGCGAAGGCGCACGAACTCGGCATCGGGGTGGAAGGCACGCTCGTCGTCCTGGGGCAATATGGGCACGTCAACTTCATTCACCATCCCGATCCGTTTGTCATCCGCGTGGTCGAGGTCGCGCCCCCCGAACCGCCCAAGCTGTTCGGCCTGGCCCGGCATGTGTTGAGCTACGCCGACCTGCCGCCGATTCGATTGGAACTGGAGCGCATCGACTTGAACGATCTGGCCGCGGGCCACACGCCACCGGCATTCCTGGTTCCCTGTCGCTCCGGCGGATTGGATCATCTTCCCGCGCCCGTGCATTTCTTGGACGAGCGCCCGGCGCGGCACGACTGGACGCTGATTGGTTGCGAGCGCAGTTTGCAATTTCACCGCCATTACTACGGCGATGAACCGCCGCGCATCGAGTTGTGCCCGCGCCAGCTGGCGGGTCTTCGCCAGGAGCCGACGTTACTCAAGTGTTGTCTGCTCGAATACCACATCGAGCAAGCTGGCCCGCTGGCCGTTGTGCCCTGGGGCGCGGATTTGAAGATGGTGGAAGAGGCGTTGCGCAGATTAGTGGGTAGTGAGCAGTAATCAGTGAGGGTGACTGTTCACTGCTGACGGATGACTGGCAACTGGCGACTGGAGATGAAATGAAAGCTTGGTCCGATATTTTCACCCACCTCGATGAGCGATCCAGCAAACCCCGCCCGACAGGGATTACGATGGTCATCGACAAGTGTCAAGGCCCCAACGCCACAGCCGATCTGCTGGCGATGGCGGGTGATTTCGTCGATCATTGGAAGCTTTCGTTTGGCACCTCGGCCCTGATGGACGACGCCTTGCTGCGCGATAAGATCGCGATGGTGCGCGAACGCGACATCCTGATTTATCCGGGCGGCACGTTGACCGAATACGCGATTGTGCAGGGCGTCTGCCAGGAGTACATCGCACACGCGAAGGCGCTGGGCTTCAACGCGATCGAGATTTCGGATGGCACGATCGAGCTAGCGCCCTCCGCCCGGCGCGACGCGATTTACTGCGCGCTCGACAGCGGCTTGACGGTCGTCACCGAGGTCGGGAAGAAAGACCCGCGTCAGCAGCCCACCGCTGCAGCGTTGGCCGAGCAAGCTCTGGCCGACATTGAATCGGGCGCGGCGTGGGTCATCGTCGAAGCGCGCGAGTCCGGCAAAGGCGTGGGCGTGTACGGCGCGGACGGCAGCGTCCACGAGCAGGATGTCGATACCATCGCGACCAAGCTCAACAGTCATTTGGAGAAGCTGATCTGGGAAGCGCCGCTCAAGAATCAGCAGGAATACTTCATCCTGCGCTTCGGCCCGGATGTGAGCCTGGGCAACATCCAGCCGCGCGACATGCTGGCCGTCGAAGCGTTGCGCGTCGGGGTGCGCTTCGAGACGCTGCGCCCGTGGGTCGAGAAACTGGAGCGCGAGGCGCCATTGTCGCTGGCCGAGCGCATCTCGCGCCTGGCGTATCTCAAATTGCCGGAAGCCTGACGTATGCGGCTCACCGACCCGCCAGCCGATCAACTCATCCAGACCGCGTACGCGCGCGAGACCGGCGACGCGGCGATTCTGTACGAAGGCATGAGCCTGGCCGATCTCGCCCACGTCATCGAGTTGATCGAGATTCGCGTCGCGCCGCCTCAAGCGGGCGGCGAACTGCTCGCCGCCTTGTTGGAGATCCATCCTTCGCCGCCGTTGGACTTTGGACTCGACCCGGCGCGCGGCGATGTGTATTCCAATCGCGAGGCTTATCTGAAGATGCTGGGCGCTCCTGCCGGCTGGCTTTCGGCGGGCCGTGCGCGCCGCGAGGCGACCACGATCGCGTATCGCATCGCCGCCCGCGAACGCTTGCTCACGCTCGCCGCCGCACTCGAGGAGTGCACTGTCGCGGCTCTCGACCTGGCTGAATCTCATCGCACCACGCTCTTCCCCGATTACACTTATCTGCAACCGGCCCAACCCACGACGTTCGGCCATTACGTGCTGACGTTCGTTCACCCGCTGTTGCGCGATCTCGATCGGACCCGCGCCGCTTTCGAGCGCACCAATGTGAGTCCAGCCGGCTCCGGCAGTGTCAACGGCAGCCGTCTCCCGTTAGATCGCAATCGACTGGCCGAGCGACTGGGCTTCGACACTGTTATCCCGCACACGCGCGACGCGATGTGGCAGGCCGATGGCCCGATCGAGATTGCGGCAGTGCTCACTTCGATACTGATCACTCTCGACCGTCTGGCCGAAGACCTGCAAATCTTTTCGACGGCCGAGTTTGGGCTGGTTGAACTCGCCGATCGCCACGCGCGCATCAGCGTCATCATGCCGCAAAAGAAAAATCCGTATGCGCTGGCCTACGTGCGCGGCGTGTGCGCTGAAACCATCGGCATGCAGGCGGCGCTGGCGGCGGTGGGCAAAACGCCGTCGGGTCAGATCGACAACCGGATGTTTGCCTACGGCGACGTGCCCCGCGCGCTTGACAATGCGGTTGGCGCGATCCGGCTCATGGCCGATGTGTTGCGCGGCCTGACCGTGCACGTGGATGTCGCGGCCCAGCGTGTTTCAGAGAACTTCATCGGCGCAACCGACCTGGCCGAGGTCATCATGCTTCAATGCGGCCTCGACTACAAGACCGCGCACGACGTGGTGGCCCGCGCCGTGCGCGCCGCGCTCGAATCGGGCGCGACGACGTTCACCCCCGAACTACTCGAGGCCGCCGCCGAGACCGTCGTTGGGCGGAAACTCGGCTTGACGACGGAGACCATTGTCGAGGCGCTGGACCCGGCGCGGATCGTCGCCGCGCGCACAGGCGTGGGTGGAGCGGGGGAGTCGGCGGTGAATGCGCTGATCGCGGATTGTCGCCGGGCTGTAACCGATCACACGCGCTGGCGTGAAGCCGCCGAGACTCGACTGGCTGGAGCGAAATCATCCCTGCTGATGAAAGCGATGAGTTTAAAGATCACGCCCGCCATACTGGATCAACCAGCCTCGACATCCGAGCCATCATCTAAACCTAATCCTCAAGCGTTGGAAGACCTCGTAGATGACTTGCCCCGACCACCCCTTCGTCGCCGTTGGGGCGAGTAGCACCCGGAGGAGTACACCTATGATCGAACAGGCTGCTCAATCCCTTAGCCTCTCGAACCTACTGCGGCCCGAAGTTCGCGCGGACCCTTATCCCCTCTACAGCACATTGCGCTCAAGCGATCCGGTACACTGGGACGAACCGATGGGCTTTTGGGTTCTCACGCGCTACGCCGACGTCGCCTCGGCGTTTAACGATCCACGTTTCTCTAGAGCGCATGGGCTGCTGGCCGGATTCAAACGCCTGCCGGAATCGGAACAGAAAATTGCCGAGCCGGTGTATCGCGCCTACTCGCAGGCCATGCCGTATGCCGATCCGCCCTATCACACGCGCTTGCGCCGGCTGGTCAACAAGGCCTTCACCCCGCGCGTCGTGGAGCGCATGCGCCCCCATGTTCAGCGCGTTGTGGACAACTTGCTGGATGCGGTCGAGGCCGATGGCGAGATGGACGTGATTCACGATCTGGCTTACCCTTTGCCCATCGTCGTCATCGCCGAGCTGCTGGGTCTGCCCCTTGAAGATCGCCAACGCCTCAAGACCTGGTCGGACGATGCCTTCGCCGTCTTGGGTATCGTTCGTCACTCGCCCGAGCTGATGGACAGAGCCGCGCGGAGTATGGCGGAAATGGCGGACTACATCATCGCCCTGAGCCGAGCACGCCGATTACAGCCTCAAGAGGATTTGCTGACCGCGTTGGCTACCGTCTTGGACGAAGGCGAACGATTGACCCAAGATGAACTGGTCGCCAACGTCAGCGTGCTGCTCGCCGCCGGACACGAGACCACCTCCAACTTGATCGGCAACGGCGTGTTGGCCTTGCTCCGCCATCCCGACCAAATGCGTAAACTGCGCGAGGACTCCGCACGCGCCGCCTCGGCCGTCGAGGAGGTCATGCGTTACGACAACGCGGTGCAGATCGTTTACCGATCGGCGATTGAAGACGTAGAGCTGGGAGGGAAACGCATCGGCCGGGGACAACTCGTCAACATGATTCTCGGGGCGGCCAATCGCGACCCCGAACAGTTTTCGAAGCCGGATCAGTTCGATGTGGCGCGCGGCGAAGGGAAGCACGTCGGTTTCGGCCTCGGTATCCATTTCTGCATCGGCGCGCCACTCGCCCACCTGGAAGTCCAAATCGCATTCACCACTTTGCTGCGCCGATTCCCTAACTTGCGACTTGCAACGGGCGCTCTCGAATGGCAAGCGCACCCCACCTTTCGCGGCGTCAAGTCGCTGCCCGTGGCGCTATAGAAGTTGGATGTGATGCCTGTCCATATCTCCGATTCCCTCATCTATCGCAACTCATGGGGCGCCGAAGAGATGCGGGCGCTGTTCGACGACGAGCCGCGCACGCGCGCCTGGCTGGAGATTCTCGCTGCGCTCGCCGAGGCTCAGGCTGAAGTGGGTCTCATTCCCGCCGATGCTGCGCGCGAAGTGGCGCGCGCTTGCCGCGAACTGCCGCTCGATGCTCAATTCTTTGAAGAGGTGCGCGCGGGCTTCGAAGCCACGAATCACTCCACGCTGGGTCTCATCCAGGCGGTGCAGCGCCGTTGTGCGGGCAGCGCCGGTGAATGGGTGTATTACGGCGCGACCGTGCAAGACATCACCGATACGTGGATGATGCTGGCGCTCGATAAAGTGTGGGCGATCGTGCTGCGCGACTTGCGCCTGATCGAAGACAATCTGCTCCGATTGGCCGAAGCGCATCGCGACACCGTGATGGCTGGCCGCACGCATGGTCAACCCGGCCTGCCGATCACATTCGGCTTCAAGGTTGCTGTGTGGGCCAGCGAAGCGCGGCGGCACCTCGATCGCTTGAAGGAAATCAAGCCGCGCCTGGGCGTGGGGCAACTGGCGGGTGGGGTGGGCAGCCTGTCGTCGTTTGGCGCGCGCGGATTGGAGTTGCAGGCGAAGTTCTGCGCACGGCTGGGGCTTCGTCAACCCGACATCACCTGGAATACGGCGCGCGATGTGATCGTCGAGTGGTTTCAGTTACTCACGCTCGTCTCCGGCACTGCCGACAAGATTGGTCACGAGGTGTATAACTTGCAGCGGCCGGAGATCGGCGAAGTGAGCGAGGGATTCGTACCCGGCACGGTTGGCAGCATCACGATGCCGCACAAGCGCAACCCAGAGATCGCCGAACACCTGGGCACGCTGGCGCGCGTCATCCGTCACAACGCCGCGCTGATCGCCGAGAGCCAGGTGCATGATCACGAGCGCGATGGGCGCGCGTGGAAAGCCGAATGGGCCGTCCTGGCCGAGACCTGTATGGCGGTTGCCAAACTGCTCGCGTTGACGAACACGCTGACGGCTCATCTCGTCGTGCACCCCGATCGGATGCTCGCCAACCTGGAAGCGGGCAAAGGCTACGTGTTGTCCGAGGCGGTCATGCTCGCGCTGGCCGAGAAAATCGGCAAGCAGACGGCGCATACGCTGGTGTACGAAACGGCGCTGGCCGCGCACGAATCCGGCCGCCCGCTGAAGGATGCCGTGCTCGCCAGCCCGGCGATCCGCGCGCATCTCTCGGCGGAGACGATCGAGGCGCTGTTCGACTATCGGCGGCGCGTGGGATTGTGCCGCGAGTTGGTCGATCGGGTGCTCGAACGTGCGCTAGAAACCAGGACACGGACACTTGCACCTGCGCTGCAAGTGCAGGTGTGAACACAGAAGAACACTGACAAATCCAAAATCTGTGTAAATCAGTGTCCCATAGAAGTTTTTTCCATGCCCACGCGCTTTCCACTCGCCCTGTTGCCTACGCCGTTAGTCGATGCGCCGAGGCTCACCCGCGCGCTCGGCGGGCCGCGCATCTTGTTCAAGCGCGATGACCTGACCGGTTTCGGCTTCGGCGGCAACAAGGTGCGCGGGCTGGAGTATTACCTGGCAGACGCGCTGGCGCACGGCGCGGACGTGATCGTGACCGGGGCCGGGCCGCAGTCGAACCACATCCGCGCGACGGCGGCGGCGGCGCGGGTCGCCGGTCTCGACATCGTGGCCGTGCTGCACGACTCGCGCCCGGCTGAGGCGCGGGGAAACCTGCTGCTCGACGAACTGCTCGGCGTGGAGCTGCGCTTCACGAACGATCCCGATCGGGCGTTGGTGGATGTGAAAATAGAAGAAGTCGCTGCTGAATTGCAGGATGCCGGGCGACGACCATGCGTGATTCCGCGCGGCGGCGCATCGCCGTTGGGAGCACTCGGCTACGTTGAATGTGTCCGCGAACTGGCCTCGCAGTTGCAGGCGCTGAATGTGCGCCCGACCTGGCTCGTGTTGGCGACGGGCGCGTGCGGCACACAAGCCGGTCTCGTCGCCGGTGTAAAAATGCTCGGCGCGGACTATCGGGTGTTCGGTATCACCGTTAGCCGGCCGGTTGCGGAGTGCATCGAGCGGGTTGATCGGATCGCGCGTGGATCGGCGGCTTTGAGCGGGCAGCCGATAGAACTTGCCGCCGACGAGATTCTGGTTCGTGATGGATTCATCGGTGCGGGTTACGGCATCCCTTCACGGGAAGGCATTGAGGCGATCCGACTGGCCGCCCGTACCGAGGGCATCTTTCTCGATCCGACTTACACCGGCAAAGCGATGGCCGGATTGATAGAGGAGATCCGATCGGGCCGCATCGGGAAAGATGAGACAATCGTGTTTCTGCATACCGGAGGCGAGCCAGGCTTGTTCGCGCACCCGGAGATCGCAGGCGCATGAATCGAGTAACTTTCTTGATCGGGCCATCGAACTCTCAGTCGACCACGAAACTCGTAGTTTAGCCCCTCGTGGGCGTCTCATTCGCAGCAAGAGCGGCCGATGCACCGGATGGGCAACGAATAAACGAATCCGCACTACGTTTGGTGCAGCGCCGGTGTTCGTTACGAATTCGTTGCATTGCCCTCCTTGAAACATCTGTTGAGCCAAGACAAAATATATGAGCACATTTCTGAAATCGATTATCACCTGGATCGTTACCGGATTGATCCTGGCGGGTTGCGGGCCTGGCGCGACAGCACAGCCGACGGCTGAAACTCTCTCACCCGGCGATGCTAGCCGGGGTCAAGTCGTTTTCGAGGGTACGTGCAGCGCCTGCCACGGGCCGGACGCAGAGGGTGTCGCGGGCCTGGGCAAAGACCTGACGACGAGCGAGTTTGTCAAAGACAAGACCGACGCCGATCTCGTCGCGTTCATCAAGACCGGCCGCCCGATAAGCGATCCGCTCAACACGACCGGCGTGGAAATGCCGCCGCGCGGCGGCAACCCGGCGTTGACCGATCAGAATTTGGCGGACGTGGTGGCGTACCTTCGGACACTGGCAAAGTAAGCAGCGGCGCGGCGTTACTGCGCCAGGCTAGCGAAGGTCGGCTTGAGCGCCGGGTAGAGCGCCCGATAGCGCGGATAAGCATCGGCGTATACCGCCGAGGCGGGGCCGGGCTGCACCTGGCCGGTGATGCGAATGGCGGCTTCGGTCAATGCATCGTACGAGTCACCGCCGCCGAGCGCCTGGCGATACCAGCGCAAGCTGCCGCTGCTGGACAAGCGGTGCAAGTGTGGTCGCGCCACAGATGCCAACTGGCGCTGCGGTAGGGTAGCCCGTCTTCGACCACCACCCGCACCGCCAGCGCCATGCCCCGATGGGTGTAGTGCCCGCCCGGCGGCGCCAGGTCGGACAGGGCGGCATTGAAGTACTTCCGACACACCGAGCAATAGTGTTGGGAATAGGTGACGTGCAACTCATGCGGTCGTCCCGAACTCAGATCACCCAGATCGTGCAGCTTCCGCACAAACACCCGATCCCGAAAGGCTTGCTTTCCGCAGCGCGGACAGGGCTGATGCGTGAAGTTGCGCTTCTCCTTGAGGATTACCTGCACTTACCCGTTCTGTCATCTTTATACCGGTAGAGCTGCTACAGTCTCCTAAACTCGCACCAATGGTGATTTAGCCAGGACAATCCACGCAGCAGTCAGAATCACTGCCAGAATGCTGATCGCCAGACCTGCGTAGTGCGACATGGGTTGAAAGGCGAAGGTGTAGGTGTGCTCGCCCGGCAACATGGCCGCTCCAAGATAGCCGTTCGCCGGCAGCACGTCAGCTGCCTGGCCGTCCACCTCCAAGCGCCAGCCTGGATAATCGCTGACCAAGATGACCAGATGATCGCTCGCCTGGGCGGGCGCTCCCTTGACGATCACCCGGTTCGGGCCATCGAAAGAAACATCCAATGGAGACGCCGCCGCTGCGGATAGTTTTGCGGGAGGGGCCAGCTGATCGAGTGGCGCACTGAAGGCGAACGGCAGCGCATCGGGCAAATACCACAATCCGACGCCATCGAAGTCGCGCAAGAGTTCGGCATTTTCGGGCCGAGGTTGATCGGGTTGGGCGAGCAGGTATTTCGCTGTGGCAAAGAAAGGGGCGTCGGGTCGGCGTTGCGCATCAAACGTAGCCAAGCGCCGCCCGTAATCAAAATTAATAATTGGCATCTCGCGCTCGTAAGCGGCCGACACCCAATCCCAAAAAATCGCGCCCCCGCCTAGATTTGTGTAGTACAGACTGGGATCGTAAGCCTTCAACCAGCTCAGGGCCTCGGCAGCCTTTGCATTGCGGGGTCGAGGGGCAAAGGCAAAGCTTTTGTTGACCGCATATACGTCGGCGATCGATAGCAGCATTACAAACGACAAAGCGCCGTAGGGCAACCAGCGCAAGGGTAGCCCGATGATCGGCTGCTTCCCCTGACCAGTCGACAGGGTGAGGATGGAGCCACGACTCCGCAATCGCGAAGCAGCAAACAGAAATTGCAACCCTAACCCGCCTAGTACGATCAAGGGGCTGGCCGCCAAGATCAGCAACCGGCTAGGGAAACGCAAGTTGTATAGGAAAGGAATCCAGTCGTAAATAAGACGAACGGGTGTGTGGCGGTTGGCGTGCCAGGCCAGAATGATGAGCGTCAGCACGGCCAGGCTGAGGAGGATACGCCGTCGATGGCGTCTCAGGCTAAAGACAAGCGGCGTCAGCCCCAACGCCGCGATCAAGGGCAAGGCTCCGATATAAAACCAACTCCAGCCGCTCGTCATGCCCAGCAATCCGGCCCTCGCCCACTGCGGATCGGACACGACGTAGTTGAACAGTGCGTAGAGAATCGGCTGCGATGAATCCTGCTCTGGGTCTGGTCCGGCCTCGCGGAAGGTGTAGCGATAGCCATCGATAATCGGCAATAGCATGACGGCCAGGAGTGCCGCACTCAACAGGGCAATCGTCGCTGTGCGGCGCAGCTTAGGCCAGCGTTCGCCTCGGTTCGCGGTCAATAGGGACATGCCCACCAAAACCCCCAGGCTCACACATACATAAAACGGATAATAGCCGCCGCCTGTGCTGAGGACCATTGCCACGCAAACAGCTGTCAAGGCCAGGGAAGCGCGGTCCCGCCGGCGCAACGCCCACCACAAGCTGGCAAAACACCAGGGGAAGAAGGCCATACCCAGCAACAACTCATACCAACCGACCTGCCACAACATCGCCAGACCGCCTGACAACATGAACAAGAGCGCCGCCCAGAGTCGAACCAAGCCGCGCACGCCGCACCCATGCGCAAAAAGCCACTGGCCGATCCCCGCCAGGATAAACGCGAGAAAGACGGAGACCTTCAGCCCGTTGATGCCGCCCCAAATCAGCACCGGTACGGTCGCTACAGGATTCCAAAAGTGATTGATCAAATCTCCGACATGCGGGAACCCCGTCAGCATATATGGATTCCATAACGGAATCTCCCCATAACGCTTCAGGCCGATTTCGGCGAGGAGCGGAAGTGTGGCGCTTTCATTATGCTCGCCGGTCTGCTGGAGTTGGTTGGCGTTAAAATCGAGCAGTGTATTGCTACTGTAGGCCAGCGCCACGGCAACGATAATCAGCCATTCAATCAGATAGTGCCGCCACCTCGCCTCGTGCACTCGCGCCGCTATCCGACCCAGGAGCAGTTGCCTCGTCGCTAATAGCCAGTGTCTTGAGCGGATCGGTTCGACCGCGGCGTCAAGGCTTAGGGGATCGGATAGAGGACTGGATTTCTTTTGCATAAACGCCTCAGACACTTGTTATGTGCCGCCCGTTATCCCGGCAGTGGCATGAGGGAAAAGCCCGAATGACAGCAGGCCAGGTGCGCCTAACGGTAAGTCTACTCTGTCAAGAGATTCCAGACAAGGCCAGATTCCTCAGACTGCGGCGCGGTCGGCTGGCTTCACGTAGTTCCGGCTCACCCGCCCTCGACCTGGAGGGTCGGAGGTTGGAGGATGGGGGGTTAGGCTCTGGCGTAAGTTCTATTGGATGGTCCAGCCCCCATCAATCATGAGCGTCGCGCCCGTGATGAGTGCGGCCGCGGGCGAGGCCAAAAACACCACCGGCCCCGCCACCTCCTGTGGGTCCCCAATGCGCCCCAGCGGTATTCGCTTGCGCACCGAGGCGCGAAAGGCAGGATCATCTAACCACTTCTTCGTCCCGGGCGTGGTAATGAAGGTGGGCGCTACCGCATTCACCGTGATATGGTAGCGTGCCCATTCCAGAGCCAGGCACTTGGTCAAGTGCGAAATCGCTGCCTTCGTCATGCAATAGACCGATTCAGTGGGCAGCGCGACGAAACCGGCTTGAGAACTGATGTTGATGATACGCCCCCGCCGCTGACGAATCATTACCTTGCCCACAGCCTGCGCGGTGAAGAAGGTCCCTTTGAGATTGACGGCCAGGGTGTCATCGAAGTCCCGTTCGGTCACGCGTTCAGCCGGGTTGGGTGCGCCGATGCCGGCATTGTTCACCAAGATATCAATATGCTTGAAGTGTTGCAAGCCCGTCTGGACGGCCTCGACAATTTCGTCCATTTGGGTGACGTCCATCTGCACCGGCAGGGCTTCCCGGCCCAGCTGCTGGATTTGCTGGACCAACGCCTGTCCCGTGGTTTTCTGCCTGAGACCGAGAATGATATCGGCGCCGGCTTGAGCTAAAGCCAATGCACAAGCCTTACCGATGCCTTTGGCGGAGGCAGTGACGAGCGCCACTTGGCCGGAGAGTGTAAACGATGGCTGTGTCTCTGTCATGTGTGTTTCCTGATGAGGATTTTCACTGCGAGGGGCTAACGTCTGCCGCTCAACCGCGGGCGGCGCTCGTCGGCTGCGTGCGCTGGTTAGCCAGCCCCTGATTCGTCGGCTTGATTCAATTCCTTGTAGAAGATCACCGCGTCATGCAGGGTTCCGTCCGGATCGAGGGCATACCTGGGGATCGTCCCCGCAGGGATCCATCCGATATGCCGATACAAGTACTCCGCCACGGCTCCCCGCTTCGCGTCCAGCGTTAAAAGGCTAAACCCGGCGCGCCGCGCCGCGTCCTCAATGGTGTACATCAGTTGAGTGCCCAGACCCGTGCGGCGGCTCCGGCGATGTACCAGCAACTTCGCAATCTCCGCGCGATGCGGCTGGTTCGGCGCCCAGGCCGGATGGAGTTGGACGGTCCCCACGATCTCTTCGGCATCGCGAGCGACGAGGAAGATGGCGCGGGCGTGGGATGCAGAAATGGTGCTGCGCCACCAGTCTTCAGCGCGCGCGAGCGGGAGAGGCGCGAGAAAACTCACGGCAGCTCCAGACTCCACCGCGTCTACCAGAAGCTGAGCGAGAGCTCGGAGATCGGAGTCACCCGCTGGTAAAACCAATCGTTCGATTAAGTACGTTTGCTTGGTCATAGATGCTCCGAAGCGAATCCAAGCCCCCACCGGTTAGTGTTCTTCGAGCCCCTTGCGATATCGATCCGCCACAAGATTCAATCTGACGTTATGCGCCGGGAGCGCTTTAGCGACAGGCTTGGTGACCCTGCTGGCGCATCGGCATGCACGGCGGCGCAAACTGCCGGTTCGCCAGACCGCCTGGTATCACAAGCCCAGCCAACCTTTAGTGATGCCTTGGCGCGGGTGCGATGGCAGATTTGGCGACATGACTACACTGGTAACTACACCAAGCTCACGGAGAGAGCGGACAACCGCCAGATTTAGGCCCTGACGTTTGCCGCTCTCCCCGATGTGTGCGCCCCCGGCCCGACTCGAACGGGCAACCAACAGCTTAGAAGGCTGCTGCTCTGTCCATTGAGCTACGGGGGCGTGCGTGCGCTTTCGATGGCGCGCCGAAACTCGCCCGAAGCCACAAACGCCATAAACGCTTCAGGCGTGGGAAACACGCGCGTCGATAACGAGCGGACGACCCAGTTCTCGTTGAGCGGCGAGATGGTATAGATGAGGCGCTGCCGGCAGTACGCCCGCCACATTTCAATCGCCGTGCCCATGCTGGCTTCCGGCACGAAGGCGATCAAAACATCGGCGTCTCCGGCTTCTTCGGCCAACGCCAGCAGGGTTTGACGCGCCACTTCAGGCGTATACGTTACGCTCTGCGGATGCAGCACGAAGGGATCGATGATATCGACGTCGTCGAGGTGCCGGCGCAATACCTGGGTCAGCTGCGCCCGATAGTCTTGTGCGGCAATGCTTTTCTCGCGGCGCGAGCCTTGCATGATACCGGCGATGAAGATGCGCACCCTCACCCTCCAACCACCGGCGGGAACAATCTTAGAAAGTCGCCATCCTTGAGGACGGTATCCAGACCCACTTGCTCGTCGTTCACAAAGGCAGCATGCAGAACCTTACGTGGGATGCCGATGCGCTCGGCGATGTCCCGGATGGTGGTCCGCGCTTCAAGCTCGCAGGGGAGCACGTCGCCTTTGAGGCCGGACGGGCGGTAATCGCGCAGGATGCCGTGCAGCTTGACGGTGACCGGCACGCTCAGTTTTTCTCCACCACCGGACGCAACCCTTTGTATACCTGGCTGCCGGCCAGCGTGCGCAGAATCAGGGTGGCGTCACGGTTCAAGTGCCGCGATAGATCGTAGGCGGTGAGCGGCTGGTTGTTGTTGATCAAAAAGGTGCGGAAGACGGCATCGATAATCGACGTGCGATCGTTGACAAAATCGGCTTGCTGTTTGGCGATCGAGCGCACGCGCAGCAGCAGGCCATCTTCCTGCTTCACTTCGCCGGTCTCCGGATCGACCGAGTCGACCAGCGCATCGTCGTCCAGTTCGGCGTAAGCATCGCGCACCTCGGCGGGTATCTGGCTGAGCAAATAGGCGCGCAGATCGCGCCCCTCCCGCCGCCACCATTCATAGTCGATATGAAAAGGTGTGTCGAGTGTTGGCTTGATCAGGCGAGACAGCTTGGGCGAAATCGACATGAGCGTGTTCCTTCGATCAAAAACTCGCGGCAGGGTATGCCGCGAGTGATTATACCACTAACCTGCCGGCTTCCGGCGTCGCGCCGCGTAGAACGGTCGCGGGACGCAGCTCTTTCAGCGCGAGACGGCGTAGCCATCGCCGACGATCTGCACCGCCGGGTGCGCGCTCCACGCGGCGAAGAGCGGAGCCGGCGCGATGCGGCGCAAGATATTGATCGCGGCATACAGCGACTTGGCATGCACGGTGCCTTGCGGGCTGAGCTTCGCCAGTTCGGGGAAGAACTCGCTGATGAGATCAGGCAGGCCCCGATTCTCGGCGCGGAGCCAGGCTTCGTCGATAGCGGCGATATCGTCGACGGCGACAATCATTTGCTCGTCGTAGTCGCACACAATCTGGCGCTTGAGCATCTCGAAGGTGATGCGCCGCTCTTTGACCTGCGCGACACGCACCCATTCACGCTTGGGGCGCCGCCCCTGCAGGTCGACGACGACAATCCCTGGCTCGTCGCCCCGGCGCAGCTGGACATGGGCGCCGGCCGGCACTTCGTTCGCCTCGTACCAGGTATCCAGCCCGAAGGCGTAAGCGTGTTCTCCCACGACCCAACCCGGCCAGCGCTGACCCGTGCGCGCGTCTTCAAACATGAAGCGGATGCGGTGCGTGCGGCCGGTCGGGAAGAGCCTGGCGGTGCGCGGCGAGAGCGGCACCGTCCCCACGCGCCGATGCGGGTAGATCAGGACGAAATTGACTTCGTCGTAGGGTTCGTCGGGCGCGGGCGCCGCCGAGAGTTCATCGTCGAGCTGGCGCTCGATGCGGAGGAGGCCCGCGTCGAGCCGCGTTCGATCGTGGGGCGCATCTTTGGCGATCAAGCGCGGCGGTTGGTACAGCACTTCGGGCGGTTCGAGGCGGCGCAGGAACCAGAGGACCTCGCCGGCCGGGCCGACTTCGTCAAACCGCTCATCTTGGTTGAGCGCGTAGTTCAGCGAGAAGATTTGCAGGTGACGGTTGATCTGGGTCGGCATGCCGATGTCTTTGAGCAAGGCTTCGGTCGGCAGCGGGCCGCCCTGGTGCATGTCGAGCACGGCTTCGGCCAGGTTCAGGTGGCCGACGTTGACATCGGCGATCAGACTGCGTGGAAACCATTTGCCCGCCAGCCGCACAAAATCGGGGGACGTCTCCAGCTTATCGGCGAGCTGTTCTTTGACGCCCTTGCCATGGCGGGTGTAGAGTTCCTCGGGTGAGAGCAGGGCCTGCTCGTCGGCCAGGAGGCTGTCGGCGTTGAGGCGATGCGGCAAGGGATACTCGGCTGCGAACTCGCGCGTGCGGCCATCCGGCATCTCAACGTGAATCACTGTGAACAGGCCAATTTCAGGGTTGACGCCGGCGCGGACGGCGGTGACTTTGCCGACGGCGAAATCGAACGTGGGGAAGACGATCTGCTCACCGAGAGCATAGCTGCCCTTGGGTTGGTACAGGCTGCCTTTAATGAGCTCGCGGCTCAGCGCGGCCTCTTCGCGCTGGGTGCGATAGCGTACCAGTTCTAACGCCAGCTCATCGATGGAGCGCGGCAGTTCATCATCGAGAAACAGATTGAGCGAATAGTCTAAATCATCGGACTGAATGGTGAACCTGGCCCAATACTCGGGCGACTGCGTGATGCGTTGAATCACTGATCGGATCTCCTGAGGATCGAACAAACGAAGAATTGCTGCGCGGGGATTATACCACAAGAAAACTGCGCGCGGCCCAATTGATGACGGGCGGCGGCTGTGCTATACTGTCGAGCAACGAAGGCGGTATCGCGGGTGGGAGCAGGAGGGCAAACATGTTCGGGCCGCGCCACGTGAAGCGTGAGGGATTGGAGACCATCTACCGCGCTGCGGGGATGTTGAAGGCGCAAGTGATCAAGGGCCGGTTGGAGGCATCCGGTATCCCGGTGCTGTTGGATTACGAACCGATCGGCCAGGTGTTCGCCCTCACCGTCGATGGGCTGGGCGAGGTGCGCGTGTTGGTGCCGATTGAAATGGCCGAGGCGGCGCGGGAATTGATCGCGGTTGACGCGGACGATGCGATTGCGAGCGAGGACGACGACGAGTTGGAGTAAGGGTGAGTACCCACCTTAACGAGAGGCCGGCGCTTGCCGGCCTTTGTGTTTGGGGTGATGAGATCGAGTCGGCTTGCGGCGATGCTAGGGCAGCGCCTGTCGCGTCAGCTGCAGGGGATCGACGTTGAGACTGCGGATACGGATGTCCCAATGCAGGTGCGGGCCGGTCGATAGGCCGGTGCCGCCGACCCGGCCAATGAAATCCCCCTGCTTCACTTCCTGGCCGACCACGACATCGATCGACGAGAGATGGTAGAGACCGGTGTATACGCCCCAGCCGTGATCGATGAGGATGGCGTTGCCGCGCACGGTCAGCGGCTCGGCCAAGACGATAACCCCGTTGGCGGGCGCATTGACCGGCGTGCCACCCACTGCGGAGAAGTCGGTGCCTTCGTGATACGACGAGAACGGCCCGCCGTTATATGACCGGCGCGTGCCGAACGGCGAGCTGATCTTGCGATAGTCGGCAATCGGTAGGCCGAATGGGCCGCTCCAATAGCGCGTCGGGTTGAAGATCGTCCACACGGCGTTGAGCTTGTTGCGCTCGGCGGCGAGCAGCTCGGGGTCGAGCAGCCCCTGTCGATCGGGCGGCAGATCGATGTATTCAGAATTATACCGGCCGGACGCCACCTGCACGCTGGCGCTGACGGTCACCTGCGCGCCGCGCGCATCGGTGGCGGTGACGTTGAGCGGGTAGAGGCCGGGCAGCGGGCCGTCGACCGGGCTGGCCGATACGCCGACCAGACCATAGTAGGTGTCGCCTGCCTTCGCAAAGGGGATCGACCAATCGATAAACAGGCCACGGAGGGTGACCGGCTCGCGCGTGCGAATCTTGACGGAGACGAGATCGCCTTGCGTGACGGGCAAGGGGCCTACATCGAAAGTGAGGAAGGGTTCCGGGAGGGGAACGGTCGACCGGGCGATTGGCGCATCGGCTGTCGCGTCGCCGCTGATCGGTATGCTCAATTGCTGACCGACGAAGATCAGCGTCGTGCTGCCGAGGTGGTTGGCGGCGGCGATGGCCTGAACACTGACGCCATAGCGCAGCGAGATGCGGAACAGGTTTTCACTCGGCTGGACGATGTGGACGCGGTAATTCGCCTCCGGCGCAGCGGGTGTAGGTGTGTTTGACGGCGAGGCGGCTTGACCCGATGAGGGTATCTTGATCGTCTGGCCGACGTAGATTAGGTTGGGATTCAGCAGCCCGTTGAACTGGGCCAGCTCGGAGAGTGAGATATTGAAACGGCGAGCGATGCTGAACAGTGTATCGCCGGGTTGGACGACGTAGACGGTTGGGGTAGCGGCTTGGGCGTAGACGAGCGCGAGGGGCGCAAAGATAATGAGGGCTAAGAGAAAGAGGGAGATTAGAGATTGGGGATTGGCGATTAATCGCCAACCCCTAATCTCTGTTCTACGCCGTCGCGCCAGGTTTAGCACGTTTGCTCCTCGAAGCGCAGCGAATCGCCAACGGCAACTCGCTTGAGCAGTTCGGGCGGCGCTTCCAGCACATAGCGCGCCGGTTGCGGCGACCCGTAGTACGGACGCCAGGGTTGCGCCAGCGCCGTGTGGACCACGCGGCGATCATTATCCAACCAAATCGCCGCAATGGCAAAATTGACGAAGAACATGTGGATGCTGGTTGCCGCGATGCCGGCGCGCGGCTCGACCAGGAGCAGACCTTCATCGGGCGCGAGCGGGCGACGCAGGCTGAGGCCGCGCAGGCGCGACGCAAAGGTATCACACCACTTGACGCGCATGAGCAGCGTTTCGTTTTGGGCGTTGAGGACTTTGACGTATTTCATGTCACGGTAGGATCAACGTTTCGCCCGGCCAGGCGAGGCCCGGCCCGTAACGCCGATTGAGCACGGCCAGCTCGACGGCGCGATACTGAAACTTGGCGGCGATGGACGACAGCGTTTCGCCCGGTTGAACAAGGTATGTGCCGCGCTGGGCGTGTTGCGCGTGTCCACCCGGCACGACCACCGGCAGGCCGGGTCGCACGGATACGTTCGACGGCACTCGATTCGCGCGCGCGACGCGACTGAAATCGACGCCGAAGCGGTGGGCGATCACCCGTACGGTATCCGTGACGGGCGGCGCGTAGAGGATCGAGTCGGGGCCGGGGGTCGGGGTGGGCACGCGCGTCGCAGTTGGAATGGGCGTGAGCTTGAGCGAGAGCGCCAGATCGGCATCGACCAGGCCGGCCTCATCCCAGTACACATCGTTGTTGCGGACGGCGAACTCGGCCCGCGATCGGGTGAATACGGTGACGGTATCGCTCTGCGCGACTTCCTCGATGAACTGAAAATGCCACTGGTCGTAGGCCTGAATTTCGGGTGACCAGTGGATGACGGGCGAGTGCGGGTCGGCGCCGCCGGTCGGATCGATGCCGACGGCCACTCGAACGTTGCCGGGCAGCTCGGACACGCCGGGGTTGCCGGTGCTGGTCGACCACACTTCCACCCAGATCGAGAAGCGCAGCAGTTGGCCCGAGTTGACGGCGACCTGCTGGTACAGGCCCATCTCGTGCGTGCCGAAGGAAGTGAAGCATTGCTGCGCCCACTCGCCCGACTTGACGCGATTGGAGAAGACAAAGTGGTGAGCCGACTTGCACTCCGGCCGGCGCAGGATGTAGCCCTCGTCGCCCTCGTGCTCGACCCACCACGGCGTCCATCCGGCGGAGGTGCGCAGCTCCCGGTATTGCCCCCACGCATCGTACAGATCCTCGAAGCTGGGGTTTTGGAGCAGGTTGATACTGGTCTGCGCCGATGAGGTCGCTGCCTGCACGACCATCACCGCCAGCAGACTCAGAACGACCATCGCGCGGATCCGTTGCCGGTTCATTGCGCTGGATTATACATTATAAAAGGCGGGGGGGCGGTAAACGAGGAAACGGGGAACCGGTAAACGGGTAAACAGGTATGCAGGTGCTCAGGAATTATGAGCAGCCAAAGTGCCCATCAAGCCACCGCGTCTTGGAGCATCTGCTAGAGAGGTTTTCTGCCGGACTGCCTCGCGTCGAGTCTCTTGGACTTTCCTTTCCGAGCCGGCGAACACTGCGCTGACCACATTATATCCAGAAGTGCGTAAGAATCAAGGTCGAATCTTGCGCAGGCTACATCCTCCGCGGCGTGCTGCGACATCCGCTTTCTCTCGCTGTTGATACCTCGCGGCTTGCCGCAAGGCAGGTCGTTATCACTGCCGGGCGTGACATTCATGAGCCGCCCTTTGGCCGCCTTTACCATTGCCTCGTAGCTCTCCATAAGTAAACTTTCGCTTTCACACACGACATTGACCCTCTACAGTGCCCCAATACACCTCCACCTCACGTGTAATGGGTCAAACAAGCACACCTCGTGGCTGCGCTGGCCATTTGCTGGTAAACTATTGGCGCATCCATTCGCCGCGAGAGGTCAATCATGGTTAGCGACGCCATTCGTGTGATTCTGGCTGACGATCACGCTGTTGTCCGCAAGGGTATTCGGGACTTTCTGATGGAATCGGGTGATATTGAGGTCATCGCCGAGGCATCGGATGGCGATGAGGCGATTGCACTCATCGACCAGCACAAGCCAGATGTAGCTGTCTTGGACATTCAGATGCCCAAGCGCAGCGGCATTGAAGTGTGTCGTCACATCCGCGCACAGCAGTGGCCTATTGGAATCCTCATCCTGACCGCCTACGACGACGAACCGTACGTGTTGGCCGTTTTGCAGGCCGGCGCAAACGGCTACGTGCTCAAGACCGCCGACGCTGACGAGATCGTCCAGGCGGTGCGCGATGTGCACGAAGGCAAGTCGGCGCTCGACCCAAAGATTGCGCGCAAGCTGATGACCCAACTGAGCGCCCAGGCCGCCGCCCAGCCCGTCGAATCGCTCACGGCGCGCGAGACGGATGTGCTGAAACTCGCCGCGCGTGGGTACACCAACAAAGCGATTGCGGCCCAGCTCGTCATCAGCGACCGTACCGTGCAAGGCCACCTGGCGAACATCTTCGACAAGCTGCACGTCGCCACCCGCACTGAAGCGGTGATGCGCGCCGTGTCGCTTGGTTGGGTGTCGCCGACAGAAACGAGCGAATAATGTCGCGCTTTCGCGGGCTGCTGCCCGGCCTGCTGTTGATCGTCATCCTGCCGCTGACGCTGGCGCTGGTGGTCGTCGCCATCGGTGCAACCACGCTGCACCAGAACGAGATGCGCACCCTGGTAGCCGTGCACGACCAGCAAGCCGCCCGCGAAGCGGCCGCTGCGCTGGACGAACGGGCGCGGCATCAGTTGTCCACGCTGCAATCGATCGCCGATGCGGTGGCGCTGGGCCTTCCACCAGACGAGGTGCTACGCAGCATGGCTCACCTGCTGTCTGATTTCGATGGTGGTGTAGTGGCGCTGAACGCAACCGGTTCCGTCTTCGCCTCGACCCCGCCAGGCTTCAATCCGACGGAGTTGCTCTCAGCCGGCGTGAACATGCCACCCAGGGCGCTTGGATTTTCACTGCTACCCTCCGGCGACATCCTCGGTGTCGCGCCGTCCACCGATGAATCAATGGTCGCCCTCGGCCGGTTCTCAGCACAGGCACTGCGACTACCACGCTTGACTGAGCGGCTGCGCTCATCGCCCAGAGCGCGGGTGATCCTGGTCGATGTGGCAGCGCGCATCTTGTATCACTCGGGCGGTATGCCGATTGGGACCGATGCTTCGTCTGAGCCAGGGGCCGCTGACGCACTGCGCGGTGACGGCGGCGCGCAGTTTGTGACGGACTCCAGCGGTCTCGAGTGGGTGGTCACCTTCGAGCCGGTGCCGTCGGCCGGGTGGGGGTTGATCATTGCCGAGCCGTGGGAAGACGCGGTCAATCCACTGCTGCGCACGTCGCTCCTCACGCCGCTGGCGCTTGTCCCGGCCTATCTGATCGCCGTCGCCGCGATCGTGTTCGTCGCGCGACGCGTGATCCGGCCCCTGCAGCAGTTGGGCCGGCAGGCTGACCGCGCCGGTCAGGGTGACTACGGCGCGCTGGCGCAGCCGATCGAAGGTGTTGCCGAAGTTCAGGCGTTGCACGCGACGCTGGCGCAGATGGCCGAGCAGATTCGTCGCTACCAGCGCAGCATCCAGTCGTATGCGGCGGCCGTCACGCGCAGCCAGGAGGAAGAACGCTCGCGGCTGGCGCGCGAGTTGCACGACGAGACAGTACAGGCGCTGATCGCGCTGGATCAACGCATCCAGATGGTGGAGCGAGCGCTGGCGCGCAATCCCCAAGCCGCCCCCGATAAGCTGGCCGATCTGCGGACGATGACAGCCTCTACGATCCAGGAGGTTCGACGCGTGATTCGCGCGCTGCGCCCGATCTATCTGGAGGACCTGGGGCTGCTGCCGGCGCTGGAGATGCTGACTCAGGCGATGGGCAGTGAAACAGGGCTAGAGACAGCGTTCGTCGCCGAGGGTGAGCCGCGCCGGCTCGCGCCGGAGCGCGAGCTGGCGCTGTATCGGGTTGTCCAAGAGGCGCTGAACAACATCGTCAAGCATGCGCGGGCAACGCGCGTCGAGGTCAAGGTGACGTACGGCGATGTCCTGCGCGTGTCGGTGACCGACGATGGAATCGGGTTCAGCGTCCCCGAGCGAGCGGATGCACTCACCGAGCTGGGCCACTTCGGGTTGGTCGGCATGCGCGAACGCGCCGAGCTGATCGGCGCGCAATTGACGATTCGATCGGCGCACGGCAGCGGCATGACGGTCGAGTTGAAGGCGCCCCTGTAGAAACGCGCCGCGTTTTACCCCTAGCTGCCCGTATGCTGAGGCCCACCCGAATACAGTGGGCCTTTTTGATCCCCTGAACGGCGCCGTACCCGCCAAATGGCGTGTAGCAAAACACGCCACTTGACGCTAGTTCGGCCATCTCTCTGGGCGTATAGTGACCTGTGGAAGCACAACCCGGAGTCGGCGGGCCGCTTGGCCGCCACAATCAGAAAGGATTTGCCTGATGGCAAGCGCTGCTCACCCCGCTCCTCGTCCTCAGCTTGGCGAGTGGCTCAACGAACGGTTGGGGTTGAAGGGCCTGGCCTACGCCGTTCCCGAACACGCCAACTCACTGCCCTACTTGCTCGGCGGCATCACGTTCACCGGCTTTATCATTCTCATCGTCACCGGCATCTACCTGGCGCAGTTCTATCATCCGCATCCAGCCGACGCGCATCAGAGCGTGGTGTACATCATCACCGGCGCGCCGCTGGGCGATTTGGTGCGCTCGATCCATTTCTGGACAGCGCAGATCGTCATTGTGACTGTCTTGCTGCACATGCTGCGCGTGCTGTTCACCGGTTCGTACAAACGCCCGAGGGAAATCAACTGGTACGTGGGTCTCGGCTTGTTTGCGGTCACGCTGGGTCTGGTGTTCACCGGCTCGGTGCTCAAGTTCGACCAGGAAGGGATTGAGGCGCTGCAACATAACAAGGAGGCCGCCAACGTGATCGGTTCGCTGGGGGCGTGGTTCTCCACTGAGTTCAGCCGTACTGTGCCGCTGCTCACACGACTGTTCAATGGTCACATCACGATCCTACCCTTGATCTTCGGCTTGTTGATCGCCGCACACATCTATCTGATCAAGCAGCACGGCATCTCGCCTAAGGTCACACCGGATGCGGTTTCACACGCGACGACCGGTGAAGGCTCGTCGCGGTTCAACGTTCACTTGCTGCGGATGGTGGGCTACGGCTTGTTTGTGCTCGCGCTGGCGTTGTTACTCAGCCTGCTTATCCCCGCGCCGCTCGGCCAGCCTGGTGTGGCAGGCGCGGAAGTGACCAAGCCATGGTGGATGTTTGTCTGGCTGTTCCCGGCCGAAGAGGCTTGGGGCGTGCAGGCGCTGGTGATCCTGCCGGCCATTCTGGCCACCCTGCTCGCACTCGTGCCGATCCTCGATCGCAGCCCGTACATGAGCCTGGCGCGGCGTAAGGTGCTGCTGATCGTCGCCGGGCTGATCTTGGTTACGATCGTCATCAGCGGCGTGGTCGCAACATTGCAGCCGGTCGCTGCGCACCTGGATTAGAGGCGCTCAGAATGAAGACATATCTTGTTCGTAGTTTGATCATCGTTGCCGCGCTGTCCTTGATTCCGCTCGGCGCCGCGCTGGCGCACGGCGAACCGGTGATTGGTGTCGAGCCGACCATTGTTGCAGCCGGGGGCCAAATCACCGTCACCGGCACGGAGATGGAACCTGGCGAAGTGTTCGCCATCACGCTCGAAGGCCCAACCGGTTCAGTCTCGCTGGGCGAAGCGGCGGTCACTGGTGAAGGGGAGGAAGGCGGCTTTACGGCGACATTCACCATCGCGGCTGAGACGATGCCGGGTTCGTACACTGTCCGCGCCGCGACTGAAGAAGGTGAGGCCACGGTAGCCGATCTGACCGTGACCGCGCCCACCGCCGAGGCCAGCACTGACCCGGCCATGATACAAGAGCCAACGGGCGAGGAGCATCTGCTCGATCGCACCAGGCCTGCCGGCGAAACCGCTGCGGTTCTCGCTGCCGCCGTGGTGAGCCTGGTGTTGGGTTTCTGGTTGATTCGTCGTCATTGAGCGTAACACGAGAAGATCGATCTAAGGTGTGCTTTAAGAGGAGGCGAGATGTCCAAGTGGCTCGACACGCACTTCGACCGGATGGCGCTATCTTTGCTCGTGTGGCTGTGCAGTCTGCCGCTGGTCGTGCTTGTCGTCGTTCCGCTCTTCGGGCTGACGGCAGCGGCTGTGACTGCCCTGGTCTTGTTCCTTGTCGCGCTGGTGGTGTGTTGGAGCATATGCAGTTGGAAAGTCATCAAGAACTGAGGCCGCTCACATGACCGTCATGTCAGCATCATTATCGGAGACCCGTTACGTCCGATCGGGCGGCGAACGGGACGTCGTCGCTTGCCTGATTCGGACTGCGGCCGAAGCTGGAGTCCGGGCAGATCCGATCTCGATCATCAACTTTTATGTGGCGCTCAAATCTACTCCGCTCGTGATCCTGACGGGGCTGGCGCAAAGCGGAAAGATCGCCCTGGTGCAGAGCGTGTCGCGCGTGTTGAGCGGGGGCGATCCACTCTGCTGCCAGATGATGATCGGCCACGCGCGCTGGGCCAGCCAGACGAGACACGTGGCGTTATTCGCCGAGGCTCAAACGCGGCTCAACGCCGACAAAATCTTTGCGCTGATCGACGAAGCCTGGCAGCCGGAAAACACGGAGCGAGTCTTCATCGCTTGCCTGACCCGCATCGGCCAGGCGGAGCTGGCGGGCTTTTTCTCGGAGGTGGCGTTTCAACTGCGGCACGGACAGATTATGCGCCTGCCGAGCGCTCACCTGACCGAGCCGATCCCATATCCGCCGAACTTGTTTTTGATCGGGACGTTGGACGATTTCCAGCCGGTTGAATTTGACGCCGATCTGCTATTGCAGACGACCGTCATTCGCTGGCCGGCGCTCGAAATTGGGCCGGCAGCCGACACTCGCCGGTCAGCCGCCGTTCCCCATGGCGAAAACGCATTCCTGAGCGCGTGCATTCGCAGCGCAGCCGCCGCTCGCTTGAAGCTCTACCGTCTTCTGTGCGGTCGAACACAAGCCATTGGGTCGCTGCTTCAGGTTGAGGATGTGTTGAAGCAGCACGCCGTCGAATTGCCTGCTGTGGCGAGACACAAGGCTGTGGTATATCTTGCCAATGCGTGGTCGAAGGATGGCATCGGCCTGTTCGACCCGGCGCCGCGCAGCAATCTTGCGATTGCGACCGACTTGACGATGGCCCAAACGGTTCTGCCGTTCGTCGGCGAAGCGATACGACATTCGACGGCGCTGCGCAGCGAATTGATAGCGGCGCTGAATGGCCGGTTTCCGCGTGCAGTGGCTTACTTGAAGAGCTTGTACGAAGTCTCGGAGAGAGGCAGGCCAGTGAATAGCGATGCCGTCTGAGGCGATGGCGGAATGCACATGCATGGAGGGAGTGGTCGCAAGAAAGATAGCCCAGTCTGGTTCGGCTTGCTGTTAGCTGGAGTGATTCTGGCGGTCGTCATTTTTAGCATCGTGCGAACGGGCTGGATCGCGCTCGCCCCCTTCGGCTTTGCTGGCGTCATTCTCGCTATTCTGATGTGGCTCATGCGCGCGACCGATCGCGCCGCAAAATGAGCATCGGTCAATACACTAATCCATTCGTCGAAAGGAGGTGAGGCTTACATGGTGAAAGATCTCGTCTGTGGTATGGAGATAGATCCCAAGACCGCTGCCGGCAAATCGGAGTACAAGGGGCAGACCTACTACTTCTGCTCGCCCGGCTGCAAGAAAGCGTTCGACAAAGATCCGGACAAGTACGTCGGCGCGGCGCACGAACACAGCAGCCATCACTAGACCTGTTACCCGCCAGGAGGCGGCCGGTCTAAAGTCGGCCGCCTCTCCACTCATGTTTCGGAAAGGTTCGATTGAATGATCACGATCAGCATTGATCCCGTTATCTTCAGCATCGGTCACATCATGATTCGCTGGTACAGCATTATCGTCACTTTCGCCATCGGCGTCGGCGTGTGGATCGCCTGGCGCGAAGCCAAACGCAAAGGGCTGACCGAGAAACACTTTAACGATATTCTTATCTGGGCAATCGCCGCAGGGTTGATCGGGGCGCGGTTATTCCACGTGATCGACCACTGGCCGCACGAGTATGCCGCGAACCCGATTCGGGCGTTGTACATCTGGGAAGGCGGCCTGGCGATCTGGGGCGCGGTCGTCGGCGGCTTCCTCGCCGTCGCAGTCTTCGCCTGGCGGCGTAAACTGCCGCTGGGGCGATTGTTGGACATCGCTGCGCCGGGCGTCGTCCTGGGCCAGGCCCTCGGGCGCGTGGCGTGCGTCATCACCGGCGATGCGATGGGCAAGCCGACGACCGGCCCGTTCGGTTTCGCCTATACCAACCCCGGCGCGATGGTGCCGCAGTTGGGCGTGTACTACACCCCGATGCCGGTATTCGAGATGATCGCTAACCTTGGCATCTTCGCGCTGCTCTGGCAATTACGCAAGCGCAACTGGCCTGACGGCCTGTTGTTCCTGGTCTATCTCAGCCTGTACAGCGTCGAGCGCTTCTTGCTCGCCTTTACCAGTTCGTATGAGATCATCGCGTTTGGGCTGACACAATCGCAGATCGTCGCGCTCATCTCACTGGCCGTCGCGTTGCCCTTGATCGCAAGGATGCTGGCGCGGACACGCCTGAACTTCCAGACTTGAGCCTCCACAATAAATTGCTTTCGACGCAGATGTTGCGCCTCTAGCACTCAAGAGGGAACAAGCCATGAACACCGTGCAACCGTTTCCGGCAACAGTCAACATGCAGAAGCGCCAACCGCGCTTCTGCGAGAACATCCTGCAGACCGTCGGGTGGACCCCGCTGGTCAAACTGAACCGTGTCACCGTCGGGGCCTGTAAGGGTACGGTGCTGGCCAAAGTCGAATTCTTCAATCCCGCCGGCTCGGTCAAAGACCGCATTGGGCCGGCGATCGTCGAGGATGCCGAATGGCAGGGTCTGCTCAGGCCAGGCGGAACGATTGTCGAAGCTACGTCTGGCAATACCGGGGCCGGGCTGGCATTGGCCGCCGCCATCAAGGGCTACAAGTGCGTGTTCGTGATGCCCGACAAGATGAGCGACGAAAAAGTGCGCTTCCTGCGCGCGTTCGGCGCGCGCGTCATCATCACGCCGACTGCCGTGACGCCTGACGACCCGCGCAGTTACTACAGCGTTGCTAAGCGTATCGTGGCAGAGACGCCCAACAGCATCCTGGCCAACCAATATCATAATCCAGCTAACCCCGACGCGCACTACCGGACGACCGGCCCGGAACTGTGGGAGCAGACTGCCGGACAGATCGACGTCCTGGTGGCTGGCATGGGCACCGGCGGCACAATCACCGGCGCGGGCCGTTATCTGAAAGAACAGAATCCGAACCTCAAGCTGGTCGGCGTGGATATCCTCGGTTCGCTGCTGTATGACACGTGGAAGTTGGGCCACATGCCCACCGAACCTTTCCTCAAGACCTACAAGGTCGAAGGCATCGGCGAGGACTTCGTGCCAGGCACGCTCGACTTGAGCATCCTGGACGAGGTGGTACAGGTGGACGACCGCGAATCGTTTGTGATAGCGCGGCGGTTGGTGCGCGAAGAAGGCATTTTCTGCGGTGGTTCATCCGGCTCAGCCGTAGCCGGCCTGCTCAAATCCCAGATCGTGCGCGCGCTGGAGCCTGGACAAATCGCCGTGGCGCTGCTGCCCGATTCGGGCAACCGCTATCTGAGCAAGCTGTTCGACGACAACTGGATGCGCGAGAACGGCTTCCTGGAGATGGGCTGGTCGGAAAAGACCGTCGCCGACATGCTGGGCAGCCGTGAACGCATCGACCTGGTCGCCGCGCATCCCGACGACCGCATGACGGCGGTCGTGGCTCTGATGAAGGAATACGACATCTCGCAGGTGCCGGTGGTCGATGCGCAAGGCAGACTGATCGGCATTGTGACCGAAGTGGATTTGCTCGAACACTTGCTGCATGCCGGGCACGCGCACGATCCGGCCGAGACAATCGCGTCCATCATCAATCCGAGTGTCACCTGCGTGGCCTGTACCGCGAACGTGGACAGTGTGCTGGCCGCCTTCGAACGCGACCGGGTGGTGATCATCGTCGACGCGGAGCGGCCGGTCGGGATTCTGACCAAGATCGACTTGATCGACTTCATGGCCGGGCAGATCCGATAGACAAGATTTCCGGGGCTACTGCCGTTCCGCGCTTCTCTTGAATCTCGAAACTTACGGCGAAGGAGTCTTTATATGAACATGACGAAGAAACACATGCTGATTATGCTTGCCTGCTGTCTCGTCCCACTGGCGGCGCTGGCGGCCATCACCGTGTTCAACATTCCGTCCAACACAGTGATCTACTTCGGCATCCTGCTATTGTGCCCGCTGCTGCACTTCGCGATGATGCGCAACATGGGACACCATCATGCAGAACATAGTCGGCATGATCCGATGCCGAAGGCGCAACAGCCTCGGTTGACGACGGGCGAGAAGGAGGAGTAACGGCCAAACGCTAGTTTGCCCCGGCGAACTGGCGAATGCTCACCTGCGCGGCGACCTTGCCGGCGAGTTGGCGGAAGGCGTGTCCTACCGGCGAATCCGGTCCGCTCATGGGTTGGCCAAGATCGCCGCCCGCGCAGATCGCCGGGGCGAGTGGTATCTGGCCCAGCAGCGGAATATCGAATTGCTCGGCCAGCCACTGACCGCCGCCGTGCCCGAACACCTCCAACCGCCGGCCGCAGTCGGGGCATTGCAGGTAACTCATGTTTTCGACCACGCCCAAGACCGGCGCGTTTGTCACCTGAAACATCTCGATGCAGCGCACCACGTCGGCGACGGCGACGTTCTGCGGCGTGGTGACGACGACGACGCCCGCCAGCGAGATGAGCTGCACCAGCGATAGTGGCACATCGCCTGTGCCCGGCGGCAGGTCCACCACCAGGTAATCGAGGTCGGCCCAGTCGACATCGAACAGCATTTGCTGCACGGCCGACATCAGCAGCGGCCCGCGCCAGATCACCGGCTTGCCCGGTTCGACCAGGTAGGCGAACGACATGACCTGCAGACCGCGCGCCTCGACGGGTGCAAGTCGATCATTACGCAGCGTCGGCCCACCACCTGCCCTCGACCCGAAGGGTCGGGGGTCGCTACCGAGCATCTGCGGCACGTTCGGCCCGTAGAAGTCGGCGTCGAGCAAGCCGACTTGCGCGCCGGTCTCGGCCAACGCGAGGGCGAGATGCACCGCGACGGTCGACTTGCCGACGCCGCCTTTGCCTGAGGCGACGGCGATGACCTGGCGGACACCGGGGATGTCGCGTCGTCCGGGCAGGCCGAAGCCCCTCGGCACTTCGGCCTCGACTTTCACGTGCACCTCGCGGATGCCGGGTAGCGCGGCGACGGCCTGGCGTGCCATGCGTTCCAGGTGATCGCGGATCGGGCAGGCGGACGTCGTGAGGCGCAGGACGAATCGGGCCACGCCGTCTTCGACCTGGGCATTGCGCACTATGCCGAGCGAGACCAGGTCGCGTCTCAGCTCGGGATCGATCACGCGACGAAGAGCGTTCAAGACGTCCTCGGCGGTGGAGGGTGTCATGGCTGATTCCATACTTCACCTCCAGAAACCAGTGATTGTCAGTAGATCACGAGACTCACTTGTAGTGGCGATTTTAGTCGCTTTTTGAGCCGACGACTGAAGTCGTCACTACGAAATCGTGATCTACTGATCGTGGATAGACATATGCTCTCTCGGATTCGACGCGTGGCTGCCGGCCATGTCCATTCGATTCGGCACGGACCACATGCCCGTGTTCGAGCGCGATCAACCGATCGGCCAGGCGTCCCACGTGCGCATCGTGCGTGACGACGATCAACGTATGCCCCTGCGCGTGCAGCCGGTGGAAGATGTCCAGCACGATCTCCTCGTTAGCCGCGTCGAGGTTGCCGGTCGGCTCGTCCGCCAGAATGATTTTGGGTTGATTGATCAGCGCACGGGCGATGCACACACGCTGCTGCTCGCCGCCGGACAGTTGCGCGGGCAAATGATGCGTTCGTTCGCCCAAGCCGACCGCTTCCAGCGCAGCGCGCGCCTCGGCTTCGTCTGGCATACTGTGGAAATACTGCGCCAGCATCACGTTCTCCAGCGCCGTCAGATAAGGCACCAGGTGGAACTGCTGAAATACCAGTCCGACCGTCTCGCGCCGGAAACGTGCAAGTTCCTTCGGTGTGAGGCGCGTCATCTCGGTTCCATCGATGAACAACTGCCCGCCCGTCGACCGATCGAGGCCGCCGAGGATGTTCAAGAGTGTCGTCTTGCCCGAGCCCGATGGCCCCATCACGCTCAGCCACTCGCCGCGCGCCACTTCGAGATTCACGCTGTCCAGCGCTCGCACCTCGCCGTAGGCGCGCGACAGGTTCACCGTTTTCACCATCCAATCGTTCATCATTCGCCTCGCAACGTTTTCACCGGATCGACCGCCAGTGCACGCCGCACCGGGAGCAGGCTCGCCAGCAATGCCACGCCGAGCGCAACCAGCAGCGTACCCGGCGGCCCCCACGCCGCCGGCGCGATCGTCGCCTGAAACACGCGCTGCCCGATCGCGATGGCCAGCGCCAGTCCAGCCAGGTAGCCGACCAGTCCGCCGGCTCCACCGATATTCAAGGCCTCGACGAGAAACAGCCCGGCCACACGCCGGTCATCCGCGCCCAAGGCCTTCATCAGCCCGATCTCTGCCCGCCGCTCCATCACGATGATGTTGAGCGTCCCGGCGACGGTCAGGGCGCCAGCGATCAATACCAGCGCCGCGACCAGCCCGATGAGCAGGCGCACCTTGTCCAACACGGTCGCCTCGGCCTGTGCGAACTGCGCCAGCGTCCGCACTTCGGCTTGAGGCAACGCTGCCTGCAGCTCGTTCGCGATTGTCTCCAGGGGGCGCTCCGATGCCAGCGCGCTGACCATTGCCAGCCTGACCCGTCCCGCTTGATCGGTCAGCGTTTGCGCCGCGCGCAGCCCGGTGACGAGTTGTTCATCTTCCGGCCCGCCGGTTTCCAGTACACCGGCGACGCGCAAGACCCGAGTTGCATCGCCGTATTTCACACTCACCACTTCGCCCGGCGCGAGACCCAATGCCTCGGCCGCGCGCACGCCAACCAACACTTCATCGTCCGCTTCAGGCCAGCGCCCTTGCACCTGCCACCACGTGTTGAGTGAGCGGGCCGCCTCCAGGCCAACACCGGCTAATACGATGGAGCGCCGCTGGGCCTCCACGACGGTGTACAGCGATGGCACGTAGTCGATCACACCCGCTACCTCGTTCACTCGCTCCAGATCGGCCTCGACCAATGTCTGTCCGGCCGTGACCGCGCCGAACTCGAAGCTGCCGCTGCCGACACGCACCGATTGCTCGCGTGGATGAATGATGAGATTCGCGCCGTACGCGCGCAGCTCACGCCCGACCTGACCACCGATGTCGCCCGACAAGTTCAGCAGTCCCGACACGAGCGCGCTGCCCAACGCCATCGCCAGCGCGGCGATGCCCAGGCGCGCACGTTGATGGCGCAGTGAACCCAGCACGATCCGTTTGAACATCTCACTTCCCTCGCAACAGCAGCACCGGATCGAAACGCACGGCCCGCCGCACCGGCAATGCGCTGCCCAACAAGCCCACGGCCAAGGCCAGGAATAACGTGATCGGCAGGACGATGATTGGCATCTGCCCGCCGGCCGAGAACACCCAGCGTCCCAGCCCCTGCGCCAATCCCAGGCCGAGCAGATAGCCTGCCACACCGCCGGCCAGTCCGATCAACGTCGCTTCGCTCAGGAAGATGAGCGCGATCTGGCCGCCATCCGCGCCGAGCGCTTTCATCAGCCCAATCTCCGCCCGGCGTTCCGTCACCGAGGCGGTCATCGCCGTCATCACCGCCAGCGCCGAGCCGCCGAGCGCTGTTACCGTGAGCAACCCCATTAGCAACCCGATCTTGCTGAGGAAATCGACCTCCGCCTGGCTGATTTGCCGGATCGGGCGCACGTCGGCATCGGGCAGCACCTCTTTGATCTGTGTGAGCACGGCGCCCATGATCGGCGAGCAATACCACGTCGCATATTGTTCGGGCGTCATGTCTTTCGGATCGAGGCCGCGCAGGTCGGGCCGCAGCTTGTCATCCGGCTCGACCAGCGCGCTGATTTGCACGCGATCCGCGCCGCGCGCCAGTCCCATCAACGCCTGCGCCGCCGGGAGCGCGACGAAGATTTGATCTTCTTCAAAGCCGCCGCTATTGACGAGACCGGCGATTCGGAATCGGGCTGTACGGTCTTCCACCCGTGCGACGATCTCATCCCCGATGCGCCAGCCCATGCGCCGGGCCAGCCCCGCGCCGACCAGCGCCGAGTTCAGATCGCCATCTTCCACCCACGCGCCATCCACCTTCCACCACGGCGCGATCGTTTTGACGCCGGTGCGGAAGGTGCTCTCAATCGATGTGCCTTCGGATTGCGCAAAGCCGGTGCGGACGACAGCGCCTTTGGGGAGCGTGAGCGGATTGTCGAACCAGGTCCCGGTCAGCGCCAGCGTTTGCCCGTCCACTTCGGCGAGCGCAGTCAGATACGGTGCGAAGCCGGCGATGTTGTGTCGCCAGAAGATCGTTTTCAGTTTGACCAAATCGTTTTCGTCGATCAGGCTGCGCTTGCCCGGGACGCTGACGGGCACACCGCCAATCTCCAGGCTCAAGTCGCCGCCGGTGGGCGAGGCCAGGATATTCGCGCCATACGCGCGCAACTCGCGGCCCATCTGCCCGGTGACGTCGAGCGAGATGCCGAGCAGCGCCGCCGCCAGCGATGCGCCGGTGGTCACCGCCAGCGTGGTCATCAGCAAGCGGCGCGTCCGGCGGCGCCAAGCATCTTTGAGCAGTCGAAGCAGCATCGTATTATCCTCGAAAACCATCACGACCGCGAAGATTTCGATCCACGAATAACACGAATCTGCACGAATACTGCTATGCTTTTCTTCGTGTTCATTCGTGTGGATTCGTGGATCCGCATTCGTGTCCTCGGTTGCGGCGGGGTGCGCTGTGTTTACCTGGCAGCGAAGCGGCTTTGCGCCGCGTCGAGATCGCTGGCCGCGATCAGCACCTCGCCCTCTGCGAGCGAAGCCGCCAGCGGAACCGGGTTGCATCCGCCCGGCATGCCTACGGTGTCTAGGTTGATCGGGGCATTGCAGTTGTCGCACACCAGCACGTCACCCTCTTGGTGATAACCCCGCACCGGGCAGATGCCACAGGCGTTGAGCGCCACGGCGAGATCGTCCTCGTCACGCTTAATCACCATAAAGGGCACATTCGCATCCGCGCCCGCGTAGGTGTATAGATTGAGCTGCCCAGGCTGGAGCGCTTCTGTCGCAATGTGCACCATTCCATCGTGCGCGGTTACCGCCTGCGGTTCCGGCCGATATTGGCCCTGGCTGGTGGCGTAGGTAATCGTGCCCAACACCAGCACGGTCGCGAGCGTCACGCTCGTCAGCGACGTCTGCCAGCGCCGTATGCGAAGCAGCGCCGCCACGCGCTTGCGTCGCTCTGCGCTGGACTCGTCGGGGCGCGCGGCCAGCGCCTCCGCTCGCAGCCGCATCTCGGGCAGCATTGCCAGAGCCGGCAGCGCGATCAGCGCCATGAGAATGATCGTCGAGGTGCTGTCTTTGACGATGAAGCCGACCACGGCCAGGAGCGCCGGCGTGCTCGGCAGTAGCCCCACTTCGAAAAACTCGTGCAGACTTCCGGCGATCAGTCGTATGACGAGGATGATCAACACCGCGCTGGTGACGGCGAAGAAGCGGCGCAAGTTGATCCGCAAACTACCCTTCACGAACAAGACGCCGAACAGCGCGGCCAGCCCCAGCCCCGCTATCCCACCGATCAGGCCGGCCAGATCCGGCGTCTCTGACAGCGAGAGCGCCGCCAGGAACAGGATCATCTCGACGCCCTCGCGGAAGATCATGAAGAAGACAAACGCCAACAGGCTCCAGGCCTGTCGCCGGGTCTGAACGGCTGGCGCGGTGAGCGACTCCAGCCGGCCCTCGACGTGCTGCCGGATTCCGTGTGCGGCGCGCCACATCCACACGACGAGACTGAGCACCAACACAGCGGCAACCGCAAACAGCGTGCCTTCCAGGATTTCGTTCTCGGGGTCGAATCCGATCAAGCTGAAGCCGATCGCGCCCAGGATACTCGCCAACGCCGCCAAGCCCAGCCCGGTGTATACCCAACGGCGCAGCAGTGCCCGGCCGGTGCGGTTGAGGTAAGCCAGCACCAGGCCAATCACCAGCGCGGCTTCCATCCCTTCGCGCAGCGTGATCACAAAGGCTTCCATGTTCGTCTCCTATTTGCTCACTGTTTTGCGTTTTGCCGCGCACGAGCGGCAGTAGCCTTCGAGGCAGATGCAGGCGTGCGAGATGTCCAGTCCCAGTTCGCGTTGAAGGTCGGCGCGCATCTGCTTCACCCGCTGGCTCTGAAACTCGATCACTGTGCGGCAGCCCAGGCAGGTGAAGTGGTGATGCTCGGGCGCCCCGACAGGCTCATAGTATTCGCGGGTGTGATTGCGGGCCAGGTAACTCTGTTCGATCAGCCCCATCTCCTTCAGGACGGACAATGTGCGGTAGACGGTGGCCAGGCTGATCTGGGGGTCTTTCTCGCGGACACGCTGATAGATGGTTTCCGCATCCAGGTGTTTGGGGCTGGATTCGACAACTTCCAGCACGACCTGGCGCTGCGCGGTGATGCGGTGGCCGGTCGCGCGCAGCGTCTTGAGCGTCTTGGGGTCAGTCATGGCGGGCTGCTCCGGGGTTTCTTATTGCGACTGATTCTCAATTGCAGTATGAGTCTACGACGTAGGAGGTACGCCGATCACGTGATGAATATCATTTTGTCTTGGGACGAATGTAATTCAGGAGGGAGAGGGGGAAGACGTTGAGCGAACGATCAGGCTATTTGGCGCGTATGCTCCCCCGCCATTTGGCCTACCCGGGAGGTCGCACGTCGTAGGCAATTTCACCGTCTCAAAGACAGGTGAAATCACGCTATGTTTTCCCCAGGACTTGCATACAATCGTTAATATGTCGATGCTTCGGAAATGGATTCGCTTTGATTACTGTTCAAGGAGAAGTCAATCATGGTAAAAGATCCCGTGTGTGGGATGGAGGTCGAGCCGCAGTCGGCGGCCGCCACCCGCCAATACAAGGGGCAGACGTTGTACTTCTGCTCGGATAACTGTGTGAAGAAATTCGACGCTGCGCCGGAGCAGTATGCCTCCGCCGTTTCCTCGGCCACGACAGGCATCGCCGACGGCGCAACGGGTCCGCTGCGCATCACGCTGCCGGTGGCGGGACTACGGCGCTCGGGCGGTCCGGCGCTCGAACGGGTTATTGCCGGCGTGCCTGGCGTGGGCAAGACGACGGTCAACGTGAAAGAGGGTCGCGTCCTTGTGGAATATGACCCCGCCCGTGCCAAGGTTTCCGATTTGTTTGAGGCAGTTCGGAGCGCAGGCTATTCACCCGATGGCCAGAGCCTGCGTCTGAAAGTCAGCGGCCTATACTGCGCTGAGTGTGTGGCTCGGATTGAAGACGCGCTGAAAGCGGTCCCAGGCGTGTTCGACGCGACGATGAACGCTGCGACCAACGAGGTCAAGGTTCAATACTCGCCGGTCGTCGGCGATCTGGGTCTGTTGACGCGGGCGGTTGAGTCGGCCGGGCCGTACCGGGCGGCGCGCGCGGCCGAGGCATCTGAACCCGAGCTCGACAAAGAGGCGCAAGCGACTGAGAAGGAATATCGCTCGCTGATGCGCAAATGGTGGTTCGCCGCGGCAGTGGGTGTGCCGACGATGGTTCTATCCTATCCGTGGCTGTTCCCTGTTCTGCGCGATGTCTTTCCGCGTGGCAGCGACAACTTGCGCTACATCTGGTACGCGATGGGTGTCGCCAGCCTGGCCGTGCTGGCCTATTCCGGCAATCAGTTCTTCACCGGCATGTGGGAGGGCCTCAAGCGCCGCTCGGCGAACATGCACACGCTGATCGCCGTCGGCACCGGCGTGGCGTGGGTTTACTCAACCATCGCGCTGCTGTTCCCGCAGCTCTTCCCGTCGGCCGAGTTCACCGACGTGTACTACGATGTGACCGTGGTCGTCACGGCGTTAGTTGTGCTCGGCCTGGCGATGGAACTGAAAGCCAAAGGCCGCACGTCCGAGGCAATCAAGAAATTGATCGGCCTACAGGCCAAGACGGCGCGTGTGCTGCGTGACGGCAATGAAGTGGACATCCCGGTCGAAGAAGTGCTGGTCAACGATATCGTCGTCGTGCGCCCTGGCGAGAAGATCCCGGTCGATGGCGAGGTCATCGAAGGTCAGTCGGCGGTGGACGAATCGATGATCACCGGCGAGTCGTTGCCCATCTCGAAGAAGGTCGGCGACGAGGTCATCGGCGCGACGATCAACAAGACCGGCGCGTTCAAGTTCCGCGCGACGAAGGTCGGCAAGGACACCGCGCTGTCGAACATCATCCGGCTGGTGCAGGATGCGCAGGGTAGCAAAGTGCCCATCCAGCGCATTGTCGATCGCGTCTCGGCCTACTTCACGCCGACCGTGATGATCCTGGCGATTGTCGGTTTTGTCGTGTGGTATGACTTCGGCCCGCTCCCGCCGCTGGCTTACGCGCTGATCGTCGCCGTGACCACGTTGATTATTGCCTGCCCCTGCGCGCTGGGTATGGCGACGCCGATGAGTCTGACGACCGGCATCGGTCTCGGCGCACAGAACGGCATCCTCATCCGATCCGGCGACGCGCTGCAATCGGCGGAGAGACTCAACGCGGTCATCCTCGACAAGACGGGTACGATTACGAAAGGAAAACCGGAGTTGACGGATATTGTAGAGATTGGGAGTTTGAAATTGGAGGTTGGACACGGCGCGTACGCAGGTCTAACTTCCAACCTCCAACTTCTAGCCTTGGCTGCATCCGTCGAGAAATCTTCCGAGCATCCGCTGGCGCTTGCCATTGTGGAAGGTGCGCAGGCACGCGACTTGAAGTTGAGCGACGTGCAAGCCTTTGAAGCCATACCCGGTCACGGCGTCTCCGCCACGGTCGAGGGTCGTCACATCCTCATCGGCAACCTGAAACTGATGAACCGCGAAGGTATCGTACTGGGCAGTCTCGAAGAGAAGTCCAAAGCGCTCGCCGATAACGGCAAGACGCCGATGTACATCGCGCTCGACGGCAAGGCGGCCGGCATCATCGCCGTGGCCGACACGGTCAAAGAGGACTCGAAAGCCGCTATCGCGTCGATGAAGAAGATGGGTCTGGAAGTCGTGATGATCACCGGCGACAACGAGCGCACGGCTAAGGCCATCGCCCGGCAGGTCGGCGTGGATCGTGTGCTGGCCGAAGTGCTGCCGCAAGACAAAGCCTTCAATGTGCAGAAGCTGCAACTGGAAGGCAAGAAGGTGGCGATGGTCGGCGACGGCATCAACGACGCCCCGGCGTTGGCGCAGGCCGACATCGGCCTGGCGATCGGCACCGGCACGGATGTCGCCATCGAAGCCTCGGACATCACCTTGATTAAGGGCAGCCTGATGGGCGTCGTGACCGCTATCCAGATCAGCCGCGCCACGATGCGTAACGTGTATCAGAACCTGTTCGGCGCATTCGTCTACAACACGCTCGGTCTGCCTATCGCACTGGGTGTGTTATATCCGTTCCTCGGCGTGCTGCTCTCGCCGCTGCTGGCTGCGCTGGCGATGTCGTTCAGCAGCGTGACGGTGATCAGCAATGCGAATTGGCTCAAGCGCTGGAAACCAGCGCAGTAAAGGATGAAGGATGAAGGCGGAAGGATGAAACTGGCCTCCCGACTGCCTTCATCCCTCATCCCTCATCCTTCATCCTTCCGAATTGGAGGTCTTCCCATGACACCCGATAAAATTCTCGTCACTCTCGGTGGCCTGGTCGCCATCGCCTTTATCGTATGGTTTTTCTGGCTGGTAAAGAAACCCGGTGTGAAAGCGGCCATGACCAGCGGCGGCTATCAGGAAGCGATGGTGCTCGTGAAGGGCGGCTATACGCCCGACGTGATCGTCGTCGAAAAGGGCAAGCCGGTGCGGCTGAACTTTGTCCGCACGGAATCGGCTTCGTGCTCGGAGATGGTGCTCATCCCCGACTTCAACAAGAGCGCCAAGCTGCCTGAAGGCGAAACCGTGCCTGTCGAGTTCATGCCTGACAAATCTGGCGAGTTCGAGTTCCAGTGCCAGATGGGCATGCTGCGCGGAAAATTGATCGTCGAGTGAGGATGCGCCAAGCCAATTGGTCGAGATGCCCAGTTGACAGGCCCGCCATTTGGCGGATGCCACAACAGGCCAAATGGCGCTCCCTATTCCAGGCGCCTCGATGGTAAGGTGGATGCCGGCTGATCCATACCGATCGGCCACATCACACCTTTCTTGGGATAAAGGAGAGAATTGTCATGAGGCACATTAGAATCGCACCGGGCGCAGCCGGCCTGGCGCTGGTCATCGGGGTGGCGTTGGTCTTGTCGGCCTGCAGCGGGAACGCGCCGGCCACCTCATCGGAGGCCACGCCACAGCCAAAGACAGTGCAGGGAACGGTCTGGGTCGCCGATGAGTATGGTGGCAGCATCACCGTGATCGACGCCGCGACCAACAAGGTCGCGACGACGCTGACCGGCATTGAAGGGCCGCATAATCTGCAGGTCGCGCCCGACGGCAAGAGCGTGTGGGCTGTCAGCGGGCATGACGCAATGGCCGTGATGATCGACGCGACTACCTACGCCGTTCACGGTGCAGTCTCGGTCGGCAAGGAGCCGGCGCACATTGTGGTGACGCCTGACGGCAAGACGGCGTATACGACCAACGGCGACGACAATACCGTCACCGCGATCGATGCGGCGACGATGGAAGTCATCGCGACGATCCCGGTGGGCGAATATCCACATGGCTTGCGTCCCAGCCCCGACGGCAAATGGGTGTATGTTGCCAACGCGAAGGGCACGACGTTGAGCGTGATCGATACGGCTACCAATACCAAGGTCGCCGACATCGAAGTCGGGCAGAAACCCGTGCAGGTCGGTTTTTCGCCGGATGGAAAGTTCGTGTACTTCTCGCTCAATGGGGAGAATGCCATCGGTAAAGTGGACGTGGCGACGCAGAAGCTCGTCGGCAAGGTTAACGTTGGCGTCGGCCCGATTCAAGTCTTCGTGACCCCGGACGACAAGTATGTCCTGGCCGCCAATCAGGGCGCCAAGGACAACCCCAGCACCACGGTTTCGATCATCGACACGGCGACCTTCAAGGTTGTCGGCACTGTGGAGACGGGCAAAGGTGCACACGGTGTCGTGATCGATCCGTCGAGCCGATATGCTTACATCACGAACATCTATGGGAACGACGTGGCCGTGCTGGACATCGCCGCACAGAAGGTCGTCGCAACGGTACCGTCTGGCGCCGGACCGAATGGTATCAGTTTCTCGATGTTCGCACCTGCCCCGGCCTCAGCCGATAAAATGGAATTGATGATGCCGGACATGGAGGGTATGCCGGGCATGCCCTGACGTGGAAAGCGCAGGCGCGGGTTGCTGTTGAGCGCCGCCCGGTCGACGCGGATGTGACAGTTTGCGCATACCGCTTAGGCCGGGCGGCGCTTGTCTTTTATCTTTTCTCGCCCACAACGGTTATTCTACTCGGTGTGAATACGCCATTTGGCCGGTATCGCTACACGCCAAACTGCGCTTACCTCTGCTGATCCCTCGTGATAACTTAGAGGCGAAAGCATCGGAGGTACACATGGATACGGATGATCGACAGAACTTCACCATAAGTCGCTGGCTCCGCTCGCGAACGGGCATGATCTTCATCGCTTTTCTCGCTATTGCCGCTTTCTTTCTCCTGACTGAACACACCGCTCACGTCTTCGGCATTTTGCCGTACGCGCTGCTGCTTCTGTGTCCGTTGCTGCATCTGTTCATGCACGGCGGACACGGCGAACACACGGGGCACACGGATGACCCCAAGTCGCGCGCGGAAGGAGAGAAGCATGAGCACTGACCCGCCTGCCTACGGTCTATGGCCGCTCGTCATCATCAACGCGGCGGTGTTTATCATCTTCGCCTTCAGTTTCGCGCGCCCACAGACCAAACGCGACTGGCGTTCCTTCGGCGCATTCGCCGCCTTCCTGGTCGCGCTGTTTACGGAGATGTACGGCTTCCCGCTGACAATCTACCTGCTTTCAGGCTGGCTAAGCAGCAGCTTCCCGGGCATTGACCTGCTCGCGCACAACAGCGGCCACTTGTGGCAGACGCTCACCGGTTGGGAAGGCGATCCCCATCTCAGTCCGCTGCACTTGCTAAGTGATGGCTTTATCGCCGGCGGGTTCATCCTGATCGGCGCGGCCTGGGATGTGCTGTACAAGGCGCAGCGCGCGAGGCAGATCGCCGTGACCGGCGCATATGCCCACATCCGTCATCCGCAATATATTGGTTTCATCGTCATCATGCTCGGATTCCTGATTCAATGGCCGACGCTGCTCACGTTGATTATGTTCCCGATCCTGGTGACGATGTACGTGCGGCTGGCGCGGCGTGAGGAACGTGAGGCATTGGTCGAGTTTGGCGACGCGTATGCCAGCTACGCCGCGAACACGCCAGCCTTCGTCCCACGCCTGGCGCGACGGCCGTCCGAGCAGCCACGCTGACAGGGGAGGCGATTCATGAAAAAGACCATCGGCCTTGTCGCGCTGGCTACTCTGGTCATCGTCGATGGGCTGATTGTCCAAAGCGGCGCAGAGGAGCGCGCCGTGCGGCGTATAATTGACGAGGTTCAGGCGGCTGCACTCAATAGCCTGAACTTCCGTGATCCAAATGCGCTTGACGAATACTTCGCTACGGTCGCAGAAGGCGCGCAGGCCGCCGGTCTGGCCGAAACTCAACAGGCGTACAAGGACTTTGTCGCAGGACTATCGGCGGGCGACATCACCCAGTTCCATTCGTTCGACATCAAGACCATCGAAGTCCATCAGGATGCTGGCCTTGCCAAAGTAACGTATCGTCTGCACTTCAGCGTCGTCCGTAACGGCTTTGCCGTTTTCGGCGCCAGGGCGACACAAGACTTGGCGCTGCTCAAAACGCCGCGCGGCTGGCGCATTTCCGGCGGCGACGCGCCGCAACTCGAAGACGTGATCGGCGCCTGGCCGCCGCGATGAGTCTCAGTAGATCCAAGTTTGCTCCCGCTGGATTGCCAAATCCAGCGGAATATGGCGGATTTGCCAACACCGCACCTGCGGCCACCGCAGGTGGGTGCAGGTGTCCGCCACAAGCAATCTGCGATCTACTGAGTCTGTTGCACACGAGGAGATCAACGGTGAGACAAGGCATGGGAGCAACCTTTACAGACCACATTCGCGTGCGCGGTTACGAATGTGATATGTTCGGGCATGTGAACAACGCCGTCTACATCCAATACCTGCATCAAGTGACGCTGGATGTGTTCAGCACAGCGATGGATGGCGATGCCCTTTGGAATGCGCGCCGGGTGTCGATTGAGTATCAGATGCCTGCACGTTATGGCGATGTCTTGCAGGTTGTGACCTGGGTGTTAGTATTACAACGTGACTTCGCGTTCAAAACGCAGTAAATTCCTGTCCGAAATCACAGGACAGGAGAAAGCGAGAAATTGCCGAAACGAGCATCGACTGCCCCCCCGCCAGCCTCCGGGCGCAAGCCGCAACTGAACATTG
>DATDPU010000162.1:0-13862 GCA_035292585.1 Anaerolineae bacterium | reverse complement strand
ACTTCGAAGTTCGGACAGCAGTTGCACTGCTGTCCGCGCCCGGCGCCACCGCCGCCCTCCCTCATATTTACAACGAAGGCGGCGGCGGGCGCTGCTGGCCGAACACGTGCATGGACGGTAGCTTAGCCCCTCGTGGGCGTGCAACGGGCGCAAGTTGTGCCCGTGCCGTTGCCCGTCCTGGGTAGCAGTTGTAGCTTAGCCCCTCGTGGGCGTGCAACGGGCGCAAGGCCCTACACTACGGCGTAATTGTGCAATATATCCGCGCCCCGCAGCTCAACTGCGGAGCGAACCGGGCGGAGTTGGTTGAGGTTACCATGACCACACACTACCATTGCAAAAATGAAAAACGCCGCACGGCCGTGCGCGAGACGAAAGGCGCGGACGGCAAACCTGTGCTGAACGGGATCGACTTCCTCGAAGTGTCCGCCGATCAGGCCACGCTTCAGGTGCACTTCATTCACAATCTGCCAGGGCAAAGCAATGGCGTTCCCACCGGCGCCGCACTAACTCGGAACAACGTGGTCATCGCCGGCGGCGTGCGCGTGACAGACGTGCGCGTGGCATCCGTCGCGTCGAGCCAGAACATCCTCACCGTCCGCGTCAATGCGCCGGGCGATTTCTCAACGTATGCCTTGCGCCTGGTCACGTCGCCGACGGATGCGGACGTTCCACCGGGCTTTGACCCGCAGCTGGTCGAGATCGAGTTTTCGTTCAAGGTGGATTGCCCCAGCGACTTCGACTGCCCTTCGCCCGGCGACTGCCCGCCCGAAAATCTACCGTCGCCCCCGATCGACTATCTCGCCAAAGATTTCGCGAGTTTCCGCCGCTTGATGTTGGACCGCCTGGCCGTCACGCTGCCCGATTGGCAAGAGCGCAATCCGGCGGACGTAGGCGTCGCGCTGGTCGAAGTGCTGGCTTACGCCGCCGATCAGCTCAGCTACTACCAGGATGCTGTGGCGACGGAAGCGTATCTGGGTACGGCGCGCAAGCGCATCTCGATCCGCCGCCACGCGCAACTGCTCGATTACCCGATGCACGACGGGTGCAATGCGCGCGTTTGGGCCTGCCTCGAAGTGTCGCCCGGCAGCGGCGCTGACGATGAAACCCTGCCGGCGAGCACGCCGCTGTTGACCCAAGTCGATGCGCCGCGCGGCGCGCTCGCGCCGGAGCAACTGGCCGCCGCTTTGACGGACGGCGCGCTGGCCTATGAAACGATGCACGCCATCCGTTTGCGCAGCGCGCACAACACCCTGCGCTTCTATACCTGGGACGATGAAGCGTGTTGCCTGCCCAAAGGCGCGACGCGCGCCACGCTGCGCGCCGAGGGCGCGCACATCACTCCCGGCGACGTGCTGATCTTCGAAGAGGTGATCAGCCCGGCCACCGGCCAACGCGCCGACGCCGATCCAACGCATCGTCACGCCGTGCGCTTGACGCATGTGACGCGCGGGGGCGACCCGCTGCACAACCTCCCTGTCATCGACATCGAGTGGCACGCCGACGATGCCCTGCCGTTTCCGGTGTGTCTCTCCGCACGCATCGCCGATGAGAAAGGCGAGCGCATCATCGCCGATGTGAGTATCGCGCGGGGGAATGTCGTGCTGGCCGACCACGGCCTCACCCTGCGCGACGAGACGCTGACGCCCGAAACCGTCCCGGCCGAGGGTCGCTATCGGCCTCACGCGCCGCGCGGTCCGCTCACGTATCACGCTTCTTATAATGAAGACTCGGCGCGAACACGCTCGGCAGCGGCAGCGCTACAGCAGGAGGCGCAGGCGGCGTTGCCCGCGCTGGCGCTGCGCGCGAACGGCGAAACGTGGCTCCCCAGGCGGACGCTCCTCAACAGCGATCGCTTCGCGCATGAGTTCGTCGTCGAGGCGGAGGACGATGGCCGCGCGCGCCTGCGCTTCGGCGATGGGGGGTTGGGCCGCCGACCACCGGTCGGGTTGCGCTTCAACGCCGCCTATCGCATCGGCAACGGGCGCGCCGGCAACATCGGCGCGGAAGCCATCGCCCACATCGTCACCGCGCTCGACGGCATCACGACCGTGCGCAACCCGCTGCCGGCGCAGAACGGGACGGACCCGGAATCGAGCGAGCAGGTGCGCCTCGATGCGCCACAAGCCTTCCGCCTGCAAGAACGCGCCGTGACCGAGGCCGACTACACGGCGGTTGCGCAACGTCACCCCGAAGTGCAGCGAGCGATCGCTACGCGGCGTTGGACGGGCAGCTGGCATACGCTGTTCGTCACCGTGGATCGCAAAGGCGGCCGGCCGGTTGATGCCGCATTCGAGGCCGAGCTGCGCGCGTTCCTGGAGCGCTTCCGCCTCGCCGGTTACGATCTGGAAATCGACGGCCCGCGCTTTGCGCCGCTCGACATCGCCTTAACCGTGTGCGTCGCACCCGGCCAGCTGCGGAGCAACGTCAAGGCCGCGCTCCTCGAAACGTTCAGCAACCGCGATTTGCCGGATGGCCGGCGCGGCTTCTTCCATCCCGACAACTGGACCTTCGGCCAGCCTGTTTATCTCAGCCCGATCATCGCCGCCGCGATGCAAGCGCCCGGCGTGCTATGGGTGGATGCAGATGACACGCCGCCCAAGCCGAATCGCTTCCAACGCTACGGCCAGCCGGCGCATGGCGAACGGGCCGAAGGGCGCATGCCGCTCGGTCGACTTGAAATCGCGCGTCTGGATAACGACCCCAGCGCGCCAGAAAACGGTCGCCTCGAGTTTTATATGCAAGGCGGGCTGTGAGAGGAGCTGCCCCTCACCCTGCCTCTCCCCGGTAGGGAGAGGAGACGCGCTCCCGCTCCCTCGAGGGAGCGGGCCGGGGTGAGGGTGAAGACTCATCGGTTCAAGTCAGAGTGAAAACGAAAAGCCATGATCGATTCCGAACATTCCCCTCAACTCGATGCCTGCGGCTGTTGTGAAACCGATATGCCCACACCCGAACACTCCAACCGTCCCGCGCTGCCGGCGTTAGCGTATCGCATTGGCGCGCACGCCGCCTTCTTGCGTCGTATGCTGGCGCGCTTATCGGGTCAAGCGCTGAACAACGGCGCGCGACCCCTGGCCCGCCTTACCACGCGCGCCGCCGACGATCCGGCGATCGCGCTGCTCGATGCCTGGGCGGTCGTCGCGGACGTGCTGACGTTTTATCAAGAGCGCATCGCCAACGAGGGTTACCTGCGCACCGCCACCGAGCGCCGCTCGGTTTTGGAACTGGCGCGCGCCATCGGCTACGAGCTCAGCCCCGGCGTTGCGGCCAGCGCCTTCCTCGCCTTCACCGTCGAAGATGCGCCCGGCTCACCCGGCGTCGCCGTCGTCCCCAAAGGGACGCAGGTGCAAAGCATTCCCGCTCAGGGGAAGCTGCCGCAGACGTTTGAGACGAGCGACGAGATTACCGCGCGCGCGGAATGGAACGTCCTCAAGCCGCGCCTGACCCAGCCCCAACCGCTCGACCCGAATGCGCGGCGGGTATTCTTGAAAGGCGTGACGACTAACCTTCAGCCGGGCGATTTGCTCCTGCTGGCAGCGCGGGACGAGCGCGAGCTGACCACGCGCATTCGGCGCATTCGCCGCATCGCGATCGAGACCGAGTTCAACCGTACGCGCGTCGAACTCGATGCGATCACGTACACCGATCCGAAGCGCCCGCCGCAAAATACGCCGAGTGGCAAGCCGGGTCGAAAACCGGGCCGCAAGCCTCTACGCTTCGATCAAGACGCCATTGCACAGCAAGTTCTCCAGCAAACCTGGCGCGAGGGCGATCTCGATGCCTTTCTGAAATTGAATCGCTGGAGCGCGGGCGATTTGCAGAAGCACATCGGCGCATCGTCTAAGTCGAAAGCGAAGTCGCTCTCCGCCGACGAAGGCGTCTTCGCTTTCCGTGCGCGCGCCGGTTTCTTCGGCCACAACGCCCCGCGCTGGAACACGCTGCCGGCCGCCACGCGTTTCGGCGAATTCGTCAAGCTGAAAGACCTGCCGGACTTATTCGCCGGCGGCGCGTTTCAAAAAAACTGGGACGCCGCCGGTCGCGATATTTGGGCCGATTCGCAAGAGGACTCCTACACCGAGGCCGATGCTTTTCTCGAACGCAGCGTGCCCGAAGTCTTGCCGGATAGCTGGGTCGTGTTCGACGCCAACACCGGCGCGAACCCACTGCGCCGCGCCTATCGCGTGCGCGCCACCGTCGAACGCTCGCTCGCCGATTACGGCCTCAACGCCAAGGTCACCGGTCTATTGCTCGCCGAGCCTGATGGCAGCACGCCGCCGGAAAAGCCTGCCGAATTCAACGTGCGCCGAACCACGGCCTACGTGCGCAGCGAGCCGCTGGAATTGAGCGAGACGCCGATCGAAGAACCGCTCGCCGACGATGATCGGAAACAGCCGCGCGGCGCGACGCAGGTCACGCTCGATCGGCTGACGCCGGGTCTACAAATCGGGCAGGCGCTCATGCTGGGCGGCGAACAGGTGGACGCGCTCGGTGTCATTCGGCATGAAGTCGTCGTGCTGGATGACATCGTCCACAGCGACGGCTACACCACGCTGCACTTTCGCGAGCGACTGCAACACCGCTATAGCCTCCACACGGTGACGCTCAATGCGAACATCGCGCGCGCGACGCACGGCGAGACCGTGGCGGAAGTGCTGGGCAGCGGCGAGGCGACGCAGGCGCATCAGCGTTTCACGTTGAAAAAGCCGCCGCTCACCTTCATCTCGGCGCCGACCGCCAGCGGCGCGGCCAGCACGCTGGTCGTGCGCGTCAACGACATCGAGCGGCAGCCAGCGCCCGCGCTCTACGGCCTCACCCCGCGCGACGAGAGCTACACCGTGCAGATTGACGACGACGGCACGGCAAGCGTGATCTTCGGCGATGGTCAATCGGGCGCGCGCCTGCCTGCCGGGCAGGAGAACGTCGCGGCGAGGTATCGCAGCGGGATCGGCCCGGAGGGCGAAGTGAGCGCAGGCAGCCTGATCTTGATGCCGACCCGGCCGCTGGGCATCCGGCACGTGACGAATGCGCTGCCGGCCACCGGCGCGGCCGCGCCGGAAAAGCTCGACGACGCGCGGCAGAACGCGCCGCGCAAAGTGCTGACCCTCGACCGCGTCGTGTCGCTCCAGGACTTCGAGGATTTTGCGGCGGCGTTCGCCGCCATCGGCAAAGCGCAAGCCGCGCGCGCCTGGAACGGCGAGATGCAAATCGTGCACATCACGGTTGCCTCGGCGAACGGCGATCCGATCGATCCGCAAGACGAGCGTTTGACCCATTTGCGCCGCGCGCTGGATGCTGCGCGTGATCCGGTTCAACCGGTGCGCGTGGAAAGTTTCCAACCGCTCTTCTTCAACCTATCCGCGCGGGTGCTGACCGATTCGCGCTTTGAAGCCGCCAAAGTCCTGGCTGAAATTGAAAACGCGCTTCGGACCGCTTTTTCCTTCCAGCAGCGCACTTTCGGCCAGGCTGTCACCTCGGCCGAGGTGCTGACAGTGATTCAAAAAGTGCCCGGCGTCGTCGCCACGGATTTGGATGCGTTATACCTCGTCACCGACCCACCCGAACTGGCCGCTGTGCTCCAGGCCGCCACGGCGCGTTGGGATGCGCCGAGCGGCGAGATTCAACCTGCGCAATTGTTGCTGATTCATCCGGCCGGTGTGACGCTGACGGAGCTGCCCGCATGAACGAACGTCTGTATCACCTGTTGCCCGCGATCTACCGTGTACGCGACGCGGCGCAAGGCGAACCGCTGCGCGCGCTGCTCGCCGTCGTCGAGCGCGAGTTGCAGGCGCTTGAAACCGACGTGGAGAGCCTATACGACAATTGGTTCATCGAGACGTGCGCGGAATGGGTGGTGCCGTATATCGGCGACCTGCTCGGCGTGCGAGGCTTGCACGAAATCACGGGTCTGTTCAGCCAACGCGCGTATGTGGCTAACACGCTCGCCTACCGGCGGCGCAAGGGCACTGCCGCCGTCCTGGAACAACTGGCGCGCGATGTGACCGGCTGGCCGGCGCGCGTCGTCGAGTTTTTCCAGCGCCTGGCGACGACCCAGCACCTGAACCACGTGCGACCCGATAACCTGCGCACGCCGGACTTACGCGACACGAGCCGCCTCGAATTGCTCGGCGGCCCGTTTGAAGGCGCGGCCTACAGCGCCGATGTGCGCCGCATCGCCAACGGGCGCGGCAAGCATAACCTTCCCAACGTCGGCGTGTTCCTGTGGCGCTTGCAACCCTACACCTTCACACGCGGCGCGGCGCGCGCCGTTGCCAGCCCGGCCGATGGCCGCTTCACCTTCAACCCGCTCGGACTCGATGCGCCCCTGTTCAATCGACCTCAGACCGAAGTGGAAATCACGCATCTGGCCGAGGAGATCAACGTGCCCGGTGCGCTGCGCCGACGCGCGCTGTACGATGAGCTGGAAGCGCGCCGCCAGGCGATCGTAGAGGGCAACACGCCCCACCCCCTGTATTTCGGCGAGACGCCCGTCTGGCAAGTTTTCGTCGATGCCAAACCCGCGCCGCCGGAAGAGATGCTCGTGTGCGATTTGAGCGATTGGCGGCAGCCACCGGCGACGAAAGCGTATCGACCGGCCGGCCAGGGTGCGCCGCGATCGCTGCCGATACAGGTTGCGGTGGACCCGGTTTTAGGCCGGCTCACCTTCCCGCAAAGCCTGAAGCCTGAAACGGTGGAGGTCAGTTATACGACCGCGTTCAGCGGCGATCTCGGCGGAGGGCCTTACAGCCGCCGCGAATCGGTCGCCGAGATGCTCGATCGCCCGGTCGCCTGGCAAATGGGCGTGCAACGGGATGTCTCGCCGGCCTCGGGCGAAGTGGCGGCCGGCCTGGGAGAAGCGCTCGAGGCGTGGAACGCGCAGCCGCCCGGCACGTTGGGCGTCATCGCCATTCTCGATAGTCAAACCTACGAGGAGGATCTCAAGATCGCGATCCCGGCTGGCAGCCAACTGCTGATCGTCGCGGCGCACTGGCCCGAAGCCGATGCGCGGGATGCACCTGGCCCAAGACGGCGCATTCCGGGCGAAGTCGTCCCGGAGGGACTGCGCCCGCACTTGCTGGGCGAATTCTCGGTGCAAGGCGCGGCAGGCGAGGGCGGCCTGGCACCCGGCGCGTTGGCTTTGAACGGCCTGCTCATCGAAGGGAAGGTGGTTGTTAAGACGGGGAATCTTGGCCGGCTGCGCCTGGCGCATTGCACACTCGCGCCGGGTCGCAGCGCGCTGATCGTCAAGGACGAAAATACCCAGCTCGAAGTCAGCCTGGAGCGCAGTATCAGCGGCCCGATCGCGCTGGCCGACGGCATACCCAAGTTAAGAATTGTAGACAGCATTGTGGATGCCGCCGGCGCTCAGGCAATCAGCGCCCCTGGCGCGATGGTTGAGCTGAGAGCCAGCACGGTGTTGGGTAAGGGCGCGGTGCAGAGCATCGAGGCCGGCGAGTGCATTTTTACGGACGCGCTCGCCGTGGAAAGGCGGCAAACGGGTTGTATCCGCTTCTGCTACGTGGCCGATGGCTCCAGCACGCCGCGCCGCTATCGCTGTCAACCGGATTTAGGATTGGAGTCCGTCGTCGATCCGGCGGAACAAAATCTTCTCCGCGCGCGATCGATACCGGCGTTCACGTCGCTGCGCTACGGCGATGCGGGTTACGCGCAACTCGCCCGAACCTGCGCCGACGAAATCCGGGCCGGCGCGGAGGATGGCGCCGAGATGGGCGCGTTCAATTTTCTGAAGCAGCCGCAGCGCGAGGCGAACCTGCGCCTGAGCCTGGATGAGTATCTGCGCTTCGGACTCGAGGCCGGAATCTTTTACGTGACGTGAGACCGATGACGAACGACCGATGACGAATGACCGATGACGAACGACCGATGACGAACGACCGATGACGAATGACCGATGACGAATGACCGATGACGAACGACCGATGACGAACGACCGATGACGAACGACCGATGACGAACGACCAATGACGAATGACCGACGACTATCTCCGTCGTCTTTCGTCCTTCGTCTTTCGTCCTTCGTCCATCGTCCTGTAACCAGCCCACATGTTTAACTGCGTAACTCGTAGGGAGAGGAACCATGAAAGGCGATTTCACTCGCTCGACTTTCAGGTCGGAAAAACACTACAGCAGCGTGCGTATGCAGCAGGGCCGCGTGCAACTCGACGCCGACTGGAACGAACACGTCGAGATTCAGACGCATCTCGCTCAGGCGCAGAGCGTGGACGTCATCGGCCCGTGGGGCGCGCCGAACACCGGCGGCGGTTTCCGCATGGGCATCACGCCCGATGGAAACGACCTGACGATCTCGGCCGGGCGCATGTATGTGGACGGCATCCTGTGCGAGAACGAAGCGGAAGCGACTTACATGCAGCAGCCCGACCTGCCCGAACCCACCGGCGTGCGGCCGTTGCTGGACGACGCCCAGACCGCGCACGGTCTGGTGTACCTCGACGTCTGGCAGCGCCACATCACCGCGCTCGAAGACCCGCACATCCGCGAGGTGGCGCTCGGCGGCCCCGACACGTCCACACGCACCCAGACGGTCTGGCAGGTGAAGGTCGCGCCCCTGCAGCCCTTCTTCGGCATGGATTGCGACAGCCAGATCAAAGAATGGGATGATCTCATTGCGTTGAGCAGCGGGAAGATGGTCGCCCGCGCCCAACCCGCGCCGACAGTGAACGATCCGTGCCTGGTTCCTCCCGGCGCCGGCTATCGGCGGCTGGAAAACCAGCTTTACCGCGTCGAGGTTCATCGCGCAGGCGAGCTCGGTCAGGCCAGCTTCAAGTGGTCGCGCGATAACGGCTCGGTCGTCGCCCGCTGGCTGGCCCAAGATGGCGCGCGTTTGACCGTGAGCAGCATCGGGCGTGACGCCGTGTCGGGTTTTGCCAGCGGGCAACTCGTCGAGCTGACCGACGACACACACGAGCTGACGGGTCAGCCGGGGACGCTCGTGCGGCTGGTCAAAGTCGAGGGTCAGGTGTTGACGATCGATGCCGCCACGGCGACCGGCCCAGTCGATCGCGCACAGTTCCCTCGGAACCCGAAGGTGCGGCGCTGGGATTCGCCGGCCGAGATGAAGCTGGAAACGCCGACGAAGAACCTTGGCTTCATCGCGCTAGAGGATGGCATCGAGGTCAAGTTCGAAGCAGGCTCCTATCGAACGGGAGATTACTGGCTGATTCCGGCGCGGACGGCCACGGGTGACATCGACTGGCCGCCAGTTCCCTCGCCCGATTCTGGCCCGCCGTCCCAACCGCCGTTGGGCGTTCGGCATCACTACGCGCGGCTCGCACTCATTCAGTTGAACCCGAACGACAATCAATGGAGCGTCCAGGATTGTCGCAAGGTATTTCCGACACTGACCGATCTGCCCTTGTTTCCGGCGCTGCACGTCACCGACATGAGTATCGATCAGGATGAGGTGATCGCGCTGGATCAATTCAAAACAGATGGCTTGAGCATCACGCTAGATGGGGTGCCCGATCCGGTGTCGATCAACGCCAGCAGCGTGATCGTCACGCTCGAAGCGCCATTCCCCAATGCGAGCGGGGCAGCCATGCCCGCGATCAATTTTATCCTTGAGGGCGCGCTCTCTGTGTCGAAAGACACAGTCGCCTGGCACCCGACACAGCCGGTGGAAACGTTGATCAAGAGTGGAACGAATGCGCGTGTGCGCGTCACGCTGAAAGGCCATGCGATCTGGAGCGAACAAGACGGCGAGCGGCGTTATCTCGATGGACAAGCGTTCGGGCGGCCGGCGCTGCGGACCGACAACAAAACGCCGCGCACCGCGTTCGCGTTTCCGTCGGGCGCCAGGGCGCGCGCCAGCGATTTTGAAGCCTGGTTCTTCGTGGGTGTGCCGGTTGCGCAGACGCCGTTGGTTAAGGTGGGCGTGGTGCGCGTTCTCGATACAGGCGGTAAACCCACCCGAACAGACGCGCCTGAAACCGCAAGACTGACCGATCTAAAACAGCCCATTCCGATCCAGCAGGGCGACGTCATCGAAGTGCAATTCGTCAATGCGCCGGTGAACTCCGCTAGCGTCGTCGACGGCAGCAGTTTCGTGGTGCGCAACCAGGCCGGAGCGATTCAGAAGGGGCAAATCGTCGCGATGAAAACCGGCAATGCCATCCGCTGGGTGATGCCGTCCTTGAATCAAGGCAAGTATCGCGTGACGTTGACCGGCGAAGGCGCGAACGCTATTACCTCGCAGCAGGGCCGGCGGCTCGACGGCGACCCGGTGGGCCTGCCCTCCGGCAATGAGGTCGAAGGCGGCAACTTCACTTTCGAGTTCGAGATTATCGTTCTATAGCACCCCTGTTTTGAGCGCCTGGTTCTTCGTCGCCGCCGTCCGAACACTCGGGCGGCGGTAGTCGCTATTTCCTTCTCCGGAAAATTGTCAGTAGCGTAAGCAGGCTGAAGACAAACGATACGGGAGTATCCGATGTAGGCCAGCGACGTACCAGCCAACTGCCCCCTCCCGCTACAATGACTACGCCTAAGAGCGCCCGGCTTGTCCGCCTTGGCCCCTTCGCTATTCCGGATAGCGATTGTTTTGTTGCCCGGAAAGCTTCATCGGGAAAAACTTGGCGTTGTTCGTCGGCATCTAACGGGCGATAGTTGCCAGCTAACAATAAGGCATCGGCTTCAACAATAGACTGCAACCCCTTGCCATCATGCAACACCTGGAGCAAGCCGACCAGCACGCGCCGGTCGTCGGCATGAATCTTACTCTTACCGCGTTCCCAGTCGCTCACGGCCTGGCCGGTGTAGCCCTGATCCTCCAGCACCTCACCTAATAACCGCCCCAACTGCTCTTGACTGAGCGCCTTCTTACTCCGTGGATTCACGCTCCGATTGCGATAATAGCGGAGCTGGTCTCCAAACTGACTCATCGCGCTCATCTCACGAATTCAAGCAACGCTTGAGGGAATTCAAGCGATTGCCGATGGCTTTTAGCCGCGTGCTTGTTTAAGATAGACCCGCGAATTGGGGATGGCGGCCATATCGGCGACCCGAGAACAGAACTCTAATAAATAACTCGCCTTACGCAGCCGCCGTTCAACTTCGCTCGAAGCCCGCGTCCGCGCGGGCGTTTCCAGCCATTCACCCGACCGCGACGGGAGCACTGCACCGCCTATGGGACGCGGTCGGGGAGCAAACTGCGTAAGGTGAGTAAATAAGGCTCTACCGGGTCTGGCGGGAAAGGCCGTCCGCTTCCGATCCTTTGAATACAGATGGCGCAGATACAGTAGGGAGAGCCACACATAAAATAATGCTGGCAGCTCTGACGATCTTACGCCGATTGTTATGAAAGCTGTATTCGAGCTGGATTTCAGCGTTACGCAGTGAGGTTGCCAGAGGAAGACCAGGTAATCCCGATACGCGTGCCCCGCCCAGGGGTCGAGTCAACCCTCAGTTTTGCCTGGATAAGTGTTGCCCGCTCGTACATCCCCGCTAAACCAAAGTGTTGGCGGGCAATCAATCCCGCCAGATCGAGACGCTCGCCGGTCTCGAATCCAACGCCCTCGTCCTCGACGGTCAAGTCAATCCGGTCTTGTTCCAAATGACCGTGGATCGTCAGTCGGCGGGCCTGGGCATGGAGCAGCGCATTCTCACACGCTTGCTGGACGATGCGGTACAGATGCTGCTCGAGGTCAGCCGCATAGCGCACATTGGTCTCCGGCACACGGAGTTCAATCGCCAAGAGAGGTTGGGTTCGGTCAGCCAACGCATCAACCAGTGAATTCAGGGCGGCCGGCAAGCCGTAGTTGAGCATGGTGGGGCGCAGGCCCGTGATGGTCTGCCGCAGGCTGGTGGTTACCCGGTTATAGATTTCAAGGAAATCGGCTGAAAGCGAACGCAACTCCGCGTTCCCTTTCAGCGCCGCCAAGTCGCCCAAGACGTGATCGTGCAGCTCGCGGGCCAGGCTGGCCCGTTCAGCTTCCATACGATCCACGTCGGCTTTATATGCGACGCGCAACAGCTCGGATTGGACGATGTGCGCCAGCGCGATAGCCGTCTGATCAGCCAACGCCTGCAGCACCGCGATTTCGGGCTGGGCATACTCATCATCGGGATCGCGGCTGCCCAGCAACCACAGCCCGATTAATCGGTCGCCCAGACGCAAGGGGAGCGCCAGGCGCACCCAGGCGCAGGGTTGTGGTCGATGACTGTCTTCCGCTTGCAGACGATAGCGATACTGCCCGGCTTCGGCCAGCAGCGCCGAGATGTCGTTATCCGATGGGAGGTCGGCGTCACCGACCCCTCGCCGATAAAGCGCCGTCATTCGTTGGGTTTCACCCAGGTGCAGCAGGGCGGATTGGCGCACGAGCAAACCGGGGAGGATTTCATCTCTAAGTAGATTGACCAAGCCGGGCCGATCGAGGCGGGTGGCGATACGGGCAGCGTACGTTTCCAGCAAATGGGCCGGCGCGGAAGGCACTCCCAGGAGGCGGTGTTCGACGAAGCGTTGAAAGGGCATGTAGCCAAGGATCGTAATCAGGCCAGTCAAAAGGCTGGCCGCCACGCCAACGAATAACACATTGCCGGAGAAGTTTAACCAAATGCTTGCCACCGCGTATAGGACGATGAGCGCCGTGCCCAGCCCGACGAAAAAGAGATACAAGGCAAGCAGGCGATTACGGTGAAGTTCCATACCGCCCAACCGGCGACGATAGGCGGCATAGAAATAACCTATGGGTAAAAGCGGAAGCGCCAGGAGCGAGGCGCCCGCCGCATAAAAAGGCAAGGCCACATCTCCGAGCTGCGCCATGTTGACTGCAATCGAAGGGGCTGCGGCCAACACGGCCAGGAACACGAGCAGGCGGATATCTCGACGCTGCGCAGGCCGTAAGAAGAAATGAAGGAGCAGTAAGACCATCGCTCCTACAACTGCCAGTAGCAAGCCGTACTGATACAGCCGGGGTGGAATCAATCCCAACCAGGGTGCGACTGCGAGTATGGCGGCTATTCCATACAGAACCCACCCGACCCGCTTTGAAAGATGGCGCAGAGGCTCCGGGATGCTCCAATGCAGATGCCAATACACCGGCAGACTCAGCCACACTGCCGATTGCAGCACGAGGGCCGTTTGCCAGACATGGGCGGATGCGGCCCCACTGCCGGTGATGAGCCAGAGCGCGGTCAGATAGTAAAAGGCGATGAGCAAACGTCGCCGTACCTCTTTCGGACGCACACTCAAGAGCACCAGCGTTCCGGCCAACCAGAAGAAATAGGCCAGAAACCATTGACTATTGAGGCGTTGCAGCAACTCGTTCAGAGTGGGTCCCGGAAATACCCAAGGGATAGTCAGCATTTGACCATCGCGCTCGATTGCCAGAGGAACTTCGTCGCCGGGTTTCACGCCCTCGAACAAGGCCAGACGAAAATCCCGGCTAAAGTCGCTCCATGATATCGGGCCGACCTGGAGCAAGCGATCATTCAGACGAAGTTCGGCTGGTGGGGAAGGCGTGACGTAGAGTTCGACCACCTGCCCGGTAGGCTGGTATCGAAACCCGGCGTAAGGAACTGCAACGAAGAACGCATAAGTAAACAAGAATAGCAGGCCTAGCATCAGCCAGGGAAGCAGGCGCTCAACGACGGGCGCTATACGCAGTGGATATACCGGCATGGGATTTCTCCTGGAGAGCGTAGCCACAGAGATAAAGAACACACGTCAGTCAGGAAGGAGGTGAGCCTTATTATAGTATTACAACGTGACTTCGCGTTCAAAACGCAGTAAATTCCTGTCCGAAATCACAGGACAGGAGAAAGCGAGAAATTGCCGAAACGAGCATCGACTGCCCCCCCGCCAGCCTCCGGGCGCAAGCCGCAACTGAACATTG
>DATDPU010000161.1:0-26387 GCA_035292585.1 Anaerolineae bacterium | reverse complement strand
CTCACCTTACGCAAAAGGCCATTTCACCGCTGAGAACGCACACTTGCCCCACGCTGCCGCGTAGCGGCAAGTGCGGGGAGAGCGCGGAGCGGATTTCCTAGCACATCTCTGCGTCCTCCGCGCCCTCTGCGGTAAAATCCCACCCGACTGCGTAAGGTGAGCACGTAAGTATTCAGCACGTACCCAGGCCCGCCAAGAGCCTCTCCGGCACTTATGGTATAATCCCGGCCAATGCCGCAAACCTCGCAAGGAGTACTGCTTGTTTAACCCCATCAACTGGCTTTTGGGCCTGTTTTCCCTCGATATTGGCATCGATCTCGGCACGGCCAACACCCTGGTCAATGTCCGTGGCAAGGGGATTATCATCAACGAGCCATCCTGGGTGGCGATCGACAAGCGCAGCAAAAAGCCGCTGGCCATTGGCGCGGAGGCCAAGGAAATGGTCGGCCGGACGCCCGGCAACATCGTCGCCATCCGGCCGCTGCGCGACGGCGTGATCAGTGACTTTGAAGTGACCGAGGCGATGCTGGACTATTTCATCAAGAAGGCCCATTCCGCGATGTTTTTGCCGGTCCCCCGACCGCGCGTGGTGGTGGGCATCCCTTCCGGCGTGACCGAGGTGGAGCGTCGGGCGGTGTACGACGCCTGCATCAACGCCGGGGCGCGCGAGGCGTATCCGATTGAGGAGCCGGTGGCGGCGGCGATCGGCGTCGGCCTGCCGCTGATGGAAGCGACCGGCAGCATGATCGTAGATATCGGCGGCGGCACGACCGAAGTGGCGGTGTTCTCGCTGGGCGGCGTGATTCTCAGCCGCAGCATCCGCGTGGCCGGCGACGAAATGGACGAGGACATCGTCCAGTACATGCGCCAGAAATACAATTTGCTGATCGGCGAGCGGATGGCCGAGCGGGTGAAGATCGCCATCGGGTCGGCCTACCCGCTGCCCGAAGAAAAAGTGATGACGGTGCGCGGCCGCAGCGTGGTGACCGGCTTGCCGGAGGCCGTCGACGTGTCTTCGATCGAAATCCGCGAGGCGCTGGCGGTATCGACGCAGACGATCGTCGATACGGTGAAGAGCACCATCGACGAGACGCCGCCCGAGGTCATCGCCGATCTGATGGAAACCGGGGTCGCGCTGGCCGGCGGCGGCGCGTTGTTGCAGGGTTTAGCGCAGCGCCTGACCGAAGAAGTGAAGGTTCGCGTATGGGTCGCACCCGACCCGTTGACGGCCGTGGCGGTGGGCTGCGGCAAACTCCTCGAAAATGTGGACACGTTGCGGTCGGTCATCGATAGCGTGGAGCGGAGCCGGCGCAAGACCTCACGCGTGGCCATTGCCACCTGATCGGCTGCGCACCCCTTAAGGATACTCCGGCATGAATCGCGGTCGTTCGCGCGCGTGGCTGTTTGCGGCGCTGACCCTGCTGACGATCGCCCTGCTGCTGCTGCATGAATCGGGCGCGATCAAGCCGCTGGAAGACGCCGCGCAGGTTGCGCTCGATCCGATCCAGCGCGCGTTATCCAGCCTGTTCAACGGGTTAGGTGAGGCGTTTGACGTGTTTCGCGATTTGCGCGAGCTGCGCGAGCGCAACGAACAGCTGCAAACCCTGAACGACGAGCTGATCACCGAGAACGTCCGCCTCAAAGAGATCGAGGCCGAGAACATCACGCTGCGCAGCCTGCTGAATTTCAGACAAGAAAACCCGATTTACTTGACCCAGGCCGCGGCGATCATCTTCCGCGATCCCAGCCCGTATCGGCAGTTCGTGACCATCAACGCTGGCCGGCGCGAAGGCTTGGAAGCGGGTATGCCGGTCATCACCGCCGGGTCGGCGCTGGTGGGGCGTATCTCCGAAGTGGGACTGGCCTCGTCCAAAGTGCAGCTGGTGATCGACAGCACCAGCGCGATCAATGTGCGCATCCAGAGCTCGCGCGTGAGCGGCCTGGCGGAAGGGCAGCCGGATGCGGGGCTGGTGATGACGCAGATCCCGCTCGATGCGACGGCGAACGTGGGCGATATCGTGTTGACGAGCGGCCTGGGCGGCAACCTGCCGCGCGCGCTGGTCGTGGGCCAGGTGACCGAGGTCACGCACCGCGATATCGACCTGTTCCAATCGGCCATCCTGCGCCCGGCCGTCGACTTCAACCGGCTTGAGTTGGTGCTGGTGATTACGGATTTTGAAGAGCTGCCGGTCGAGCCGGAGATAGAACCGACGGTGACGCCGACGCCGAGCCCCTTACCATGAACCCGTACATCGCCGTTCCTTTTCTGCTGGTCATCTCGCTGGTGCAAGCGACGCTAGCGCCGCACATGCAGATCGGGGCGGTCTGGCCCGATTTCTTGCTGCTGGTGGTGATGTCGTGGGCGCTACGCCGCCGGCCGAACGAGGCGCTCGCCTGGGCCTTTGTCGGCGGGCTCAGCGTCGATCTGGTATCCGGCGGGCCGTTTGGCGGCACCGCGCTGGGGTTGATGACCGTTGCACTGCTCGCCAGCGCGCTGGCGGACGGCACGCTCCGGGGACGGATGATCCTCCCGATCGTCGCCGCCCTGGCGGGGACGCTGGCTTTTCACGCGGTCTATTTGCTGGCGATGCTGCTCGTCGGTCAGCGGGCCGATGTCCTGGATGCGCTGGTCCGCATCGCGTTGCCGGCCGCCGTTTATAATGCGGCGTTGAGCCTGTTACTGTACCGGATCATGTCGGGGATCGACGCGCGCATCCGGCCGAAGGCGCTGAGGTGGTAGTAGGGGAGTGGGATGGTTGGTTAGGGGGATGGTTGGTTAGTGGGATGATGGATTAAGGTGCAACCGGTTCCGAAGCCTCAACCGAATCAACGCGTGCTGGCGCTGTATGCCCTGGTCGGGTTGATCATGCTCGGCTTCGCCCTGCGTTTGTGGCAGATGCAGGTGGCGCAAGCCGGCTACTATCGCACCCTGGCCGAGAACAACCGTCTGCGGCTGATCACCATCGATGCGCCGCGCGGGATCCTCTACGATCGTAACGGCACGCTGCTGGCCCGCAATGCGCCCACTTACGACGTGACGATCATCCCGGCTTACCTGCCCGACGAAGCCGAGCGCGAAATGCAGGTTTACGAGCGGTTGAGCCAGCTGTTGGATATGCCGGTGAGCGGCCAAACGGCAGCGCTGTCCGGCGCGGGCCAGACCGGGATTAAGGATATTGTCGAGCAGGCGCGCGGCGTTGCCCCTTACCGCCCGGTGATCATTGAAAGCAATGTGTCACGCGAGATTGCGCTTCAAGTGAAGGAGGAAAGTCCCAGCCTGCCCGGCGTCAACATGGTGGTGGTTTCAAGCCGCGAATACCCGTTGGGATTGCTCACCTCGCACATCGTCGGCTACACGGGCCGCGTCTCAGCGGACGTGGTACAGCAGCTGAACGATTCGACGGTCAGCTTGGTGACCGGCGTGAATCGGGACGCGCTGATCCAATTCTTCCGCGATGTTGAAGCGGCGAAGCATTACAACCCGGACACCGACCGGGTCGGTTGGTCGGGCGTCGAGGCGGAGTATGAAGATTGGCTGCGCGGCCAAAAGGGCGAGCGCAACGTCGAGGAGGATGTCGCCGGCCGCGAGATCCGCGTCATCGGCCCGCCGATCGATCCGGCGCCGGGCCACAACATGTATCTGACGATCGATCGCGATTTGCAGCAGGTGGCCTACGAGGCCTTGCAACAACAGATCGATCAGATTAATACCTATGCCGGCGCACTGCGCACCCGGCGCGGCGCAGTCATCGCTCTCGATCCACGCAACGGGCAGGTGCTGACGCTGGTCAGCCTGCCGACGTTTGACAACAATCTCTTCACGCGCGGCATTCGCGCCGCCGCATACGATACGTTGTTGGGCGATGACTTTCTGCCGCTCTTCAACCATGCGATCGGCGATCAAGTGCAGCCCGGCTCTGTCTTCAAGATCATCCCGGCCTCGGCTGCGTTGCAAGAAGGCGTGGTCACACGCCGAACCATCTGGTACGATACCGGCTCGATCGTCATCCCCAACAAGTATTTCCCGAACGATCCGCGCCAGGCGACGACGTTCTATAGTTGGCTGCGTTCGGGGCACGGCGAGACCGACGTGGTGAAAGCGCTGGCCGATTCGGTGAATACGTTTTTTTACGTGACGATCGGCGGGCTGGACGTGCCGGATCGGCCCAAGTATGAGGGGATGTCGCTTGAGACGTTCAGCGGCTATATGAAGGCGTTCGGGCTGGGCCAGCCCACCGGCATCGACTTGCCGGGCGAAGCGCCGGGGCTGGTGCCCAACGGCCAATGGAAGCGCCTGAACTACGGCGAGAACTGGGCGCTCGGCGATACGTACAACTTGGCAATCGGCGAGGGCTTTCTCACGGCGACGCCGCTGCAAATCCTCAACGCCACCGCCGCCGTTGCGAACGGCGGCACGCTGTATGAACCGCAGCTGGTGTTGCGCATCGCCGACGCCAACGATCGTACGGTGAGATCGTTCCAACCTCAAGTGCTGCATTCGCTGCCCGTGAGCGCCGAGAACCTGGCGATCGTTCGCCAGGGCATGGAGGCGGCGGTGCAGTGGGGCACGGCCGTGAAAGCGCAAGTGGCCGGGCTGAACGTGGCCGGCAAAACGGGCACGGCCGAGTTCTGCGACGACCTGGCGCAGAAGCTGGGGTACTGTGCGGCGGGTATCCCCAGGCCCACGCATGCCTGGTTCACCGCGTACGCGCCGGCCGAGAACCCGCAAATTGCGCTCGTCGTGTATATTTACAACGGCGGTGAAGGCTCCCAGGCCGCCGCCCCGGTCGCGCAGCAGATCCTCCAGTATTGGTTCGAGCAGCAGACGGCAGGCGGGGGCACACCCTAAGCCCGGTGTTACGTATGGTTAAAGACGAAGGACCGACCCCCGCTGCTGTGCAGCGAGGGCAGGCGACGAAGGACGAAAGTGGCGTCCTGATCTTCCTTCGTTCTTCGTCCTCCGTCCTTCGTCCTCTGTCTTTCATCTGTATTATCGGTGTCCTCCTCGGCTTTTTCCTCGCCCGTTTCTGGTACGAACTCGACCCGCTTCGATTCGCCGCCTTCGGCGAGTGGCCGGGCGTACTCGCGCTTGCCGCTGCCGCTGCGATCTTCCTCAGCGCGCAGTGGTGGTTCGCGTTGCGTCGCCTGCTCGCCCCGGATCAGATTGTCCCCGTTCATCTGCCCTTTGCGTTGCTGCTGGTGTACATCTTGTGGCCCGAAGTCGATTTGCGACTCGCGGCCATCCTCTTGCTGGCCTCCGCCGGGCTGGCGTTGGGGCTTGCAGTGCGGGGGCGGACCTCACCCTCACCCCCCATTCCCCCCTCTCCCTCTCCCAATAGTAGGGACAGGGAGAGGGGGGTGGCCGTCAGGCCGAGGGTAATGGGTGGGAGTCTCGCGCTGGCGCTGATCGTCCTCGCCGTTTACGGGCGCACGCTCGGCACACACGTGGGTCGGGCGGATACCTTCGAGTTCCAGGTCGTCGCGCCGACGCTCGGCGTGGCGCACCCCACCGGTTATCCGCTATACATCCTCGCCGGCAAGCTGTTCAGTCTGCTGCCGCTTGGCTCGACGGCCTTCCGCGTCAATCTCACCTCGGCGGTCTTTGCCGCTGCCGCGACGCTGCTCGTTTACGCGATGATCGCCCGGTTGAGCGGGCGGCGGTTGATCGCGTTCAGCGCCGCGCTGGCGTTCGCCTTTTCGAGTGCGGTGTGGAGCCAGGCGGTGATCGCCGAGGTGTACGCGCTGAATGTTTTGATCGCCGGGTTGATCGTCGCGCTGCTGATCGATTTGGTGACGACATTTGTAGGCGGCGACTCCCGTCGCCGACTATCGGCATCGAGAGATGCCTCCTACATTGTGCCGGCGCTGTTTCTTCTCCTGGGTGTTGGCCTATCGCATCACCTCACCACGATCCTGTTGCTGCCGGCGTTCGCGCTGGCGATTCTGATCGCCCGGCCGCGCCTACCGCTCCGCACGACGCTAATCGCGCTCGGACTGTTTGTGCTGGGTTTGCTGCCGTGGCTGTATATTCCGCTGCGCTGGCCGGCCTTGCATAACGGCGCAGGGATGACGCTGACCGAGTTCCTCGATTGGATCACCGGCGCGCGTTTTGGCGGCGCGCTGGTCTTGAGCGCGTGGAGCGATCCGGCCCGTTGGGCGATCGTCGGGCGCTTCTTGCTCGATGCGTTTGGGCCGGCCGGCCTGGCGCTGGCGATCATCGGCGTGGGCAGCCTGGCCTTGAAACACTGGCGCGCGGCGCTGATCACCGTCGTCGCCTTCGCCGCGTACGTGTTCTACGGGCTGGTCTATTTTGTGCCCGATGTGTCGGTGTTCTTGCTCCCGGCTCATCTGGTGATGGCGCTGTGGATCGGTCTGGGCGTCGCAGCTCTGATCAATTTGTTCACGAGTCGGGTTCACGCTCCGCTTGGGGACCGGGCTTACGCGATCGGGTTGGCGCTGTTCACCTTGCTCCCGGTGTTTCTGATCGCGCGCAACTTCGCGCTCGTCGATCAACGTGCTAAGGGCGCGCCGGCCGAAGATTGGGGGCGGGCCGTGTTGAGCCTGCCGCTGCCCGTAGGCGCGGCGCTCCTCGTCGATAGCGAGAAGATCGCGCCGTTGTATTACCTGCAAGTGACCGAGCAACTGCGCCCCGATCTGGCGATTCTCGTATTGGGCGCCGAGCAGGAATATCGCCAGCAGCTCGATACCCGCCTGGCGCGCGGCCAAGCGGTTTACCTGGCGCGCTTCCTGCCCAACCTGCCGTACCACCTGCGCTCGCGGGGGCCGCTGGTGGAAGTGTCGGATCGGCCCGCGATGAGTAACGAGCCGGCGCGACAGGTGTTTGGCGGCTTGATCGAGCTGGTCGGCTGGTCGGTTGAAGAGGGTGATCCGGCGCGCGTGACGTTCGATTGGCGCGCGATCACCGCTGCACGCCCGAATTTCCACGTCCGGCTGAGATTGATCGATGCGCAGGGGCGCGTCTGGTGGGAGGATTCCGGCGCGCATCCGGTGAATGGTTATTACCCGACGGGCGTGTGGACTGCGGGCGAGGTCGTCGCCGATTATCACGAGATCGATTTCGATCCATCCTTCCCGCTGGGCGCGTATACTCTGCAAGTGGGGCTGTTCCCGCCCTTTCGCGATGCCGGCTTGCCGACTGAGAGCGGCGATGTCTGGTGGAGCGTGACGCAATTGATCGCGCCGCAAGTTCCCGCGCCGCCGCTGGATCGCACCGTGCGCCAGGTCTACGGCGGAACAATCGGCGTATCGAGCGTCGATGCGATCGGCGTGACGCCGCAGGCGAGCATGGGGCAAGTCCGGCTGAACTGGGCGCGGTTGAAAGAGATTGGCGACGAGGAGATTGAGGCGGCGCTGGCGCTGGTCGACGCGGGCGGGCGGAGCGTCTGGTCAGACCGCGTTGAACCTTACGGCGGCTCGCTGCGTGTTAAAGATTGGCCGCCCGCCGTGTTGCAGACCGCCCTCGATTTTCGTACGCCGGATCGCGCTGGCGTGTATACGTTGCAGTTGAGCTTCGTCGATCCGGCCGGCGTGCCGCTGCCCGCGAAGTGCAGCTGGCTCGCGCCGGTAGCGGGCCGCTGCCCGATCGGAGTGGCGCCGGTCGCCGGTGAGGCGATCGGCAACGCGATTAATTTCGATAATCAGGTGCTGCTGATCGGCTGGTCGATCGATCGCAGCGAACTGCGGCCTGGTGAAACGATCAACGTTCGATTGGATTGGCGCGGGCTGAAGACCTGGGATAGCGATTACACCGCGTTTGTGCATCTGGTCGGGCCGGACGGCCGGCTGCACGGGCAGGTGGATGCCTGGCCGATGCAGGGGACGCTGCCCACGTCGGCCTGGCAGGCCGGCCAGGCCGTGCGCGACGATGTCTATGCCGTAACCTTGCCGCCCGATGCGCCGGGCGGCCGGTATCAGATCGAGGTTGGCTGGTACTTGTTGGCGACGCTGCGCCGCCTGCCGGTGCTCGATGCGGAGGGGCGGGCGATCGACGATCACGTGATCGTGGGCGAGTTTAGCGTGCCGTGAAGAACAGGTGGTATAATCGGCTCCGAAACCCGGTTTCCCCAAGAGAAACCGGGTTTCTAAACGGATTCACCAATTGTTCGTCCGCACTGGCAACACGATCCCAGCCACTTCACACGCTACGATGACTCGATGAGAACACGCACGCACACGACTGCTGCCGCCTTCGATTCGTTGTCGGCTGAATGGAACACGCTCTTGCACGCCAGCGTAGCCGATACGCCCTTCTTAACCCGCGAGTGGCAAGCCGCGTACTGGCGCGTATTGGGGCAAGGTGTGCTGAACATCGTCGAGATTCGGGAGGATGCCGGCGCGTTGGTCGGGATCGCGCCGCTGTTTCTCAGCGAAGTTGACGGCCGGCGCACACTGGGTTTTGTCGGCGGCGTCGATCCCTCGGACTACCTCGACTTCATCCTGGCGCGCGGGCGCGAGACGGAGATCGCCGCGCCGTTGATCGATGCGTTGGCGGCAAATCGCGATTGGGATCGGCTCGAGTTGTATAACATTCCCGAACGTTCGCCGACTCGAACGTGGCTGGCCCGGCTCGCGCCGGCGTGCGGTTGGACGTTCGCCGATGAGCAGCAGGTGGTCAGCCCGATCCTCTATTTGCCCGATTCGTTCGAGGCGTACCTGGCCAGCCTCGATAAGCGCGAGCGGCACGAGCTGCGCCGCAAGCTGCGCCGCGCGGAAGCGGTGGAGGGTTTGCGCTGGTACCTGGTCGATAGCGAGTTCGCGAGCGAGCTCAAGCCGGAGGTCGATGCGTTCCTCGATTTGATGGTGCGCAGCCGGCCCGACAAAGCCGATTTCATGACGCCGCAAATGCGCCGCTTCTTCTACGAAGGGGTGCGCGCGGCGCACGACGGCGGCTGGCTGCAACTCGCTTTCCTGGAAGTGGAAGGGCGTAAAGCGGCGACGTATTTAAGCTTCAACTATGGCGACCGGCTGCTGATCTACAACTCCGGTTACGCGCCCGATGCGCTGCAAGCGGTCAGCCCGGGGATCGTCTTGGTGGCGCGGCTGATCGAGCAGGCGATTCAGCAAGGCAAGCGTGCGGTCGACTTCATGCGCGGCGCCGAAGACTACAAATACCGCCTGGGCGCCAAGAACACCTGGGTGCATCACCTGAGCGTCGAGCGCCGGATCGACGGGTGATCGGCGCCGGGTTATAATTAAACCCGGCGCGGGAACAATCTGCGGTTGTGCTCACCGACCGCGTCCCCGCGGTCGATCAGGCTAGACGCCCGCGGGGACGCGGGCTTGGAGCAACAAATAGCGCAACTTGTGATCGCGCGCAGTATAACGGCGGCGCGGCTGGCCGCGGTTGAACACAAGGAGACTGTATGAGCGACGATTTGCCGTCGAATGAGTCGGGCAGGCTGTCCGAATCGACGCGGCGCGGCAACCCGGCCTGGGTGGGCGGCGTCATCCTGATCGTGCTCGGCCTGGTGTTCCTGGTGCAAAACCTCACGGGTTTTGAACTGGGCAACTGGTGGGCGATTTTTATTCTGATTCCCGCCATCGGTTCGCTGGCTACTGCGTGGCGGATCATTCAAGCCAACGGCGGACGGGTTACACCGGCGGCGCGCGGCCCCTTGACCGGTGGGTTGATCCTGATCACCGTGGCAGCGGTTTTTCTGTTCAACCTGGACTGGGGCGCGATCTGGCCGGTCTTCCTGATCATCATCGGCGTGAGCGCGCTGTTCGCCTCGTTGTCCAGCTGATCCCCATAGGCACCCGAATATCCCTCTCGGATGGGCGCGCGAGCCGATCCGCCGTTCGAGTTGGTTCGCGCGTAGCGTGCAATTCGATATCAGCGTGTAAGAGCCAAGTATGCCGATCCATCGTGTCGCAATGTTAAGTGTGCATACCTGCCCGCTGGCCACGCTCGGCGGTAAAGAGACGGGCGGGATGAATGTGTACGTGCGCGACCTGGCGCGCGAGTTTTCGCGGCGCGGTATCCTGGTCGACGTGTTCACCCGTTCGCAGAACTCGCACCTGCCGCACGTCATGCACAAGCTGGGCGCGCACGGGCGGGTGGTGCATGTGCCGGCCGGCCCCGAGCAGCCTTACGATAAGAACAAAGTCTTCGATCATCTGCCCGAATTCACCGCAGGCGTGCTGCGTTTCGCCCGCGACGAAGGCCTCGAGTACGACATGATTCACAGCCACTACTGGCTGTCGGGTTGGGTGGCGCGCGAGCTGCGCGCCGCGTGGGGCAAACCGATCGTGCACATGTTTCACACCCTGGGGTTGATGAAGAATCAGGTGGCCGGCAGCGTCTCCGAACTGGAAACCGGGCGGCGCATCGACGTGGAAACAGAAGTGGTCGGCTTCGCCGATCGCTTGATCGCCGCGACGCCGGCCGAGAAAACGCAACTGGAGTGGCTGTACAACGCCGCTCCCGATCGCATCACCGTCATCCCGCCCGGCGTCGATACGCGGCACTTTTTCCCGATGCCGCAACGCGCGGCCCGCGAGCGCATCGGTGTGCAGCCCGACGACTGGATGATCTTGTTCGTCGGCCGTATCGAGCGGCTGAAGGGGATCGACACGCTGATTCGCGCCATCGCGTTGCTGGCGCACGAGTGCCCCACCTGGGTGGAGCGGATGTGCGTCGCCATCATCGGCGGCGACCCGACAACCAACGAGAACGCCGAGCTGGAACACTTGAAGACGATGCGCGAGCAGCTGGGCTTGAATCACCTGATCACGTTCCTGGGTGCGCGCGATCAGGATCAGCTCCAGCACTATTACAACGCCGCCACGTTCGTCGTCATGCCGTCGCGCTACGAGTCGTTTGGGATGGTGGCGCTGGAAGCGATGGCGTGCGGGCGGCCGGTGCTCGCATCGGAGGTGGGCGGGCTGGCCTATCTGGTGTGCGACGGCGAGACCGGTTTCCACGTGCCCGAAGGCGATCACGTCGCGTTGGCCATGGCCATTGCCCGGCTGCTGCAAGATAACGCCGTGCGCGAGCGGCTGGGCCGGCAGGCGGCCGCCTGGGCGCAGAATTATGCCTGGCCGCGCATTGCCGATCAATTGCTCGCGACATTTGAGGCCGAGCAGAGCCTATCCCTGCCCACCTGGGCGCCGCTGGAGTGCGCCTAGCACGATCTGCGTTTGCGGCGACTGCAACGGCGGACAGCTTAAAATCAGCGCGGTCCCTGGCCGGCACTCTGCGAGTATCGGCCTTTGCTTCGGGTGACGACTGTCACACGGCATTTCGGTCGATCGTCACTGTATCGTACTACCCTGGCGCGGTATTCTTACAATGGACAGCCGAATTAGGAGGATTGCCATGAAGGTGACGATCGACCGGAATATTTGTAATGCAGCGTTGAATGTCTGCGAGCACTGCTTCAGTTTCTTCGCGCAGCATCCCTTAGGCGTGGATCGCTTCTGCATTGTTGAACAGGTTGACGACGGCTCGGACAAGTTGACGCTGACGATTCTAACGGACGGCCAGAAGCGCACCGTCGAGCTGGATGACGCGCAGCGCCAACTCGTGGTCACCGAGGGTTGGGCCTCGCTGATCGATTTTGTCCCCGATTTTTATCGCACGTAGCAGGCGCACGCCGTCGCGCGTCGGGTCTTATTGAATGCCGGCTTGATCGCCTTGGCGCGTAGCGAGATGATCAAGCCGGCGGTTGTATGCGCCTTGACGGCGACTTGAATGGCTGGCATAATGCCGCCCATGTTCCACCTGATTCGATCGCTCGGTAATAATCAGCCGCGGACTGCCTGATACGCTTCAACCTCCACCCGAGTTGAATCCCCGACGAATCTCAGCGCCGGGGGTTTTGTTTTTGTGTACGACAAGTGATCGACCACAACACCAGGAGAGAATTTGTTACAACTCGCGTTATTGCTTCTAACCCCCAGGGCAATCGCATCTAATATGTCAACACCCGATCGGCCCTGAAAATGGGCTACTGCTCTCGGCCCACGTCCGCGCGGGCCGTCCGCGGGGACGCGGACGGTGAGCCATCACGCCTGTATTTGCGCTGGGCGAAAATTTAGATGCGATTGCCCTTTCTAACCCCCAGGCTTCTTTACGCGGTGTCTCTATCGGGGTACAATTCGATTCGCTTGAGGATAGGATGACTCGTCTACAGTGGACACTGGTGATTATTCTGAGCACGGTGGTGGGCGGCGGCTGGACCTGGTTATCCCGCGCGCCCGACGGGCTGGATGATGTAGCCAGCCCGGTGGCTGGACGGCCAGCGCCGGACTTCACGCTTCAAACAACCGACGGCCAGCGCATCACCCTCGGCGACCTGCGCGGGCAGGTGGTGATCCTCAACTTCTGGGCGACGTGGTGTCCGCCGTGCCGGACGGAAATGCCCGCGCTGCAAGAAGTGTACGACGCGCGCCGCGCCGAGGGGCTGCTGGTGTTGGCCGTCGATCAGGCTGAAGCGCCCGACGTGGTTCGGTCGTTTGGCGCGGAGTTGCAGCTGACCTTTCCGCTTGTGCCGGACCCCGATTACGTCGTCAGCGAGCAGTATCGCATCAGCCTGCTGCCCTCGACGTTCTTCATCGGGCGCGATGGCGTGATCCGCGAAGTCGTGTTCGGCGGGCCGATGAATCGGGCCTTGCTCGAAAGCAAGATCGCGCCGTTATTGGAGGCGCGCTGATGCTGCCGGTGTTCAGGCTGGGATCGGTTTCGTTGCCGGTTGCGCCGCTGCTAATCATCGCCAGCTTTTGGATCAGCCTGTGGCTGATTGCGCGTGCAGGCAAGCGCTTCGGCTTGAACGAGGACGTAATCTTCAACGCCGGTTTTTTTGGCGCGGGCGGCGGGTTGCTCGGCGCGCGGATCTGGTACGTCATCGGCTACTGGTCCTACTATCAGGATCGTCTCGGCGAGGTCTTCGCGCTTAATCTCGGCACGCTGGCGCCGTTTGAAGGCCTGATCACCGGCGTGTTGATCGCCGCGATTTATCTACAGCGGAAGCGCGTGCCGGGCGCGGCCTTCTTCGACGCGCTCGCGCCGGGCCTGGCGGCTTTCACGGCCGGGTTGAGCCTGGCGAATTTGGCCTCGGGCGCTGCGTTCGGCGAGCCGACCGATCTGCCCTGGGGAATTTACCTGTGGGATGCGCGCCGGCATCCGACGCAGATTTACGATCTCCTGTTGAGTATCGGCATCGTGTTTGCGACGCTGCGCGTGTTGCGCTCGCTGCCGCCTTCAGGCCGTGTGTTCGGCGTATCGCTGGTATTGCTGGCGGCGTCGCGCCTGTTGACCGAAGGGTTTCGGGGCGACAGCGCGCTGCTCGACGGCGGTTGGCGCTCGCTGCAGTTGGTCTGGCTGGTGGTGCTGGTCGTTGGGTTGATCGGGTTGGCCTGGCTGGATACGCGGCTGGCATCGATGGTGGAAACAGGCAATGGCGGCGACGCACGTGACGAGTTGCCGGTTGAAGTATCGGAGCAAGGAGTAGAGCATGGCTAGGACGGTAGCGCTCGAACAGCCGGTTCGACGCTCGGTACGATTCGTGTATTGGCTGTCGCAGCACTGGCTATTGGCGTTCAACATCGTGTGGGGCGCTTTCGTCGTCGCGCCGTGGCTGGCGCCGGTATTTATGCAGCTCGGCCTGCCGGGCGTGAGCAACGGGATTTACTTCGTGTATCAGTTCTTCTGTCATCAGTTGCCGGAGCGCTCGTTCTTCCTGTTCGGGCCGCAGCCGATGTACGGCCTGGATCAGATCGGCGCGGTGTGGCCGACCGTCGATCCGAACGTGCTGCGGCAGTTTGTGGGCGCCCCCGATTTTGGTTGGAAGGTAGCCTATTCGGATCGGATGGTGTCGATGTACACCGCGTTTTGGTTCGCGGCGATGGCGTTCGCCCTCGTTCGACACCGACTGCGCCCACTGCCGTTGTGGGGCTATGCGCTGATGATCCTGCCGATGGCGATCGATGGGACGACGCACTTCATCAGCGATCTGGCGGGCGTCGATCAGGGCTTCCGCTCGACGAACGAGTGGCTGGTTCAGCTGACCGGGGGCGCGCTGCCCCGCTGGTTCTACGCCGGCGATGCATTGGGTTCGTTCAACTCGTGGGCCAGGCTGATCACCGGCGCGCTGTTCGGCATTGCCTCGGTGTGGCTGGCGTTCCCGTATGCCGAGGCGGCGTTCTTCGAGATGCGCGAGGAGTTGGAGGCGAGGTTTAGGCAGCGAGTGAACAGTGAGCAGTAATCACTAATCACTTATTACTGCTGACTTACTCGCATAAGGGGCGATAGATGGAAGACATTACGGTGATTGACCTGGCCGCGCGGCTGAAGGACGGCGCTGCGCCGATCGTCATCGACGTGCGCGAGCCGGATGAGTTTGCGTTTGCACACATCGAAGGCGCGCAGTTAAAGCCGTTGGGCGAGATCATGGAGTGGGCGCAGGAACTCGATCGGGATCAGGAGTATGTGATGCAATGCCACACCGGATCGCGCAGCGCGTACGCCGCACAGATTCTTCGGCAGTTAGGCTTCAAGAAAGTGCGGAACCTGATCGGCGGGATCGATGCGTGGTCGGTGTACGTCGATCCGAAGGCGCCGCGCTACTGATTCTATCCGCGAATCTCCACGAATCTCCACGAACAAAACCTCATCTCACAACTACGTCACTGCTGTTTCTTCGCGGCGACTTAATGCGCACTTAACCGATCCGCGCCGCGACCGTTCCCATCGGCGCGGGATCGTAGCCCGGCAGTTCGGCGACGGCGCGGCGGAACGATTCGCTCTCCAAGAGTTCCAGCAGCGGCTTGATCAACTCGCTCTTGTAGTGTTCTTCGGGAATCACCAGATCGTAACGTTCCCACTCAACCGGCGCAAAATCCAGATCGAGCGCGCGCGCGGCGGCGCGCACACCCAACCCGCAGTCGGCCACGCCCGATTGAATTGCCACGGCCACGGCCAGGTGCGTGTACTCTTCGCGTTCGTAGCCGGACACCTGCTCCGGCGTAATACCCAGCAACCCCAGGCGGTAATCGAGCAGGACGCGCGTGCCCGCGCCGCGCTGCCGGTTGACGTAGCGCAGGTCGGGTCGGGCCAGATCGGCCAGCGACTCGATCTGCTTCGGATTTCCTTTTGCCACGATCAGGCCCTGTTCACGGCGCAACAACGTCACCAGCACGACCGGGATGTTCGGCAGATATTGCTTCACATACGAAGCGTTGTACTCGCCGGTTTCGGGATCAAGCAGGTGCGATCCGGCCAGGTGCGCTTCGCCGCGCCGCAGCGCGATCAGCCCGCCCAGGCTGCCCGCGTTGGCCGAGACGAAACGCCGGTCCGTTCCCTCCGCGAGGAATTGCGCCAGCAGATCGAGCGTGAGGTCGTGCGAGCCGATGTGGACGATCGTCCGATCGATTTCGTCCGGCGCGGTGTACAGCTCGACCGTCACTTCGTCGCCGGCGTTGACGCCTTCGTTGAAGCGCGGAATGCGGACGATGCCATCGGCGCGCACGAGTGAGGTGATCACCCCCGCGCCCCGGTTGAGCGGCGCGGCCACGACCCGCTCGCCCACTCGACCGACCGTCACGCGCACCCACTCGTCTTCGCCCAGCGGCGACAACAACTTGCGCGTGATGATCGCCTTCAGCGTCGGCTTGCGCCGCGGCGGCTGCCCGCGCCACTTCGCCAGCAGCGGTTCGAGGAAGATCTCGCCGGTGAGCGCGGCGCTGACCGGATAACCGGGAACACCGACGATGGGAATTTTAGATTTCGGATTTTGGATTTCTGACACTTGCACCGCGCTTGCGCGCGAGCGCAAGTGCAGGTGTTGTGGATTGGCTAAATCCACAATCCCCAATATGACCGGGTGGCCGGGGCGGACGGCGACGCCGTGAACCAGCCGCGTTCCCAACTCTTCGACGATACGCGCGGTGAAGTCTTCGCTGCCGGCCGATGAACCCGCGTTGACGAGGATGAGATCGTGTTGCGAAGCGGCGTCGAGGACGGCGGCTTTGATGCGCTCATAGTCGTCGGGAATGATCGGATAGCGCGTTGGAATCCCGCCCCAGCTTTCAACCTGGGCCGCCAACACGATGGAGTTGTACTCGATGATGTCGCCGGGCTTCACGCCCGCACGCGCCGCCTGCTCGGCGGTGATCAGCTCGGTTCCAGTCGGGATGATCGCCACACGCGGCCTGCGCCGGACTTTGACTGTGGCGTGACCACAGCCGGCGATTGCGCCGAGATCGACGGCGCACAGCCTATGGTTCGCCGGCAGAACCAACTCCGTCGCCACCATATCCTCGCCCATCGAGCGGGCGCTGCTCCACGGCGGGACGGATGAGAGGATTTCGATGTGGGTGGGTTCAGGGGCAGGTTGGCTGGTTGGCAGGTTGGCTGGTTGGCTGATGAGGTGGACTTGCTCGATGGGGATGACGGCATCGGCCCAGGCGGGCAGGGGGTCGCCCGTATCGACGTACACCACCCCTTTGTAGGAGGCGTCTCCCGACGCCGATTCAACTGCTCCCGACGCCGATTCAACTGCATCTCCCGACGCCGATTCGGGTGTGGATGGTCGGCGACTCGGGTTTCGGCGACTGGAGTCGGGTCGGCGACTGGAGTCGGGTCGGCGACTGGAGTCGCCTCCTACAATGTCGCCTCCTACAGTACGGATAGGCAACTGCACCGGCGCCGTTTCTATCGCGCCGATGGTGTCTTCACTACGAACCGCGTAGCCGTCCATCGCCGCGGCGTGATACGCGGGCGACGACACGCGCGCCCAGATCGGCTCGGCAGTGACGCGCCCCAGCGCATCGGCAACAGGAACTTCTTCGCCGTCAAGCGGTCGCCACAGGTCGGCAGCGGTCAGCGCGTTGGTGAAGCGCCGCCAGGCCTCGTCGAGCGGAATGTCTTCAAGGTAAACGTTGCGTGTCATGTGTTGATCATCGGGGATTGCGGCCGGCTGGGCGCATGCTATTTTTCCTCCGACCCGATGGGGGCGCGGGCGGATTGTTGCCGGCGCACGCTCTGCACCAGTTCTTCGATCTCGGCCCGAACGGCCGGGTCGGCGGAACGTTCGAGCGCCGCTCCCAGCACGTCCAGGCTGCGGTCGTAGAAGCCAAGCCGGGCATACGCTTCGCCCAAAGCGCGTTGGTAGGCGATGTTGGTCGGGTTCGCTGCGGCAACACGTTGCCAGTACGGAACCGCCATCGCCCACATCCCTTTCTCGGCAAACGCCTTGCCGGAATGGTAGAAATCGCCCGCGCGTTTCAGGTCTTCGCCCAGCCGCGCCACGTGCCGGCTTTCGACCGTCTCGAAATCGGCGCCGACGCTGAAGATGCCCAGCAGTAGACCGAGCAGCGCGGTGATGATGTGCGCCGCGCGCACGATGACGGCAATGACCACGATTAATTCGTTCCGAGCGTCGATGCTTGTCGTCGCCCGGATGATACCACTGCCGAGGACGATGACCAGCAAGCCCAGCGCGGTGAGATAGGCCGCGCGCTGCCGCAGGTAGATGCCAATGGCGGACAGCAGCAGAAACAGCGCGAGCACGGCGTCGAAGACGGGGACGGCGACGTGAACCTGAAGACGCAGGTCGAGAAAAAACTGCGCGACAAACTGGCCCATCAGGCTGAGCACCAGGACGACCATGAAGAACAGGTTTACCCCGGGTTGCTCGCGGCGGAATCGAAGGCCGATCAGGTTTCGCTTACAGCTTGGGCACTTCCGATCGTCTTGCGTCACCTCTTGCGCGCAGTAGCCACAAATGTCCTTGGCCGTGTTCCAGATATCGTCGTAGGCTGATTTGACTTGATACTCGATCGCCGGCACGCGCTTCAGGTCGGGCGTGTCCTGCCAGCGCCACTCCTCGACCTGCTTTTCAGGATAGAGGATCGCCGCGGCGGGCGAGTTCGGTGGTCGCTCCCGGCGCATGACGATCTCGCGCGGCGCTTGTTCCGGCGGTGCGGGCGCCGGTCCGAGTTTGGCGAGACCGCGTTGCGCGGCGGCGTTGTTGGGATTCAGCGCCAGCACGTTCTCCAGACAGACCCGTCGATCGTCGGCGGTCTCGACCGCGCCGCTCAACCATAGCCAGGCTTGCTCGTTTTTCTCGTCGGCCTCGATCACCTGCATCAGCAGCGCGCGTGCTGTGTCGCGCTGGCCGGCCTTGACGGCGGCGATGCCTTGCTGGAGGAGATCGGTAGTGGGCTGGGACATGAGCAACGAATTCACAACGAATGAACGGATAGTGAGGAGTTTGAGCTACTCGATGGGCTTGCCCCACTTTTGGCGCTGAAAAGCGGTCACTTTTTTAGGCGGAAACAGGCGATGGTATTCCAGGCGCGGACGACCGAAGTTGAAAAACAAAGCTATTTTGCATGCTGGTAGGGCTGCGAAATAACCAATGACTTGTGCTTGATCATCTTTGGTCATCTGGTGTTGACGGCCTTTGAGTTCGACAATTACGGACTGTGCGACGACAAAATCGGGCTTACGAATCTTGACGACTTCACCGCTATCCAAAGTAATCAGAACCTCCGGTTCATCCTCGAAGTCGAGATCGGTTCGCTTGAGCTTTAATAGCAACGCATCGTGGTAGTCGGCCTCACGATGCCCCGGCCCGAGCTCGTTGTGAACTTCCATTGCGAGGCCGATGATTTTGTAGGTGGGTTCCTGGCAAAGCCCATCAATGACCAGTGGCATTGTAGTCTCCAGCTGCGATGCAACGGATGAACAACGGACACCTGCGGTGGGGCAGGTGTCCGTTCCCTATCCGTTGCTCAGAACACCCTCACCTCAACCCGTTCCCCCGCCTGCACCCCATTCGCATCCAGCGGCACGACCAGCAAACCGTCGGCTTTGACCAACGTGTAAATCAGGTTGCTCTTGCCGAAGATCGGTTCGGCCCACACTTCGCCGTCGCGCTCGAGCAGCTTGACCTGAATGTAATCCTCGCGGCCCGGCGTCGAAGCGACGTTGCGCCCCAGGCGCGCCTGAATTGAGCGCGGCTGCGCCGGATGCGCCAACCCTTGCAGATGCCACACCGTCGGGGTGAGGAATAGATCGGCCACCACCATCGCGCTGACCGGGTTGCCGGGCAGCCCGAAGACCGGCTTGCCCTCGCACACGGCGAGAATCGTGGGCTTGCCCGGCTTCAACGAGACGCCGTGCACCAGCACGCCGGGCTGGCCCAGCCGAGCGATCACGCCCGAGGTCATATCGCGCACGCTGACCGAAGACCCGGCTGACAGCACCAGCGCATCGCTTGCGTCGAGCGCGGCGCGCGCCGCGTGATACAGCGCTTCCAAGTCATCGGGCGCGATGCCGCGCGGCAGCGGCACACCACCGGCGCGCTCGACCAGCCCGGCCACCGTGTAGGTGTTGACGTCGCGCACCTGGCCGGGCGCCGGCTCGGCGTCGGCGGGCACGACTTCGTCGCCGGTGGCGAGGATTGCCACTCGCGGCCGTTGGGCCACGCTCACGCGCGTGATACCCGTTGCGGCCAGACCCCCCAGGTCTTGCGGCCGCAAGCGATGTCCTATGGGCAATAGCGCCTCACCCGCCTGGATGTCTTCACCGATCTGAATGACGTTCTCGCCCACGGCGACCGAGCGCAGCACTTCGATCTCGTTTTCGCGCGCTACCTGTGTGCGCTCGATCATCACGACGGCGTCTCCACCCTTGGGCAGCATCCCGCCGGTATGGATGATCGCCGCCTGCCCTCGCCCGATCTCGAACGCGGGGGCCTGTCCCATCGGCGCTTCACCGATGACTGTCAGGTAAGTGGGCAGCGTTTCGCTCGCGCCAAACGTGTCGGCGGCGCGCACCGCGTAACCATCCATCGTGCTGCGCGCGAAAGCGGGCAACGGCCCCGGCGCGAGCGGCGACTCGGCGATCACGCGATCGAGCGCGGCGAGGATCGGGATCGATTCGATCGGGAGCGGGGCGGGCAAATGATCGAGCAGCTTGCGCAGCGCGGCTGGTGGCGTGAGGACGGTAAACAATTCGGGCATGGTTTATTTGACGAACCCCCTCCACGTTGTTGCGGGGGCAGGTGACGAAGGATGAATCATCACCGTTCGTCGCCCGTCCTTCGTCTACCTCTGCGTGAACAGCCGCTTGAACGCCGCCGCATCCAGGGGTGGGACTTCGGTCACCGCCACGTTTTCGTCGACGTGCTCGGTTCGGCTCATGCCGACCAGCGCCGTCGCGACGCCGGGAGCCGAGCGCGTGAACTGGATGGCGCGTTGCGCATCGGTCGTCAGGCCGCCGAACTGCGTGTGGAGCGGAGCGGGCAGCTGCCCCAGCAGGCGCGCTTGAAACAGCGTCGCGCTGCACATCACGGTCACGCCGAAGCGTTGCGCCGCCTCCAACGCGCTCATCAGCTCGCCGCTGGCGCGTTGGTTGCGGGCGGTCAAAGCTTCCAGCAAGGCCAGGTTGAACGGCAGCTGGGTAAAGCGGCAGTGGTGATTGATGCCGCGCACCTCGCGGGCCACCGCCAGCACGTCTTCGAGCGAGAGGTAGCTGCCTTCTTTGGGCGAAGCGCGATAAGCGTTCCAGGTCGCCGTGCCGTAATACTGAATCCAGCCCTGGTCGACTTGTTCCTCGAAGAACTCAAACGCGGCGCGCAGCCGCTTGCGGAAGTCGGCGCGCGAGATAGCGTCGAGTTGCGTTTCGGGATTGTGGAGATAGTAAATGTCGATGCACTCGACGCCCAGGTTCCGGCGTGACTGATCGATTTGATACCACAAGAATTCCGGCGCCATGCAATGTCCATCGACGATATCTTTCGGGCGCACCACCGCCGTGTCGATGTAGTTCTCGCGGATGTAGCGCTCCGGATCGGCCGGCGGCGCGCCGTCGAACGGGATGTAGCCGCCTTTAGTGGCGATGATGACCTCGTCCCGTTGCGCGCGTCCCGATTCGAACAGCGCCTTGAGCGCGTCGCCAATGCTGCGCTCGCTCCGCTGAAAACGATAATTGTTGGCCGTATCGATCACGTTGATGCCGCACTCGATCGCGTGCTGCACCGCCGACGTGTAGCGCGCATCGGTCTCGGCGTCGGGCTGGCCGAGATACGTGCCGATTCCGATGGACGAGAGCCACCAGTCTTGCTGATGGCGAAAGTGCCCCGGCCGATCGGAGAAACGATCCCGATAGCGTTGCGTGCCTTGTTCGGTTGCGCCGAGAGTGGTGTTGTCTGCGTCTGAATCCATCGCTATGGAAGAGGATAGCACGAGTACGATCTTACCGGGTGAGAAACCCCACCAGAAACATCAGCGCGGTCAGCGCGAATAGCCCCACGCCGCCGGTGGTAAACAGCCAGTTGCCGAACACGCCGTGCCGTGCCCGCCAGCGCATACTGCCGAGCTGCCACGCGGCGAGCGGCAGGCCGGCCAACGTCCAGGCCGCAATGCGCGGCTCGATCCAACCGGCCGCCGCCTCGATCCAGACGCTGCCGAATGCCAGCGCGATCAGACTATTGTGCAGCCGGCTCGCGCGCGGCAGGCCCAGCCGGACCGCCAGCGTGCGTTTGCCCATCCGGCGATCGGCGTCGTAGTCGGGAAATTCGAAGGTCAGCAACATGGCGATGGAGATCAGAACCAGCGGCAACGCGACGCCGATCAATCGAGTGTCCAGCGAACCCACTTGCATAACCGCGCCGCTCACCGGCGCGAGGAACGCGATGATCATTGCGGTGACCAGCTCGCCGAAACCGCTGGCGACCAGCCGGACGGGCGGGGCCGAATAGAACCAGCTGCTCAACAGCGCCAGCAGGCCGATCGCGCTCATGGTCGGCTCGACGGTCGCCGCGTTGGCGATGGCGATAAGCGCGACGGCGGCGCAGACGACAGCCGCGCGGCGCGCGACAACCGGCGCAAGCCGTCCGCCGGGCAGGATGCCGCTGCCGCCGGAGAACCAGGTGCGATCCGTGCCGACAAGCCGATCGGGTTCGAGATCGAAATATTCGTTGCTGTAGTGCGTCATCAACTGGATCGCGGTGACGATGGCCTGTCCCAGTGCATAGCGACCCCAATCGATCGGCTTGCCGGCCGAGGCAGCGATCGCCGCGCCCAGGCCATACAGCAGCGCTCCGCCGAACAGGAACAGTGGGCGCGTGAGCAGGACGAAAGACCACAGGCGCTTGGCAGAAACCCGGTTTCTTCGAGAAACCGGGTTTCTACGGTCGCCCATCAGCCTCGACCCCGATCGCCCGGCGCACGTCGCGCAAGTGCAGCATGGTGTGGCGATAGATCAACTTGAACATCTCATCGATCGACATTTGTCCGAAGAACGGATGCCGGCCCCGGCGCGCGAAATCTGCGTCGGCGATCTGGCCTACAAACTCGATCGTCTCCCGGCGCACCGCGCGCAGGTCGTCGATGAGTTGGGCGAAGGCCCGTTCGCGTAACTGGCCGACTTCGCGCTGGTTGAAGCCGTTGAGGTCGAAACCTTCGGGCGCGCCTGCGCCGCCGTTGAGAATGTCTCGGCCATAGTACAAGAAGGCGCGCTCGGCTGAAGTCAGGTGCGCCAGCAAGTCTTTGAGCGACCAATCCATGCCATCGGAGTAGAGGGTGAGCGATTGTTGTTCGGGCGACAGGCGCTCGAACATCGTGATCAGCTTGTCGCCTTCATCCCGCAACCGCTTCTGGATCAGGTCGCGCTGAACCGTCATCCCTGGCCCCGCACATGATGATCGACGTTGATGTACGTGCGGACGAATTTCAGTATGTTCTCGCGATCGAGCGTGTCGAAGTATTGGATGCGCGCCCAGGCGGTCAGCGCGATCAGCTTGCCGCCGCTGGCGTCGCGAATGCCCGGATACGGCGCAAGAATCAGGTGCGTGTCGCCGGTGGTCGGGTGCTTGAGCGAAGGATCGTTCAACAGTTCGCCAGCGAATGCTGTGAGCTGTGCCTTCAACTCAGGGCAGCTATCGTCGGGGCAATCGTACTGGATGCTGACGCCGCCGTCTTCGAGGTTGTGAATTTGCCACTCGTCCGGGATCGGTTCTTCGGAGATGCCCCAGTTCCACAAGCCGCCCATGTGCGGGCCGGAAGTCGGGGGAACCGTATTGTACGGGACGTGCGGTTCAGTCACATCGCTCAGGTGCTGATTGCCCTGATCCAGCACGACCGTCCCCGGCTGGTTCGCCGGGTTGAGCGATTGGAATACGATAAAGCCGGTGACTAAGACGATAGCGCCTAACCCGCCCCACACGAACAAGTTTTCCCGCCGCGCGGCGCGGGTTCGCTGAACTTTCTCCTGCTGCCGCCGCTGGCGGCGCAACTCCTTCTTGGTAGTAGTTTTGTCGGCCAACGATTTTCTCCTCAATGGATGTGGGCTGGCAGTAAGTTTACCTTAACTCGCGTCCCCCGTCCAACACTAAGAGTTGGCCGGTGACGAAGTCGCTGCGGATCAAGTACAGCACGGCTTCGGCTACATCTTCCGGGGCGCCCGACCGACCCAGCGGGATACGCTCGGCCAGCTGACGCCAGTGTGCATCGCTCCACGCCTGCGGTTTGAGCACGGCCCCCGGCGCGACGGCATTCACGCGGATCGCGGGGGCCAGCGCGAGCGCCAGGGCTTTGGTCAGCGCGACGAGGCCGGCTTTGCTCACCGTGTGCGCGATGTACGAGGGCCAGGGATGCAGCGCCGACGCATCGGCGATGTTGATGATGCAGCCGTGCGTCGCAGCGTCGTCCGACCCGGCTGCGCTTCGCTCCGGGCGCTGCCCCAACATCAACCGCGCCGCAGCTTGCGCGATGAAGAACGGGCCGCGCAAATTGGTATCGAGCGTGCGATCCCAATCGTCGGGTGTAACGTCGAAGAGGAGCCGGCGTTCCATGATTGCCGCGCTGTTGACCAGGATATCCAGCCTCCCGAAACGATCGCCGATCGTCTCCAACAATGTCTCGATCTGCGTCGTGTCGCGCTGGTCGAGCGGCAGCGCCAGCGCCTGCACACCCAGCGCCTCGATTTCGCGCAGTGTCTGTGCCGCTTCGTCGGCGGCGCTCAAATAGGTGATGATGGTGTGCGCGCCCGCCTGAGCCAGCGCCAGCGCAATCGCTTTGCCGACGCGATGCGCGCCGCCCGTGACGAGCGCGATACGATTGCGAATCTCCATACCTGGATACCTATTACTTGTTTACCTATCTACCTGCTACCAATTTACCAGTATACAGGTAACAGGTAGACAGGTCATTCACCCTCTAAATAAGTTGCGCAACACGAACCACACGTTTGCCGGGCGCTCGGCCAGACGGCGCATGAAGTACGGATACCATTCGGCGCCGTAGGGGACATACACGCGCATCCGGTAGCCCGCTTGCGCCAGTTGTTGCTGTAAGTCACGGCGGATGCCGTACAGCATCTGGAACTCGAACCGATCGCGCGGCACGTTGTGCTCGGCGGCGTAAGCCTTGGCGGCGGCGATCATCTTCGGGTCGTGCGTGGCGATGGCGGCATACGCGCCGTGTGCGCGCGCCGCAGCGCTCAACAGCATCTGCGTCAGCGCGATGTAGCTGGCGTCCACATCGGCCTTGTTTGGAAAAGCGCGGTCCGGCGGCTCCTGGTATGCGCCCTTGCACAGGCGGACGTTGGCGCCTTCCGCGCACAGTGCGGCGATATCATCCTGGCTGCGATACAGGTACGACTGGATCACGATCCCGACGTTGCCGAACTCCGCGCGCAGATCGCGGTAAACTTGCAGCGTTCGATCGGTGTAGTCGCTCGCTTCCATGTCGATGCGGATGAACGTCCCGACCGCCTGCGCCTGGCATAGCACGCGGGCGACGTTCGCGCGGCAAAACTCGACGCCGATATCCAGCCCCAACTGCGTGAGCTTGAGCGAAGCATGGGATTGAACCTCTGCTTGGCCGATCCGATCGAGCACGGCTAAATAATCGTCGGCGGCGCGGCGCGCGTGGGCCTCGGTCTCGACGTTTTCGCCCAGGTGATCGACGGTGGCGAAGATGCCGTTCGCGTTCAGCGCCCGGATCGCGCCGATGGCGGCGTCGATCGTCTCGCCCGCGACGAAGCGCCTGGCCGCGCGCCGCGCAAAGCCGAGTCCCATGAGCAGGCGGCGCAGAAACGTATTATGGGACATCCACAGGAAGAAAGCGCGCATTTACCCCAACTATCCAACAAACAACAACCCTGGCCCGTCTTGCGCCGAGTCGGGAACGACACACGAGGTGAAGGTAAAAGCGTAGATCGCAAAACCGGCGCGGCCGGGCATCAACCGCAGCTCGAAGCGGCCGAAGGTCGGGTTCTTGACCAGGTTGTACATGCGCGGCGCGTCGACGCGGACGCAGCTGCGACCGTGCTCGTCGAAAATGATATCGTCTCCGGCTACAAGCGGCGTGAGCGGCTGTTCGTTCTGGGTGATGACGACATCGACGGGCGCGAGCGGCGCGGCGTTAGCATCGGCGATGCCCAGCATCAACTCGACCGGGTCGCCGCTGGGCGACAGGACGGCGTTGACGGTGGCCGCCTGGTACGGCAAGATCAACGCGCCGCTCGCGCCGGCTGCGGCCAGGTGATCGCGCGCCGCTTTCCACGGACCCGCCGCGTAGAACTGGCCCTGCGGGCGCCGTTCCGGTTCGGGGTAGAACATGACTGCATCCAGCCGGTAGCCTTCGGGATTGCCAAGCGCGCCGCGATCGAAGCCGGTGTAGAGTTCGGGCGTGATGCGGTGGCACACGGCGCCGGGTCGATCTTCGGGACGTAATGCCGGCATCGGTTCCGGCAGCGGGATGGCCGGGTCGATTTCCCGCAGCAACTGCTGAATTGCTTGCTCGAAGTCGTAGTAGCCGCCTTCGCCGAACCGGGTGTATCGGATGTAGCCGTTTCGGTCGATCAAGTAATGCGCCGGCCAGTAACGATTGGCGTAGGCCGTCCAGGTGGCGTACTCGTTGTCGAGGACGATCGGGTAGTTCAGCCCGAAGCGACGGGCGGCCGCTTCGACCTGCCGCCGGTCTTTGGCAAATTCGAACTCCGGCGAGTGGACGCCGACGATGGTGAGGCCGCGTCCGGCGTAGCGCCGATGCCACTCGACCAGGTACGGCAGCGTGCGGAGGCAGTTGATGCAGGTGAAGTCCCAGATGTCGATGAGGACAACCCGCCCGCGCAGCGCGTCGATATGCAGCGGGGGCGAGTTGATCCATACGCCGGGCGCGAAGTCGGGCGCGCGGACGATGGGCGTGTGTAATTCGACCATACTGTGATTCTACCACGCTGGAAACGCGCTTGGAAGCGGAATGTTCACCGCGGGCGCATTTCGCTTTGGGGGCGAGTTTTTCGGCGACTGGAAGTCGCGGCAACCCTAACGCGAAGGCCGCCTGCGCGGACTGCACCTCCAGCCGGCGCAGGTCGGCTTCGCGGGATTATAGGCGCGGTTTCCAACCGCCAG